>NZ_JACHMK010000001.1:0-656505 GCF_014208035.1 Schaalia hyovaginalis | reverse complement strand
GCCGAACTCCTCGGCGTCGAGGTCTGGAGCCTGGTGATCGGCGCTTCGCTCGGCGGGCACCGCGCGATCGAATGGGCGGTCTCCTTCCCCGATCGCCTCGCCCGTCTCATCGTCGTCGCCTCCGGGGCTCAGACGACGGCCGAGCAGGCCGCCTGGGCCCACACGCAGATCCGCGCGATCGAACTCGACCCCGCCTGGAGGGGCGGCGACTACCACCTCGAGGCGGAGGGGCCGACCCGGGGCCTCGCGCTCGCCCGCCAGATCGCGCATACGACCTACCGCTCCCCCGCCGAGCTCGACACCCGCTTCGGGCGCCTCCCCCAGCGCGAGGAGGACCCGCTCCACGGCGGGCGCCTCGCCGTGGAGTCCTACCTCGACTACCACGGCGAGAAGATCGTCCGCCGCTTCGACGCCGGTTCCTACGTCGCGCTCTCGCGCTCCATGCTCTCCCACGACATCGGCCGCGACCGCGGCGGGGTGAAGGAGGCGCTCGCGCGCGTCACCGCGCAGACGCTCGTCATCGCCGTCGACTCCGACCGGCTCTTCTACCCCGAGCAGGTCTGGCAGATGGCCGATGGCATCAAGGGCGCCTACTACCGCGAGATCCACTCCGATCACGGGCACGACGGCTTCCTCATCGAGGGCGATCAGCTCACCGCGCTCCTCGACGAGTTCCTCCGGCACCGCATCCCCTCGCGCGCCTCGATGTTCGCCCCCTGACCCCCTCCGCCGAGGTCATCACCTTTCTCCGCCGAGGTCATCACCTTTCTGCGCCGAAAGCATCACCTTCGCCCATCGAAAGCATCCATCTCCGACCCCGCCGAAGGCACGGGCGCCGTGCATTCGGCTTCTTCCGGCCTCGGCGCACGGGCGCGCTCGCGAACCCGATGGCCCCTCTTGACAACCCTTCGCCTCTCTGGTTCATTAGTCATGTAATGAACCAGAGAGGAGGAGGTGTCGCATGGACCTCGACGCCACAACCCCGATCTACATCCAGATCGCCGAGGACATCCGCCGCAGGATCCTCATCGGCGATCTCCTCGACGGCGACCAGGTGATGTCGACGACCCAATACGCGACGACCTACCGCATCAACCCCGCGACTGCGGCGAAGGCCTTCTCCGCCCTCGTCGACGACGGACTCCTCGTCAAACGACGCGGCATCGGCATGTTCATCGCCCACGGCGCCCACGCGCGACTCATCGCGCAACGCCGCAGCGACTTCATCGACGCGCGCCTCACCCCCCTCGTCGAAGAGGCGCTCGCCCTCGGCCTGGACCCCGAGGAACTCATCAACGCCATCCGCACACTCGCCGCCCCGCGCGCGCACGCCCCCGAGGAGCACCGATGATCCGCATTGATTCCCTCAGCCACGCCTACCCCGGCCAGCACTCCAAAGCCCTGAACGACCTGAGCCTCGAGCTGCGCGCCGGATCGATCACCGGAGTCATCGGCCCGAACGGCTCCGGCAAGACCACTCTCCTCAAAACCATCGGCGGACGGATCTCGCCCGATTCCGGCACGATCCTCCTCGAAGGCGAAGCGGCGACGCGCGAAGACCTCGTCGCCCACTGCCTCTACGCCGGCGACGATCGCGACCTCCAATCGACGACCGCGAAGAACGCGCTGCGCTACGCGCGCTTGCGCCCCACCTGGGACGAAACGGCCTTCGCGCGCCTCATCGACCGTTTCGCCCTCTCCCTCAAGGGCTCGCTCGGGCGCCGCTCACTCGGCCAGCGCAGCGCATTCACCAGCTGCCTCGCCCTCGCCGCGGGCGCCCCGATCACACTGCTCGACGAGCCCTTCGCCAACCTCGACGTTCCGACGCGCCTCGCCCTCGCCGAGGAGATCATCGCCGTGTCGGCCCAGTCCGACGGCGAACGCACGATCCTCATCTCGAGCCACCTCGTGTCCGAGCTCGAATCCCTCATCGAGCGCGTCGTCGTCCTCGACCGGGGGCGCATCCTGAGCGCGATGCCCGCCGAGGAGCTCAGATCGGCGGTGCTCGCCCTCGTCGGCGACCCGCAGGCGATCCGCGAACTCCTCAGGGCCGAAGCGGAGGTCCAGATCCTCGAGGAACGGCCCCTCGGGCGCCTCGCCGAGCTCCGCATCACCGGCCACTCCCGCGCACTGGTCGATGCCGCGCGCGCCCGCGGCATCGAGATCCAGCCGCTGTCCTTCCAGGACGCCTTCGTCTCCCTCATCTCCAAGGAGAAGTGACATGAGCACCCAACGGACCCGCCCCACCGCCCTCCGCGCGCCCGCACGCGCCCTCATCGCCGCGTCCTTCGCCGAGACCCGCTTCGCCTGGCCCCTCGTCATCGGCGTCTCCGGCGCGAACCTCGCCACCGGTGCGCTCATCGCCACCTTCGTCAATGAGCCCGTCGACTTCCCGGAGCTTCTGCAGGGCATCCCCCTCAACTGGGCCTTAACCTGGGCGATCTTCCTGGTCATCGCGCGGATCACCGAGGCCGCCGAGTCGACGGCCTCGACCGCCCTCGCCGGTGCGGGCCTGAGACTCCAGAACCGGGTCTCGTGGACGGTCCACCTCGTGTACGCCTTCATCGCCGCAGCGGTCTGGGCCGTCGGCCGCTCGACGATCCCCGGATCCGATGGGCTCGGAATCGCTCACGCCCTCGGCGGGCACTCCGCATTCGATGCGGGTTCCGGGGCCCTCGTCCCCCTCGAGGCCCTTGCGCTCTTCCTCGCACTGCTCGGAGTCGGCGCCATCGGCTCGGTGATCGGCCACGCCTTCCGCGTCGGACGGGCGAGGGGCGGTGTCGTCGCGATCGGCGTCTACGTCGCATGGCTGTTCGGCTGCGGGATGGTGCTCGCCTCCGTGTCGACGTCCGCCGCCAGCGGAGCGCTCGAAGCCGCGATCCTCATCATCGCGCTCGTCGTCCCGATCGTCTCGATCCCCCTCGCCTGGGTCCTCGCCGAACGCGGGCCGATCCGCACCGTCGGCTGATCCCCGCACCGTCGGCTGATTCCGCCCCTCTCCGCCGCTCCTCGTCCCGCTGCCTGCTTCACGCCCCTTTTTCACAGGAATCTGTCGAAAACCGCCGCGAAGCAAGCAGTGGGAGTCGAGGGCGGGGCGGATTCACTACACTCGGGTCATGACCGATCGGCCGAATGAACCCGCAGCCACATCCTCACCCCTCGACCACGAGGGCGAGGCCCCCTCGGCCCCGCAGATCGACGTCCTGGCCCCCTGGGGACCGGCCGGTCCCGCGCCCGAAGACGAATGGCGCGAAGACATCCTCGGCAGCGCCTACGAGTCGAGGACGATCCCCCTCCTGCCCGATGAGGAGGGCGAGGCCGTCGCCACCCTCATCCGCTACCTCCCCCACCGCGATCCGCTCGCGGGCCCGGAGGCCAAGGCCTTCCCGACCTCGGCCGCCCTCTATCTGCACGGCCGCAACGACTACTTCTTCCAGACCGAACTCGCGCGTTCAATGGCGGAGGCGGGCTCCGCCTTCTACGCTCTGGACCTGCGCAAATACGGGCGCTCACTGCGCCCCTGGCAGTCGGTCGGCTACGTCGACGACATCAGCGTCTACGACGAGGAGATCGGCGAGGCCCTGGACATCATCCGCACCGAGCAGGGCGACCTTCCGCTCATCCTCGTCGCCCATTCGACCGGCGGCCTGATCGCGACCGTGTGGTCGCATCGTCACCCGGGCGCCGCCGCCGGCCTCATCCTCAATTCGGCGTGGCTCGAGATGCAGACCATGGCGAATCTGCGCCCGGCCATGCAGCCGGTTCTGGGCAGGATCGCCCAGCGGAACCCGCATTGGGAGGTGCCGCTCGGCTCCGGGCCCGATCATTACGCGCGCTCGCTCAAGGACGGGTGGGCGGGTTCGGGCCTGCCGCTCCCCCCGGAATTGAAGGGTTTCGAGGGTGATCCCGCTGTGAAGGGCTGGGAATACGCCCTCGAGTGGAAGCGCCCGGGCTCCTATCCGGTGCCCGCGAAGTGGCTGGAGGCCATCATGGCCGGTCACGAGATCATCGAGTCCGAGGCGCATCTGGATTGCCCGGTGCTCTCGATGGTGTCGAAGGCCTCTTACACGGAGGAGGAGTGGTCGCCCCGGGTGTTCAGCTCCGACGTCGTCCTCGACGTCGACATCGTCGCCGCGCGGTCGTCGAATCTTTCGGATCAGGTGACGATCGCGCGTTTCCCGGGAAAGCACGACCTCTTCCTCTCCGATCCCGGTGTGCGCGCCGAGGTGTTCTCGACGATGCGGCGCTGGATCGGCGCTTTCATCAGCTAGGCGCCGGACGGGGTCTTGAATGCGGCGCCGGACGGCGCCCGCACGGTACGGTGCCGACGCGCGAGGGCCCTAGAAGATCCTCTCAAAGACCCTCCCTCCGGGCCCTCGGCGCAGGGGGTGATGGACCCGCCGGGGAGGGGTCAGTCGCGCGCGTGCCTGCGGCTCGATGCGCCTGCGGGGGCGTGGGCGTATTCGCGCGCGATCTCCCTGTTGATCTCGGCAACGGATTCCGCGAGCGAAGGGCCTCTGAGGTCGTTGATGCGCAGGTGCTCCCACGCGGGGACGAGGGCGGGCGCCGTCTGTTCGAGGTCGTGAAGGGAGGCCCACACCCAACCGGTCGATCGGACGAGTCCATCGCGGCCGAGGATCAGGCCGTCCGGCGCGTGGCAATCCGGATGCGCGACCAGTGGGACCTCCTCCCCGATGATCTGGGCGAGGACCTTCAATCCCTCGGCATCGTTGGCGAGCAGGGGGATCCCCTGTTCGCGGGCGCGGAGGATGTCAGACGGGACCTCCGGTTCAGCGGGGTCGAGCCGGGGCTGGGTCTGGGGTTCGATCTGGGGTTCGGGCTCGGTCTGGGGTTCGGGTTCAGGCCCGGATGCAGACTCAGGCCCGGGATGAGACGGAATCGGATCCGAAGGGCCGGGGGCTGCGGCAGGGGTCGGCTCCGCGGCGGGCGCGGCGGCCCCCTTCTGACGGGCCTCGATCTCCTGGACGGCCGCCGCCTGGCCGATGAGGACCTGGGGCGCGTGCCCGTAGAGGCGCGGCCCCACGGGGACGACTTCGAGGAAGGTCCGGCCGTTGGACATGCGGCGCAGGTTCACCTCGTGCACCTCCACGCCCGAGGTGGACAGGACGTCGAGCGCGGGACGGACCTGCGGATCGATCGCCCCTACGACCATGACGAGTCGGGGACCCGCCCCGGGGGAGGGCGGCATCGAGTCGCGGAAGAGCAGCCACCCCGCTTTGAAGGCTTCGACGCCGCCCTCGTACTCGCGGGCGAGGTCGGACCACGACAGGGCCGCGGCGTCGGCGAGCCGCGAGAGGGAGGTGATGAGCGTATCGGAGTCGAGACGCGGGACGACCTCGACGGAGACGACCTGCCCCGTCGCATCGAGGGCGGTGAGCCGCGGTGCCTCCCCGGCGTCCTGGGTCCGGACGATGTCGTTCCAGGTGATGGGGAAAAGCGGGCGCGACACGATCTCGAGGACCTGCGAGCAGATCGCGTCGATGATCTCAGCGGTGATGCCCGAGGGGACGGGCCGTCCGAACTGCGCGGGGATGAGCCGTCCGTCCTCGAACTCGAAAAGGGCCACCGGCCGTCCTTCCACTCACCGCACACGCTCACCCCATTGTTCCACAGTTGAAGGCGCGAAACCCAAGCCTGCGCCCTGGACGTCCCGTGTCGATCGTCGCGACACGTGGAAAGATCGGGCCATGAGCGTTGAATTCGCCTCGGAGATCGTCGGGCTTCGCGCATCGCACAGCGGTGCGCCGGTGGATCAGGACCCCGTCAATGGGACGACGGCGCTTCAAGCCGCCTCACCGGCCGATCCTTTCAGGGAGGACGGGGCCCGAGCCTTCCTCGACGCCCTCGCCGAGCGCCTCGAAGGCGAGCTCGACGCGACGAGGGGCACGCGCGCCCGGTACTCGAGCGATGCGGGCCTCTACCGGATCCCGCCGCTCGCCGTCGTCTTCCCCGCCTCGACCGAGGACGTCCTCACGACCCTCGAGCTCGCGCGCGAGCACGGCGTCCCGGTGACGAACCGGGGAGGCGGGACCTCCTGCTCGGGCAATGCGATCGGCCCGGGCATCGTCCTTGAATCCACGCGGCACCTCAACAGGGTCGTGTCGATCGACCCCGAAGCGAGCACCGCCGTGGTCGAGCCGGGCTGCATCGCGGCGGCCCTCCAGGCCGCAGCCGCCCCCTACGGGCTGCGATTCGGCCCCGATCCTTCGAGTCAGAACAGGGCGACGATCGCCGGAATGGTCGGGAACAACGCCTGCGGGCCCCATGCGACCGCGTGGGGGCGAACGGCCGACAACATCGTCGAGCTCGACTGCGTGGATGGTCTCGGCCGCCGCTTCACCGCGCGGCGCGAGCACGACCCGGAGCTTCCCGAAGTGCCCGGCCTGGCCGCCCTGATCGACGAGCACCTCGCGATCATCCGCACCGAGCTCGGCACCTTCGGTCGGCAGGTGTCCGGCTACTCGCTCGAGCACCTCACGCCGGAGAGGCACCGGAATCTCGCGGCGATGCTCGTCGGCACCGAGGGCACGCTCGTGACGATCCTGTCGATCACCGTGCGGCTCGTGCCGATCCCCGCCTCCCCGGTCCTCGTGGTCCTCGGCTACCCCGACATGATTCGGGCCGCAGACGACGTCCCCGCCCTCCTCGAGCACCGGCCCCTCGCCGTGGAGGGCCTGGATTCCCGGCTCGTCGACGTCGTTCGCCGCCACAACGGCCCCGGGGCCGTGCCCGAGCTGCCCGAGGGCGAGGGCTGGATGATGTGCGAGGTCGGGGGCGATTCCCCGGAGGATTCTCTCGAACGGGCCCGGGCGCTCGCCGCCGCGGCGCACACGGAGGCGGTCGGGATCTACCCGCCCGGTGAGGATGCGGCGCGGCTGTGGCGGATCCGGGCCGACGGCGCGGGGCTGGGCGGGAGGACCCCGTATGACCCGGCGACGGGGAAGGGCAATGAGCAGGGGTGGCCCGGCTTCGAGGATGCGGCGGTGCCGCCGGCGAATCTCGGCGCCTACCTGCGCGATTTCACCGCCCTCATGAAGGAGTTCGACATCGACGGGCTCCTCTACGGGCATTTCGGCGACGGCTGCGTCCACGTGCGCCTCGACATGCCGCTCGACACGGACGAGGGCGTGGCGCATTCGTGTCGCTTCCTCGAGCGGGCGGCGGCGTGCTGCGCTTCGCACGGGGGTTCGGTGTCGGGCGAGCACGGGGATGGGCGGGCGCGCACCGAGCTCCTCCGCTTCATGTACTCGCGTGAGATGCTCGACCTCTTCGGGCAGGTCAAGCACCTCTTCGACCCGAACAACCTCCTCAATCCCGGGGTGCTCGCCTCGCCGATCGCCCCGGTGTTGGCGACTTCGCGCGAGTCGCTCAGACGCGCGATGGCGGCGGGGATTCGGCCGGATTTATGGATCCTGCCGGGTGAGGCGATCGATTGGGACCTCGTCCCCGACCCGCAGCCCGGCGTCGACCTCGTCGATGAGTTCCTCCGCCGCCCGGCTTCGCGCAGCCTGCCCGCCGCGGGCGGTTTCGCCTTCCGCGAGGACCACGGCGATTTCGCGAATGCGATCCACCGCTGCACGGGGGTGGGCAAGTGCCGGGCGGGGGTGTCCGGCGCCTTCATGTGTCCGAGTTGGAAGGCGACGAAGGACGAGAAGGACGTGACCCGCGGGCGCGCGCGCATCTTGCAGGAGGCGGCGAACGGCGCCCTCGTCACCTCGATCGAGTCGCCCGAGGTTCTTGAGGCGCTCGACCTGTGCCTCGCATGCAAGGCGTGCTCTTCGGATTGCCCGGCGGGCGTCGACATGGCGAAGTACCGTTCGGAGGCTTTCTTCCGCCGGTATCGGGGCCGCTTGCGCCCTCTGTCGCACTACGCGCTCGGGATGCTGCCGCGCTGGACGCGCCTGTCGGCGAGGATCCCGGGCGCGGCGAGGATCGCCAACGCGGTGCTCGGCGTCGGGGCGCTTCGCAGGGCCCTCTTCTCCCTCATCGGCCTTGATGCCCGTCGCCCGATGCTGCCTTTGCAATCGGGGACCTTCGCGCGTTGGGCGAGGCGCCGCGGCTCCGTCGCCCCCGTGCCTCCCCTCGCCGAGGGCGCGGCTCCTTCGACGACTGCGGGCGGCTTCGGGCCCCGGGATCCGCAGGGGCGCCCCTATGTGCTCGTCTGGGCGGATTCCTTCTCGCAGACGCTCGATGACACAGGCGCCCGCGCCCTCGTGGAGCTGCTGGAGGCGAACGGCTTCGCGGTCATCGTGGCTTCGGATGTGTGTTGCGGGCTCACGTGGATCACGACCGGTCAGCTCGCCGGGGCGAAGAAGCGGCTCGGGAAGCTGCTCGGGGCGCTCGCTCCTTTCGCGGCGAACGGGATCCCGATCGTGGGTGTGGAGCCCTCGTGCACGGCCGTGCTGAGGGACGATCTCCTCGATCTTCTTCCCGAGGATCCGCGCTCGTCCCTCGTGTCGGGCAGGACGTTCACGCTGGCCGAGCTTCTCGCGCTGGTTCCCGAGGACGAGCTGTCGCTCCCGGATCTGTCGGGGGTGGAGGTCGTGGCGCAGCCGCACTGCCACCACTACTCGGTGATGGGCTGGGCGGCGGATCGCACGCTCCTCACGCGCCTCGGCGCGAGCGTCACCGAATTGTCGGGCTGCTGCGGACTCGCGGGGAACTTCGGCATGGAGAAGGGGCACTACGAAGTGTCGGCGGCTGTCGCCGACCAGTCGCTCCTGCCCGCGCTCGAGGAGCATCCCGACGCGGTCTACCTCGCGGACGGCTTCTCATGCCGCACGCAGGCGGCTCAGCTGGCAGGGCGCGGGGGCGTCCACCTCGCGACGCTGCTCGGCGGGGCGTCGTGAGAGGCTGGCTCTTGTCTCGGCGGTGTCGTCGACTGCGCCCCGCCCTCGCCGCCGCGCTCAGCGGACGGAGCGGAAGGCCCGTACTTTCGGCGCCACGGAGGCGACGAGGTCGTCGAGGTCTCCACGCGTCACACTGCGGAAATAGGTCGAATGGGTGCGTTTCACCGTCGCAATCGAATCCGATCCGACAAGGACGACATCCATCCGGGGGTTGTCGCGGTATAGGCGTTCCGCCTCCCGATATTCGGCGACCGCTGAATCGGCGTCGTCGATGAAGTCGCGCTGTTCGACGAGGCGGTCGAGCTCACGGTCGTAGACGAGGAGGTACTGGTGAATCGAGTCGGGCTCATCCGCCATTGTTCGCCTCCGTTTCATCGTCGTCTCGAGCATTCACCGGCAGCATATCGTCGAGCACCGCTTGCCACCGAGTGAGATCCGCGATGATCTCCTCCGAGGGGTCCTCGCCGCGGTCGATCGCCTGATAGACCTCCGAGAGCGATCGCGCGAATTCATCGACCGGGTGATGCCCGCCGTCCTACTTGAAGTTCCTTCCGAACTGCTGGCTCATCGCTTCGACGAGTTCGGCCCAGATGTGCATGTTGGCCGTGCGGAGTTGGATTTCAATGAGGCGACCATCGCGTTTGACGAGCAGGTGAATCGCACGGTACCCGGATTCTCGCGGTGCGGCGATGTAGTCCTTCTTGTGCACGAAGGCGTCGCTCCATCGGAGGCGGATGTGCTCGTCGAGATCGTAGAGGGCGGAGATCTCATCATCCTTGAGCACGACCCTGCACCCTCCGATGTCTCCCATTCGATCGAGGGAGAGTCCCGTCTCCCGCTCCGAAATCTTCTCGACGATCGTGTCCATTCGCTTGAGGCGTTGCGTCACCTCTGCATGGATTCCGAGTGTGCGGAGGAATCCTCGCAGGCCGTTGTTCACCTTCACGAGAGGAGCTGAGAAGGTCGCCCGATAGTCCGAAACGACTTCGAGGGCCGCATGGAACTCGTCCGCGCTGCTGTCTCCTCGGGCGTACCTCCGGATCGTGGAGCCGGCCTTGCGCACCGAGTTCTTTGACGGCCCTCTCGCCTGAACGGACATGTTCTTCTCTCCCTCGCCGGACCTGTTTTTCCCCGCCCGCAGACTAACGGGTCCCGGATCCCCGGAGGGCGGTGTCACACCCTCTCGCCCCGCACACATGCATCCGCCCCGCCCTCGCCGCTGCGCTCAGCGGACGGAGCGGACGGGGAGGATCGCGAGTGATCCGACGAGGACCAGGGCCCCCGAGGCGAGGTAGAGGCCGGGGTAGCCCCCGAGGTGTCCGAGGGAGAAGGCGGCGAAGAGCGGGGAGGCGATGTTCGCGGCCGCGATGGCGACGGTCATGACGCCCACGTCCCTGGCGCGCTTGCCGGGCACGGGCAGGACGGAGTTGACGAGGGCCTGGTCGACCGCGGTGAACAGTCCCCAGACGAGTCCGAGCATGATCGCGCCGGCAATCGCCGCGGGGAAGGTGGTGGCGATGGCCATGAGGACGCAGGCGAGGGCGATGCCGACTCCTGCGGCGAGGTAGAAGGGCTTGCGGCGCCCGACCCTGTCCGACCACATGCCGCCGATGATCGTCGAGATGATGACGAAGAGGGCGTAGACGCCGGTGAGGATGAGGACCCCGGTCTCCGGATCCGCGAGTCTGATGCGGTCGCGCAGGAAGTAGAGGAGGTAGAAGAGGGCGACGTAGTTGCCGAGGTTGATGGCGAAGCGTGCGATGAAGACCCAGATGAAGTCGGAGTATCCCTTGGCGAGGGATTCCTCGCCCTCGGCGAGGAGCATGTCGGTGGTTGATCCGGTGCCGACGAGGCCGCGCTTCCACGCGCCGGATGCCGCGAAGATCGCGACGAAGAGCACGACGATGCCTGCGGAGATGAGGTAGCCGAGCTCGACCCCTGCGAGGGCCGCGATGAGGGTTCCTCCGACGACGCCGAGCGTGTAGGTCGCCCCTTGCACCCCGGAGACGAGGCCGAATTGGCGCCTCGGCACCGCGTCCGGGGGCAGTGAGAGGGTTGAGGATCCGGCGATCGCGAGGAAGATCTGGAAGATGGACCAGGTTGCGAAGAGGAGCGCGTACGAGGGCGCGAAGGCTTGGATGACGAGGCAGGCGGCTGCGACTGCGTTGCCGATGAGGATCCAGGGCAGTCTCTTGCCCCAGCGCGAGCGGGTCCGGTCGGACAGGATGCCGCCGAGGAGGGATCCGATGACTTGGCAGGCGCCGCCGATGGTCATGAGGAGGGCGAAGGACGTCTCTTTGTCCTCCGGGCGGAATGCGAGGACTTGGAGGGCGATGAGGACTTGGACCGGGCCGGACCATGCGAGGTTCTGACCGGTGTAGAGGAGTCCGTAGGGGATCAACCATTCGCGTCCGACATTCTCCCTGCCGGTCTTCGCAGCCTCGTCGCTCATGCGCATGACCTCCTCGTCATCGGGCTGTCGCCTCCGTGCTCGGCGGGGGCTCCTTCGCCCGTTGCCGCCCTGTGGAACGGCATAAGTCTACGTCCGCATGCGCCTCTATCAGCGCAGGTGGCGAGGCATTTTGTCGGCGATTTCAGGGTTTCCGCCACGAGGGCGGGGCTGGGGCGGCGAGCTGGGTCGACACCAAGGAAGAAACTCTTCTCATTCAACTCGGTTTCCGAAATAGGGGCAGCGTAGGGTCCCTTCGACGCACGGAGCGGGTCGAGCGCCGCTGCTCGCCGCAGCGCTCGACCCGCCCACCCGCATCGCCTTCGTTCCGGGATCCGGATCCCTTCGAAGCCCTCCCCTCAGAGGGTGAGCCCGAAGACGGGAACGCCGATGAAGTACACGGCGAGGGTGATGAGGACGATGCCCCCGAGGTTGAGCCACAGGCCGGTCTTCGCCATGTCGCCGATCTTGATGTAGCCGGAGCCGTAGGCGACCGCGTTCGGCGGGGTGGCCACCGGGAGCATGAAGGCGAAGGTCGCGGCCAGCGCCACGGGGACGACGAGCAGCATGACGTTCATGGGATTGTCCGCGGTGATGCCGATTCCCGTGGCGACCCCGCCCATGATCGGGAGGAAGGCCGCGGCCGTCGCGGTGTTCGAGGTGAGCTCGGTGAGGAAGATGACGAGCGCCGCGACTGCGGCGATGATGACGACGATCGGGAAGGCGCCCAGCCCCTTCGCCTGCTCGCCGATCCAGAGGGAGAGTCCGAGTTTGGAGAACATCGCGGAGAGGGACAGGCCGCCGCCGAAGAGGAGGAGGACGTCCCACGGGAGGTCGTTCGCGGTCTTCCAGTCGAGGATCCTCGTGCCCGTTCGGACGTCGGCGGGGATGAGGAAGAGGACTGCGGCGGTGACCATCGCGATGAGGGAGTCGGAGATGTTGAGCTCGGATCCGGTGAAGTCGAGGACGATCGGGACGAAGACCCAGGACAGCGCGGCGAGGACGAAGACGACGGCGACGATGACTTCACCGCGGCTCATCCGGCCGAGCTCCTTCCACTGGCCCTCGATGAGTTCGCGCCCGCCCGGGATCTCGGAGATCTCGGGCCGGAAGAGGACGTAGACCATGAGCCACCACGCGAAAGCCATGAAGACGATGGCGAGCGGGGCGCCGACGAGCATCCACTGGCCGAAGCCGATGTCGATCCCGTAGTTCTCCGAGAGGGTCGCGACGAGGAGGGCGTTCGGGGGGGTGCCGATGATGGTGGCGACCGAGCCGATCGAGGCCGCGTAGGCGATGCCGAGCATGAGGCCGGTCGCGAACTTCTTCACCTTCTCGATCCCGCCCACGAGCCCGGCGACGAGGTTGAGGACGGACAGGCCGATCGGGAGCATGACGACCGCGGTCGCCGTGTTGGAGACCCACATGGAGACGAAGCCCGTCGCGATCATGAATCCGAGGACGAGGCGCCTGGGCTGGGCGCCGACGAGGAGGACGACCCCGAGGGCGATCCTGCGATGGAGGTTCCACTTCTGCATCGCGAGGGCGAGCATGAATCCGCCCATGAAGAGGAAGATCGTGTCCGAGGCGTAGGGGGCGGCGACTTCTTTGAAGCTCGCCACCTGGAAGGCCGGAAAGATGACGAGCGGGAGGAGGGCCGTGGCGGCGAGGGGGATCGCTTCGGTCATCCACCAGACTCCGAGGAGGACCGCCGCGAAGACGACGACCCGCAGACCGAGGTCGGTGAAGGGGACGAAGTCTTCGCCCGCCGAAGCGGCGGCGACTTCATTGACCTGATCGACGCCCGAGGCGGGGAAGAGGAAGAAGGCGAGGAGGGCCAGGGCGAGGCCGCCGACGATGCCGATGACCTGCCGCCTCCACTGACTCGCCTTGGGCGCTTCTTCGTCGAGGGCGCGTGGCGTTGATGTCGATGCGTGCGTGATGGGAACGCTCATGGCTGCACTCCTTCGGGCTGCCTTGAGGAGAGGACGGGGACTCGGCCACCATAAATGAGACTTAAGTCCTACTTTTGCGAAGGTGGGACTTCGGTCCCAAATTGTTACCTCTCGCAAGAATGCGCGGCGGACTCGCCCATCCGTTCAGCCCGGACCGCCCTCGGTGCGCGCCCTCCGCGCACACGCCTCCTGAGCGATGCGCGCGCCCTCCGGGTCACCGACTCGCGAAGCCGACGGGCAGGAGCGGGCACCCCGCGCAATGCAGGCGCGCCTCCTCCCCCGCGCCTGCGCCGCAGGCGCCCAATCCCGAGGCGCACAGGCTCTCGGCCCTGCCGAGCAGCCCCTGACGCTGCATCTCATCGACCATGAGCGCCGCCATCTGAGCGGGCATCCCCGCCTCAGCCGCCGCTGCGTTCACCGTCGCCCCTCGGCTCAAGGCGAGGAACAGGCGCTGACGCACCCCGATGGGACGCGGCGCGGGCAGCTGCCGCGCGCTCCCCGAGGACGCGCCCCGCCCGCGCCCCAGCAGCTTCACAGGAAGAGTCTTCCGATCTGGAAGATCGCGACCGCCAACAGCCAGGCCGCCACCAGCTGCACGCCGACGGCACCCGCGGTGATCCGCCCGCCGACCTGTCGCGCCTGCTCGGCGACGGTCGCGAGGCAGGGCGTGTAGGCGAGCACGAAGACCATGAAGGCGAAGGCCGCCAGGGGCGCGGCGTCCCCCGCCGTGCCTTGGAAGGTAGAGGTGATGAGTTCGGGCAGCGAGCCGAGGTCGGAGCCGCCCTCCTCCGCATCGCCCGCCGTCGCCGGGTCGAGGTTGTAGGAGGTGACGATCGAGGAGATCAGGGTCTCCTTGGCGACGAAGCCCGTCATGAGGGCGCCCGTCATGTGCCAGTCCCCGAAGCCCGCCGGTTCGAAGGCGGGCACGAGCAGCTGGGCGGTCGCTCCGTAAACGGAGTCCTCCATCGGGAGCTCCTCATCGGCGAAGGAGTAGCCGCCCGCGACGGGGATCGCCGACATGAGCCACACGACGAGGGTCATGAGGACGATCACCTTGCCCGCGCCCTTGACGAAGGCCCAGGCGCGCAGCCACGTGGATTTGAGCGTGACGAGCAGTCGCGGCATCTGATAGGCGGGCAGGACGAGCATGAGGGGGGCCTCGCTCGCGTTCCTGTTGAGGAAGGGGCGCAGGACGAGGGCCGCGATGATGACGAGCAGGATCGACAGGACGTACATCGCGAAGATCACCGTCCCCGCATGAACGGGGAAGAAGATCCTGGCGATCATGAGGTAGATCGTGAGCCGCGCGGCGCAGGAGGTGTAGGGGGTGATGAGCACCGTGATGAGGCGCTGGCGCGCGTTCGACAGGGTGCGCACCGCGGCGAGGGAGGGGAGGTTGCAGCCGAAGCCCATGATGAGCGGCATGATGACGCGCCCGTCGAGCCCGATCGCCCGCATCACCCGGTCGCCGAGGAAGGCCGCGCGGGCCATGTACCCGGAGTCCTCGAGGATCGAGATGAGGAGGAAGATGACGAACATCAGCGGGAGGAAGGAGGCGACGACGCCGAGGCCGGTCGCGAGCCCCCCGACGAGGAGCCCGTGGAGCCAGGTCCCCTGCCAGCCGAGGGCCGCAAGGCCGGCGTTGATGAGGTTGGCGAGGGAGACGGCCCCCGGGTCCTCGGAGGTGAAGAGCGCATCGAAGAAGTCCTGGACGGGCCCGACCCATTCGCCCGCGACTTTGAAGAGGAACCACATGAGCGCGAAGAACACGGGGATCCCCACGACCGGATGGAGGAGGAGCCGATCGATCCTGTCCGATCGCGACGGCTTCGCCTGGTCGGCGCGCGCGCCGAAGGCGTCGGCCTCGACCCCCTCGACCCAGGCGAAGAGGTCGTCGGCCACGGCGAGGGGATCCTTCTCGCGCATCTTCGCCGCGGCGGCCGCGGCCGAGGAATCGGGGGCGGGCTCGCGCATGAGGCAGTCGAGGCCGCGCCCGCAGCCGCATTCGGGGTCGAGGGCCTCGTCGGCGCCGCGCTCCTCCTGCGCCATCTCGAGGGCGCCGAGGGCGGCGGTCGCGCTGTACCCGGGGGCCGCGGGATCGGGCTCGATGCCCGCGACGCGCGGCCGCGTCCGCAGGGCGGCGCGGACCATGTCTTCAAGGGCGTCGAGGCCCTTGTGCGAGCGGGGGTCGATCGCCATGACGGGGACGCCGAGGGCGCGGCCGAGCGAGGCGACGTCGGTCGTCTCGCCCTCGTGGGCGGTGACGTCGGAGAGGGTGACGACTGCGGCGACGGGGCGGCCCGTGCGCGCGACCTGCGCGAGCAGGTAGAGCGAGCGCGTGAGGGCCGTCGCATCGAGGAGGACGAGGACGAGGTCGATGCCCCGGCCCCGAGCGGGGTCGGTGAAGGATCCGGGCGCTCCGGCGAGGGTGTCGACGACGACCTGCTCGTCGAGGGAGTTCGCGATGAGGGAGTAGGTGCCGGGCAGGTCGAGGATGCGGGCGCCGACGGCGGTCCATGCGCCGGCCATGACCTCGACGGTCGTGCCGGGCGCGTTGACGACGGCCTGGCGGGCGCCGGTGACGAGGTTGAAGAGGGTCGACTTGCCGACGTTCGGGTTGCCGACGAGGACGATCGTCGGATCGACCCTGAGGCGTTCTGCGTGCTCTTCGGGCACCGGGTTCGCCACGGCGGACGGGGCCGATGAGGGTGCGCATTTCGGGCAGCTCATGCGGCGACCTCCACGTCGATGCGCTTCGCGGAGCGTGCATCGACCGCGACGCGGGTGCCGGCGATGTTGAGGACGACGCCGCCGAAGGCGGCGCGGTTGGCGAGGTAGAACTCCGTGCCCGGTCGCAGTCCGAGTTCCTGGAGGCGGAGCCTGTGCGCGGGGTCGACGTCGATCCGCACGAGACGGCCGTGGCTGTTCCTGGGGCACTTCGAGAGCATCACGAAGGTAAGACTACACTTTGTTTTCTAATCCTTGATAAACAATCTCCCCCCCTCGGCCCCGCCGGCCCCGCCCTCGACTCAGGGGCATCAGTCGCTCCGAGGAGCCCAAGGCGCCCCGCCGGAGCGCACGGGGCCTTCGGAGGTCATGAGGACGAACTCCCATCCGCACCCGACCCCCCGCTCCTGCGCCCAGCGGCGGACCGCCTCCTCATCGACGCAATCGGCGCCCCCGACGACGAGGGCCGTCGAGAGCACCTCCGCCAGAACCCCCGAGGCGCACATCACCGTCGCCTGGCGGATCCCCGAAGACGCGAAACGCCCCGAGCGCGGATCGAGGATGTGCCGGGCGAAGGGGGAGGCGGCCCCGGGGAGCAGTGCTCCCGAAGTGGACAGGGAGCCCCGGGCGAGATCGACACGACTGCCCCATGAATCCTCGGGCCCTTCGGGATCGCGCAGGCCCACGCGCCAGGCGGACCCGTCCCTGCGCGAGCCGTGAACCGCGATCGAGGAGGTGCCCACGGAGACGAGGACCCCCTCCGCGCCCGCACTCGCCGCCGCGTCCCGGAGACGATCAGCCGTCTCCCCCTTCGCGATGCCGCCCAGATCGAGGCGGGGCCGCGGCCCCTCATCCCCGGCGATGCGCCAACGCCCCCTCGAATCCCTGTGAAGACGCGAGGGATCGCAGGCCCGCACGGCCCGCTCGACCTCCTCATCCGAGGGCGTCGGCGCGGGCCGGGCACCCCCGGCCCCGGGGCTCCGCGCTCCTTTGAGGCCCCAGAGCTCGACGAGCGCTCCGACCAGGGGCGAGAAGGCGCCGCCGCTCGCCTCCGACAGCTCCACGGCGTCACGGAGGAGCGCGTCGCTGCGCCGGTCCACCGGGCACCAGTCGGTACTCGCATTGATGCGGGAGACATCCGAATCACTGCGGAAGACGGACCACAGGGATTCCAGTTCGGCGACGAGCGCGCAGGAGTCGCGGGCGATCGCGGCGGGATCACCGCCCCGGCCCGCAACATCGATGCGCGTCCCCATCGCGGGGAAGGAGAATCGCCAATCGGACTCGCCCCCCGCCAGGGGGAGGGACAGATCGATGAGCGCCCCCATCACCCCTGCTTCCCGGTCCCGCCGAGGTCCTCGTCGAGCCCCGGGTCCCCCTCGCCCGTCGAGTCCTTCAGACCGGGGATGTCGATGCGGTCGGCGCCGGCGTCCTCGACCCCCTGGGCGGCGCTGATCGCCCGGATTGCGGCCTGCATGAACTGGCTGTGCGCGACGGTCGCACCGGAGATGACATCAACCTTCGAGGGGTCGTCCTCATCGGTGAGCTGCTGGGAGTAGCGGGCGAAGGACTCGACCGCCTTCTGCGCCCGGGCGTAATAGTCCTCGTTGAACACCTGGCCCGACGAGTCCTTCCCGTACTCGCCGTCCTTGTCCGAGCCGTCGGCGCGCTTCGTCTCGTAGACGGTCTTCGTGATGTCGCCGCCCTCGACGCTGATCGTGATGACCCCGACGGCGCCCTGATCGTCCGGATTCGAACGCGCGCTCCACTCCCCGTCCCTCATCGGCACCGACATGTCGATCGTGTACGAGGGCGAGCAGGCCGCGAGCATCATCGCGCCCAGTCCGACGGCCCCGATCCCCAAAGCGTTCCTCATCGCAGTGCGGCCTTGTCCTTTCCGGTCGCCCTGAAGGGGCGGTCCTGCTCGTGCAGAGTCTCCTTGAGGACCCTGCCGTGCTCGAGGGCGATCTCCCGCTGGCCGCAGCCCGCGACCCGGGCGTCGTGGGTGACGACCATGAGGGTCGTCCCCTCGCGGTGGAGCTGGCCGAAGAGGTCGAGGACGATCTCCTCGTTCCTCTCGTCGAGGTTGCCGGTCGGTTCGTCGGCGAGGATGAGCTTCGGGTAGTTGATGAGGGCGCGCGCGACGCACACCCGCTGCTGCTCGCCGCCGGAGAGCTGACGGGGAAGATGGGAGGCCCGATCGGCCAGGCCGACTCGGTCGAGGGCCTCCATGGCCTCGGCCTCGTCGGGCATCGAGTGGTAGTACTGGGCGACCATGACGTTCTCGAGGGCGCTGAGGTGGCCGATGAGATGGAACTGCTGGAAGACGAGGCCGATCGTGTCGCGCCGGATCTCGGTGAGCTCATCGCGGGTGAGGTCGGAGATGTCGTGCCCGTCGAGCAGGACCGTCCCCCGCGAGGGGGTGTCCATGCAGCCGACGATGTTCATCAAGGTCGTCTTCCCCGAGCCCGAGGGGCCGACGATCGAGAGCCATTGGCCCCGGGGGACCTGCAGGCTGATCTCGTCGATCGCGTGGAGGTCCCCGTAGATCTTCGACACCCCCCGCAGGTCGAGGAGGGGACGAGTCCGTTCTTCTTCAGTCATGCTTCTTCCTTCATTCTCCGCGCAGGACGAGGGCCGGATCGATGGCGGCGGCCCGTCTCACCGGGGGCAGGCAGGCGAGGACGGAGACGCCGATGGAGGCGAGGACGGTGATGACGAGGATCAGGACCGGCGCGTCGACGCTGCGGTGGAACACGTTGAGGGCGACGCCGGATGCGAGGGCGTAGCCGAACAGGGCGCCGAAGCAGCCCCCTACGAGTCCGAGCAGCGCGCTCTCCCCGACGAATTCGACGATGACGGAGCGCGACGAGGCGCCGAGGGCCTTGCGGAGGCCGATCTCGGTCCGGCGTTCGGCGACGACGGCGACCATCGTCGTCGAGACGCCGATCATCGTGAGGGCGAGGACGATTCCCGTGATGATCGCGAGCAGGGAGCGCAGCATGTCGAGCACCCCCGAGTCGGAGGCGGCGAGGCGTTTGACGACGCGCGCCGAGACGTCCTGCGCCCCGCTCTCGATGGACTGGGCGATCTGGGCGAGGCGCTCGGACTCCGCGGCGATCGAGTACTCGACGATGCTCGGGGCGGGTTCGGCCCCGGTGATCCCTTGAATGTCGGCGGAGCCCGTGTACATGTAGCCGTCCTCGTTGCCGCCGGTTTTGAGGACGCCGGAGACCAGGAGGGAGAGGGGCTCGTCCTTCTGGGCCCGCGATGACTGCCCGGCCGGGTCCCGCTTCGGGTCGAGGAGGGCGGAGACGAGGATCCGGTCGCCGGGGTTCGCGCCGATGGTCTGCGCGATCTCCTCCCCGATGAGGACTTCCCCGTCGCCGCCGGGCCAGGCGCCCTCGACGAACCAGTAGGGGTTCATGGCGCGGACCGAGGCCAGGTCGCTCCCCGCGGCGATGAAGGGCTGGTCGTTGATGAGAACGGTCGCGTATTCGAAGGCGGCGGAGCCGACGAGGAGGTCCTTCGGGACGGCGCGCTCGACCGCGGCCAGGGCCGCTTCGTCGAGCGAGGCGGCGCCCGGGCCCGGGGAGACGACGAGATTCGCCCCGTAGGAGCGGACTTCCCGGGCCATCTGCGCGGGGACGTCGATGGCGATCGTCGCCAGGCCCGACAGGGTGGTCGCGCCGATCGCGACCGCGAGGATCGCGATGAGGACCCGGGAGCGCCTACGGATGATCGAGGACATGACCATCCGCCAGAACATCGTGCGACGGCTCATGCTCACCTTCCGTGGAGGACTTCCGCCGCGTTGAGGCGCAGCAGGTAGCGGATTGCGGGGACCGAGGCGCCGAGGACGACGAGGAGGACGAGGACGGCGACGAGGACGATGACGATCGGGGCGAAGGCGATCGCCGAGCCGAAGACCGCCTTCCCGATGATCTGGGCGAGGCCGATCCCCGCCCCGTAGCCGATCAGGCCGCCGACGCCGCCCACGAGGGAGATCTCAGCGAGGAAGAGGGCGATGATCGAGCCGTTCTTCGCCCCGATGGCTTTCATGAGCCCGATCTCGGAGGAGCGCTCCATGACGTTCGCGGTGACGAGGTTCGCGATGGCCAGGGCCGAGGAGGCGAGGGCCAGGAGGGTGACGAGCATCATGAGGAGCTGGGTCTTGGACAGGATCGTGCCCTCGGATTCGGCGATCAGGCGGACGGGCCTCGCCACGGAGTCCGTCATCACTTCTTCGATCTGGTAGGCGATCGATGAGACGTAGGCGGTGCAGTACCAGGTTTCGCGTTCGGAGACCGACAGCGAACCGGGGTTCCTCGCCGCCTTGCGGGCGAGATCGTTGTCCGGGGTCGTCAGCGCGGAGACTTCGACGGACCCGACGGCCCCGGGGCGCCCGAGGAGCCGCTGCGCGAGGGCGAGAGGGGCGTAGACCCCTTCGTCGGCCTCGTCCCCGGAATCGAACACGCCCGTGATGACGGTTTCGATCCTCTCCTCCCCGCGGCTGAGGACGAGGGGATCGCCGGCTTTCAAGGAGCGCTTCGCCGCGTAGGAGGAACCGACCATGACGCCCGCGGGATCGGACTGCGAGGCCCACTCCCCCTCGATGGTCCACCATCCGCGCAGACGGTCCAGGCCCGTGTCGACGCTCTCCCCGGTCGCCAGGTCGAGATGGTGGGAGAACCACGTGCCCGTGACGGTGACGGGCCCGCCCTCGGCGTCGAGGGCCTCGACGGGCAGGAGGGGCGCGAAGTCGAGGATGTTGTAGGTCCAGAAGATCGTCTTGATGTTCTGGAGCTCGTCTTCGCGCAGATAGGACTCGCCGGCCCCCTGCGCGCCGTAGAGGTCTTCGAGGACGGCGGCTCCGCGCGGGCGGACGACGATGTTCGCCCCGTAGGACTTGAGCTCCTGATTGACCTTGTCCCCGACGTCGAACATGACCGAGAGCATGGAGGCTGCGACCGCGGCCCCCAGGGCGACGGTCAGGGCGATGAGGAGATGACGGTTTCCGCGCCGCACGAGGGCGCGCGAGAGCATCCTGATGAACATCAGCGCCGCCCCCGTCGCACGGCGACAAGGATGCGGCGTTCGTTCCGCCTCATGCGAAGACCCCTTCACTCGCCTCCAGGACGCTCAACGGCACGGTCAGCGAGCCGTTCGAGACCGTGTATTCGATGGGGATGGGGTTGCATCCGCCTTTGAAGCCGATCGTCGCGATGTTCATGGCGACTTCGCAGAGCTTGCAGATGATCTTCCCGTCCTTCTCGTAGTAGCCGCTCGGACCGCAGATCTCGCAGGCGTCGAGGCCGACCCCGAAGGAGGATCCGGCTTTTTGGATGACGATGAAGCGGACTTCGACCCCCGACTTCGTCGTGTAGACGAAGCGGTGGAGATGCCCGTCGGAGATCTTGGCGATATCGATCACGGCCTGCTCCTCGACGACCGAGTAGGACTCCGGTTCGGAGAGTTCGACCTCGGCGGATCCGACCACCACGCCCAGGGTGATGAGGAGGGCCCCGCACAGGTAGCCCCCCGCGGCGGCCCCGGCGATCGTCTTCCAGAGCCTGGCCCGCGCGCGGTTGAGGCGCCCTTCGGCGGGGTTGGCCCCGCTCCTGGGCATCGTCCTCCCCTCGGCCCAGGTGAGGGCGGCGAGGACGAGGAGGACGGACATGCCCGCGAGCGGGAAGACGGCTTCGTGGTTGATGAACCACGAGAGGGCCTTGAAGGCCGAGTTGGACATCTCGATGACCCGCTGGGCCTGGAGGATGCGGATGATGAGGAGCGCGTGGGTGAGGGCGAGGACGGCGGGGACGAGGACCGTGGGCCAGCGCCTGTGCGCGAGGGAGGTGAGCTTCCATGCGAGGGCGCCGAGGAGGGCGGCCGCCGCCCAGCCGAGGACGTATCCGGTGAAGGCGAGGACCGTTTGGGTGGAGGGCGTCCCGCTTCCCGCGGGCACCAGCATGACGGCCTGGGCCATCGCGCTCGGCGCGCTCCGGAAGAGCACGAGGGCGATGTAGGCGGCGATGAGGAGGCGCAGCGGGGTGTCGAGGATCGGCGCGCCCCCGGGGCGGCGCGCCCGCAGGAGGACGAGGACGACCACCGCGATCGCGAGGCCGATCGCGAGAGGGAGGCTCCACAGGGCGACGGTCTGCCGATTGACGGCTTTCGGGGCGAGGGTGTTGACGACGGTGAGGAGGAGGGAGGCGAGGAGGCCGAGCGCGAGACCGCTTCCGATCGTCCATGTCCGGATGCGCCGGGCCGAGCGCCCGCGCCCGCCCGCGGGGACGGCGGGGACGACCACTGCGACGGCGAGCGCGCTGAGGAGCAGGACGAGAGTCGTCTGCCCCATCTGCTCGATCATGACTCGTCCTCCTTGTGCTCGCTGCGGCTCATCGGGCGGGGCGCGCGGGCCGGAGCCGCCTCCGGCCCGCGCTTCGTCTCACCACTCGACGGCGCTGGGATCCCACTTCCAGTTCGTGAATTCGGCCGTGATCGGCTCGGTCCAGAAGCGGCCCTTGACACCGGTGGTCTCATCGGTGTGGAGGAGCCAGCCGTTCTCCTCCGGGGAGTGGACGATGAATTGGACCGTGTAGGTTCCGGCGTCCAGCTTGGGGAGGTTGAGGCCGTAGTGGGGGCCGTCGGAGGCGTTCATCGGCATGAAGGTGCCCTCGAGGACGGCTTTGCCGTCTTCGCCGAGGATCTTGTACTCGACGGTGAGGCCGGGGATGAAGTCGCCGACGCCGTAGCCGAGGTCGTTGCCCTCGACGGCGGAGATGTCCGCCTCGATGTGCATCGAGGCCTCGGAGGCCGGGGTCTGGACCTGGGGGTCCATGTCGACCGGCTGGAAGTAGACGCCCGAGATCTTCAGGGGGCCCGAGAAGACGTCATCGCCGAGGGGGAATTCGTCGAATCCGGCGTCCTCGCCGGGGGCGGCGGCCTCCGTCGGGGCGGATTGCATCGATTCGGCGGGTTTGGAGGAGGTGGAGGAGGAGCAGGCCGAGAGGCCCGCCATCAGGGCGAGGGCGCCGACGAGGGCGCCGACGCGCGTGAATGAGCGCTTCATGAATCGTTCTCCGTGTCGGTGTGTGGGATCGACGGTTCGTCACTTCGCGAGGGCGTCGCGGCGTTGACGACGCGATCCCCAGAAGTACAGGCCGACGATGATGGCGAGAACCAGGGCCTGTCCGGCGAGGTTCTCCACTCTGGGGTAGATCCCCAAGAGGTCAATGGTCGGGAAGCCGTCCAGGTAGGTGAGCGGCAGGACGTCGGCTTCCTGAAGTTCTTTGATCCCCGAGCCTGTGAAGGTGACGGCCATGAGGGCCAGGAGGAGCGAGGTGACGGTGAAGAAGGGGCGCAGGGGGATGCGCAGGGCCGCGAATTGGATGAGCAGGTAGACGAGGACGAGGATCGCCGCTCCCACCGCGAGGCCGATCCAGACGTATCCGACGGCCTCGTCCGCGTTGGAGATGACCGGGATGTAGAAGAGGATCGTCTCGGCCCCTTCGCGCAGGACCGCGAGGAAGGCGATGAAGGCCAGTCCGAAGAGGGAGCCCCTGTTCAAGGAGGCGTCGGTCTGCTCTTTGATGTACCGGTCCCAGGCTTGGCTCGAGGACTTGCTGATCATCCAGTTCGAGACCCAGATGAGCATGGCGACGGCGAAGAGCGCGGCGACGCCCTCGAGGAGCTCCTGGTTCGCCCCGGCGAGATGCGAGAAGGTGGAGAAGAGCACGGCGAGGAGGACCGAGGCCAGGAGGGCGAGGACGACCCCGGCCCACACGATCCGGCTCTTGTCCTTGTGCCCGGCCCTGCCGAGGTAGGCGAGGATCGCGGCGACGACGAGGATCGCCTCCATCCCCTCTCGGAGGATGACGAGGAGGGAGGGGAGGAAGCCGGAGAGCCAGGGCGAGCCGTTCGAGGTGTCCTCCGAGGGGCCGTCGAGGGCTTTCGCGTCTTCGCGGAGGTAGGTCTTGAGGATCTGCGTGTGCTCGGCCACCGCGGCGTCGTCGTGATCGGTCATCGCCTTCTTGATGAGGGAGAACTCCATCTCGACGGCGGATACCCGTTCGCCCGAGATCCGCGCCATCACCTGCTTCTCGAAGCCGAGGGTCTCGTAGCGCCTGTAGTAGGCGGTGTTGACCCCGTCTTTTCCGGCCTCGGCGTCTCCGGAAAGATAGGCCTGCTCGGCCTGGTCGAGGATCTGCCCCATTTCCTCGGCGACCTCATCCCAGGTCGATGCGGCGCCCTCGGCGCGCGCGGGCGAGGGGAGGAAGAGGAGAAGCGCGAGGGAGGTCAGGAGCAGCAGGACGGCCCTGATGCCCTTCGTCGTCCGTGCGATCGGGCGGGCATTGCCTCTCACTTCATTTTCTCCTTCGCGCCGGGCATCGGGTCTAAGGGCGCACGATGCCGTTGGGGATGACGAGCGCGATCAGCGGGCCGGAACGCGCGCGTACAGTCTATACTCATTTTAGTAAGGCGCAACTAAGTTAATTGACCGCCCCCTTGGCGCGGTTCAGGCGCGCAGCGCACCGTCCTCCATCGCGAGCACGCGATCGGCGAAGGGCAGGGCCTCGTCCTCATGCGAGACGAGGAGGACGGCCGCGCCCGCATCCGCCGCCCGGCGGATCGCCTCGAGGACGACCCTCGCATTCGCACTGTCGAGCCCCGCCGTCGGCTCATCGGCCAGGAGGGTTTCAGGCCCCAGGAGCAGCGCCCTGGCCACCGCCGCCCGCCTCAGCTCCCCGCCGGAGAGCTCCGTGGGCGCCGAATCCGCGAGCGGCGCGATGCCGAGCTCATCGAGAAGCTCCTCCGCCCTCGCCCTCGACGCCTCCCCGCCCCGGATGATCGAGGGGAGCATGACGTTCTCGAGGACGGACAGGCTGCGCAGGGCGGAATTGCCCTGGGGGATCACGCCGATGCGCTCATTGCGCAGGCGCGACAGGGCCGCCTCATCGAGGGCGTACACGTCCTCCTCCCCGAGGAGGACACGGCCCGAAGTCGGGACGAGCATCCCGGCGAGCATCGCGAGCAGGGTGCTCTTCCCGCTGCCCGAACGCCCCCGGACCACCACCAGCTCCGAGGGGGCCAGTTCGAGGTCGAGGGGCTGCACGGCGGTGAAGAGCCCTCCCCTCCTGCCCGCCCGCTGATAGTCCTTCCTCAGCTCCTGAGCCCTCATGACCATCTCATTCCCCTTCCTTCAAGACGAGGCCCGAATCCGCCCGCGCGATGCGGCGCATCGCGAGCAATGCCGAGGCGAGAACCGCGAACAGCACCGAGGCGAGGCAGACCAGGATCCAGATCCCCACGACCGGCGCCGAGGGGAGCACGAGCGCGGCCCCGAAGGACTGGCCGAGCAGGGCGCGGAAGGCCGCGATCACCCCGCCCGACAGGCAGATCCCCGCCGAGGCCCCCAGCAGGCCGATCAGCGCCGCCTCGGTCACGACCATCCTCGACACCGCCGCCCTATCGGCCCCCAGGGTCTTCAACAGCGCGAACTCCCGCGAGCGCTCATTGAGCATGGCGGAGAAGAGGAGGAGGGTCATCACCAGAGCGATCACCCACACGAGGACGACGAAGGCGCCGATGGCGCGCGAGGTCGAGGCGAGAGTCGACTCGAGCCCTTTGACCATGTCCTTCGCGGTCGCGACGCTCACCCCGGGCGTCGAGCTCCTGATCCGGTCCGCGACCTCCTCGATGTCCTCCCCGTCTTCGACGTCGACCATCACCGAGGAGATCACCCGCTCCGGGTCGACCTCCCCGTACTTGTTCAACCCCTTGTCGACGGAGGAGGCCGTGAGGACCCTGGCCGTGTCGAAGTCCGCGTAGACCGCGTTGTCCAGGGTGGAGCCCGTCGGGGCGAAGCGGCCGACGACCTTGAGGCGCTGGCCGTAGATCCGGAACTCCTCGCCCTCGGCGACTGCGACGTTCGCCCCTACGACGACCTCCATGGCGCCGACCATCGGCGCCCCCTCGTCTGCGATCCAGGGCCGGATGACGAAGTCGGTCTTCGGGTCGAAGGCGATGACCTGATAGCGGCCCGAGCAGCAGCTCGACCTCGCAGAGGCGAGGAAGAGCTGCGGACTGGCCGCGGCCACGCCCTCGACGCGCGCGACCTCGTCGCGGATCGCGGCGTCCATGTAGAAGTAGGCCGGCTCGGCCTCGATGAGGAACTTCTGGGCGTCGAACTCCCGAGCGGCCCCGGCGGGGGTGACGAGGAGGTCCGCGCCGAGGCGGGATTCGACGGTTTCGAGCCCGTGGCTGAGGCTCTGCACGAGAAGCGCTCCCCCGAAGGTCGCGACCGCCATGAGCGCGGCGAAGAGCAGGAGGGAGCCCGTGCGCACCGGGTGGGCGCGCAGGTTCCTCCCGGGCAGGCTCGACATCGTCAGCATGGTTCCCCCTTTTCCTAGACCGTGAGGAGCATCTGCGCGTCCGCCGAGCGCATCGCCCTCCTCAGGGCGAAGCGCGCGCTCGCCCAGCCGACGAGGAGGGAGGCGGCGAAGGCCGCGAGGAGCGTGAGCGCCATCGCGGAGGCGGTGAGCGCCTCCGCGCGGACGGGGCCGTTGATGCGGGCGAGGAGGAGCCAGGACAGGAGGATCCCCGTCCCGCTCCCGATCGCCTGAAGGATGAGGGATTCCGCGAGCATGATCCTCCTGACGGTCGCTTTCGGGGCTCCGACGACCCTCCATATGTGCAGTTCCCCGCGCCTTTCGTTCATCATCACCGACTGCGCGACGCCGAGGGCCGCGAGGAGGAGGAGCCAGGCGGCCCCTCCCAGAACGGCGATCCCCGCCGAATGGGCCCCGAGGGCGCCCGCCGTATCGACCAGGAGGGTTTCGGAATGGACGGCGGTCACCTTGCGGATGTAGAGATTGATCCAGTTCGCGACGGATTCGACCTTGGATTTGTCGCCGACCCGGATGGTCGCCACCGAGTAGTCCCTGAGGGGGTCGAGGCCCTCAACCCCTTCCACCCCGTATTGCGGGGCGCGCGCGAGGAGGCGGTCGAGCATCCGGAGCGGCACGAACACCGAGTCGTCGTACTCCCCGCCCGTGCGCGCGAGTCGGGCCGTGATCGGGAGGCGCTCCCCGAAGAGCTCGAGCCCGTTCGAAGCGGAAGCCCCCACCGCTGATCCGAGGACGACTCCCCCGGCCGCATCCGCCCCCTCCTCGAGCCAGGGGGTGATGACGAAGTCGGTCTCGGGGTCGTAGCCGATGATCCACTTCGGCCCTTCGCGCCCGGGGTTCGGCACTGAGACGTGGATCTGGTGGGAGATCGCGTTGATCTCGTCGTTCTCCGCGAGGAGGGCGAGACCCGAGCGGTCCCGGTAGTACTGTACGGGGCTCCCCAGCATGTTCACGCAACTGCTGTCGAGCTGGAGGAAGCCGGCTGAGGGGTAGACGAGGACGTCCGCGCCCAGGCGCTGCTCGGCGCGGAGCAGCTCGTGCCCGATCCCCTGGACGAGGAGGAGGGCGACGAGGGCGCAGGCGGCTTGAAGGAGGGCGAGGAAGACGAGGAACATGCTCCGGCCGGGACGAGCGAGAATGCTCTTGAGCGGCACTCTGCGCAAGAAGGCGCCCGTTTTCATCGTTCTTCGCCTCCCCGTTCGGGATCCACCCACAGTGCGGGTCGGACCGCGTACACCGCGTCGACGTTGGCGCCGGGCGCGTAGGGCGCGCCGTTCCTGTCGACGAATTGGGCGGTGAATCCGTAGTTGCCCCGGGAGCGCAGCCACCAGTCGGCGCGGCCGTCCTCGTCGAGGGGCAGCGCCGGGTCCTTCGCGGCTTCGGCGATGCGGGCCGCGCCGATGAGTTCGCGTTCCACGTCATCGCTCAGGTAGATATCGGCCTCGATCCGGCTGAGGGCGAAAACGAGATCCCCGCTCGGGGTCTTCTCCTCGGGGGCCCCCTCCTGGCGCGCGCCCGCGTCGTCAGCGGCACCGCTCGGAACGAGGAGGGCGCGCTGTGGGGCGGTGAAGGCGGTGTCGAGGAAGTCGGAGTTCATCCACTCCCGCAGATCGCTCGTCTCCCAGGAGGCCTCCTGGAAGGGGACGGGGTGGTAGGGGCGGGCGGCGATGGAGTCGAGGGCGAGGAGGAGAAGGCGCCCTTCGATCCTGTCGAGGACGATCCAGCGGAGGGGCTCGGGGCCGTTCGACGGGTCGCCGTCCTGCTCGAAGGAGCCGAAGGAGACGAGGTCGCCCTTCGCCGCGCTTCGCAGGGGCAGGGAGGGATCGTCTTCGAGGAGGCGCCGGGCGCGCTCGGAGGCGTCGGAGTATCCCCCGAGGCCGTTGAAGATCGCATAGGCGCTCTGCGCGTCACCGGATTGCGCCAGTCGCAGGGCGCTCCGGTACTCCTCGTCCCTGCGGTGCTCGCGCACGACGAGGAGCGTTGCGACCGAGACGAGGATCAGGACGAGGACGATCGCCAGCGTCCCCGCCCTCGTCCCCGGAATCGGGGTGCGGCGAGGGGGATCCGCCGGCGATTCGGGGTTTTCAGGAGTCAATCCGCTTCGCCTTGAAGGAGGGGACGAGGGCGAGGATCCCGGAGAGGGCGAGGAGGGAGCTCATCACTCGGGTGAAGGGCTGGAACACCGTGTAGCAGCGCATCGTGCGCATCATGCACATGGGGCACAGGCCGCCGGGGATGAAGAAGAGGAGGATCGAGGCGATCACGCCGAGGATTTGCATCGCGATCCGCATGGTCCTGTTGCGGACGAAGGCGCTCGCCCCGAAGACGGCGGCGACTCCGACGGCGCCGGCGACGACCGAGTTCTGACACTGATGGCAGTGCATCCACGTCCCGTCCTCGCGACGATCGCAGGCGGAGAAGGCCGTGGAGGCGCCGAGGGCAAGCAGCAGGCCGAGCGTCGCGGGGATCAGGGCGGGGATGAGCGTTTTCTTCGTCACGAGAGGGGCTCCTTTTCGAGAAGGTTCACCACCAGCGAGATGAACCAAATATAGATAAGGCCATCCTTACCTAATTGTCAATCCGCGGCCCCGCAGGGCGGCGCGAAGGCCGCGCCCGCCGCGACAACGCGCCGATCGGCCCCCTATCTGTGGCGCAGGAGCTCCCGATGGGATTATCCTGAGCCGTCTTCATCCGCAACGACGCGAGGAACCCCATGCTCACCAGTGCATTCACTCCATCTGTGACCGCTGTCGCCGGCTCTCTCCCCCTGAGCGCCCTTTTCGGCCTCCTCCCGCTGCTCGTCTTCTTCGTCATGCTCGGCGTCTTCAAGATCCCGACGCACTGGTGCGCCCTCGGCTCCCTCGGCGTCGCACTCCTCATCGCAGCCCTCGGCTTCCGCATGCCCTTCGGACTCGCCCTCCTTTCGGCGACCCAGGGCGCGGCATTCGGCATCCTCGTCATCTGCTTCATCGTCGTCGCCGCCGTCTGGCTCTACAACCTGTCGGAGGCATCGGGGCGCGGCGATGACGTCCGGGCGATCTTCTCGCGCGTCGGAAAGGGCGACCTGCGCATCCAGGCGCTCCTCATCGCCACCGCCTTCTGCGCTCTCATGGAGGGCCTCGCGGGATTCGGCGCCCCCGTCGCCATCACCTGCGCGATGCTCTTCGCCCTCGGCCTCGAACCCCTCAAGGCCGCGCTCGTCACGATGGTCGCCAACTCGATCCACGTCGCCTTCGGCGCGATGGCGATCCCGATGATCACGACCGCCCGACTCGGCGGCGCTGAAACCTCCCTCCTCACCTCGACCGGCGCGCGCATCACCCCGCTCTTCCTCATCTGGCTCCCCCTGGTCCTCCTCGCCATGCTCGACGGCAAACGGGCCGTGAAGCAGCTCTGGCCCGTCGGACTCGTCTCGGGCGCCGGCATGGCGGCGGGCCACTTCCTCACCGCGCATTTCGTCTCCTACGAACTCACGGCCGTCGTCGGCGCGCTCTTGTCCTTCGCGCTCGTCGCGCTCCTCCTCATGTTCTGGTCGCCCTCGACCCCTCAGGACCAGCTCACCACCTCCCAGGGCGAGTCGCTGGGGGCCGGACGCGCCCTCCTCGCACTCCTGCCCTACTGGTTCGTCGTCCTCGTCTTCGCGACCGCGAAGCTCTGGCGGATCGGCTTCGACCTGCCCGCCGCGCTCAAGGCCACCGATCTGAAGATCCCCTGGCCCGGCCTCGATGGCCGGCTCCTCACCCCGGCGGGCGAGGCCTCGGGCGACACGGTCCTGTCGATCTCGACCCTCGCCTCTCCCGGCACGATGCTCGTCCTCGCCTCCCTCGTCGTGACGATCGTCTATTCGGTGAATTCCTCCGGCGGCCGCTTCCCCTTCAGCGTGTCCAAGGGCATCGCGACCCTCGGAAGCACGGTGATCGGACTGCGCATGGCGATCCTCACGATCACGACGGTCATGGCGCTCGCCTACACGATGAACTTCTCCGGGCAGACCGTCGCGATCGGCACCGCACTGGCCGCGACCGGCACCGCCTTCGCCTTCTTCGCGCCCATTCTCGGCTGGATCGGCACCGCGGTCACGGGTTCAGCGACCTCCGCGGGAGCCCTTTTCGCCTCCCTCCATTCCACGGTCGCCGCCCAGACCGGCCTCAGCCCCCAGCTCCTCCTCTCCGTCAATGAGATCGGCGGCGGCATCGGGAAGATCGTGAGCCCGCAGAACCTCGCCATCGCGGCGACCGCGGTGAAGCAAGAAGGCCTCGAGCCCGAGCTCCTGCGCCGCGCGGCCCCCTATTCGATCGGGCTTGTGCTCCTCCTGTCGATCCTCACGACGCTCGCCTCCGTCGGAGTGCTCGGCTTCCTCATCGCAAGCTGAGCCTCCCCTCCTCCCCCCGCCGAGGTCATCACCTTTCTACGTCGAAAGCATCACTTTGACGCACCGAAAGCATCACTTTGTCGCGCCGAAAGCATCACGTTGATGCGCCGAGAGCATCACGTTATCGCGCCGAGATCATCACGTTGGCGCGCCGAGAGCATGGTGAGTTCAAGCGGTGAGTGCAACACCTTTGTCGGTGAGTAATGTTGCATGACCTCGACGTAGAAAGGTGATGACCTCGGCGTAGAAAGGTGATGACCTCGGCGGGGAGGGGGCTTTCGAGGCCGTGCGCCTCCGCTGCTTAACCCCGGAGGTGCCCAAGAAGGGCTTTCGACGAGAAACGGGTGCGCCCCAGGCCTTGGCCTGGGGCGCACCCGCGTGATACGGCTTCAGAGCCGTCCGATCACATCACGATCAGGCCTCCGGAGAATCGGCCAGCGCCGAAGCGCGACCGGCCTCGAGACGCGCCACCGGCACGCGGAAGGGCGAGCAGGACACGTAGTCGAGGCCCACCTCGTGGAAGAAGTGGATCGACGAAGGATCGCCTCCGTGCTCACCGCAGACGCCGAGCTTGATGCCGGGCTTCGTCGAGCGCGCACGGGTCACGCCCTCCTTGACCAGAGTGCCGACGCCGTGGACGTCGATCGACTCGAAGGGCGAGACGCCGAAGATGCCCGCCTCGATGTACTCGGGGAAGAAGACGCCCTCGACATCGTCGCGCGAGAAGCCCCAAACGGTCTGGGTGAGGTCATTCGTGCCGAAGGAGAAGAAGTCGGCCTCCTCCGCAAGATCCTCCGCCGTCATCGCGGCGCGCGGGAGCTCGATCATCGCGCCGATGGTGACACCGGACAGATCGACGCCCTGGTCCGCTGCGACCTCGGCGATGATCGCCTCGCCCTCTTCACGGATGAGCTGGAGCTCGCGGACGGAGCCGACGAGGGGGACCATGATCTCCGGCTTCGGATCCAGGCCGCGCCCGACGAGTTCTGCGGCGGCCTCGCACAGGGCGCGCATCTGCAGGGCGAAGAGGCCCGGCAGGTAGATGCCCAGACGAACGCCGCGCAGACCGAGCATCGGGTTCTGCTCGTGGAAGCGACGGACCTCGGCGAGCATGCGCTCATCCGCAGGATCCGCCCCGCCGGTGGCCTTCGCGACGGCGACCTTCACTTCGAGCTCGGCGAGCGCCGGGAGGAACTCGTGGAGCGGCGGGTCGATGAGGCGCACCGTCATCGCCTTGCCGTCCATGACCTCGAGCATCTCGAGGAAGTCCTGCTTCTGCAGCTTCTCGAGCTCGCCGAAGGCGGCGCGGCGCTCCTCCGAGTCCGGCTCGGAGAGGATTGCGCGCTCGACGAGCGGGCGGCGCGAACCGAGGAACATGTGCTCGGTGCGGCACAGGCCGATGCCCTCGGCGCCGAACTCGATGGAGCGGCGCGAGTCGGTCGGGGTGTCGGCGTTCGCGCGGACGCGAAGCCTGCGGACCTTGTCGGCGTGCGTGAGGATCTTGTCGACGGCCTTGACGAGCTCCTGAGTGCCCTCGTCGGATCCGGCGGCGATGAGGCCGGCTTCGAGGCCGTGCGACAGGTAGGTGGTGACGGGCGAGTCGGTGACGGGGACGTCGCCGATGAAGATCTCGCCGGTCTGGCCGTCGATCGCGACGATGTCGTCGGAGGTGAGGACGCGGTCGCCGATCGCCAGCGTGCGGGCTTCGGCGTCGATCTCCAGGGCCTCGGCGCCGCAGACGCAGGTCTTGCCCATGCCGCGGGCGACGACCGCGGCGTGGGAGGTCTTGCCGCCGCGCGCCGTGAGGACGCCCTCGGCGGCGACCATGCCGGGAAGGTCGTCCGGGTTCGTCTCACGACGGACGAGGACGCACTTCACGCCCTCGGCGACGAAGGCCTCGGCCTGGGCGTTGTCGAAGGCGATCTTGCCGACGGCCGCGCCCGGGGAGGCGGCCATGCCGCGGGCGATGAGTTCCTTCTCGGCCTTGGCGTCGAACTGGGGGAACATGAGCTGGGTGAGCTGATCGCCGGTGACGCGGGTGAGGGCCTCGTCGCGGGTGATGAGCTTCTCCTCGACCAGCTGGGTCGCGATGCGGAATGCGGCGGCGGCGGTGCGCTTGCCGACGCGGGTCTGGAGCATCCAGAGCTTGCCGCGCTCGATGGTGAATTCGATGTCGCACATGTCGCGGTAGTGCGTCTCGAGCTTGCGCATGATGCCGCGCAGCTTGTCGTAGGAGGCCTTGTCGATGTTCTCGAGGTCGGCGAGCGAGAGGGTGTTGCGGATGCCGGCGACGACGTCCTCGCCTTGAGCGTTCTCGAGGTAGTCGCCGTAGACGCCGGAGTGGCCCGAAGAGGGGTCGCGGGTGAAGCAGACGCCCGTGCCCGAGCCCTCGCCCATGTTGCCGAAGACCATGGTGCAGATGTTGACGGCGGTGCCGAGGTCGTGGGGGATGCGCTCACGACGGCGGTAGATGCGGGCGCGCTCGGTGTTCCACGAGCGGAAGACCGCCTCGATCGCCATGTCCATCTGGGCGCGAGGATCCTGCGGGAAGTCCATGCCCTTCTGCTCGGCGATGATCTTCTTGAAGGTCACGACGAGGCCCTTGAGGTCCTCGGCGGTGAGTTCGGTATCGCCCTTGACGCCGCGTTCGGCCTTGAGGGAGTCGAGGGCGTCGGAGAAGAGATCGCCCTCGATGTCGAGGACGGTCTTGCCGAACATCTGGATGAGTCGGCGGTAGGAGTCCCAGGCGAAGCGCTCGTTGCCCGAGATCTTCGCGAGGCCGAGAACCGACTGGTCGTTGAGGCCGATGTTGAGGACCGTCTCCATCATGCCCGGCATCGAGAACTTCGCACCCGAGCGCACCGAGACGAGGAGGGGGTTGTAGGGGTCGCCGAGGTGGCGCTCCATCATGTCTTCAACGCGGCGCAGCGCCGTGGTGACCTCGGTTGCGAGGGATTCCGGAACGACCGAATCCTTGAGGTAGGCGCGGCACGCCTCGGTCGTGATGGTGAATCCGGGGGGAACGGGAAGGCCGAGCTTCGTCATCTCGGCGAGGTTCGCTCCCTTGCCTCCGAGCAAGTCCTTCATGGACTTGTCGCCCTCGGAGAAGTCGTACACGTACTTGACCATCGAGGCCCTCAACTTCCGTAATCTCGTGAGTCGGCCCTCCATCGGGCCGCTAGCCGAAGGATAGCAAGAAAGGGACCTAAGTCACCAAAAACTTGTCAATCTGGATTTTTGCATTTGTTACGAGAGGGGGTGTTCCGAGGATCTGCGGGCCTTGTTTTCCCGGTCTTCGATCCGCGTCGGGCATACTTTCCACCTTCGATGACCCGTATCTTCTCAATCCACAGTCGAGCGCTTAACCTGGGGGGACTTCGACAAGGGCGGTATCGGAAGGGTGGCGTGATGGTTGGGCTTGAGTTTGATCGTGATGCTGTGGGGGTGAGTGCGAAACGGGATTGGGGTGATGCGGAGTCTTTCGCCTCGATCGGGGCTCGTTTCACGTCGCTGCCGCGCGGATTCCAGGTCGCCGCTGACGTTCCGGGAGCTGCGGGGGGAGGAACCAGCCGCTTGCGCAATGCGGTCGCAGATCATGTCGAGAAGATGCGGTGGGTGGTCCTGGAGTATTCCGACGCGTGCGCGACGCTCGGCTCAGGACAGGCCGAAGCGATCAAAGACTTCGACGCGACCGAGTATGAGACGAGTAGTGCTCTTTCGCGTATCACGCTCAGGCTGGGAGGCTGAATTATGGCAGGTTCAGATGTCATGCCCTTGCCCGAAGATACGCACGCGGGCGCAAGTGTCTTGTCTGAGGGCCTGCGTGCGATCGGAGCCGCGATCGCGAACACCCAGGTCGCCTCACACCACGGTAAGGAGGTCCCCGGGTGGATCGGTCAGGCCGCCGACGCGTACACGGACTCGGTCCTGCGCCTGGGAGAGCATGCCCGCGCCCTTGCTGATTCCTTCACGCCGGCCTCCTCGGCGATTGCGGACTGGGCCGACGCCCTTAGCGTCGCGATCTCTTCTACCGTCCCGGCACTGTGGGAACGCTATGACGAGGCGAGTGCGGTCTACGAACGCGCTCTTGCCTCCCTTGATGCCGAGATGGATACGCGCAGCGGCACTGATGACCCGATGCAGCACTACGAGTACGACCAGCGTCTGGGGCGCGCTGCGGGTGAACGCGATAGTGCTTACGACGATGCGCTCAGAGACTACCGTACGGCAATGAGTGAGCTGGACGCCCAAGCTGGGCGTGCAGCAACGGCATTGAGTGCCGCCCTCGAGTCGATCATCGACACGTCCCACGCTTCCTCGCGCACCGAAATCGCCGCCCATCTGTTCGATGACATCCCCCTCGTTGACGGACAGGCCGAATGGGAATACGCCCAAAAGATCGCGCCGAAGATCGCTCATTTCATGAATATGAACACTGTGACGCCCGAGCAGCTCGAAGAGTTCTACGAAAAATACGCGGGCTTGTTGGCCAATCCTTTTGTCGCCAATGCATTGAGCGAGCATGTGAGTGCGGGCCGCCTGGTCGAGTTCAGTACATTCGTCGGGACCGATCTTGCTCTTGCTCCAAAGACGCGCGAGGGGCTTTTGCTGAGTCTGGGAGCGGTCACAGTTTTGGCAACGGGAGGGATCAACACTTCTGATCCTCAGGCGGCTGCGGCCTTTGAGGCCGCCCGGGGCGGCCTGATCACTACAGGGGGTGTGAGTCTTGGCCAGCATACGCTCGAATACATTGACGATCTCAAGGCTGCGGGCCGGGCTACATACAACGCTTGGGAGATCAATGATCGGTCGGCCTACAACAAGGAGGTGTCCGGGTATGAGGTCATATTCCAATTGATGGGCATGGCCGGTGTCATGAATCCCAACCTTGCTCTCGGCCCGGCTTTCTTTGATACTCCCCCTTCCGGGGTCTCTTTGGCACAGGATCTGGTCCTGTGGGATTCGCAGACGCTCACCTGGAAGGGCCTGCACGGGTATATGGACAGTCCGCATGTGTTCTTTGGCGAGGCCGGCGACATGGTGTGCGATCCTTTGCACTCCATGTACACGCTCATGGACCGGCCCGAAAACCTCGATCTTTCCTGTGCTGACCCCGCGCTCATCGCGGGGGACCGTTTGCGCCTCGATGCCGTGCGGGGCTTCCTCGATTCTGACACTCCCGACGGTATGGACATCAATCATGATGGTGAGATCACCGGTGATGACAAGCCGAAGAACATGACCCGTTACCTGACGGGCGGGCGCACCGCATCACTGGACACCGCTATGAACGAGTACTACGGCTTCCAAGACGGGGGCGAGCAGTTCGGGCGGGTCCTTGACCAGGCGACCACCCCCGAGCCCTACCCCGATGGGGGGTTCGCCTCCAAGGCAGAGCTGCGCCACTGGCAAGAACGCGATGCGAAAATCACCAATATCGCCGCGAACTTCATGTTCGGCTACCAAGACGCTCTCGAAGAGGACCACGACTACGCGCTGTTCTCCGACAGCGACAAGATCGACGGCCAAGACGTCTACGGCTACCACAACCAGAACCTGCGCTCCTGGGCGGGCCTCATTCTCGCCGACCACATCGAGGGAATCGCCTGGACCCTCAACGACCATGGACTCTATGACGGCTACGTCCAAACAGACATCGACACGCACCACATCACCTTCGACGACGTGATGCGTCAAAAGCTGCTCGGCAAGAACGGGTTCTTCACCGACCTGGGTTTTGACGCCCCTGAAGTCAACGACAATGGGACACCTGAAGACCCCAGCGATGACTACTACACCAAAGGCCGAGCCCCGGCCTTGGACAACCTCACCTTGGCCGCCCAACACTCATACGCAGCCGAAATGGGCGCCGCCGTCGCCAAAACCGACCCCACCTTGGATGTCAGGACCGTCACCGACCGGTGGGCGCCCATCATGGAAGCCTTATTCACCGCCCCAGAAGACGCCACCAGCCAGGCCCTCGAGGCCCTCAACGCGCGCAATGAGCGTTGGCAGAACCTCATCAAGCTCGGCATCGGGGCACTTCCGGCAGGCAACCTCGTCTCTTCAGGCCTAGAAGGCGCCTCACAAGGCCTTGTGGGTTATTTCGCCGACCAAGCCCGCGACGGCGCCACCACTCACCTGCTCGACACCTACCTACCCACCCACAACACCAACGTAGCCGACCACGTCACCGCCGAAACCATGGTCGAAAAATACATGAAAGAATCCCTCTACTCGGCGATCAGCACCGACGGCGACCTCACCACCGCTTTTGAATCCCCCGCAGAGCACTCAGCAGGACTGCATAAAGGCTTCGGGTTTACCGATGCGAACGGCGACATCCTCCCCTACCACGACATGACCCCCAAACAACGAAGCGCATTCAGGGACTATGTGTCCGCCATGGGGCCCTCAACCGAATACGAGCAGGCCTTCAACCAGATTGACACCTCTGTCAACGATGCCCGTATAGCCCACGGCGACGCCCGCGTCATCACAGGAGGGAAAAGATGACCCACCCCCACCTCACCCGCAGAGGCGCGTGCGCCCTCACCCTCGCCCTATGCGCAGCCACTACCAGCGCCTGCACGCCCCAGGAGAACCCCATGTCCACAAACGCCCCCTCCACGTCCATCACAGTCACCCAAGACGAAGAAATCCCCATGACCTCCACCCTCCCCAAAGGATGGCACGCGCTGGAAGCCAATGGCTTCTCCCTGTCCTACAACGTCTCCTCCGACCCCGAAGACTCCCTCTACCACAACGCCGTCAACGCCCACCGCTACCGAAAGGCCGCGCTCAGAGAAATCTTCGCCCTCTACGGCGACCTCCCCGTCACCATTGATGTCGCCGAATGGGCCCGCAGCGACCGCATCGGCTCAGAAGAACTCGAAGGAAACAGTCACGTCGAAGACCTCCCACCCCGCATGATCGGAGGAGCCCCCGCCTACGGACACACCTTCATCGACTCCACAAAAGAGACTCCCGTGCGCAGGTGGGAGTGGCTCGTAGGACGCCCCGACGGAGTCTGGCGCATCCTGGCGACCTCGACTTCCACCAGTCCCGACATGCCCGTAGACGTCGCCCTCGTCATCAACACCATCACCTGGACCCCCACCACCACAACACCGCACTCCTCAGCCCCATCACCCACCCACTAAACACCCCACACACTGGAGACTCCCGGGCACTCACACAAGGAAGGAAGGGGGGAAGAAATGAAACGTCCGACTGTCATCCGCACCGGCGCGTGCGCCCTCACCCTCGCCCTATGCGCAGCCACTACCAGCGCCTGCACGCCCCAGGAGAACCCCATGTCCACAAACACCCCCTCCACGTCCATCACAGTCACCCAAGACGAAGAAATCCCCATGACCTCCACCCTCCCCGAGGGATGGTACGCGCTGGAAGCCGATGGCTTCTCCCTGTCCTACAACGTCTCCTCCGACCCCGAAGACTCCTTCTACCACAACGCCGTCAACGCCCAACGCTACGAAAAGAAAGTACTGAGAGAAATCTTCGCCCTCTACGGCGACCTCCCCGTCACCATCGATGTCGCCGAATGGGCCCGCAGCGACCGCATCGATACCGAGAACTCCGAAACAGACAGCCAAGTGGAAGACCTCCCGGTCCGCACGATCGGAGGAACCCCCGCCTACGGACACACCTACATCGACTCCACAAAAGAGACTCCCGTGCGCGTCTGGGAGTGGCTCGTAGGACGCCCCGACGGAGTCTGGATCATCGACGCGACCTCGACTTCCACCAGCCCCGACATGCCCGCAGACATCGCCCTCGTCATCAACACCATCACCTGGACCCCCACCACCACACCACAATCCACACCCCAATCCTCAACACCACCACCCACCCACTAAACACCCCACACACTGGAGACTCCCGGGCACTCACACAAGGAAGGAAGGGGGGAAGAAATGAAACGTCCGACTGTCATCCGCACCGGCGCATGCGCCCTCACTTTCGCCCTATGCGCGGTCACTATCGGTGCGTGCACGCCCCAGGAGGAGTCCCCCATGTCCGCTGCTTACCCTACGACTATCACCGTCACCCAAGACGAGGAAATCCCCATGACCTCCGCCATCCCCGAAGGATGGCACGTCCTGGAAGCCGATGGCCTGCCACTCTCCTTCAACGTATCCTCACACCCCGAAGATTCTCTCTACCACAACGCAGTCAACGCCCAACGCTACGACGCAAAATCACTCAAAGCCGCCTTGTGGATCTACGAGAAACCACCGACTGTGGACGTCGCCGAATGGGCCCGCAGCGACCGCATCGGTTCGGAGAACTTCGAGGGCTGCAGCCATGTCGAAGACCTCCCGGTCCGCCTCATCGGAGGAGCCCCCGCCTACGGCTACACCTTCATCGACTCCACAAAAGAGACTCCTGTGCGCAGGTGGGAGTGGCTCGTGGGACGCCCCGACGGGGTGTGGCGCATTAACGCGACCTCGACCTCGACCAGCCCCGACATGCCCGAAGACGTCGCCCTCGTCATCAACACCATCACCTGGGAAACACCCACCACCACAACACCCCAATCCTCAACACCACCACCCACCCACTAAACACCCCACACACTGGAGACTCCCGGGCACTCACACAAGGAACAAGGAAGGAAGGGGGGAAGAAATGAAACGTCCGACTGTCATTCGCACCGGTGTATGCGCCCTCACCCTCGCCCTATGCGCAGCCACTACCAGCGCCTGCACGCCCCAGGAGAACCCCATGTCCACAAACAACCCCTCCACGTCCATCACAGTCACCCAAGACGAAGAAATCCCCATGACCTCCACCCTCCCCGAAGGATGGCACGTCCTCACAGACAAAGCCCATACCCTCTCCTACGAAGTGTCCTCACACCCCGAAGACGGGTTAAGGGTCAAAAAGTGTGTCCGGAATCGCGGATTTTCACGGATTGACCTGTAGGTTTCCGGAAAGTATATGCTCCGGAAGCATATATCTAGCCCCCGACGGGAAATCCTCGGTGTGGCAGCCGTGATGTGCTATGCGCGGCGTGGTGTGGTGTCGCAATGTCGAAGAACCAACCACGCTGCCACTGCGGCGGTGAAATGAAACGCAACGGCACCACCAGCAAAGGCACCACCAGATGGCGCTGCAAACAATGCGGCGCCTCCAGCGTCAAACGTCGAAACGACATCACCAACGCGGCAGTGTTCACCCAGTTCATCGAGCATTGCACCACCGCAATATCACTCGACGACCTAGCCAAACGAAACGGTGTTAGCCGCGCCACCATGAAGCGGCGCTTCAAGTGGTGCTGGCTCGTTGATGTGCCTGACCCCACCGCCGGCCACCACAAGCGGATCTACGACCAGGTATTTCTCGATGGCACCTACACCGCCGGTGGCTGCCTGATCGTCGCGGCGACCATCGACCACGTGATCGCCTGGCACTGGTGCAAACACGAAACCACCCGCGACTACCAACTGCTGCTTGAACGCATCGAAGCCCCACTCATCGCCGTCATCGACGGCGGCCAAGGCGCATACAGCGCAATCAAAAAGTGCTGGCCGACTACGAAAATTCAACGCTGCCTCGTCCACGCCCAACGCGTGGTCCGCCGCTACACCACCACCAACCCACGCACCGATGCCGGGCGCACCATCTACCGACTTGCGCTGAAACTGACCCGGATCACCACACTGGATGAAGCCGCCGCGTGGGGTGTGCAACTGCACGAGTTTTCAACGATCTACCGGGAATGGATGAACGAGAAAACCATGATCAAAGACCCCAAAACAGGTGCATGGACCCGCGTGTGGACCCACCACAACGTGCGCAAGGCCTACAACAGCCTCAACCATCTTTGGCGGTCCGAGATGCTGTTTGTCTACCTCAACCCGCCAGCAGGAGTCCTTGCGCCCGAGCGGATCAAATCCACCACCAACAGCTTAGAAGGCGGCATCAACGCCCAGCTCAAACTGCTCGCCAGAACCCACCGCGGCAGATCAGGCGAACGACAACGCCGCATGCTGGATTGGTGGCTCTACTTAAAAACGGAACTGCCTGACGATCCAGTACGAATCGCCAGGCAGTCCGACTGGGGCCAGGGCCAACTCGCCAAAGTATCCACCCTGACCCAAACCGAGAACCAAGCCGACCACGAAACAGGACGCCCAGCCCTCTACGACAACGCTATCGACACCGACTACACCCACTCAATCGGCATTCAAAAAGGCCAAATCTAACCCCCGCGACACGCCGAGCCAGACACACATTTTGACCCTTAACCCCCGAAGACTCCCTCTACCACAACGCCGTCAACGCCCAACGCTACGACGCAAAATCACTCAAAGCCATCTTGTGGATCGACGAAAAACCCCCGACCGTTGATGTCGCCGAATGGGCCCGCAGCGACCGCATCAGCTCAGAAGAATTCGAAGGCTACAACCACGTCGAAGACCTCCCACCCCGCATGATCGGAGGAACCCCCGCCTACGGACACACCTACATCGACTCCACAAAAGACACTCCCGTGCGCGTCTGGGATTGGCTCGTAGGACGCCCCGACGGAGTCTGGCGCATCAACGCGATCTCGACTTCCACCAGTCCCGACATGCCCGTAGACGTCGCCCTCGTCATCAACACCATCACCTGGACCCCCACCACCACAACACCCCAATCCTCAACACCACCACCCACCCACTAAACACCCCACACACTGGAGACTCCCGGGCACTCACACAAGGAAGGAAGGGGGGAAGAAATGAAACGTCCGACTGTCATCCGCAGAGGCGCGTGCGCCCTCACTATTGCGTTATGCGCGCTCATAGCGGGTACGGATCCGAGAAGGCGCACACTTCGCGATGAGCCCAAACACCTGCCGCTTCCCTCTGTTCTAGGTGCACGCACTCAGCAAGTCTGATGCAAGCCGCGATATGCGCATGATCCCGGCGCTCCTCGGTGCGCGCACGGGCTCAAACCGCCCATGCACGGGGACGGCGCACCCCGAATCCGGGATGCGCCGCTCCTCAAGGGGCCTTCGTCTAGGGCCGCTCCTCGGAGGTTCCCTCGGCGGGAGGAAGGTTCTCGGGGGGAAGCTGGGCAGCCCCGGGCGCCGCCTGCCCCCAGACCTGCTGGGCCTCGGAGGCCGATTCCTGTCCACCCGGTTGAGGCATCTGCTGCGCCTGGCCCCACCCCTGAGACGGCATCTGCCCCTGCGCGGGCATCTGCTGCGGCTGACCCCAACCCTGCGGCTGACCCCAACCCTGCGGAGGAACCTGCTGCTGCGCTTGCCCCCAACCCTGCGGCGGCATCTGCTGGGGCTGGCCCCACCCCTGCGGCGGCATTTGGCCCTGCGAGGGCATCTGCTGCTGTTGCTGCCACTGCTGCTGTTGCATCTGCTGCTGGTTCGACTGCGAAGCGGCCTGCATGAAGCCGCCGCCCGCCTGCATGCCCATTCCCATGCCCATGAAGGCGATGCCGGCTCCGGCCTCGTTCGAACCGGCGGCCTCCATGCCGCGGGCGACCGTCCCCTGGACGTAGCCCTCGCGGACTGAGGGGTCGGAGAGCATCGCGCCCTGGTTGCGCATGTCGATGAGCTTGCGGGACTCGTCGTCGTAGGAGATCGAAGCGATGCCGACCGACTGGACCTCCATGCCGCGGCCGAGGAGCCAGTCGTCGTCGAGGGTGTCGCGCATGTACTTCGAGAGCTCGCGCATCTTCGATGCGACCTGGGAGATCCGGATCCCGTCGACGCTCATCTGATTGATCGAGGTCTGTAGAGCTTCGAGGAACTCCGACATGTACTGCTCTTTGATGTCGTCGATGTGCACGCGGATCGCGTCCCTGGGGATCGCCTGCTGGTAGAACAGGATCGGGTCGGCGATGCGGATCGAGAAGGTGCCGTGGCAGCGCAGGAAGAGTTCGGCGTTGTAGAAGGTGTCGAAGTAGTTGAGGGCGTTCGGCGTGCCGAACTTGATGCCCTTGATCTCCTGAAGGTTGACGTAGAAGATCTGCTGCTTCTGGGGGGTTCCGCCCCCGAACTTGAAGCGCTCCCACGAATCCATGAGCGTCCCCTTGAGGTCGCCCGAGAAGATCGTCGGCAGGCCGGCGTGGTTGACGCTGTACACGCCGGGCTGGGCCGAGAAGTCGGAGATCCTGCCGCCGTCGGTGAGGATCATCGCCTGATTGTCGTAGACGTGGATGACCGAACCGTTCGTCACGACGTCGTCGGTGCCCCTGCGGTTCGTGTTCCGGCGATCGTCTGCGCGAAGCTTCGCGCCCTTGGTGAAGACGATCCCCTCCCCCATATCGACGGCCTCGAAAGCGTCGAGATACTGATCGCCGAGATTCCCGCCGATAGCGTGGCGATTGCATACGGGGATGTCCGAGGCGGGTGCGAAGACGCGGCCCCTTGCGAGAATCGGGAGGAACGAGGCATGAGCGACATCCAGTACAAGTGCCCATCGTGCTCGGCGCCGATCGAATTCGATCCGACGAGCGGCCGCATGGTGTGCGCGTTCTGCGGTTCGCGTCACGAGGTCGAAACGGTCGAGCGTTTCAACGCGACGCCCTCGGCCCCCGCTCCGGGCAGCCGCGGGGCCGGCAACGCGTGGCGCGAATCGACGCCCGCGTACGTCGACCGGGGCGAGATCCCGCAGATGCAGACGCTCGTCTGCAATTCCTGCGGAGCCGAGATCGTCGCCGATCCGACGACCATCTCCACGCGCTGCGGCTTCTGCAACAGCACCTTCGTCGCCTCCGAGCGCATCCGCAATACGCGCATCCCGGACTTCATCATCCCCTTCGCCATCGACAAGGCGGGCATGCTCGACTCCTTCAAGAAGGCGACGCGCGGGAAGTTCCTGCTCCCGAAGGAATTCAGGGACAGGCACACCCTCGAGGAGGCGACCGGCGCCTACATCCCGTACTGGTATCACGACGGCACGACCTCGGGAACGATCGTCTACACCGCCGAGAACACCCGCACCTGGTCCGATAACGAATACGACTACACCGAGACGGACATCTACGAGGTGACGCGGGAGGTGAGCGCCGCCTTCACCGGTATCCCGGTCTGCGCCACGACGAAACTCGGCCCGAAGCGCTCCGAGGGCGTCGAGCCCTTCTCCCTGGAGGAGTCGAAGCCCTTCGCCACCCCGTACCTGTCGGGGTATGCGGCGACCGCCTACGACATCGAGGCCCGGGCGACGATCGCGCGCGCCGACGAACGCGTCAAGGCGACCGTGTCCTCGCTCGTGAGCGCTTCGGTCACGGGCTACAGCTCCGTGCGGCAGAGATCGGCGATGCTGAGCAGTGAGCATTCGGCGATCTGGTACGCCCTTCTGCCCGTGTGGCTGATCGTCATCGCCTACAACGGGAAGACCTACCCCTTCGCGATCAACGGCCAGACGGGCGAGGTCGTGGGCTCCTTCCCGATCAGCCAGGGGAAGTTGAGGCCCCTCCAGGTGGCGTTCGCGGCCTTCTTCTTCATCGTCTTCGGCGCCATCGCCTGGTTGATCCTGGGCTGGTTGGACCTGTGAGAAAGGTGCCCATCATGAATCCCACAATGAGCTCTCCAACCGAGACGCATCGGACCGCGCGCCTTGCAGCACTGGTCTTCGTCGCCTTCTGCCTCCTTCTGGCCGCGCCGCTCGGCGCAAACGCTTCGACCCGCCACGTGGTCGACGAGGTCGACTTCATCTCGGATGCGACCGAGGCCGAGCTCGAAGCGGAGATCGCTCGGATCTCGAAGACCTACGGTCAGGACGTCGTCGTGCTCTACCGGAATCTCAACGAGGGCGAGAGCCCCATGGCCGTCGCCGACGACTACTTCGATTACGAGGGTTACGGCCTGGGGGCCGAGCGTTCCGGCGTCCTCCTCCTCGTTTCGCCCTCGACCCGGGACTGGTGGGTCTCGACGCGCGGCGAGTCGATCCCCGCTTTCACGGACAAGGGCATCAAGGCCCTCGGCGAGATCCTCGCGGAGCCCCTGGGGGATGACGAGTGGGAGCAGGCGGCCCGCACCTACGTCGCGCAGACGGAGCGCTACATGGAGGCCGCCCGGAACGGCGCGCCGATCACGAGCGCCCCGAAGACCTGGAAGGACCGACTCATCCAGTGGGGCGGAGCGCTCGCCGCAGGGGTCCTAGGCGGCTTCGGGGCGGGGCGGGGACTCGTGCGGAGCCTCTTCGTCTCGAAGATGAAGAACGAGGGCCTCGAACCCGCGGCCTCCTCGTACGTGCATTCCGATGCCCTTCAGATCATCGGCGGTTCGGACGTGTTCATCACGACGAATACCACCCGGACGGCGAGGCCGGAGAGCAGTTCGGGGTCCTCGACTCACACCTCCTCCTCCGGAGCCACGCACGGCGGGGGCGGCGGCCCCGCTGTGCACGGGCGCCCGTCAGTGCGGGCATGGTCGCGCTGCGGAGCGCTGATTCGAACGGCGGGGCTCGGGGGTGCCGCCCCGCGGATCATTCCGCGGGGCGGCAGCCGGGCTTCCTCGGGCGATGGGCCCGAGCAAGCGCCGGTTTCAGCGCTTGCGCAGGCTGAGCGCGGCTCCCGCGAGCGCGAGGGCGAAGACGCCCGCGATGAGCCCGGAGCCGTCAACACCGGTCTTGGCAAGAGCCTGAGTCGTGGGCGCGGGCGCAGGGGCGGGTGCGGGCTCGGGTGCGGGAGCCGCGATCGGGCACGGCAGGTCCCGCGTCTGCCCGTCCGCGGTGGTGACCCTCAGGACGATGTCCGCGCACTTGCTCCCCTTGAACGGCGGATCGGCGCATTCGGAGACGAGCGTCCCGGCGGGGATGCGGATCCCCTTCAGGACAGCGGTCCCGGTGTCGGGGAGCTCGGCGGCGATGGCCGGGTCGACGTCCTGGCTCGCGAGGGTCGTGAAGGATCCATCGGGCATCTTGACGAGGGCGCTCACGGTCTTGGCCGCGGCTCCGCTCCCCTGCTCGCTGGTCGCCGAGAAGAGGAGACCGGCCAGGGAGATCGTCATCGAGCCGTCCTCCTCGACCTTGCCGGAGACTCCCACCTGGCGCTTGGCGAGGTCGGCCTTCGCGGGGGTCCCCTTGTCCGCGAGCTCCTTGAGGTAGGTCGAGGTCGCGGTCCGGTCGAGGATGCCGGTGTTCGTCATCGGCGCTTCGGACAGGACCGTGAACCCGTCGCCCCCCCCGCGAGGAGGAAGGAGTTCGAGGCGACGACGACGGGGTCGTCCGCCCCGAGCTCGACGCCGTCGACGAAGAGGCAGGAGATGACCCGCGAGCGGGCGTCATCGATCTGATCCTGGAGGCTCTTGATGAGCTCGGGGCGCTCCTCCTTGGGAAGGCCGTTGATCTGCTTCCAGTACCCCTCGAGCTCGGCGACCGCCGCCTGGTCGAGGCAGACCTTCACGTTGTCGGACACGCCCAGCATGAGCGCCGAGCGCGAGGTCGCGGGCTGGAACTGCTGGGCGAGGACCCTCTTGAGCTGGTCCGCCGTGTAGGTCCCGTAGCCCATCTCATTGCCGAAGGGCTGGACCGTGGAGCTCTGCCCCTCGGTGAGGTCGCCCGCCGCGTAGTCCGCGCGCACGCCACCGGGGTTCATGAGGCCGACGTGGTGCACGGCGTCCGGGACGATCCCGCCGGCCCAGGAGCGGAAGGAGTCGGCGAGGAGGTTGGATGCGGTGGATTCCGTGGAGCGGTTCGCCCCGTGTCCGTACCGGTGTTCGTGCCCCGCAGGAAGTCGGAGCCGAGCTGCGCGACGACCGCCTTACCGGCCGCCTCCGACTCGGTCTTCGCCTTGGCGACGATGGCCGCGACTCCGGGTGGCTCACGCAATCCGAGGCGCTCAGGTCCTTGTTCTCGGCGGTGACGGCCGCGATGGTCCACTCGTCCTCGGCGTTCTTCTTCAGGGAGAAGGAGATCTTTCCGAGGAGGGCGCCGTAATTCGCGGGCTGGACGACTGCGAAGGGCTTCCCGGAACGGTCGATGACCTGCGCGTATTCCAGGTGGGAATGGCCGCCGATGAAAGCGTCGACATCATTGGAGAAGCTGTTCGCGTTGAGGACGTCGATCGTCGGCTGATCCTTGAGGATGGAGGAGATGTAGGCGGAACCGCCCACATTGTCCCCGTTGGAGACGAAGAGGGTGTTCGCGTTCGCCGCACGCGCCTTGTCGACCTCGCAGGCCAGGGTCTGCGCACCGGGCTCCTTGACGGCGCCGGTCTTCTTGTCGACGACCCTTTCGATGTGCCCGTGGAAGTCGGTGATCGCAAGAAGATCGAGAGTCATCGACTCCCCGGGCGCGAGGGGCGCCTCGGGAGCGGGAGCCGCGTCGGCGGGCGTTTCGGCGGCCGCCGAAGAGCCCTCGGGAGCCGGATCAGCTCCGGTCCCGCTCTGCGGGGCCTCCGCCGAAACGGGTGCGGACTACGGGGCGTCGAGCGGTGCGGCGTCCTGCGCGAGGGCGGGCGTCGCCGCAGAGAATATGAGCGCGCTCGACGCCAGAAGGGAAATGGGAACTCTGCGTGTCATGGGACTCCTCTTCGAATCGCTGAGTAGCATCGCCTCCCCCGGAGGGGTGGCTTCACATGCTACTCGCCCTCGGACGCTCCCCGGCAGCGTTGAGAAAAAGCGGTCCCGCCCTCGTCGCCTCTCATCTCAGAAGCGGAGGCTTCAGAACGGAACCGGGATCTCAAAAGCACTTTTCGCTCCTCACCGGCCTCAGTATCATTGACGTCGACTGAGTCACTAGGAGAGAAGTCATGAAGCAACGTCAATACTCGCGACTCCTCGTACTTGCGGCGGCGATCGTCGCCGTCCTCGGATTGTGCGCCGCGCCGCCCGTTCGCGCCGAGGACACGATCACGACCCAGCCCTACGTCGATTTCCTCAACCTCCGCGCCCTCGACGATCTCGGTCTGTCCGGCGAGGGCGTGACGATCGCCCTCATTGATGCAGCAGTGGACCTGTCGGCACCCGAGTTGCAGGGGGCGGACATCACGAGCGTGTCGCCCTGCACCTTCACACCGGCGCCAAAGTCGATCACACACGGGACCGCGGTGGCCTCCATCCTGGTCTCGCCGGACTACGGGATCGCCCCGGGCGCGAAGGTCATCCATTACGCCATTCCCATGTGGCTTTCGGACACGCAGGCTGAGAAAGACATTGTGGACGATCCGTCGTGCACCTTCAGCGTTGGCCATGCGTTGCAACGCGCACTCGACGACGGTGCCGACATCATCTCCTACTCCGTGGCCGAAGGCTCGAGGGTCAATAGCGGCGCCGAGTTGGCGCGCGCCGACGTCGCTGGAGCCATCGTCGTCGCCGCCGTCGGCAACGACAACCAGGAGACCGATCCCACGTCTTTTGCCGCGACGAACCTCACGATCGGCGTCGCGGCAACGGACGCAAAAGGCGTGCGCTCGGAGTACTCCAACTACGGGAAGGGGACGACCATCGCCGCCTACGGAGGGCCGGTGAGCATTCGCAGATACGAGACGGGGACGATCTCTGACGATGCCAAAGGCACCTCTTTTGCCGCCCCGATGGTCTCAGGAATGCTTGCCTTGGCCAAGGAGAAGTGGCCCGAGGCGACGAACAGGCAGCTCATTCAGTCACTGGTCCGCACCGCGTCGCGCGATGACGGTGTCGAATGGGATCCTTGGTACGGCTACGGACTGGTCAATATCAACGGCCTCCTCAACGAGGATCCCACCGCTTTGCCCAATGTCAACCCCCTTGTGAACAAGAGCGAGGACTGGGTGCCCAGCGAGGAGTTCTACCACGAGTACCTCGACGGGCTCGTCGACCCGGGGGACTACATCATCAACGATCCCCAATACGTGTACCGCGGCACTTCCTCCGCCTACGTCGCCGCCAATCCCGACAAGAAGACGGCATATGGCACTTCGCCTCGATACCACCGGGATGAGAAATGACCTCCGCCGACTCCTCAAGACGACCGCCGATGAGGACTCGCCGAAACGGTGTTCTCAGTGGGAACCCTTGACGCCAGGAGGCTCGGCATGAGAAAGGGCTTTCGTTCCCCCTCCGAGGCTCTTAGGATTCAGGAGCGCCCGCCCATCGCGAAGGAGCAGCATGGCCACTGAGAGTGAATTCGACACCGAGAGCGTCACCGCTGCCTCCAATACCTTAGATGCACGCGGCACGCCGGCGATTTCGACCGCGACCGACAGTTCCTCCGACGTCCTTAGTCGTCAAAATCCCACCAAGTGGGGAACGGAACGTGGCCCGAGCGCATTCTCGCCCAGGTATTCCGCGTACCTCTCCTCGCTCGAGCGGGAGATGGCAACGATGCGCGATCAGCTCGCTTCCTTCATCGAGTCAGTCCGGCAGGTCGCGGTTGCGGTAGAGAACAACGAGGCCGATCTTCACGACGCCTTCCACCAGATATCCACAGATCTGGACGAGCAACCCGATGCGCCGACGAGGCCCTACGGCCACGAAGGCGCAGATGCAGACCCGACGATTGCTCCCGAATCCGAGGCAACTCCTGCGTCGGCGTCGGCTCAACCGGTCGCGAGTTCGTCCGAGTATTCGGCCATCGGCCCATCCGATGGCACCGGGGCATGATTCCCGGTCCAGATTCTTCCACCCCTGTATTACGGAGGCTCCCCGATGAGTGGCGAATACGATCGACTCCTCGCCCTTGACCATTTAACGACCGACGATTCCGCCGAGATCGACTCCGTCAACGCCATCACACAGTCAATGTCCGAGTGCGAAGCCGCTCTGGCGGCCTTCAGGTCGGACGCACAGATGTCAGGCGATATTGCACGCGCCGTCAATTCCTGGATTGAAGAATTCTCCGGCAAACTCGCCGATCGGAAGGCACAACTCGAACTCAACCTCGCCGTGCACAATGCGGCGCGCGCCGCCATGGCAACCGCTCGCGCGCGCCGTCTCGAGGAGGCTGAAGGCATCCTCATGTCCCCCTCCGAGTACAACGAGTGGGCCCGCCAGCCCTCCGTCGAGGTCGGCGGCGTCTGCTACACGGGTGCAGCCTATGCTGCGGCGCTTCAAGATCAGCTTCGCGCTCAACGCGACGAGATCGCCACGCTCATCCTCAACGACATGAATTCCGCAATCGAGGACTGCGCCAACGATGTGAACACGCAACCTGGCACACACGAGGACTCCGAACCGGATCCCGGTGCTGGCGATCAATACACGGGCACGCGATCCGGCGGCTTCAACGCGAACGCTGCCACTGCGAGATCGGTGGCGTCATCGGCCTCTTTCAGCGCCGCCTCCCTGGCCTCGGCGACTCTCGGCGGTGCCGTGCTCACCACCCGCGCAACCTCGACCGTCACCGGGCTAACCGCGCCGACGTGGCAGCGTCCACCTGCCGGGCATCAGGGCTCACCCGGCAACCCGATCAACGACCCCCAGCAACTCCACCACCACGACCTGCTCCGCACCCCTGTCAACCGGCGGATGACCCCCGACGGCCCGACGGGCGGATACCTGCCGCGCGACCCCCACGCGCTCGAGGCCCTGAGGCGCCAACGGTCGACGGCCGAATGGTTGAATTCCTCGCCCGGCGCCGGCAACGGCGGGCGCACACCGTCCATGGCCGCTATCGGCGGAATGCTCGGGGTCGGCGTCGCCACCGGCGCGACAGTTTCCGCCGCATCGGCCTCCGGGGTCTCCTCCCTTGTCACCTCGACCGCAGGCGGATCCGCACTCACCTCGCATGTCGGCGGAACCGGCATGCTCTCCATGAACAACCAGCAGGCCGCATCGGCGACTGCTGGCAGCGCCCCACAAGCCATGTTGAACGGCGGAGCCGCATCCACGGCAGCCAACGCTTCACGTGCAGGGGCAGGCGGCGAGGGTGGCACCGGAGCCCGCACAGGTTCGGCCCGGAGCGGGGGTGCTCTCGGAAAACTGGACCGCGCAGGGGCCGCGTCCTCCGTCCAGTCGGGACAATCCTCGAAGGATCAGAAGGATAAGAAGCGCTCCTCGTCCCGCATCGGATACGACGTCCTGCGGATCGATGACGAGCCGACCATAGAAACCCGCCCTCAAGCGGCCCTCGAATCCGGCTCCGCCCTCGATCTGGCGCCCCTGCCTTCACAGGAGTCAGATCAGTGGTAATTCTCCGGATGACGTCCTGATGCATCCGGTATCCGTCGAACAGCGCGCCGGGGTGGGCTCTCGTGAGAGCCCACCCCGGCGTCTACAGGATTTCAGTCATCGAATCCTGAACTCGATCGTCGTCCCCTCGCCGACATCAATGAGATCGCCATCAGTCAAGGGGACCATCACCATGGGGGGCACCTCCTCAAATGCGCCATCTGCATGACGCACGAGCGTGCCGTTGGCCGACCCCACGTCCATCAACGACCACACCCCCGGAGCGGTCGCCATCACCGCGCAATGCGAACGTGAAATCTCGGTCGCCGGACTCAGCACGCGCAGAGTCGTCGCCGCGGGACGACCGGAAATGGCACGCGCATCGGGGTCTCGGCCAATGACGACGTCACGAGTGACCTCCGTCGGAGCGGTCCCGCCGTACAGGAGGAAGGCCGTCGGCCCGGCCGGTGCGCTGCCCTCTGCCCGCCGCAGAATCGTCGCCTCCGCGTCCTTCACCGATCTCATCCGCTCAAGCATCTGAGGAGTCATCGTCTCCTCGAACGCCTCAGGATTCACCGGCGTGTCAAGCGTCGAGGCGACCGGCGGAACGAATTCTTCCACCAGTACCGCGGAAGCAGCCGGAACCAGCGGGGGAGGCTCTTCCTCCGGCATCGACACCTCCTGAACGAGGAACGGCTCCGGCTCTGCAGCAGGAGGATCGGGAGCCCACAGGAATCCCCCATCGGCCGGAGCGGCTTCCGCCTCCTCGACTCGCTCGACGCCCCCGACCTGCGTAAGCGTCGGGATCGGGACATGAGAAGCCGCTTCCTCTTCGAGCGCGATGGGAAAAGCCCTCCTCTCGGGCAGTACAGGCGCCGAGACCGATGGAGAATGCGCCTCAGGCCGTGGAACCTCCGGAACGCATTCGGTCTCATCCAAGCCCCGACCGATGCGCACCCACCCGGCCTCCATTCGATCGTGAGCGGCAACGCGCCACGCGGTGCCCTGCGGCTCGTCGGAACGCTGCCCGACAGATGCCTCCAGCACCCGCCACTCCACCGGATTGACCGGCCACGCCCAGATAGGCGCCCTCCACGCCATTAGATCATCAGAACCGACCCTTCGTCCCTGCACCATTGCGTCGCCAAGCGCCGTGAGATACGGCTGTGACCCCGAAAGATCGAAGAGAACGAGATCGCGCCCGGACTGCATCATCTGCGACAGCCAGCGGCCGATGTCCTCGCGACCCCACACGATATCAGCGGCCGCGTCCGCGAGGTCCGGCTCGACGAGGCACATCCCCACCGGCCCGCACACCAGAACAGCACCCGCCCCTCGAACGGCGAAACGTCCAACCTGGAGCATCACTCCCCCACTTCCGCATCTAAACCCCGACGCATAGTCGTCGTCGACGCGGGGCGCACTGCCCGAATGAGACGAGAGCCCGCCTCACGATCGTCTCCCACCCGCATCGCACGCGAGGCGTGAACGACGACTGCGGTCGCATTATCGCGCGTGCCACACGCGATCGCGGCGTCGACCAGCTCATTCGCGATCCGCTGCGGCTCGCCGCCCGAGCGGACGATCCGCAGGATCTGCCCCTCATCGACGACGCCATGAATCCCGTCGGAACAGATGACCGCATGATCGCCCTCGAAAAGGGGGACGAGGGCGTAGTCCGCTTCGGGCATGCCGGCCATGCCCGCGCCCAGAGCACGAGTGACGATATTCGACGGCGGGAAGGAGATCTCCTCCCCCGTGGCTTCAGCCAGATCGCGCGCCTCCTGAACAGCTGAATGATCCCGTGTTGCCTGGCGGATGGACTCGCCTCCCACGATGTAGGTGCGTGAATCCCCGATGTTGAAAGCCAGCCAGAAAGGGCCCTCGTCCGTGTCGAGGGTGAGAACGCCCGTGAGAGTCGATCCGGGAGCGGCCGTGGGATCCGCCGGGTCAGCGAGGACCGCGACCGCCTGGGCGGAGGCGCGAATCCCGGCATCCAGATCCATCAGATCGGCACGACGTCCGCCGAGAGCATCTGCACTCATATTCCCCTCGAGGACGCGAAGAGCGGTCGATGAGGCCCGTGCCCCTCCCTCATGACCGCCCATGCCGTCGGCTACGGCGAACAGCGGCGGCGACGCGAGCCAGGAATCCTCGTTCCGAGGACGCACCGGCCCGGCATCACTGGCAGCACCCCACCGGGTAAGCAGAACCGAGCCAAGTCGTGACAGATCCACCGCCCCTCACCTCACTGTCTTGTTGCAATCGCGCACCTCGTCCTCGTCAGCGGGAAGCGCCCCATCACTTCTTCACGAGCAGATCGCGATAGTTCTCCGCATCATCGGGTTCAACACCATTCGTGTTGATCGTGAATCTGTAGCGATCGGGCAAGCCCGACTCGATGACATAGGTGACGTCCCACGAGGAGTAGTACTCGCAGCTCTCATCCGTGCACAAGTCCATCGTGCGGTCACCGAGCCGCCAGTGAGTGGCATTGGACATCAGGGCGTGGAACCGATCGTTCGTGGCAGTAACGGTCCCGTCCTCGTTGAGCATGAACTCCGAATCGCTCATCTCGCCGAGGAGGTCGAAGGGCGACATCGGAGTGCCCACGACGGCTGAGATGCGCGTCGCCTCCTCGACGATGGCGTCCACGGCCGTTCGATCCTCAGCGGCCGCGATCCTCTCCTTGTAGTCGGATTTGAGTCCGACTCCGATATAAGGGAGGGCGTCAATCTTCTCAGCCGGATCCGTTGAGCAGCCCGATAGGCTCGTCGCCAGAAGGATGGCACCGAGAACGACCGTCGCGCGCAGGCGCGGAGAACATGATGCAGACACGCTGAACCCCTTCATGATTGCGATGATCCAAGGCTAGGCGAGCCTTCGGACGCCAGACAAGGCCGTTCGCCGCCCGCCGGGTTCACGGGTGCGGCTCCGTCCACACGAGCTGCGCTCGCAGATGCCCTGCGTCGCGCGAAACGACCTGTGCGCGTCCCGGAATGGACTTGACCGGCTTGATCCGGCCGATGACCGCCCCTTCATCGGGACTGCCCGACAGCATGATGCCCGTAGCGCCCAGCTCATTCATCGACTGCAAGACAGGTTCGAAGGCCGCTCTCGAAGCTCCGCCCATTCGGCGGGCCACGACGATGTGCAAGCCGATGTCCTGCGCCTGAGCCATGAGACCCTGCAGAGCCGTCAGCGGATTTCCCGAGACCGTGGACACGAGATCGTAATCGTCGACGAGGACCCAGACCTCGGCCCCGGTCCACCATGAGCGATTGCGCAGCTGATCGGCCGTCACCTGATCGCCGGGCATACGGGTGCGCAGATACCCCGCCAAGTCGCGCAGTTGCTGCTCTGCTTCGTCCTTCGTCGTCATATAGCCGGCGAGATACTCCTCCGGGACCTCTCCGAGGAGGCTCCGACGCAGGTCGACAACGAAGAGTTGCGCCTCCTTCGGAGAACTCGTCCGCATGACCTCGCGGGCGATACCGCGCAGGAACGTCGTCTTCCCCGACTTGGAATCGCCGAAGAGATACAGGTGCGACTCCGAGCGTGGGTTGAAGACGAGAGGCCCCAGTCGTGTCTCTTCGACACCCAGAACGAGAGGCGGGACAGTCGATGGACCCGGGTCGTCCACCGGCAGTCCGAGGATCTCGTCGACCGTGATCGCCGACGGAAGCAGACGCAGCTTCGGTCCCGGCCCCATCGGCGCAGCCGCGCGGATCCTCTCAATGGTCGCGGCAACCCCCTCGGCAAGAGTCGACGGGTCATGAATGCCGTCGGTACGAGGTAGAGCGACGAGGACGTGGTGCGCATCCGCATCGATCCCCCGACCCGGCCGCTCCTCGGGGATGCCCTCCTGGCCCCTGCGGTCGATCTGCGAGTCCGTCGCCTCCCCCAGACGCAGTTCCAGTTTCGACCCGATGAGGTCTCGAACCTGCTGGCGCAAATCCATCCAACGGGTCGTCGAGGCCACCAGGTGGACGCCGAAGGTCAACGCACGAGCGAGCATCTGCTGAACGCGCAGGTCCAGGCCGTCGAAATCCGATTTGAGGGTCCCCCACCCGTCGACGACGAAGAAGACATCGCCGTAACCGTCATCAAAACGCCCCTGTGCGCGTCCCTGACGGTAGGTGTCGATCGAATCGATCCTGTTCTCCCGGAAGTACTTCTCACGATCCGCGATGATGCCTTCCAGTTCGGAGAGCATGCGATTGATCGTCTCTTCGCGATCGCGCGTCGCGACGCCCGCGACATGCGGGGCGCCTTCGAAGGGGGTGAAGGTTCCGCCGCCGAAGTCCATGATGTAGAACTGCACCTCCTGCGGAGTGTGCGTGAGGCACAGCGACATCACGATGGATCGCAGCGCCGTCGATTTGCCTGTCAACGGACCGCCGACCACGGCCATGTGGCCGTTCGCGCCGGAGAAGTCGAATTCGAGGACGTCGCGACGCTGTTCGAGCGGCAGATCGACGATGCCCAAGGGGCACCGCAGGTGGCCCTTGGACCGCCATGTTTTCGACACGTAGCCCAGACGGGGATCGGCGGCGAGATCGGGCATCAACGAGTCCATCGTCTCCGGCACGTCGAGCGGGGGAAGCCAGACCTGATGGGCGGGGACGCCTTTGCCCGTCATCCGCGCGACCGCGATGTCCATTTCAGTCATGTCCGCCCACCGCGCATCGCCCGGCAGGACGAGCCCATCGGCTTGGGGATCCTCCGCCTGGGGCTCGTCGCGTTGGAGCACGGGAGTGACCGTGAACGGAAGGATTGTCATCGCCCGAGATCGCGAGCCCGCGTCCTCTCGGACGGGCACCGCCTTGCGAGCGGGCGGAGGAGCCGCGACGTAGGAGGCGCGGAAGCGGATCATCTGATCCGTCCCCGGTTTGAGGTAGCCGACACCGGGGAAGGACGGCAGCTCGTACGCGTCCGCGACGCCGAGGACCTCGCGCGATTCCGCCGCCGAGAAGGTCCTCAAGCCGATGCGGTACGACAAGTGCGAGTCCAAGCCCTTGAGGCGACCGGACTCCAGCCTCTGCGAGGCGAGCAGCAGGTGGATCGACATCGAGCGCCCCAGACGGCCGATGGCGACGAAGAGGTCGATGAATTCCGGTTTCGCGGTCAACAGTTCGGAGAACTCGTCGAGAATGATGAAGAGGGCCGGCAGCGGTTCTCCCCGATGCTTGCCTGCGACGCGGTCCGCCTCGTAGTCCGACACGTTCGCATAGTTGCCCGCCGCTCGCAGAAGCTCCTGGCGTCGGACCATTTCACCGCGCAAAGCGTCTTGCATGCGGTCGACGAGGGACAGCTCCGACTCGAGGTTGGAGATCATCGCCGACACGTGGGGCAGTTCCGACATTCCCGCGAAGGTCGCACCGCCCTTGAAATCGACGAGGACGAAATTGAGCTGTTCAGGTGAGTGGGTGAGCGCCATCGCGAGGACGATCGTGCGCAGAACCTCCGACTTGCCCGATCCGGTGGCGCCGATGAGCAGGCCATGCGGGCCCATGCCCTGTTGCGCGGCCTCCTTGATGTCGATGAGGACGGGAATGCCCTCCGGAGTCACGGCGAAGGGGACCTTCAGACGATCACGGCCTTCACGGCGAAGCCACTGCCGTTCCGGATCGAAATCACGAATGTCGCCGATTCCGAGCAGCTCCATGAGATCCTGCTGCCGTTTGGGATCGGAACGACCGACCGGCGATTCTGCCTCCGGGCGTTCCTCTTCCGAATACCGGGTCATGCGCCGCGCGATGGCCTCCGCCTGGGGAACGCCCACGGCGTCGGCGACGGCCACGACCGGGTTGCGGTCCATGAGGATGACCTCCATCGCCCCCGACGCTTCACCTGTCGCGGCGGGGTGGATGATGAGTCGAAGAGTCGATCGGGACGTCATCGGCCCCCAGTTATCGACCGGGCTGATGATCGTGACGCCGATGGCGCCTTCGATCGATCCGAGTCGAGTGTTGGCCGGAAGGTTCTTCCCATCGCAGACGAGGAGCAGGTGAGGCCACGGGGAGGCCCCATCTCGAGCGCGGAACGCGGGGCGCGTCGAGATCTCTTCACCCACGAGATCCGCCAGCTCCGCCGGATCCGTCGTCACCATTCGCGCAGGGCCGAGCGCATCGGAAAGCACTGCGGAGCGCGCATGAGGCAACCACTTGACCCATTCCCATTCGTTGAGTCGCTCGGGAGTCGTGAGAATCGCGACTCTCAGGGCATTCGGGGGAACGAAAGTCGTCAAGTGAGTGATCATCGCGCGAGCCTGAGATCGCGTCTGCTCATGGCCTCCGCAGATCTCGACATGGCTGAACTCGCCGAGCATGACTCCGAAAGGCATGTCGTCGACCGTCGAGTGAGCGGCGAGGAATCGGGACATCGCCGAATGACACACAACATCAGGATTGGCGAGCGGCGGAAGCTCCGGCTCGACCAACTCCATTGCGAGATCCTGGGTCGACGAACCCAATCTGACGTTGAGCAGCTGGTCGGAGCCGACTTCGCGCTCCCAGAGGCGAGAGCCTTCATCGGTGATCAGAACCAGGGCGTTCGGATCGGGCAGGTGCCAGTTGATGTATGTCCGTTGCCTCGAGGCAACCGCGCGCACCGTTTCGCGTGTCTCCGACAGATAAGCCAGATACTCGCGCCGAAGGCCGTTGACTTTCGCGCGATGCCCGGACACCTGCCGATAGATGTTGAAGGCCACCATCGACAGCATCGCGACGACCATGGCGCCAGCCATGAGCAGCATGCGCGTGTTCTGCCCTTGAGAAAGCGCCATGAAGACCATGACGCCCATCGAGCCCATCATCGGAATGACGGTGGCGAGGATGGAGCCCATGCCTGCAGGTTCGGCTTGATCCGGAGGAGCCTGCAAAGGGATGTGTCCGGATGGCAATTCAGGCGCACTTGTCCGGTCGACCTCGTCCGCACCGATTCGATCCATGAACCCCTCCTCTTGATGGATCCGAAGACCTCATTCGCGCGCTTCATACTATCGTCGGAGTGTCGGCACGAACATCCGCATCGATGACGGCGCGCGGATTCTGAGGATGCCCGCGGATCGTGATGAGTGGAAAGGAGGGCGCGCTTGAGACAGTCACTCGCCTACGCAACAATCGTCGACCGGACTGGCGCCCACGACTACACCGTTGCCGAGGGGACCACCGTCGCCGGTCTCATGGCGACGATCGAGGTCGACCTGAGCGACCGGTCCCTCAACATGACGACCTCGGATGGCACAGCGGTGGACGCCGGAGCGATCATCGGTCGCGATCTGCCCTCCGGCGTCGTCATCGCCCTCTCGGGACAGATGGAATCACGGAGGATCGCCACCCGCGCGGCCAGGCTCAACGAGTTCCCCTGGCTCCGCCCTGTGCTGGTGGACATCGTCTTCCTGTCATCCCTCGTCGTCGCCGAAGGCGCTGCCCTCATACTGCCTATCATCGGCTTCTGGACTCCGCCCGTGGCCACCCGGTGGATCACGGCGGTCATCTGCGTCATCTCCTGCGCTGCGGCGATCACCCGAGTGCGGGTCCGCGATCAACCGTGGCTAGTCCTGTCCCTGTCGGCGCTCTTCGGTGCGACCGCAGCAGCGCTCGTCCCGCTCGACGCCGAGTTCGCGATGACCGCGACCCTCCTCACGATGCTCTGGTGGGCGCTGATCGGAAGCCTCGCTGCATGGGCGATCTACGACTTCACCCTCGGGGCGTTGACCGCGCGAATCTGGGCCGCCGCCGTCTTCGCTGCGTCGCTGAGTGCGTATCTCGAGATCGATTTCGTCAGCGCGGCGCCTCTTCTCCTCACCTTCGCCGTCCTTCTCACAGCGTTCACTCCGTCCTTGGCGATCCGCGTCCCTGAAACGCAGCTCCTCGATCTCCCCGTGGTCGCGACGACGGCGGGTTCCCTGCGCCGCCCCGAGCCGTCCGCTCCTTCGAAGATCACAATGCGCCGCGTTCTGCGGACGATTGAGGATGGGCGCGTCCGAACACAGACGCTCCTCCTCGTCTGCACGGCGACCGTTCTCCTCAGCGCCCCTTCAGTCGTCCAGTTGATGGATCACCGGACATGGGAGGGTCGTGCGGCGATCGCCCTCGTCATCTGCTCATGGATCACCCTGTTGATCGCCGGTCGCAATCGACGCGAGCGCAGTGCACGCATCCTGCCACGGATCGCGGCTATCGTCCTTCTCGTCTCGGCGTTGACCTCCGCGCCATTGACTTCCCTCTTCGGAATGCGGATGTGCGCCATCGCCCTGCTGGTCCTCGGCGGCGCTCACCTCGTGAGCGCTCTCGTCTCTGTCGTGCACGAGCCCACTGCCCTCGTCAGCAGGATTCTGGACATCCTCGAGTCCCTGAGCCTCGTCATCCTTCTGCCCGCCGCCGTGTACACGGCCGGCGCTTTCGATTTCATTCGACAGGTGGCCTCATGACCGCGATCACTCCTCACACGCCGAGCGGTGCCCGCCCGGCACGCTCCGGATCGTATCCAACGGATTTCGCTCCCGCCCGAGCCGCGCAGAGGCTCGGCGCTCTCATGATCGATCTCGGTATCGTCGTCGCCGTCTGCGCAGCATTATGGATATCGCGCCCTTCCCTTCTCCTGATCGCGATGATGTCCATTCAGCTGACCATCATCGGCGCGCTCGTCGTTTCGATCACTGGGCGATCCCCCGGCGCGCTCGCCATGAAAACCGCGCTGCTCTCACACGACTCGACTCGCGCACCCGGCCTCGCCAAGGGGCTGTCCTCCGGATTCCTCTACTACCTCATGGCGCTCACCCTGATCGGGGCGCTACTGTCGGCACTCATCTGCACAGACGGGCGCGGATGGATCGAACGCATCACCGGCACCCGGTCGGTCGACCTCACAAAGGCGCTCGAAGAGTCCAATGACTTCGTCCGGCGCGTAGGCGGACGGGCTTCACGTCGCATTCCGTCCCCGCCCCAGGACCCAGAAACCATCGTGCGCAGCACCGACGCCTCCAACGGGTTCTCAGCAGTCGGAGCGACGACGGGATCCCGCACTCCCCCGGCACCCGCGCCGACTGCGCCGCAGATCCCGAGCGCCGCGACATACCGCCCCATCGTCCCCGTGTATCCGGTCGATGCCGGCGCCGGAGAAGGTGCGGCTCCGCCCGCCGAGGCGCCCGCCCCCACCGGCGCGCCCGTTCCGGCTGCGCCTCCGGTTCGGCCCGGGCCGTCCCCGTCAACGCCGCCCGCTCCGATGCCGAAGCGTGAGATCTGGGCGATCCTGGATTCCGGGGAGCGAGAACTCATCGATTCGACGCTCATCCTCGGACGGGCACCAAGCTCCGATGACCCCGCGGCCCGGCTCGTGACGATCGCCGATTCCACCCGCTCTCTGTCACGGACCCACCTCCGGCTGGGCCCGACCCGAAGCGGGGTCTGGGTCGAGGACGCATTCTCCGCCAACGGCACGAGCGCCCGCACTCCTGATGGCACGCTCGCCGAGCTGCCACGCGGTCAGAAGCGATCAGTCCCCATCGGAACGGTCCTCATCATGGGTGAGCGCACACTGACGATCACCGCGGATTCGCTCCGGGCCTGAGACTTGAGACTGGCGCTCCGAACGGCTCATGCCTGACTCGTGCAGTTTTTGTTGTTTTCTGGTTTTGTGTGTGTTTGGGCTGGTCGGGGGTGTGGAGTGGTCTGTTTGGGTCACTAATTTGTCGGGTAGGACCGGGGTGACGCCGTTCTTGCGTAGGGCGCGTACCGCTTCGGGGGCGGTTGCAGTGCAGATCGTGGAGACGCTTGGACGGACGAACCGTGTAGTTGAGCATGTGGGAGCCGCTCACAGTGCGGTCGAGCTCGCAGCTCTCGTGCAGGCGGCGAATGAGCATCTGCATCCTGATCAGGGTGCACTTGACGTTTTCGCGACCGGATCAACGCGGACAGCGGTCATTGAAGCGAAAAGATCACGCTGAATGTGGGAGGTCCTCGAGACCCCCTATGCGGACCTGGGCTTTGATGTTCTTGCTGATAAGGCGTTCAAACAGCTCGTGCTCGCCCGGATTGTGGAGCCGACTTCGACGGCGGACACGATCAGGGTGTTCGAGGATCTGGGTGTTGCGCACGCGAGCTTGCGGACACCGGGTCAAGTCTCAGGGGGTGGTGTGGTTTGGGTTCTTTCGATCTGGGGATGGGTTGGGCGTTGGGTTTGAGGAGGGTGTCGGTGTCGACGTCGTCAAGGAGTCGGTCGAACTGGGCGTGGACCGAGGTGGCGTCGGGCCGGTCGTAGACGCAGTGCAGCATCGCTCTTGACCGCGGACCACAGGCTCTTGGGGGTGACGGGCATCAGCTTCGCGGCGTAATGCGTTCTGCAGCGCTGCCAGACGGCGCCGGGCAAGGGCTCGCCGCGATCACACGAGACCCTGGTGAGCGTCGGAGGTGACCCGAGCGAACGGCCGGCAAGACCCCGGGCGACAGGGTTGGCGAAGAACTCGTTCCAGGCGGCCCCGGTCTCGGAGGTCGCGACCCGCATACCGAGGACCTCTCAGCGTCCGTCGGCGTTCACGCCGGTCGCGACCAGTACCACGGTGTTGATCACCCGGCCGCCCTCACGCACCTTCATGGTGAGCGCATCAGCAACGAAGGTGAACGGGCCGGCATCCCCGAGGAGGACGGTGGCGGAACTGCTCGACATACTCATCAAGGGTTGGTGGCCATGACACAAACCTGGGACTTGGAGAGCCGATCGATGCCGAGGCTCTTAATGAGTTTGTCCATGCGACGTGTCGAGACGCCGGCCAGGTAGTAAATCCGCGACGACGATGATCAGCGCGGTCTGGGCGCGTTTGCGAGGCTCGAGCAGCCATTCCGGGAAGCTAGGTGCCTTGTCGCAGCTTCGGGATCTGCACGTCGATCGTGCCGACCCGGGTGTCCAGGCCGCGGTGCCGCTAGCCGTTGCGTCACACGGTTAGCGCAACGCTGACCCCATTCCGCGCTGACGACGGTCCGCGCCGGCGCACAGCAACGCGTTGATCATCGTCTGCAACAAGCTGCGCATCAGATCCGAAGACGCATCGGCCAGCGCTTCAGCAAGCAGGCCAACAGGGCCGACAATACGAGGCGCGGTCATCGTGATGACGCCTTTCGAGTGGGATATGAGAGTCTCCCCGAAAGACCACACGATGACCACACCCACCTCATAACAACCAGGCCGACCACCACGAACCACACCACGATAAAGGACACTACCCAGACGAGCGATCGTTAGCCGTAGCGGGAGGCGCTAGCACGTGTCGTTCGAGTTCCCTCCCTTGATAGTTCAAGGAGAGCACGCTAAGGTGAAGCCCCGCGGCGAGGGAGCGCAGGTATGGCGGATTTCAGCATGAATAGCGACGAAATGTCCCGTTTGAAGGCGCACCTGGATGATCTGGAGACGACCTACTCGGGCTTAGAACTCCCCTCGAATCCCGGACCCTCGGCTTTCGGCGTGCCCATCGTCGCCTTGGCGTACGACATCTTTCGTTCAGACTTCGCAGAACGAAGCGGAACCATCTCAAAATGGTGCAGCAGAACATCCCTCGCCGTCACCGATACCGTTAAATTCGCAGAGGACGAGGATTGGTTCTGGGTCCAGGTCTGGTCCCTCGCCTTCAACTGGGATTCCACGATTCCGGAGTGAGAAGCGATGATCACTATCTTTTCGTCGATGGTTGCAGACGCCCCGGGTGATGCGAATGTGATCTATACCTTGGCCTCGTCGGTCCGAGACGCGAAGACAAAGCTGGAAGCGGCCGAGACGTCATTCGCCAGTCAGGCGAATATGGCCCCGAATTGGGAAGGCCAGGCGCGAGATGCTTATGAGAACTCGTTCAGCGAAATGCGTCGACGCACGGCTGCTCTGACCGACGGAACTGGCGATGGAGCTACGAGCCTCGAAATCTATGCAGGAGAGATAGCATCCACGCATTCCGCTGTCGAAGCTCTACAAACAGAAATGCAGCGCATGGACCAGCGACTGGAGGAGGCGGATCCCGCTGACCGCAGCGTCCTCTTCTACGCCATGCTTCCTTCGGCGTTCAATGTGGCCGGAGAATATCGCTTCCGCATCGGGCATTTGAAGCAGGCAGCGACAACGTGTGCGGCCGAATTGCGGGAGGCGCTGCATCTCGAGACTGTTGCAGTGGATAACGAGGGGAATCCAACGTCGGCTTCGGATCGCCGTGGACTCAGGCCTGATGAAATCGACGCGATTAATGCTCAGCTGAAAGGCGGCGATATCAGTTACCGTGACGTCAATCAAGGAGCTATTGGAGACTGCTACTACCTGTCCGCACTCATGGCGCTGATGAACACTGATGAAGGAGACGATTGGCTCCGCAGCTGTATCACGCCTCATTATGCGGCCGACGGGACGATTGACGGCTACCTGGTGACGGTCTACGACGACCCTTTGCATCCCGATGCCTCTGCATCGCAAACGGTCCTGGTTAGAGATATCTACGCCAATGGTGTCAAGGGAGACGATGGAGAAGCGGGCATCGCCACCCTCTTCGAAGCCGCGTACGGGCAGATCCACCCGCAGGGAGTTGGCGGCGCAGGTGGCAAGGGCAACGACATATGGGGTGGGTGGCCTGAAGAGGCCCTTGAAGATGTCACCGGTGAGGACGCCACGACCGTGAACAGCGGCGGCCAGGGCGTCTTCGGTTGGGGGGCGGGTTACTCCCACCAGGAGCAGCAGCAGATCATTGATGCGCTCGACAACGGACAGCCGGTCGCTACTGAGACAGCCACGGGCGCCGGTTCGTATGACAAGGATGGCCAGGCGTCGGTGAATGTCACTGTCGACGGGCAGCCAGAAACGATCCGGCTCTACGACGGTCACGCGTACATGGTGGTTGACGCCGATGAGAACGGCGTGGTCCTGTGTAATCCTCACGGTTCCAATCCGATCGCCGGCGGCGGGGCGACCGACGACGGTGAATTCAGGATGTCCTGGGAGGACTACGGCACCTACTTCGGTTCGACATCAATGGGGCGCATTCCATGATGCGGAATCGGAACCTCGACGAACGAATTGAGGAGATGACACATGATGGATGATAGGGGAGTCGTCGTCAGTATCTCGGGCACGACGGTTCTTCGCCCGGGCATGGGGAGGTTTCCGATGTACACGTCCCATGCGACCGTTGACAACGGCGAACTGGTCGCCTATTTGACGGGGCTCAACAACGATGGCGGAGGATTCCCCTCGACCCGTCTGGCGATCGGAGAATCCATCGTGGACTCGACGGCAGGTACTTTCACTCTGCTCGACGTGACCCCCGGATCGGGCGGGGGCCTTCCCGGCTCGGGAGGGACAGCGGCATTCCGATTCGTCCCCAAGAGGGGGTTCGAATTGTCCGAGGAACTCGCGTCGTCCAGGCCGTAATGGCTGATCCGAATCGACGAGGAGCAGTAATGGAGTATTCGCGCATCGCCGCACGCCTGTTGCCGGGCGCCGTTATGTGTTCGCTGGTGCTCACGGGGTGCTTCGCCGGCACGGACTCCCGCGAATCGAATCATGCCGAAAGCAGTCGCCAGTCGTCCTCGGCCGACGAAGCCCCGCCGACCCTCGGAACCCGCTCCGCCGCAGAGGTGACCTGCGACGATGGCCTCGTCGTCAGTATTTCCGGTACCGCTGTCCTGCGGCCCGGTGCGAGGATCCGCCCCGCTTACACCGCGTCCGTTGCCGACGAGGACGGCCAGTCCGTGTCCTATCTGACGGGCATGGGAGAAGGCGGCGGAGGGTTCGCCTCGACGCGGCTGATGATCGGGCAATCGATCGAGGACCGCGGCATCGGAACCTTCATACTCATGGATGCGATGACGGGATCCGAGGACGAGCCCGGCGGTGGCGGCACGTCGGTGTTCTGCTTCGTTCCGGAGGAGGACTTCGAATTGTCGTACGACCTCGCCGAACAGGCGGCGGAAAGGGGTCTCAAGCAGTCGTGAGGATGTTCCCGACGCCAACGGGGACGAAACGCGGGGCCGCAGACTCAGCTGGAAACTCCCGCCGGCCCGTCCTTGTCCTCGTCATACCCATTGCCTGGCCTAGACGGTATGGGTGACCCCGGTCTGGGGTGAGGGCTCTGGCGGGCCCCCGGCTCTGCCCCGATCCGGAAGAAGCGACGGCATTGATCAAGGCCCTGCCCGGCCCGCCGGCAGCGATCTATGAAGCTAGCCCGACCGGTTACGGTCTCGCCCGAACCCTCCTGTCGCACAACATTCGAACGGTCGTGGCGGCCCCGTCCGAACTCCAGCACCCCTCCGGTTCTCGGGTGACGACCGACGCATTCGACGCCGAGCTGTCAAGCGGCCCATCACTCGCTTGACCAACTCCCCCGGTCAGCACAGCTAGCCGTCGCCCGCTATCTCCAACAGACAACCAGGACCACAACCAAGAAACTCGTCACCGCACTCAAACCCCTACGCGAAGTCACCATCGAACTGCCCAGAGGACACCACGTCATCGCCCAAGCAGCCCTCCCCACACACGCACGATGAATCCTCAACACCCTCGAGGCCACTAAACCTGCACAAGTCAGGTGAGACTTGAGACTGCCGCTCCAAACGGCTCATGCACCCGGAAAAGGGCCCTGCATCCACTGTGGATGCAGGGCCCGAACGAGTGAATGGAGTATGAACTCCATTCGTTCACTGGAATCGTGCAGCGTTCGCCGAATCGGTCGAGTTGTACGACTGGTTGGCCGAATCGACGAGGGTCGAGATCTGCGCGAGGACATCGCGCATACCGGTCATGCCCTCGGTCCACTGCTGCTTGGCGATCAGGTAGGCCTCTTGCGCATCGCCCTCCCAGTTGGAGTGGAGCTGCTGAAGCTCAGCATCCATGTTGTCCAGGGTGGACTGAATGGCGGCGGCACCGGCATTGAGATCGCCGGAAGCAGTGCTGAGCGATCCGTAGTTGACTTTGAGATCCATGAGTTCTTCCTGTTCTGCTACCGGGGTCAGCCGAGACGGCTCGCGAGATTGGCGAAAGTGGCTTCCTGTTCCTGATCAGCGGTGTCGTAGTCGCGCTGAGCGGAACGGAGGTTGTCCTCGAACTGAACGAGGGCGTTGTTCACCTTCGAGGCCTCTTCGTTCCAACGGGCCATAAGGGCGTGAAACGCCGTAGCTGCGGGACCGGTCCAGTTGGAACCGATAGCAGCCATCTGGCTTTCGACAGTAGTGATGCGCGCCTTGAGGTCGTCCCGGGTCGCCGACACGGTGTCGGCACCCTTGAGGATCGCGCCCTCGGCCGCGGAAATCTGACCTGCCATGTTGTCTCCTCCATCGTGGGGTGCGCAGTGGATGCCGATCACACCCATCGCAGTTGGCATTCGTTACCCTAGACAAGGGGAACGGTCCGCGTCTACGCCCCGGACGAGATCCAGGTCCTGCGTTGGCGAAGCGATGTCCGCATGCGGGGAAAGTCGGCGAGTCGCCGACACAGGCGCCGCCCGTGGACGAGTGTTCCTGCGCGCGCCGTCTACGGCGCGCTCGCCGAAGCGAGGGTGACGACGCGTTCGCATCGCCGCCGCGTATCAACGCGGGACGGCCGTCCCGATCCTCCGCAGGTACTCGTCGACCACGGTCCGGGGGACGGGATCCCACAACTCGACGTAGTGTCGGGCTCGTTTGACGCCCCGCGCCCCCTGCGAGCACCACTCGTTGAGAAGTTCCTTATCAAGGAGTGATTCCGCGATCATCCGCTCAATGGAACCGCCGTATCGGACAGCGAAGAACTCACTGTACTGAAACTGTCGATTCGCTTTCGCACGGCGCAATTCTGCGATGGGAAAGAGAACCAACGGCGCCAGGCAGATGAGGGACGGTCCGGCGACGGCGATGATGAGCATGCCGATATCGGTCATTGAATCTCCTCGAAGCGGGCTCGTGCAAGTCTGCGCGCGACGTGATCGGGGACGTCCTCGTATTCCTGGATGTATCGGATCGCGCGTTTCTCCATATCAGGGCCTTCTCGCCGCAGCTGCTCCGGCGGGCGCTCCGACGCCTGCGTAGAACACGATCAGGCCGACTCCGGTCGCAACGAGCGAGTTCGCGATTGAGCTCGCCGCCGTCGAGAGCTTCGACGCGGCCCGGCCTCACCCCGGCCCGTACCCGATGCGAGTGTATGGAGCAGAGGAACGATGTCGTTGATCGCATCCTTGACGAGGACCGCGAGTGGGATATCGATGGCTCCCAGGCTCAGGGGCTGAATCGCAGCAGCCGCGCGTTGAGCAGGCGCCGTCTGCTGGTCCCACAGTCTAGCGTCAGCGCGGATCGCGTCGGTCACGGCTTTGATCTTGGGAGCCACGGTTATTCCTTCTTTCCGTGCAGGCTGTGCAAGGTGGACAGGAGACGCAGGATGGTCATGTCGGCATCGACGAGCCGTTGAACGAGCATCGCCGATCGCCGCGGTGAGTGCGCTCCCGAGTTCGGCTGGATCGAGGTCATCACGCCAGCGATAGTCGATCGGCAGATCGGCGATCGACCCCGTATTCCTGACGACGATGGCGATCATTCCCGTATCGTCCCGCCCCTCGGCGGTCTCGGGTACTTCGCGCGCCGCCCCTTCAAGCACGCCGACCACGCTCTCGAGTCGAGCGATAGCGGCAATGAGATCCTCATCGAGGGGAATCGATTGAGTCATTGGATTGTTCCCTGTTGTTTCGGATCATTACAGATCGACTGTATGACAACCGCATCGACGACGGAAGGGGAAGAAGCGCCTCATCACACATCGTCCGGGCTCATCGGCCGCCGAGATTCTGATTTCTCCGGGAAGCCACTAGCCTAGGAGAGGGAACTTGCGCCACGCGAAGGAAGCGAAGGACTCCATGACCACGTTGAGTCGAACGAGCACCGCCCTGATGCCGATCTCGGTGAATTTTGCCGGCGAAACCGTCGACATGTCGATCCCGCAATCGGTGTCCCTCGCCGAGGCCATTCCCGGCATGGTCGACGCCATGGGGAGAATGGACCCGCGCACGGTCTCCGACGGATTCGACGTCGTCGCCTCCGACGGTCGCACGCTCGACCAGTCGAAGTCGCTCCCCGACCAGAACATTCGAGCCGGCGCGCTCCTCACCCTCGAACCCATCGGGCACTCCGCCCGCGATCTGCGCTACGACGATCTTGTGGAAGCAGTCGGATCCAGCGTCGAGAAGAACTCGACCGAATGGACGCCCTCCGATTCCCTCCAGTTATCCTCGCATGCCTCCGCGGCGCTCGTCCTCATCGCAGCCCTCCTGCTCGCCCTGAGCCCGGAGCACGGGTACATCACCGCCGCGATCGGAATCATCGGCGCCCTCCTCGTCACCGCCTCCGCCGCGGTCGTCATCAGAATCCCCTCTTTCGCCGGGGCCATCTCGCTGCTCGCCACTGCGCCCCTGCTCATGATGTCGGCCGGCATTACTCTCGTCGGCGGCGGTTGGCGACCGATCGCCTGGCTCGCCGGTGGAATCGGCATCCTCATCGCGGCGGCGAGTTTCCTCATCCTCCCCCCACGTCTGCGGTCCATCATCGGGGCGCCACTCGTCCTCGGATCGACAATGGCCCTCAACGGCGCCGTCGGAGCCTTCACGACGATCCCCGCCGATCACATCGCGTCCCTTACGCTCGCCGCCCTCCTCATCACCTCCCTGTCGGCCCCGTGGTTCGCCCTCGCCCAAATCCCCGTCAGAGTGACGGGCCCCAAATCGATGGCGCCTGTCAACATCGCCGAGGTCGAAGGGAGGATCTCCTCCTCGCAGATCTTCGTCATCTCCCTCAAAGCAGGCGTCTCCCTATCCCTGGGATTCCTCGCCCCCCTGCTGCTCGGATCCCCCGAGTCGATCCTCCTCCTCGGATGCTCCGGCGCCGCCCTCATGCTGACGACGCGCTCGCTGCGTTCCCGCCTCGAGGTCCTCATCGGAGTCCTCGCGGGGATGATGCTCACCGTATGGGCGATGGTCGCTGCCGCCCGGTCGTATCCCTCACTCGTCCCAGGCATCGTCATCGCAGCACTCGCGATAGCCGCCTGCCTCTTGGCCGCCAACGTCGTCAATGCCCGCATGCGCCCGTGGCTCACCCGTACAGCCGACGGCCTGAGCATCATCGTCCTCCTGGCGATCCTCCCTCTGACCACCATGGTGTGGGGCGTGCTCTGATGCCCTCGAACAAAGACATCCTCGAAGCCGAGCGCTTCAACCGACGCCGCCTCGTCACCGCATTCTCATCCGGCACCCCCGGGGGGAAGGAGCTCGAGGCACCCAACAGCCTGCGTCCGATCCTCATCGGCGGCGTCATCGCAGCGCTCATCCTCATCGTCGCAGCGGTCATGGCTCGTTTCTCCCCGACTCTGCCCCAAGGCTGGGAGAATTCGACGATGATCGTCGTCAAATCGACCGGCGCACGCTATTACACGATCGACGGGTCCCTGCGTCCGGTCACCAACGTCACTTCCGCGAAGCTCCTGTCAGAGCCGGGCTCGTACAAGACGAGCAGCGTGTCGGCTTCGACCATCGAAGGGCTCCCCCGACGATCCCAAGTCGGAATCACCGGCATCCCCGATGACGTCCCTTCTTCATCCGACCTCGCCTCCGATAAATGGCTGTCCTGCGCACTCCCCTCGGGAACCCACACCTGGGTAGCCGGAACTCTCGAACGAACGGCGATCGCGGGCTCCACGCTCGTCACCAACGAGGGCAGGCAGTACCTCATCAGCGGGGGCACACGCTACCTGCTCGACACGACCGGCACCCTCGGCCCCGCCCGAGCCCTCGGCCTCGATCAGGTGGCTCCGGTCCAAGTCGAGGCCGCTTGGCTCGACCTCTTCGTCAAAGGATCAGATCTGGCCCCCCTGTCGATCGAGGACGCCGGACTGCCCGCAGAGAACATGCCCGAGCGTCTCGCGTCGGCCCGCATCGGTACCATCATCGAGGTCCGCAACGATGCTGACGACGGCTCGCCCAGCCGCAGCTACATCGTCACAGGAAACGGTCGCATCGCTGCCCTGTCATCCGTCGCGCGCCAGATGTACGAGCTGTCCGACGCCTACAGGAGTGCCGGGAATCCGCTCACCGCGTCCCTCGCCGACATCCAGGACCTGGGAGGGACCGAGTCCTTCGGTCCCTCCGACTGGCCCCCGACGATCGACCTCGAAAAGGTCGTCGACACCGAATCCGTCCCCTGCGCGAACCTCGTCCTGACCGAATCCGGTGCGAGTACCGAACTCCTGTCGATGAATGCCCTGGAGGCGACGAAGGCCGCCCTCGGCACCTCGGGGACCGGCACCGGATCCGACGCGACCACGATGACGAAGCCGAGCGGCACTGTCACCGTCCGAGGCGGTTCGGGCGCCCTCGTCCGCGCGTCCTCGGGCGGGACCCTCGGCTCCGTCATATTCATCTCCGACATGGGGAAAGCACACAGCCTGGGAGAGAATCCGGCCGACTCCATCGCCCGACTGTCGTGGACCGCCGACGATTTGGTCACAATTCCCTCGGCGTGGGCGCGACTCGTCGAGCCGGGTGAGGACATGACCGCTGAGGCGGTATGGAATACCGTGAGCGTCCAATGAGGAGGCGATTACTCACCAGCCTCATGATGACGGCGTTCATCGGCGTCTCTCTCCTCCCGGTACAACCGGCTCGTGCAGACGATCGTGCGGCGACAGATGATCCGTGCGTCGAGACCTTCAACGAGCACACTCTCGTCTCCCAAGCGCCCTCTTTCATCGCGCAGCTGGGGATGAACGATGCATGGCGCTTATCCGAGGGCAATGTCCTCGTCGCTGTCGTCGACTCCGGCGTCGATGCCTCCAACCCGCATCTTGCCGGAGGCACCGTCATTGCCGGCAAGGATTTCGTCGGCCAGACCGATGGACGAATCGATGTCTCCGGACACGGAACCGCCGTCGCGGGTGAAATCGCGGCACGGCGGATCGAGGGCTCAGGTGTCGTCGGAATCGCACCCCAGTCGCGGATTCTGCCCGTCCGCGTCTATGAGAGCAACGATCCGCAGACGGTCGAGGACGGTCACGGCCCGGACTCTCGAGTGACGGCCGAAGGGATCCGCTGGGCCGCCGACCAGGGCGCAGTCATCATCACCGTCCCCCTGTCGTCTCCGACTCCTTCGCCCGAACTCGAGAGCGCCGTCCGTTATGCGACGGACCGGGGCTCCCTGGTGGTCGCCTCAGCGGGCAACGTCGACGCTGCGAATGACTCGGGGGCCAATACCATCCGCTACCCCGCCGCTTACCCGGAAGTCCTGTCGGTGACGGCCGTTGACGACACCGGACTGCCAAGCGACAACGTCGTCGCAGGCACACACGTCGAGGTCGCTGCTCCCGGAGGCAAGGTGTTGACGACCTATAAGAGCTATGGTGACTGCGTGCTCGCCCCCGATGCCCCGACGGCCTCGTACGCCACCGGCTATGCGGCGGGCCTCGCCGCTCTCGTTGCCTCGGCTTATCCGTCCGAATCAGTGGCCGAATGGGAGTACCGGATCCTCGCGACTGCGCTCCGGACGAATGCGGCGAGGAAATCGGATCGTCTCGGCTGGGGGATCATCGCCCCGTATGACGCGCTCACCTTCACGAACGACGGGACGGCTCTCGGACCGGACAATCCGAAGTACCCGCGAGGGGAAAAGACCGTCGAGCCGTTGATGATTCGTCCCGCGCCCCTCGTCGATCATAGCGGAGCGCATCGTCGGCTCGTCCTCGTCATCACAGGAGCAGGATCCGCGCTCGTCGCAGCGGTGCTCCTCGTCTCATGGATGAGAAGGCGCCAGTGGGGGCCGCACGCGTCGGAGAATGCCTCTCCGATTCAGTCGAGGGTGACGCATTCCTCGACTGCCCTCGATTGACGCCCTCGTTCGCTCACTGCGACGACCTGCAGACAGTTCTCGCCCGGCACCCCGACGATCGTCACTGTGTTCGCATCGATATTGTTGAGGACAGGCTCCTCACCGGGCCTGGTCGCCGTGTACAGGTAGTGATCGGTCGTGGCGGTCTGGACGCCTCGCCCGGACTGGGTGCCCGACTGGGACTGCTCGGCGCCGATCCATGTCCACGTGACATTGCCGTCGTTGATCGTGCCCTTCAACGATGTGACCGGGGCCGGAGGGGCGTCGATCGGGTCAGCGGTCTCATTGCCCTGATCGGGAGTGATCGCGGGCAGAGTGATCCTCCGCCCTCCCCCCGTGAGCATGGCGACGACCAATCCCGCGATGATCACGGCTGCGATAAGGACGAGGGCGACGATCCCCCACACCGAGACCCGGCCGGGCGCGGACTCCTCCTCCGGATCATCAGCTCGGCGCCCGGTGGTCGCCGAGCTCGGCTCTTTCCAGGCATCGGCGCGGGCGACGACCCCTGAATCGAAGTCGAAGCTCGGCGCACGAAGCCTTGTTCTATCGGCGTCGATAGACGGTACCGACCGCAGTCGAGTCCCTTGATCGGCCTGTCGCGATTCAGACCCGTCCCGATGGCCTTCGTCCACTGCCCCGCCGAACGCACCGAGCGATGGCTGCGCCGAGCCACCATCGGATCGCGGATCACGAATCTCGAGACGGGTGACGGGCCTGCCCATGAGACGTTGAATCCCCTGGAGGGCCCGCCCGAACTCCGCGGCGGAGGGCGTTCGGGCCAGCGGATCGACGGTCATCGCGCGGAGGAGGACCTTCTCCAGTTGAGCGGGGGCGTCGGCGCGTCCAAGACCGCCAACGCGCCCGGATCGGACTCGCGCGGCGACGGCGACGGCGGAGTTGTCACCGAGGGGATCCTCGAAGGGGCTGCGCCCCGACAGGAGGGTCCACGTCGTGGTCGCCAGCGCCCATACGTCTTGCGTCGGATGGACGTGGGTGCGTTGATCCTGCTGTTCAGGAGGAGCCCAAAGGACGGAGAAACCGTCGAGGAAGCCGTCGGCGAGGGCGCCGACGGGAGAGGCCACCCCGAAGTCGGAGAGAACCGGACGCCCGTACGAGTCGAGCATGATGTTCGTCGGCTTGATGTCTCGATGAACGACGTCCGAGCGATGGAGCATTTCGACGCCGCCGCTGATCTGGATCATGATGTCGAGGGCCTGATCGATCGACATGGGACGCGCTCGCACTTGATCGCCGACATCGGAGACAGGGCAGTACTCCATGACGAGATACGGGCATCCGTCCTCAGCGGTCCCGGCGCCGTACAGCTGAACGATCGCCGGATGCCCGGCGACCGCCGTCATCGCATTGGCCTCGCGTCGCAGCTCCGCGGCGCCTCGCTCGTCCGTCTGCGAGCGGACGACCTTGATGGCCACGTCGCGCGAGGGCAGGAGTTGACGGTAGAGGTGCACATCCGCGAAGCCTCCCGCCCCCAGGGGGCGCACCCATTCGAATCCCGGCAGTTCAGGACCGGGAGCAATCGCGGTCATCGGAGTAGGCGTCATCGGGACTTCTTTCTGCTCGGCCGCCGAGACGCGGAGGCCTGAGAGGTACTGCGACTCGCTCGGGCGGCGTTCTCTGCGAGGTGCTTCCGGTTCCGGTGAGAGGCGCGTGCGCGCCGATATCGGGCGAGCAAGGATCTCAAGGACAGGGCACGATGGATCCGGGTAAGCGGTCGAGCCGTGCTCCGAAGTTCCCGACGCAAACCGTCGACCTCGTTCCAGGCGAGTACCGCCTCCGACTGGGACCCGCCTTCCTCTGCGAAATCGGCGATGTCCGCCCGACGGGCGACGGCGACGATCGTGGGGACCCTCTGCGCGAACAAGGTCCATCCGGGAATCACCGCAGCCTCACCGGAATCGCCCTCACCCCGGCGGGCATCACCACGGGATGAGTCGGCACGGTCCTGCCACAGGCTCGTGAGCTCCCACGCCGTCTCCTGGCGCGTCTTGTTCGGCATCACCGTGATGCCGGCATCAGTGGCCATATCGACCACTTCGTCCCACGATCCGACCAGTGCTGCGCGCGGGTCCGCGGTGTTGCGCCGAGCGCGCCGACGCAACGCCTTGGCGAGCAGGATCGCGAGGATAGGGCCGATGATCACCAGGATCGAAACCGAAACTCCGACGATCACCCCCCACGGGATCTCACGATCCTCGTCATCTTGAGACTCTGCGTCGCGATCGGAAGTCGTCGGCGGCAGATCCACCGGTTCTTCAGGAGGCTCGGGCGGTTGCAGGACCTGAGGCCGGGGCACGGAATTCGGCTCGGGCACGTCGGTCCGAGGCTTCTGGTCGCGCGGCGGCGTCGGATCGAAGACGCCCCACCCGGCGTCTTCGAATTCGACCTCCACCCACACGTGCATGTCCGCGCCGTAGAAGGACGCATCACCGGAGACATCCTCCGAGTAGAACCCCATAACGACCCTGGCGTTCATTCCGATGGAGTGAAGCATGAGCGCCATGAGAGCCGCGTACTGCTCATCGTCGCCGATGAGCTGTTCAGCGTCGAGCATGCGCTGAAGACGGTCGGCCCGATGCCCGGGACGCGAAGCCGCCGCATCCTCGTTCGAGTAGAAGCCGTCCTCGGACAGGTATCGTTCGATGGCTCGAGCCTTCGCGAGAGGGGACTGCTCCTTCGCAGAGACCGAAGCGGCCAATTCGGCGATGCCCTCGGGAACGTTCTCATCCCTTCCGTAGAAGTCGGTGGCCTCGACGTCGGCCAATCGGCCGTCGGAAGGCTTCGGCTCGACGTAGGAGATCACGGTGTAATCCATCGCGGAAGTCGGTCCGGTCGTCAGTGCCGAGTCGGACCACAGGTCGGCGTGCAAGCCGTCCTGCTGCTCATCGGCATCCTCGCCGCTGAAAGTGAGCGTCTGGACGGTGCCGACCGATGGAACCCAGGGACCGATGAGACCCGACGTTTTCATCGTCATCTCCGCGAGGCGGGCGTCCTCGCTGACGACCTGCTCGGGCAGGCGCGATCCGACGGACAGATACCCCGATCCGGGATGAGTTTCAGCCTCGCTCATGCCGAAGGTCGTGCCGTCGTAGACGTCCATGACGGCGATGCGCACCCGTGCGGACTCGGGAAGCCCCGTGACCGAGAGGAGCTTCTTGCGCTCCAAATCGGTCGTGTAGTGGCGGTAGGCGGCCAAGGGCGACGGGTAGGCGCGCACATCGAGCGGTGGTTCGACGACATCGCGGCCGACGATCCTTGAATTCCAGGGCCCCCACTCGATCGTCGCCGGAACGGCGAGTCCTACGCCGATCGCTGTCATGACGAGAGCCGACACCGCCCGACGGCCGATGTTGATGACGCTGCGAGAGCGGCCGGTCGTCGCCGTAGAGGTGACGTTCGTCGCTGTCGTCCTCCGTCCGATGAGGATGTCCTCACCGTCGGCGATCCGACGTCTCTGGGCAGCCGCAGCCCACCACAGGAGAAGCGCCGCCCACCAGACGATGACCGGCCAGATCATCGGTCGCGTTCCCGACGGTCCGAAGGCAATGCCGATCGCTCCCATGAGGATGATCGGAACGCTTCCGAGGATCGCGCTTCCCCTGCGCACGGTCGCAAGTCCGGCGAGCGTCGACGATACGAGGCCGCAGATCCACGGGACCAGGGCGGGGCCGATGTACGAGGAGGCGGGCGGGGTGACGGTCAGCAGGTCTTTCCAGGACTGAACCGCCCCGAGTACCAATACCTGGAGCGTCTGCGCCGTAGGGAGCACGTGATACAGAGTCGTCTTCGGCAGAGCGACGGCTCCGCCGAGGAGAAGATACGCCGCGAGCACCGCTGCCAGGACCGACAGTGCATCCCACTTCCAGCGAGTCGCCGCCGCAGCGATCAAGAGGCCGATGAAAACGCCGGTCCCGGCCGCGAGCGCACCCGAAGGATCGCCGAAGACTGGTGTATGAGCAGCGGTGGGGCCGATGAAGAGCGCCCCCACGACGAGAAGCGCCCATCCGGGGAGCCTTCCTCGAAGGCGTTCCTGCACGGCGGCGACCCTCGGAGGAGGGGTGCCGGTCGGGTTGTTCCGGGGACGCCGGCGTCGCGGAGCGGTCATGACAGCTTTCCCCCCACGATGAGGCGAGGCAGATCGTCCAGGCTCGGGCAATCGAGGAGCACCCCCCTGGAGAGTCGGCGACGCCGACGCGAAGCACCGGGACGGACGCGGATGACGAGGACCGACACGTCCGAGCCGGGCACGCCCGCCAGACGCGAGGCGTCCTCGTCCGACATCCCGGGATTGACGACGATCGTCACCGCCGATGCTCCGCCGCGTTCTTCGACGCAGCGCCTCACTCGCTCCTCGACATCAACGTTGTCCCCCGCTTCGATCTCGGTAAGGGCATCGAGCATGCGGACCGGTGAGCTCGTCGGCAGCCAGCCAGCCGATGTGCTCATCGATACCGTGCGAGACGCGCTGAGTCCGGTGAGAGCGAGCGAGGCTCCGATGGAAACCGCTGTTTCGAAAGCATCTCCGGGCCACACGCGAGCCGCCGTATCGATGATGATCATGTGGTGAGAACGGCGGGTTTCCTCGAACTGCCGAACGATCAGGCGTCCGAGGCGCGCAGTGGACGCCCAGTGCACGTTACGTCGGTCGTCGCCCGGTTCATAGTCACGCAGGGCGTGGAAAGAGACATCCGAGGAAGACAGTCTCGCCGTGGTCACCCCTTCGACGTCCAGCTGGAATCCCGTGGCATCGAAGGGGAGCCGTACCGTACGCGGATGGACTCTGAGGACATCGGGGCGGTCCCCTATGCGGACGCGGCGCAGTAAGCCCAGGCCATCGGAGCGGACCGATCTTGCGGGACCGATGCTGATGAGGCCGCGCCGACGGGTGACGACCGAGAAGATCTCCTCCCATCGCGCTTTCGGCCCCAGTGGCGGGACGAGGAACTGTCCGCTTCCGGCTCCGATGGGGAGCTCGATGACTCCCGAGCCGATCGGTCTGGTACGCGTATTGGTCACGGTGATGCCGCCGACAGCGGTTTGGCCTGCAACGATGCGCTTCTGCGGCAGGTCGATCGCGATCCGATGCGGGATAGGCCATGCGACGAGCACCAGTGCCGAGAGCATGACCGCAGCGCAGGTCGTCGCAATGACGTGCGCCTCGACCCACCCCCACGTCGTGGCGATCCATGCGGCGAGGCTCCCGCAGATGATCACCGCCCACCCTGTGGCCGTGATCGTTTTCAACCAGCTGATGCCAAGGGCGATCACAGGGGTGCGGGATGCCCGGATGAGGGCGTCGCGGGCCTTTTGGAGCGGCGCTGTGAGAGTCACTGGACTCAGGCGCTCACTGCCGGCGCAGGAACGGTGGTCAGAGCGCGGTTGATGACGCCCTCGGCCGTGGCCCCCGAGAAGAGGGCGTCCGGATCGACGACGATACGATGCGCCCACACGGGGATCGCGAGGTCCTTGACATCGTCCGGAAGGACGAAGTTACGTCCCTGGGCTGCGGCCCAGACACGGACGCAACGGGCCATGCCGATGGCTCCGCGCGTGGAGACGCCCAGCGTGGAGGACTCATCCTGACGGGTCGCCTCAGCGAGAGCAGCGATGTAGTCGAGGACGGCTCGATCCGTGTGATTCTGCGCCGCGAGTCCGGCGAGACGCACGACCTGATCGGCCTTGAGCAGCGGTCTCACGAGTTTCGATCGGTCGGGCGCAGCCGCACCGTCGAGGACGTCGATCATGGCGGCCCGTGACGGATAGCCGATCGAGGTCTTCATGAGGAAGCGGTCGAGCTGGGCTTCGGGCAGGGGGTAGGTGCCCGCCTGCTCGATCGGGTTCTGGGTGGCGATGACCATGAAGGGCTCCGGTGCGAGGTGGCGGATTCCGTCAACCGTCACCTGAGCCTCCTCCATGACTTCGAGCAACGCCGACTGAGTCTTCGGCGAAGCGCGGTTGATCTCATCGGCGAGGACGATCTCAGCGAAGATCGGTCCGCCGTGGAACCTCCAGTCGCCGCTCTTCTGGTCGTACATGTTGACGCCGGTGATGTCCGAGGGCAGCAGATCGGGAGTGAACTGGATGCGAGCGGTCCGCGAGTCAATGACCCTCGACATGGCGCGGGCGAGCGCGGTCTTGCCCGTGCCGGGTGCGTCTTCGAGAAGAAGATGCCCGCCCGCGAACATCGTCGTCAGGGCGAGACGGATCGTCGGCTCCTTGTCGAGGACGGCTGCGGAGATGCCGTCGACGAGGCCTGCGAAGGTCTGGGCGAAGCGCGTGGCATCGTCAATGCTGATCGTCATGTCGATCTTGAATCCTTGTCATTCTTGAGAACAGGTCACGAGGTCGGGGCGCTGCGCCCACAGGGCGTCGAGGGCCTCTTGCGTCGCCGCGAGAGTCCTCACGCCCGAGGGTGTTCCCGCATCGCCGGATACGGTGATGGTCTTTTTCGTCGAGTTGTCGACGTCGGAGATCACGGTGCACACGAGGGGTTTCGCATCGAGGGTCCACCCCACTGGAGCGACCGAATAGGTGAAGCAGCTCTCCGGAGTTCCTCCTTCCGGCGTTTGAACACCGGGAGTGACGTCAGCTGCACAGGTATTCGTCCATGCCAATCGGACGTCCATCGGAGTGACTGCGGTCGTAGTCGACGAGGCCGTGCCCCACGCGTTGGAAATCTCCAAGGTGAACGTGTAAGCGCGCCCCGGAGCCAGGTCTGAGACCGTATGCGCGCCGTTCGCGTAGGTGACGGGAATGCGGGATCCGTCGACCAGCAGCACGGCGCTCGACACGGGCGGGCTGGCGCTCTCGATGTTCCAGTTGAGGGCGATGCTCGTCGTCGAGACCGGTGTCGCCGTCAGGGTCGGCGCCTCGGGTTTCGACTCGGGCGCCACGGCTTGCGCCGTCACGATCGCCGACACGGACGGATCACCCGTCGAAGCGATGCCGACCTGGCAGAAGGAGTAGGAGACGGGAGTGTTATCGCCGGAGTTGATGAGCATTGACGACGTGTCGAGCTGCGGGCCGTCGGCGCCGCACCCGCGTCCAGTGATCGTGTAATGGATTCGAAGCTCATCCGGAGAATACCCGCGTCCGCCTTTCTTGGACAGACCGACCACCCGGAGTTCGCCTTTGACGCCGGTGGGCTCGAGCCTCAGAGCGTCGGCGGACGGGGCGAAGGGAACGGTCGAGACCCTCACGACCGATGTGCCGATGGCGGATTTGTTGCCGTGAGCGTTCGAGGTCTGAACCGTCACTTCATGCCCGAGTCCGGGTTCGATGCCGACGAGCAGCGCCGAAGTCCGTGTCTTATCGACGGTCGTCGAAATCCCGCCGACGGTCACCGTCGTCTCGCCCCAATCAGCGTCTTCGGGGCTGCCACGGTCCCACGATACTCCGACGGTCGCAGTCACCCCGTCGGCGCTGGCCTCAGTGACAGAGGCTGTGATGGCCGTCGGCGTATCGGGAGTACCGTACGGCGTTCCGATCACGCCGTCCGAACTCTGTGACGGTTCCTTCGCCCCGTTATGGGCGACAACGGTAACGGTGTAAGACTGACCGTTCTTCAGATCGGAGACGATGGTGCTCGTACTCGTCGCTTCGACGGTTCTCACGCCGTCGGCCCCGACGACGCTCACCGTGTACCTCGATATCGCGGATCCCTCATTCTCGGGAGGGGACCACGAGATTCTCAGCTGACGATCTCCCTCTTCGAGCGTCGGCGTCGGCATCTTGCCTGGCACTGCGTCGATGAGTTCCCGGTTCGATGCTCCGGAGGGATCGGAGTAACCGACGTCGTTGTGCGCGCGGACGGTGAACGCATGCTCAACACCGTTCGTCAACCCGGACGCCTCGCACACCGCGATCTCGCACCTGTAGGTCTGGCCTGTCGTCACATCCGTCATCTCGTAGAAGTCGATGTCCGCGCCGTTACTCGCACCGGGGGTGAAGGACACCGTTGCCCGGCCCGCCCCCGATACGGAGGCCTTGACCTCCGTCGGGGGCGCGGGACGATCGCGCACCGTCAGGATGATTTTGCCCTGGACGTTGCGGGACGGATCCTCAGTCGCATCGGCCACCTTATAAGTGACGATCATCGATCCGGTCTTCCCCGCCTGAGGCGTGATCGTCAGGCTGTACCTGTCGGAGTCGGGATCGAGGGTGCCCGCCCCCACTTGGAACTGCACCGAGTGGATGCGGAGTCGCGTCTCCTTGAACGGATTGAACAGGGCGGGGGTGAGGTCGATGGTCATCGACTGCCCGGCGTTCGCCGTGGTGATTTCGATGTCGGTCGCCCGCGGAAGCTCTGCGGTTGATGACACGACCTTCACCGGTATCTGAGCCTCGACCTCACCGGAGCCGTCGTCGACGGACACGACGATCGGGTCGAGGTCTCCCTTCTGCTGTCCGAGGACAGCCTGAACGGACAGCAGGTGCCCGTTGAGGGAGACAGCCACCCCGTTGGGGCTCTTGACGAGGGAGTAGGTGAACGAGGTCGGATCCGCGTCGTCCGGGTCATCGACCATCAGCGAGAGGTCGTAAGATACCGGATCGTCTCCCGCAGCGACTCTGATCGCCGTAGGAGTCAGCGTCGGCGGGTGGTTGGTCGTCGACTTGACTCTGATGGGGATCGTCAACACCGCCGAGAGTGCCGAGTCATCATCGGCGAGGCCGTCGCGGGCTTCGAAGGAGATTGAGCTCTTGCCGGTGTAGTCGGCAGTGACATGGAATTTCAACGAGTGATCGTCCACGAGTTCGATTCCCGGATCAATGCCGACGGAAGCCGTTACCGATGCTCCGTCGACGATGTGCGCCGTACGACCGGAGCGCACGAGGACGTAGTCGTTGATGTCGATCGTCACGTCCTCATCGGCACGAACCTCGAGGGGGACTCGTGTCTCATCGACGACCGGATTCGTCCGGTTGATGCCGGGGACGAAGAGGACCGCCGAGGAGCTCAGGCCGTCCTTGTCGGTGATCGTGTAGACGATCAGCGCGCGATTCTCGGTGGGAGTGACGATCACCTCCTGCCCATCGACGGATGCGAGGGAGGACTTCGTTGACACTGTGAGGTCGGTGAGGACCCCATCGGGATCGTCATCGTTGTCCGTCACCGCCACGCGAACACTCCCGGTCCTTTCGGGAAGCTCGGAGATCGCGACGACGTCGTCGCGCGCGACTGGAGCCTGCAACGGAGCATCCGTCCTCACGTGAATCGTCAGGCTTGCTGTGGCAGTGCCGCCCTTCCCGTCGGTGATCCGGTAAGCGATCGAGTAGTCACCCTCGTCCGCTGGAGAGGTGAAGGTGACGGTCTGCCCGGTGATGCGAGCCTCCAGTCCCGTGACGTTGGAGACCAGGGATCCCTCGAGCAGGGAGATCGTATCGCCGTCCGCATCGATGTCGTTGACCATTACTCCGACGGACACGTCACGGGCCGGGCGGATCGTGATCGAGTCGTTGACGGCGATCGGATCCTGGTTACGCGTCGAAGGCGGGGCTATGCCGACACGAACTCGGGCCGTCGCCTGTTTGCCCTTACGGTCCTCGACGATGTACGTGAAGACCTCGGTCCCGATCGCGCCTTTGGAAGGCGTGTATTCGAGCCAGTCGGTTCCCAGTTCGACGGTGCCTTTCGTCGGCGACTGTTCGATTCCGACGAGGGTCACCGAATCCCCATCGGGGTCGATGCCGTTGAGGGGGACGGAGATCCGGGTCATCTCCGAGGTCACCGCCCATGCGGTGAGGGCTTTCGGGCGGGGTGCGGAGTTCGCCTGGGAATCCGCGATCACTTCGAAGGTGACCGTTGATGATGCCGTGTTCCCGACCGAGTCACGCACCGTGTAAGCGAGAGTCACGATTCCCGGAGTGTCGCCGGCTTCGAGACGGACGAGATTGCCTGTGACGAAGGGGGTCCCGAGCTCGGGTCTCTTCGTGAGGTTTTCGATGGTGGTAGACACGGTCATCGGCAGGCCAGCAGGCGAGCGGTCATTCGCGAGGACTGCGACTGAGCCGATATCTCCCACGCGAACTTTGACGCTGTCCGGGTTGGCCTCGGGGGCGGCGTTGATGTCTCTGGCTCTCGTCGGTACGACGGTCACTTGGGCTCGCGCCGTATCCTGACCGTTGGATACCGTATATGTGAAAGAGACGGAGTCGTCGAGACCCGCAGGTGACGTGATGCGAAGGATGTGACGGTCGAGGAGCGCAACCTGCAGCCCGAGGGATTCGGGGACGTCGATGGTCTGGACGACGAGGACGCCGCCCGCCGGATCCGTGTCGTTGGCCAACGGCGCGACCAGTGTGGATCCTCCAGCAGGGAGCACAGCCAAGTCGTCCTCGGCGATGGGGGTGGCCTTCTCTTCGGCAGCTACGACGTCGACTCGGATGACGCCCAGAGCGGTGGACGGACCATCGGTCACCGTGTATGTGAACTGATACGAGCCGGGCGCGGTTCCCGTGAAGGTGATGGTCCCGAGGCCGAGATCGGGGACCACGGTGGTCGTCACGGGAGCGACGGAGACGGCGACCAAAGACAGGGCATCGCCATTGGGGTCGATGTCATTGGTGACTGGATCGAGGACGAGCGGTTCCCCTACCCTCGCGACATAGAAATCGGCGTTGGCGGTGGGGACGATATTGCCGGGTTCCTGCACATCGACCGTGAGGAGCCCGCTAGTGGTATCGCGCCCATCAGAGACCTCGATCTCGACAGCCTTCGTTCCTGCTCCGGCGCCCAGCTCTGTGATCGATATGGTTCCGTCCTCGGAGAATTGAACGGACAGGCCTGCAGGGGCCACGGCACTGGCGAGGTAGATCTGGTCGCCGTCGGGGTCGATCCAGTCGGTGAGGATGTTGTACTCGATCTGCGCCTCTGAACCGATCTTGACGACTGGATGACGCACTTGTCGAGGGCCTTCATTCACCGACCATGGATGAACCGACACCGTCACGGTTGCGGTGTCCGCCGCCTCGCCGTCCGTCGCCTCATAAACGAAGGAGGTCGTCCCCGCCTGGTCTTCGCCCACATCGGTGATCTGCAGAGCCCGACCGCCGCGAGAGCGCGTCAGTCTGCCGAAATCGGCGGGCTCGATAACCCTTGCTGTCAGGACATCGCCGTCGGCATCCGAATCGTTGTTGAGGACCGGCAGAGTCGTCGAGCGTCCTGGACGAATGCCGAACTCGTCGTCGACGGCTTCGGGAGGAGTGTTCTTCTCCTGGCGCTCGGGGTCGGCGATCTCCTCGGTAATCTCAGGAGTCTCCTCCTGCGTCTTGTTCTCGACGAGTTCCTTCGCCACCTGATCCCAGTCGTTCATCAGCACCATGTTGTCGTCGGGAAGCCAGACGGAACCGTTGCCGATATCATTGAGGACGATACGGGTGCGATTGGTGCGGAAAACGATCTCCTCGGCGCTCCGAAGACTCTCAACGGTGCCGGACTCATCTTTCGAGGAGTCGTCGCAGACACGCAGATACGCCCCCGATACCGTCCATGCGGCGTAAGCACAGCGGTTGTGGCGGACCGGGGGCGCTGCGTTACCCGCAAGGCCCTTCGGGGAGGTGCCGAGAACCGCCGCATCCCCGCCATCGAGGGGAATGGCGAAGAGCCCGGTCGTCGTCGCCACGAGGACCCGGTCCGAATCCGGACCGGGTTGTTGAAGGACCGCGCCCGAGGAGATGCCCTGGTCGGCGAGGTCGTACGAACTGCCGTCGGGCAGAATGAGGGTGTTAGTCGAAGAGTCGAGGCCGACGGGATGTTCTCCGACGACTGTCAGACTGAGGTCGGATGCCCTGGACAGACCCGAGACGGGGATCTCATGGGTGTCGATGACTGCTCCGGTGCGTTGAGCGATGAAGAATTCGCCGGCGACGGCGGAAAGCGCATAGACGTTGCCGCTGGTCGAAGTTGCGACGACCCCGGCCTCGAGGCCTGTCGTCAGTGATGTCTCCTGCGTGTAGGCGGTCGAGGAGGGGGCCGAGGCGTCGGCGAGCCACACGTTCCCTTCAGCGGGGTCGATGACGCCGACGGACTGTCCTCCTTGCATGGCGATGGCGCCTTCGGGTAGGGATGTCGCCGCCCCCAGGGCGACGCTCGACACATCTACCGGAGCGAGAGAGCGGGATGCGAAATCCGAGAAGGTGACGGTGTCTCCCGCTTGGCCGATATCGAAATTCGTCGACTCCGTGACGAAGGCGGCATCGAGAAGCCGGGCGTCGTAATTCATGTGACCAACCATGAGCTTCGAGGCGTTGGTCACCCAGATCCCGCCGTCGTCCACATTCACTTCAGTGGTTTCGACCCCTCGGTGAATGATCGCCAGGACCGAAATGATCAGCGAGAGCACAACGACGAAGACCGCCGGAGTCCGCCGAAGCAGACGGCCACGACGGCGCGAACCGGCGCGAGAAGCCATGAACCCCTCTGATCTTCTTCCGATAGCCGACAATCCGCAGACATTCTGTCACGGCCTCTCCCGATTGTGGACGGATCGTCCAGAGATGGGACCGGAGGCCCCGGTCTCACTGGCCGTTGAAGGTGAACTTGCGCTCCTTGCCCTCGCCCTCGACGCCGACGGTGACGACCTGACCGGCGGTGATCTCCCCGAAGAGGATCCGCTCGGACAGGGCGTCCTCGATCTCCCGCTGGATCGCACGACGCAGCGGACGCGCGCCCAGCACCGGATCGAAACCGAGGTCGGCGAGCAGATCGCGCGCCGCGTCGGTGAGCTGCAGGCGCATGTCCTGAGCCTCCATGCGCTTGGCGAGCTTGGCGATCATGAGGTCGACGATGAGCTTGATCTGCTCCTTGCTCGACTTTCCGATTCTCTCCGCGCCCTGCCGGGGAAGCGGGTCTAGACGAGCGCCTCGGAAACTCTTAGTATCGCTGATACTCGAGTAGCTCCTCGTGGCAGTGCCGCCACGAGACCAACGATCCGCGTCGGATAGCGAAAATACCCAAGACACCTACTCACGGATTGAGGGAATGATGACCGTAGTTCGACGAGTATCCGCCACTGCGCTGAGCGTCGCGATTCTCATCACATTCGGAACGACAGCGAGTTACGCCGATTCATCTTTTGACGACTCAATCGCAGGGGAAGTCGGCCTGTCCGACCCGTATGAATCCACCGCGCATGACCTGTCCGCTGACGAGTCGACGAACACGATCGACACGCCTCAACCAACAGCGGTAAACATTAAGACTTACGCACGAGCGCGAGCAGATCTTCCCCACTGGAAAGATACTGGAGGATTCGGCGAAATTGCCGGACACGGATGGTGGGACACCGTAGGAACCACCCATCCGGTGAACCGCGCTCAGGTTCAAAACACTTTATGGCTATGGGATGGGCAGTGGTACGTCGTTAAATCATCAGAATGGGACTGGTACTACCCAAACGGAGGCGCAGGGAAGCGGTCGAACGTCCATGTTCCATGCAAGACGGGCAAAGAGGTTCGCTGGGCGAATCAGTCCAAGGTTTGGGTAGGAGATCATGCGACCACAGGAGTTTCAGAGAGCATCGAGAAAAACCATTTCTGCTACCCCTGGAAATGATCATCAGACGATGATCGAACTGACACTCAGCATATACGGAAAAATCTCATCTCCAATTGAAAACACGCTATCCCATCTTCCAGAAATCGGATTGATGGAATTCGAAAGGATCGCGAAGGCGGCAGGCCGCTACGCCACGGCTCCGAGCGAAGCGGGAAACACTTCACTCGCCTTCTACCCCTTCGACGTCGATCTCCATCTGGAGCCAAGGGAAGGCGAGGGGAACGAGGGAAGAGAACTCATCACCGCTCAATTCGATGTCTGGCCAGAATATCCACCGTTCTCGATCCCCTTCCAACCGATCATCGAATTCACGAAACACACACTAGATCTATTCGTCTCGGCAGAGATCAGCGGAGTATCCGTCGAGCTAGAAATCCCCTCCAACAGAATAAGAGAATCCACCTTAATAACAGATCGGACCTGCGAACACTATTCCCACAATGATTCGGAATGTGGCGCAAAACAGTCGGAACAAGCACTGGGCATCAGTATTGAACACTGCAAGAACATCACATTCAACACCGATGTCTTCATGGAGAAACTCAAGAATCGCCTGGGCCAGAACGAGGATCTCAATGATCCGGTCACCGCATTACTCAGCCCATCAGAGGGAAGAGAAGTCGAACACACCAGAAATTCTTACCTCAGGCACATCTGCACCGAGGGGATCAAGCGCCATTCATTCATATGCAGAATGCCCCGAGCAGCGCTGGCAGATATCAGCAGGATCATTGGCGCCGCCTTCTTAGCGCACCAGGAAGCCGTTGATCAAAAAACAATGATCAGGAGACCGTTAGACGAGCCCGATTCACGATTCACCTTCCTCGAAGATCAGAGGAATATTCCAATTCGCCGTGAACGCGGCGAGTTCATTCGAATTCGGATCAATCCCTTCAACGAAGAGACTGACGACAAAATAAGTCCTCTCTCCACCCTTATTAATCTTTTCAAACGGAAGAGGAACCACATAAGAACCAGATTCAAGATGCACATCTCGACAATTCGCAACATGCCCCTCAGGGTGCTTCTGACAAACAGGAATTCTGTCGATCCTCCCGTTCTCCGCGCGACCGGCGCCATCAATCCCGTTTTCAAAGAATGCGATATCCAAGAATGTTGGCTCGTTATCCAAGATGAGTTCCAGCGAAGTGCCCCGATCGACTAGAAGATCATCCTCCATCCATTTGAACTCAGGAGCGTCATCTCCGAGTTGAACACTCTCCGATGTTTGGCCCACATGGAATCAGTCGGAGGAAACTCTTCAGTTCTCTCGTCTCCTCTTCTCACGATCAGTGACGGAGGCCGATCAGGCAAGAAGTCGGCCATATGAGCGATGTCCTCCGGAGAGTTCCCTGTTTTCTGATCAGCAGAAGAGCAACCGGTCAGGGCAGCGAGAGCAACAAGCACTCCAACTAAGGCAACCATATGCAGTCGCAGCACAGGATGATCCTCTCCTTTCCAGACGAAGAAGAGATCGAATGCTCTGCACGCATCAGTCACTATAGACGCGTATGAACCGCAGGCACTCAGACCCGGAGCTCCATCGCACGCCCCTCCTCGCTCCCGGGGCCGGGGCCGGGGCCGACAGCCTCTCGACTCAGGCGCCGTTGAAGGTGAAGTTGCGCTCCTTGCCCTCGCCCTCGACGCCGACGGTGACGACCTGACCGGCGGTGATCTCCCCGAAGAGGATCCGCTCGGACAGGGCGTCCTCGATCTCCCGCTGGATCGCACGACGCAGCGGACGCGCGCCCAGCACCGGATCGAAACCGAGGTCGGCGAGCAGATCGCGCGCCGCGTCGGTGAGCTGCAGGCGCATGTCCTGAGCCTCCATGCGCTTGGCGAGCTTGGCGATCATGAGGTCGACGATGAGCTTGATCTGCTCCTTGTCGAGCGGCGGGAACACGATCGTGTCGTCGACGCGGTTGAGGAACTCGGGGCGGAAGTGCTGCTTGAGCTCCTCAGCGACCTTCGCCTTCATGCGCGAGTAGTCGTGCGTCATGTTCTCGGCCGACTGGAAGCCCGTGAGGACCCCCTTGTTGATGTCGCGCGTGCCCAGGTTCGTCGTCATGATGATGACGGTGTTCTTGAAGTCGACCTTGCGGCCCTGGGAGTCGGTGAGGCGGCCCTCCTCGAGGATCTGGAGGAGCGAGTTGAAGATGTCCGGGTGCGCCTTCTCGACCTCGTCGAAGAGGACGACGGAGAAGGGCTTGCGGCGCACCTTCTCGGTGAGCTGGCCGCCCTCGTCGTAGCCGACGTAGCCGGGAGGGGCGCCGAAGAGGCGCGACGCCGTGTGCTTCTCGGAGAACTCGGACATGTCAAGCTGGATGAGAGCGTCCTCGTCGCCGAAGAGGAATTCGGCGAGCGCCTTGGCCAGCTCCGTCTTTCCCACGCCGGTCGGGCCGGCGAAGATGAAGGAGCCGCCCGGACGATTCGGGTCCTTCAGGCCCGAACGGGTGCGGCGGATCGACTGGCTGAGGGCGCGCACGGCCTCGTCCTGACCGATGACGCGCTTGTGCAGCTCCTCCTCCATCTTGAGGAGCTTCGTCGTCTCGGTCTGGGTGAGCTTGAAGACCGGGATGCCGGTCGACATCGCGAGGACCTCGGCGATCTCCTCCTCGGTGACCTCGGCGATCTCGTCGGTCTCACCGCCCTTCCAGGCGGCCTCGCGGGCCTTGCGCTCCTCGCCGAGCTTCGACTCCTCGTCGCGCAGCGCCGCGGCCTTCTCGAAGTCCTGGTCGTCGATCGCGGACTCCTTGTTGCGACGGACCTCGGCGATCCTCTCGTCGAGTTCGCGCAGCTCCGGCGGCGCGGTCATGCGACGGATGCGCAGGCGGGCGCCCGCCTCATCGACGAGGTCGATCGCCTTGTCCGGGAGGAAGCGATCCGAGATGTAGCGGTCGGCGAGCTCGGCCGCCGCTTCGATCGCCTGGTCGGTGATGATGACGCGGTGGTGCGCCTCGTAGCGGTCGCGCAGGCCCGTCAGGATCGCAACGGTCTCCTCCACGCTCGGCTCGTCGACCTTCACCGGCTGGAAACGGCGCTCGAGGGCGGCGTCCTTCTCGATGTACTTGCGGTACTCGTCGTTGGTGGTCGCGCCGATCGTCTGGAGCTCGCCGCGGGCCAGCATGGGCTTGAGCATCTGGGCGGCGTCGATCGAGCCCTCGGCGGCGCCCGCTCCGACGAGGGTGTGGATCTCGTCGATGAAGAGGATGATGTCCCCGCGCGTGCGGATCTCCTTGAGGACCTTCTTCAAGCGCTCCTCGAAGTCGCCGCGGTAGCGCGAGCCCGCGACCAGGGAGCCCATGTCGAGGCTGTAGATCTGCTTGTCCTTGATCGTCTCGGGGACGTCCCCGTGGACGATCGCCTGGGCGAGGCCCTCGACGACGGCGGTCTTGCCGACGCCCGGCTCGCCGATGAGGACCGGGTTGTTCTTCGTGCGCCGCGAGAGGACCTGCATGACGCGCTCCATCTCGGTGCGGCGCCCGATCACGGGGTCGAGCTTGTTTTCGCGCGCAGCCTGGGTGAGGTTGCGGCCGAACTGCTCGAGGATCGCGGAGTTCGCGCGATCCGGCCCGCCCGATCCTCCGACTCCCGCGCCCACGGACTCGCGGCCCTCGCCCTCGCCGCGCTGGTAGCCGGAGAGGAGCTGGATGACCGTCTGGCGCACCTGCGCGAGGTCCGCGCCGAGCTTGGTGAGCACCTGCGTCGCCGTGCCCTCGCCCTCTTTGAGGAGGCCGAGGAGGAGGTGCTCGGTCCCGATGTAGTTGTGGCCGAGCTGAAGGGCCTCACGCAAGGAGAGTTCGAAGACCCTCTTCGCGCGCGGGGTGAAGGGGATGTGCCCTTCGACCGGCTTCTCGCCCTCGCCGAGGAGCTCGACGACCGCCTCGCGGACCGCGTCGCCCTTGATGTCCATCATTTCGAGGGCTTTGGCTGCGACGCCCTCGCCTTCGCTGATGAGGCCGAGGAGGATGTGCTCGGTCCCGATGTAGTTGTGCTTGAGACCGCGGGCCTCGTCCTGCGCGAGGACGACGACGCGGCGCGCGCGGTCGGTGAAGCGTTCGAACATCACGTGTTCCCTTCGACGGGCCCTCGCTGTCGCGGGCGGGCCTTCGTACGAACTCCGCGCGTGCGGAGTTCTCGACTGGTTCCCACACTAGGTGCCCGCCGAGCCGGATGCGCGTTAGTTCGCCCAGGGCGTGAGAAGAACGTTGTGCGTGCGCCGTGTGAGCGGGTCACTGACCGCCGAGGGCGGCACCGCATTTCCGGTCGAGTTCGGCGTAGACGTCACCCGTCTGGTCGAGTATCGCGGCGATGGCGCGAAGCGCACCTGCTTCGGTCATCATGAGCTCACGCCACTGCTTACGGGCATTGAAAGCCGCCTCAGCAGCATCGCCTTCCCATTCATTTCTAAGGGAGGAAGTATCGGCATCGAAGTGCTCGAGTGCTGCGTCAATCGCAGTTGCCATTCTTCCCAAGTCGGTCGCCGCGCCAGACAAAGAACTTGGATCAACAACGATCTTCGTCACTGGGAGCCTCCTATGATGCAACCCCGAGTCGGGCGCGCCGGAGGCGCGGGAAAGGTGTCCTCGATTTGGACGCTGAGACTGCGGTAGAAGGGGGAGTCTCCCGGAAGAACAGAGGACATCAGTGTGATCCCTTGGGTGGCCGCATCGTGTTGAGCGCGCGCAATCGTCTCGGTGACCAGGGCTGCAAGCTTTTCACTGCCGAGGGCGAGAGCGTTACTGCTGAAGGTGAGGTTAAGAATTCGCCCCGTCGCTTGAGCAGTCACTTCCACTTCACCCCGAGGTGAGCGGACCGTCGCTGAATGCGACTGGGCGTCTCTTGAGACTTGAGCGAATTGATCTTTGCGGTCTTGAGCTTCACGAAGCTGACGTTCGGCGCGGGCGCGCACAGCCTCAAGCCGGGCATATGCCTCTTCAACGTCGCCCATGTGGCTCCTTCCTTGAAGCGATGAGAGGGGGCTCGGTTCTATATTCGTTGCGCACTGGTCGGATTCTCATTGACGTACGTAGTCGGCAAGTTGGTCGAATTTCTCATCACCGGTAAAGGAGAGGCCTGCCAGTTCCTTCAAGCTCTCCAAGGCGGCGGCAACATCAGCATCACTTGCTTTTCCCTGACCTTCGATGAGAGCATCAACCGCTTCAATGAGGTCAACCTGCTCTCCAGACGCTGCATCCGTAAACACCAGGGAAACTTGACCCGCGCCATGAAAATCGACCTCGTCCGCTAGGGCAACGAAAACATTTTGGAGGAGGCCAGCATCTACTGCCGCCGGATCGAGAGCGACCGTAACGACCGTGCGCCTATTCAGGCCGTCATATCCTCTTCCAACCTTGACCGAGGTCACGCCCTCGATCTCATTCAGGGCAGCAGGGATCTGCTTCACATATCCGCCACCGAAAGCGCAACCGGCCAGAACACCAATCATTGCCGCCCCCACAACACCCACACGAAATCGCATGCACACCCACTAATTCTTTTCAATCCCGCATGTAGTCGGCAATTTCTTTCAAGCGCTCTGGATTTGAGATCGACAGGCCAGCACTGCGCGCAAAGTAGTCAAGAGCAGCCGGGAGATAGTCACCAGTTGGACCACCTTGGTTGTCGATGACATCTTGGACCCCGTTGCGAACGTCACTCCGAGCCTTGGTTTGCACATTGAGGAAGCTCAGGTTTATGTTGCCTGCCCCTGAAAAATCAATATCCCCGAGGGCGACGAAAACTCGCTGAATGTTCTCGGCAGTCACCGGGTCCGAAGCAAGGTAGATCTTGATCACTGTCTTCCGGGTCAGACCGTCATATCCTTTTCCGACCTCGACCGAGGTCACGCCCTCGATCTCATTCAGGGCAGCAGGGATCTGCTTCACATATCCGCCACCGAAAGCACAACCGGCCAGAACACCAATCATTGCCGCCACCACAACACCCACACGAAACCGCTTGCGCACCTGCTACGCCCTTTCCTTCCCGCCAAAACTGCTCATCGCTGCACGACGTCGAACACTTGCTGCTCGATGACCTTGCCGTACATGAACTCGTAGTCACCATAAATGTCAGACGAATACCGATCCACAGAATCCGCATACTGGTTGTTATTATGCGCGCGCATAATTCCATCTTGTCCGGGGAGGAGCACCCTGTGAATATTCTCAGGAACCTCACCATTGGCATTGAGATCGAGCATCGGGACAGGGTCATTCGCGTGCTGGAACGCCACAACAGGAATGTCCTGCGGGATGGTGAAGCCGTCAATCGGCGACCCGTTCGTCACGACACCGATCGTCTGATACGGGAAGCTCGGGTCCGCAGCGAGATTCGCCGCCATGATTCCGCCCTGACTGAAGCCTGTGAGAACAACCGGGTCACCCTGGGCGACTCCCGCCTCAGCCATCGCCCGCAGAACCGCGCGCTCATACTGGCTCTTGAGAACCGGATTATCCATGAGCACGAGCTCGACGTTGGTGTTGCGATCCGCCATCGTCCCCGAACCGAGGATGTCCACCCAGTCCTGAGTTGAAGGCAAGGCGACAACCCAGTGACGTGACCCGTCAGCCGCTTCGACGAGCCTTACCGAAATGGCGGTGGTACGCCCAGTGCCGGTGATCATGTCTGCTAACGAATTTGCCTGCACAAGATCAGCAAGACTACGTATCTCGCTATTCTGGAGAGCCTGAGCGCGCGCCGCCGCAAACTCCTGGTCAAGGGTGGAATCCGGATCGTTGAGGGAATCAACGACAGCTTTCAAGGCTTCATCCGCCTTTTCGTCGGCCGTTCTCACCACCGGCCTGATCGGAATAAAGAGGTCACGCACGCCTCCCGCAATCGTCGTTCCGAGTAGACCCGCCATGAGGGCGCCACTGACTCCGCCAACCAGCGGGCCGATCGGCCATAGAACTGCGGAACCCGTAAGTAAACCAGCAACTCCCCCGAGCAGAATCCCCGCCACGCCACCGGCAATCGGCATGATCTTAGAGAGCTGGATTGCAAGTTTTTCAAGCGCGTCTCGGATCAGAGGAAGGAGCGCAGCGATGAGATCCACAAGCCGTTTGAAGGCATCGATCATCGCACTGATCAGCTTGAAGGCCGAGACGGCGAGATCGTAGACCGCTTCAACGAAAATCTTGAGTTCGGCGAATTTCTCAAAAGGACTGAGGGTGAAGGAAAACAGCGCCTTCGCTGCGGCCTCAAGGGCGGCAAGCGCTTCCATGATGAACCCGCGTGTACCGGCGACAATTGAGGATGCGAGGCGCGCCGCCGCGGCGGCAGCGCTTGACCATTGCGCAGCGTCTTCGGCGATGGGAATGAGGTCGCTGTAGCGCAGTTCAAGGGCCCTGACAGTCCGCCCTTCGTAGTCGGCAATCACGTCCTCGGCGGAACGCAGATCACCGACGATCTCCCAGAAGGACGATTCGATGGAATCCCAGGAAGCCGCAACTGCCTCCACTTCCGTTGGGTTCCCGAGAAGCTCATCCGACCAGGTTGCCAAAGGCTCGACGTATTCGAACAACCAGCCGAAGAAACCTGAAGACTCTTGGTCCTCCACCGAAGGAGAGCCCATTACCGTGCCGACAGCCCATGTCCCGGAGGCAATTTCAGCCGTTCCCATGGGATCTCCTTTCAGCCTTGACCAGCGAATCGATCGAACTGCGCGACCAGTGAATCCTCAAGCTCTTCAAAGGCTTCGGACGTACGGACAAGATTTTCGCTGATCCGCATGCACAGAGTCGCCGCATCCGTCGCGACCCTCTCAGTCCCCTCCGCCAAACGATTGAGCATGGGGACAACACCGGCGTTCATCACTCCAAAAGACGTGGCGGAGATTCGCGCACGCGCCGGGACGACCGACGTTGTGAAGGCGTGCGACGCATTCTCCAAGCTCGCGGCTTGAGTGCGCAGCACTTCGAGGTCGAGGGCGATGCGCTCGTTGATACGGTGATCAGCCATGTCGCAGGGCCTTTCGATCTGAACGATGACGGGACACATCGGTACCCAGCTCTGCGCTGAGGCAGGAATCACCTCACGATAATGGGTGGAAGGCGAGCAATGGAAGAACTTCAGGCTTCGACGAGGACGGTGAAGGGCCCGTCGTTGACGAGCTCGACCTGCATCATGGCTCCGAAGCGCCCGGTTGCGACCTCGAGGCCGCGGCCGCGCAGATCCGCCACGACCGCTTCGACGAGCGGCTCGGCCTCGGGGCCCGGCGCGGCCTGCGACCAGGAGGGGCGCCGTCCCTTGCGGGTGTCCCCGTAGAGGGTGAACTGGCTGACGACGAGGACGGGGGCGCCGGCTTCTGAGACGGACGCCTCGTCCTCGAGGATGCGCAGCTCGGCGATCTTCCGGGCGACGGTGGCGGCCTGCTCGGGGCCGTCGCCGCGTTTGACGCCGAGGAGCACCATGAGACCCGGCCCCCGGATCTCGCCGACGATGCGGTCCTCGACGCTGACCGAGGCGCGCAAGACGCGCTGGATGACGGCCCTCATCAGCGGGCCCCCAGTCCGCCGAGGCCGCCGATCGGGGACGCGTCGTGCCGGCGCAGCGCCGGATTGGCGAGGCCGGCGCCGGGGCGGACGGCCGGGGAGATCGAGGACTTCCCGTCGATGGGGACGATGAGTTCCTGCGCGGCGGCGATGCCGTCGAGGTCGAAGACCGCGTCGGCGGGGACGTTGCGCGCGAGGAGGGCCAGGGCGATCGGGCCGAGCTCCGCGTGGCGCGCCACCGAGGTCACCACCCCGAGCGTTCGCCCCTTGAGCAGGATCTTCTCACCGCGCTCGGGCAGGTCCCCTCTGGAGCCGTCGAGCTGGAGGAAGACGAGCCTGCGCGGCGGGCGCCCGAGGTTGATGACGCGCGCGACCGACTCCTGGCCGCGGTAGCAGCCCTTGTCCGTGTGGACGGCGGTGCGCAGCCAATCGAGTTCGGCCGGGATCGAACGGGAGTCCGTTTCGAATCCGAGGCGGGGGCGCCAGGCGGCGATGCGCATCGCCTCCCAGGCGAGGAGCCCTGCGGGGCGGCGCTTCGCGTCGGCTCCGAGCCAGGCGTCGACGAACTCGCCCGCCCGCGCCTCATCGACGAGGTGCAGGCGCATCCGGGATGCGGCTCCCGGGTGGACGCCCCGGAAGTACTCGGCCCCGCCCTCGGCGACACCGGGCCACGGATCCGCCCAGGTGAGCACGTGCCCCGGAAGGCCATCCGCGGTGTCGGCGTGCGAACCCGCGGTCGCGAAAACGCTGAGGCCCTCGCGCAGGCGGACCTCGACGCGCAGGGCGAAGCGCATGGAGTCGAGGAATGCGGCGAGATCCGGAGCGTCGCCGCCTTCGGTGATGAGGTGGGTCGCCGCACCGTCATCGAGGACGGCGGCGGCGTGTTCGATGCGGCCCTGCGGGTCGAGGACGAGGAGTTCGCGCGAGTCCCCCGGGCCCATTCCCGTGATGACCTGCGTCGTGATCGAGGTGAGCCAGGTCTGCCGGTCGGGGCCGGCGACCGTGACGACGCTCAGATCGGAGCGATCGACGAGTCCGCGCCCGGCTTCGAGCGCCCACTGCTCGCCCGAGGGATCGCCGTAGTGCCAGGCGACGGGGCGGGACGAGGGCGGCGCATCGTCGGCGCAGGCGCCGGGTCCGGCGCCGGACTCATCGCTCTCATCGCTGTCGAGAACCGCGCCGGGCAGGAGCGTCATCGGCGAGGCCCGGTGGTCGTCGTTTGCGGGGTGCTCACACAAGGAAGCCGTCCTCGGTGTCGTGATCGATGCCGTCGATCTCCTCACCGGACTCGGTGGTCGCCTGAGCGGTTCGCATGAGACGGCCGGAGTATTCGACCTCCGTCTCGGCCCCCGCGAGCGTGCGCTCCTGGGTCCACATGAGTTCACCGGCGACCAGGCCGTACATGCGGCCGAGATGCTGGACGTCCTCGGCGCCCGCGCCCCTGGCGATCGCGTCGGAGACCATCTGGACGCGCGGACCGACGCCGACACCCGCCCACAGCACGGCGAGGCCGTTCGTCATCGCCGAGCTCGCGGTGAATTCGCGCGGCGCGTACTGCCCGGGAAGGGGCGGCTCGCCGGTCGAAGGCATGACCGAGACGTAGGCGGTCTCCTCCCAGAGGAGCTCTCCACTGCCGATGAGGCTCAGGCCCGTCGGGGCGTCCCAGGTCGGGTCGATCTGCGCATCGCGGGCGGGGACGCCCTCGTAGACGGATGTCGTGAAGAGCATCTGCTCACCGCGGATCTCGGCGCGGATCTCCTCGATGACGGCGGTGTCGGGGGCGTCGCCGGCGACGGCGCGCATGCCCCAGCCCTTCCACGTTCCGAGCATCCAGGCGAGCGGGGCGAGGCGGGCGGGCAGGTCAGCGGGAATGACGATCATGCGACCAGCCTAGGTCGCGCCGGCCCGGGTCGCGAAGCGGGCCTGCGAGGATCGCGTCTCAGATCCCGCCGATGCGCACGAGCGCGTAGATCGGGATCGCCGCGATGAGGAACTTGGCGGCTCCGCGTGAGATCGTCCCGAGAGGAGGGCGTCGGGCGAGGTGGTCGCCGAGGATGCCGTCGACCACGATGACGGCGAGCGCGATCGTCGTACCGGCGGCCAGGCCGACGATCGCGAAGGCCACGGGCCGTCCGAGGGACTGGGCGATCCCGGGCAGGATGATCGGCATGAGCGAGGTCGCGCGGCCGAGCTGGTAGGCGAGGAGCGATGTGGCGATGCCGGTGAGGACCCCGGCGCCGAGGGCGCTGAACGACTGTGCGCGGAAGCTTCGGCCGATCTGGTCCCCCCAGACGACGACGGCGATGATCGCCGATGTGAGGGGGACGAGAATCCCCCAGTTCTCGAGGACGTCGATGGCGGTCCAGGCGGTTCCCCCGCCGATGAGGACGAGCAGGGACATGGCCGAAGCCACGGACAGCGTCGTCGGTCGGGTCGCGGTCTCCGGTCTCGCCCTGCGGTGGGCCGGGGGCTCGGGGGTTTCGGTCTTGCGCAGTTCCGGCAGGGAGTGCTCGCGGGGCGCCGGCGCGGACAAGATCGTCGCCGCGAGGGTCGCGACCACCGCGATCCCGAGGATCGGCACGGCGTTCCCCAGGTCTCCGGTCGCTGCGACGACGACGGGGAGGACGGCCGATGTGCCGGCGAGCATGATCGTCGTGGCGATGGGCAGTTCGATGCCGGTGAGCGCCGACCATCCGAGGACGAGGGCGATGCCCGCGAGTCCGATCACCGCGCCTAGGGTCCAGGCGCTGCCCGAGATGAGCCAGGTGAGGATGGCCAGCAGTGAGAGCGTCATGACGGTGAAGGCGGAGAGCCTCATTCCGGGCCTGCGCCGCAGGTCGTCTTGAGCGAGGGCGTCGATCATGCCGAGCATGCCTTGCGCCCTCTTGGTGCGGACGACCGGGATCTCTGAGGTGCGGCCGTGCGCTCCGGCGCTCGCGCGGTCCCTGCGTCTGGGGAGTTCGGGCGTCGGAGGCTGTGTGCTCATACCCCAATGGTCGCATATGCGCCGCGCGGGCCGGGACGTGTCATGAAGGCCACGCCTTCGCAGGGGCGCGGCGAGGACCGCGCCGCGTATAGTGGGGCGCGCACCGAGTCGTTAAGCCCCGGGCTCCACACTTCGCCGCTACGAGCGGCCTTCGCGCCGACAGGCGCTTTCGGCTCGGTGCCTCAGCGTTCCCCTTCCGGTCCCCCGCGCGGATCGCCGAAGGCGGAGGACGCTGCGGGGCCGCTTCCTCCGAAGCGGCCCCGCAGCGCGTGCGATGAGGATCGGGGATCAGATCAGCGGATAACGCACGATCGTCGCCTCGCGGCCGGCGCCCACGCCGATCGACTGGATGCGGCAGCGCGAGAGCTCTTCGAGGCGCGCGATGTAGGCCTGCGCGGCGGCGGGGAGCTCGTCGAAGCTCCTGCATTCGGAGATGTCCTCGGTCCAGCCGGGCAGCTCCTCGTAGACGGGGACGGCTCGCTCGAACCCGCCCTGGTCGAGGGGCATCTCCTCGGTGCGCACGCCGTCGACCTCGTAGGCGGTGCACACGGGGATGGTCTCGTAGCCGGTGAGGACGTCGAGCTTCGTCAGGCAGATGTCGGTGAGGCCGTTGATGCGCGTCGCGTAGCGCATGACGACGGCGTCGAACCAACCGGTGCGGCGCGGGCGGCCCGTGGTGACGCCGAACTCCCCGCCCTTTTGGCGCAGGGCCTCGCCGACCTCGTCGTCGAGTTCAGTCGGGAAGGGGCCCTCGCCCACGCGCGTCGTGTAGGCCTTGGCGACGCCGACGACCCGGTCGATGCGGGTCGGGCCGACGCCGGTGCCCGTGAGGGCTCCGCCCGCCGTCGGGTTCGAGGAGGTGACGAAGGGGTAGGTGCCGTGGTCGATGTCGAGCATGGTCGCCTGGCCGCCCTCGAAGAGGACGGTGTCGCCGCGGTCGAGGGCGTCGTTGACGACGAGCGACACGTCGCACACCATGGGGCGCACCCGTTCGGCGTAGGACAGGAGCTCCTCGGTGACGACCGTCGGGTCGAGGGTCTCCATGCCGACGGCGGCGAAGATCTCGTTCTTGGGGGCGAGCGCGGCTTCGACCTTGAGGGAGAGGCCCTCCGGGTCGAAGAGGTCCTGGATGCGCAGGCCGATGCGGTTCATCTTGTCGGCGTAGGTCGGGCCGATCCCGCGGCCGGTGGTGCCGATCTGGTTCTTCCCGCGCGCGCGCTCGTTCGCCTGGTCCATGAGGCGGTTGTAGGGCGGGATGATGTGCGCGTTGGAGGAGATGAGCAGGCGCGAGCAGTCGACGCCGCGCGAGGTCATCTCATTGAGCTCGGCGAAGAGGACCTCGAGGTCCACGACGACGCCGTTGCCGATGATCGGGGTCACGCCCTCGGAGAGGATGCCCGCGGGCAGGAGGTGAAGGGCGTACTTCTCATCGTCGATGACGACGGTGTGTCCGGCGTTGTTCCCGCCGTTGAACTTCACGACGTAGTCGGTGTTCTGACCGAGCTGGTCGGTCGCCTTGCCCTTGCCTTCGTCGCCCCACTGGGCGCCGAGCACGATGACGGCTGGCATGAGTTTCTCCCGCGAATCGGTGTTCGTGCGACGGTGGCCGCACCTTTGCCCAGTCTACTGAGTTCGCGGGCCTGCCCGCTCGGGCCGTTCGGCTCCGATTCGCCCGCCACTCGACTTCCACTCCCCCTTCACCGAGATCATCACTTTTATCCATCGAAAGCATCACTTTCGTCCATCGAAAGCATTACCGCCGCGATTCCCTGCGGCGGGCTTCGCCCTCCGCAGTACGTAAGGGAACACTCTCGACGAAGAAAGGTGATGACCTCGGCAGAGAAAGGTGATGATTTCGACGCAGAAAGGTGATGACCTCGGCGGAGGCGGGAGGCGGGAGGAGGAGGGGTCAGGCGCCCCTGTCGGGTTCCCCCTCCGATGCGCCGGGAGCCCCGCCCTCGGCGATCGGGGTCTTGCGGGGCCTGCCGCGCCCGCGCATCGGGGCCGCCTTCGGGTCGCGCCCGGAGTCCTTGAGGGCGCGCCGCAGGACCATCTCGATCTGGGCGTTCACGGAGCGCAGGTCATCGGCCGCCCACGAGGCGAGCGCCTCATGGACGGCCGGGTCGAGCCTGAGGAGCAGCTGCTTGCGCTCGCGCTTGCCGCCCGCCACGGTTCGGATCCTCCTCCTGGATCGAGGCCGCTCAGTAGAGCGAACCCGCGTTGATGATCGGCTGGGTGTTCGTGTCGGAGCAGAGGACGACGAGCAGATTGGAGACCATCTGGGCCTTGCGCTCGTCATCGAGGGAGACGATCTCGTCCTGCTCGAGGCGCTCGAGGGCCTGGCGGACCATGGAGACCGCGCCCTCGACGATCTGTTCGCGGGCGGAGATCACGGCGCCCGCCTGCTGGCGCTGGAGCATCGCCTGAGCAATCTCGGGGGCGTAGGCGAGGGAGGAGATGCGAACCTCGACGATTTCGAGGCCGGCGAGGGCGACGCGGGCCGCGACCTCGGCCGCGAGCTCTGCCGAGACGATGTCGGTGCCGCCGCGCAGGGAGGTCTCGCCCGGGCCGGGCTCATCGTAGGGGTGCGTCGTCGCGACGTGGCGCAGGGCCGATTCGGCCTGGGCCTTGATGAACTCCTCGTACTCCTCAACGGCGAAGACGGCTCGGGCGGTGTCGGCGACCTGCCAGACGACGATCGCGGCGATGTTGACGGGGTTGCCGTCGGAGTCGTTCACCTTGAGCTCGTGCGTCTCGAAGTTGTGAACCTTGACGGACACCTTCTTCCCGTTCGACAGCGGGGGGACGAGGACCAGGCCCGTGCGCCTCACCGTGCCGATGTACTTGCCGAAGAACTGGCGGACCGAAGTCTGGCCGGGCGAGACGACCGTGAGCGAGGTGAACAGGATGAGGACGAGGAGGAACACGATCGAGGCCACGACGATCCGAAGGATCCCGCCGGCCTCATTGGCGTCGGCCATGATCACGCCCGTGATGAAGAAGTAGATGGAGAAGACGAACCCGGCCACCAGGATGAGGAAGGCCGGGAACGCGGCGGCGGCCCCGAGGGAACTCGCGGGCCTCTCCGCGATTTCAACGCGGGCGGCGGTTCGCGTCGGGTCGTCAGCGAAGTCGGAGCGGGAAGTGGGGGTTGTGGGCGCAGTCATCGCGTTCTCCTCTGCCGTCTCCGCCCGTCGCGCCTTCACGCGACTTCAAGGGCGAAGCCATATCAATATGATATCTATTTTTTATGGCTGCGCAAGACCCCTCCCATCGCCCTCGCCGCTCCACGGCATCGCAGGCTCATCGCCATCGACCGGAGGAAGCCCCCCGACTGATGGGCTCTCGATATTCACGATCCGCCCCTTCAGCCTCGCCGCGGCCCCGTCATCCCGAGGCGATGGTGATCATGAGCGCGGCCACGAAGGCGACAGCGTCGAGCCGCCGGTATCCCGCCCCACCCTCAGACGGCCTTCGCGCCCTCGCCGATGCGCAGCACGACGAGCGGATCGCCGGTCGGCTGATCCGAACCGCCCTCGGGCTCCTCGGTGATGAGGATCTCGATGCCCGGCTCGGGCATCACGTCGAGGAAGGAGAAGGTCGTCCCCTTCGCCGGCTCGTACATGCCGGCCTTCGTGACGACGCCCTTCTGACGGACCCACACCTGGAGGCTGCGCCCCTTGGAGGCCCTGAGCTCCGCCGGAAGGGTCACCGCCGCCATATCCATCCCCTTCGACCAGGTGAGGGTGACGACATGCCCGTCGGGCATCGTGTCCGTCACGCGATCGACGTCCTGGGCCTGATTGAGCTGAGCGTAATGACTGGTCGACTCCATCCCCTCCATCATCGACCAGCGCCCCACGCCCACCCCCACGGCGAGGATCACGAAGGAAGCGGCCATCTGCGCGAACACGCGCACCAGTCGCCGCCGCGAAGAACGGGCAGACACGAAGTCGACGACCCCGGCACCCGGAACGGCGGCGGCAGAGCCCCCGCCCTCCTCGGCGACGGCGTCGACCGCCCCGCCGACGCCTCCGGCCGAAGACTCGCGCACCCGCCTCATCAGCTCCTCACGGAGCGCCGGCGGCGGGGCTACGGGGCGCAGGGACGCGCCGAGGAGCGCCGCCGCCTCGGACTCCAGAGGATCGATCCCGTCGAAACGCTCAGATTCCCCGTTCATCGAGTCACTCCCATCTCGGCCCTCAGCTTGTCGATGCCGTCACGGATCCTGCTCTTCACCGTTCCCAGGGGGACGCGCATCCGCTCCGCGATCTGCGCGTGAGTCAAGCCCGTGAAATAGGCGAGCTTGATCGTGCTCGCATGCGGTTCGCCCACTCGGTCCAGTGCGCGCCTCACCCGCTCCCCCTCCAATCGCTCTTCGATGGCGTCGAGCGTCGAATCGAAATCCGGGTAGTCGCCGTGGTGGCGCGCCTCCCGATCACGAGCGGCCTGACTGGAACGCACCCGGTCGATCGCCCGGCGACGCGCGAGGGTCACCAGCCACGCCCTCGCACTCCCGCGTTCCGCCTCATAGGAGGCCGCAGTCGTCCACACCTGCCAGAAGACGTCCTGGAGGACCTCCTCCGACTGCGCGCGGTCGACGACGATCTGCAGGACCAGGGCGAAGAGGCGGGATGCCCAGCGGTCGTAGAGCTCGGCGAAAGCGGACTCATCCCCCCGCGCGACCTGCGCGAGGAGACGTCCGTCTTGGTCTGCTTCTTCCACGCATGACATGCTACGGGGCTCGCGCGGATCCGCTCATCACGACGGCCCTCCTTCCGCATCCTCATGACGCTCCTTCCGATTCACGGCTCCGCCCGGATTCGCAGCCCTCACCCGAAGGTGAAGGAGTAGAGCTTGAGCCCGGGCGAGGCCTTCAATCTCAGCTCCCCCTCATGGGTTTCAGAGGAGGCGAAGAGTTCGATGCCGTTCGGGGTTCCGGAGATGCGCTTCGTCATCTTCTGGCCGTTCACCTCCCATTCGAGGTCCCCCTCGCCGGAGACGACGAGGTTCACCTGCTTCCCTTTGAAGGCCAGGGAGAGCCCGGCTCCGCCCTCGGCGGGGGCGATGAACTCGTCCTCGACCTTCCAGCGGCCGTCGAGGGCGAAGGTGTCGCGCGCCTGGCTCTCGGGGAGGGAGTATTCGGCGGTCCCGATCTTGAGGCCCCCGTCGACGAAGTGGTTGGCGCGCGCCGCGCCGAGGTAGGTCTCGGGGCTCCGCTCCCCGGTCGCAGTCGGTTCATCGGATGCGAAGACCGGCGCGGGAAGGACGAGGCCGGGATTCGCTTCGGTGAGGAGGCTGCGCACCAGCTTCTCGGTCGTCGCCTCGCCGCCCTCGCCGTACTTGAGGGCGCGCAGCTCGCCCTTCGCGTCGGCGAGGTAGTGGGCGGGCCAGTAGTGGTTGTCGAAGTTCGTCCAGGTGACGAGATCCGAGTCGACGGCGACGGGGTAGGTGATCCCCAGGGATTCGGCCCCCTTCTTCACGTTGTCGACCTCCTTCTCGAAGGCGTACTCGGGAGAGTGCACGCCGATGACCTGCAGGCCGGAGTCCTTGTAGGTTTCGTAGAGCTTCTCGACTCCGGGGATGGAGCGCTGGCAGTTGATGCACGAGTAGGCCCAGAAGTCGACGAGGGTGACCTTGCCCTTCCGCTCGGTCTCGGTGAGGGGCTGGTCGCCGGGGGTGTTGAACCATGCGACGGCGCCTTCGATCTTCGGCAGCGGACCGCAGTTCGCGAGTTCGTCCGCCCCGTCGAGGCAGGTGGTGGACGAAGAGCCCCTGGGGGTGGAATCGCGCAGGTACTTGTCGGTGCCCGCCTGCAGGGATGAGGTCCAATCGGGCAGGGCGCGCTGAATCTTGGCGGGCAGGTCGGTGGCGAGACCGATGGCGAGGAGGATCATCGCGGCGCCCGCGATGATGCGGATCAGTTTCTGGCGGCTGCGGAAGGCGGCGATCCTCTCGGTGAGGCCCCTGCCCGCGAGGGCGAAGGCGAGAAGAGGGATGCCCGTGCCGATCGCGAAGGACAGGGCCAGGGCGACGGTCTCGGGGCCGATGCGGCCCGTGGTCCCCGCGACGGAGACGGCCGCGAGGACCGGACCGGCGCAGGGAACGTAGGCGGCGCCGAGGACGATGCCGAGCAGGAAGCCGTTGTCGGGGCGTTTGCCCTGGGAGCGGCCGAAACGGGTGAAGGGCTTCTCGAGGATCTCCATGAGGCGGGGAATCATCATCGCGATGCCGATGAGGACGAGGGCGACGATTCCGGCGATGCGGATGAAGTCCTGAGGGAGCCCGAGGAGGGTGAGGATCGTGGAGCCCAGCAGGGTGAAGAAGGTGAAGCTGAGGACGAGGCCTCCCACGACGAGGTAGGGGCGCCATTTGCTCGAACGGGCGGGCGACAGGCTCGTCGTCGATTGCGCCGGGGCGCTCCCCAGCGAGGCGAGGGAGCCGGCCGTCATCATGCCGGGGATCCGTGCGATCGAGGATTCGGACTCCCGGGAGCGCGCGCCCTGGGCGCCGCCCGACAGGAAGATCACGGGGAGTACGGGCAGGATGCACGGGGAGATGCCCGTGATGAAGCCTCCGATGAGGCCGATGAGAACGAGGGTGACCATGTATTTCCTCCTTGGACTGTCATCTCTCGTTCGCAGCCGAGGGCGCTTCGGATCGATTCCCTCCAGGATTTGAACAGTGATCCATGTCACCGATCCGAAAGTCTTGCCACTCCGAACCACCCAACGAGCGGGTGCCACAGGGGCGCCCCGGAAACAGATTGGGACATGCATGAACCTCCGCAAGATCCTCGCCGCCTCCGCCCTCGTCGCCACTGCCGCCGTGGGCATCGCCGCCTGCAGCTCCACCGCGACCCCTGACAAGATGGGCAGTGGCGGCACGTCCATGACGGACAAGATGGGCGACAAGAACGCCATGTCCGACCACGGCGCCATGTCCGACAAGGACAAGATGTCCGACAAGGACAAGATGTCCGACAAGGACAAGATGACCGACCAGGGCGCCATGACCGACAAGGACAAGATGACCGACCACGACAAGATGGATGACGGCCAGTCGGGTCACATGCACAAGCACTGAGGCCCTCGGCCCCATCGAGGCGGACCCCGGGGTGCAACCGTGTCCGAGTCGCACCCCGGGATCCACCTCCGTTCTCCGCCCTCTTTGGGCGCGGGCGGGAAGCGCCCGTCGGGAGTGCGAGACGGGCAGGGATGAGGGTCCCGATGCCCCTCATCACGAGCGCCGGGTCACGCCCTCGTCACCCGCGCCGGACCGTCCCCGTAGAGCACGCCCTCCTTCGCCTTGACCGCTGCGACGAGGACGAAACTCAAGGTGACGAGGAGTGCCCACGAGCCGAACTTGCCGACGTGGACCATCTGCCAGCCGGCCTCCTGATCCGGATAGCGCCAGGCGTTGAGGAATGTCGCCGCATTCTCGGCCACCCACAGGAAGAAGCCGATGAGGACGAAGGCGAGCGCCGTCGGCATCCGGTAGCGGTCTCCCCCGACCGTGAATCGGACCTTCGAGCCGTGCAGGGCGAAAAGGAGCGCCACCGCGATCAGCCACCGCAGATCGACGATGTAGTGGTGGGTGAAGAAGTTCGCGTAGACCGCGAGGGCGAGGACGCTCACCGGCCACCAGCGGAAACGGTCGACGTGCAGGTCGAAGCGCCGGAAGGCCTGGCAGATGTAGGAGCCGACCGAGGCGTACATGAAGCCCGAGAAGACCGGCACTCCCCCGAGGCGCACGACCCCGGCGTCGAGGTAGGCCCAGGAGCCCTGGCTCACCTTGAAGATCTCGAGGGCGAGGCCGAGGACGTGGAAGACGCAGATGACGCCGAGTTCCCTCCATGTCTCGAGCTTGAAGGCGACGAAGGCGATCTGCACGATCACGACGTAGATGAGCAGCGCGTCGTAGCGGGCGATCGGCATGTCGAAGCGGGCCCACACGAAGGAGGAGGCGGCGAGGCCGAGGAAGACGGCCGCCGGGAACAGGCAGCACTGGATCTCCATCCACGCGAACTGGACGAGGCGCAGCGGGAGGAGTCTGAGATCGCTCAGCGGACGGCGTTCGGGCATGGGTTAAGGGAAGCACGGATGAACGGCGGAATGTGGGAGCCGCAGGCTTGAGCTGCAGTACGCCGACGGAACTGAAACCGCCAGTCCCTCGCTCACACCGACAAGACGAGGCTGATAGCGGAGTACTCCGAGCCGCACCAGAACCCGTCAGTCAACTGCAGTTCGTCGGTTCGTAGCGAAGACGGGGAGTGGACATGCCGTTCTGGAACTCGTTGAGAGTCGTTCTCATCCTCTCGTGTCGGAGGGCCGATCCGAAGCGCCGAAGATAGGGCCGACAGCTCCGCGAGGCTCGCATTCACGAGGTGATGCGGGGCTTGAAGAAGTCATACCAGAACGGCAGCTCCTCACGAATGATGCCGATCTGCTCTTGTGTGAAGGCGTGAAGAAAATCGGGGAACAGGTTGTAGGACGTCTTGCGATTGAAGGTGACGTTGACTTCGCCGATAACCGCACTCCCATCGACATAGCGGCTCGCGTGGCGGACGCGCGGAGGAGTCGGACGATCCCAGTCCTCTGGTTCATCGATTTCGTAGTGGTCACATGATGTCACATGACTCCCTCTCTCCAGCCCGCTTTCTAAGGCATAGAAGACTCTGATGCGATCACCCTCATGTGAGCCTTTTAGCAAGGTGAATAGCCCTCGGTTACAGGGAGCGCGACTGCCGAGCCGGGGCCATCTGCCCGATCAGAGCCAGCACAAGCCGGGAACGCACGAACACGCACTCCGCTTGGTGTGTACCCTCTGGAGATCGTCCCCGTATAGGCGGGGAGCACGGAAAACAGTTGGCCGACCTCCTCGAAACCCTCGGATCATCCCCGCCTATGCGGGGAGCACTCGTCGTCGAGGCCGTTCCAGGCGTTGCGGACCGGATCATCCCCACCTATGCGGGGAGCACGTCGCCTGCGGTGGAGACGATCCAGAGTTGCCGAGGATCATCCCCGCCTATGCGGGGAGCACCCGACCCCATAGACCCGATGCCGTTGATGAACCCGGATCATCCCCGCCTATGCGGGGAGCACGGCCTCGACGAGATCCGTACCCTCCGCACCGCAGGATCACCCCCGCCTACGCGGGGAGCACCAAGTCGTCCCCGCCCTGACCGGCGCCGCCGCCGGATCACCCCCGCCTACGCGGGGAGCACCACCTCGCCTCCAAGTGGGACGACTGGGACGCCGGATCACTCCCGCCTACGCGGGGAGCACAATCTACCTGGTGAACAACCAGGACCCGACGTCGGATCACCCCCGCCTACGCGGGGAGCACAGGGTGAGGCGGGCGAGACGGTTGTCCGCCGCCGGATCACCCCCGCCTACGCGGGGAGCACGCGGGTGGCGCGGCTTGCCGTCGATGAGCCACAGGATCACCCCCGCCTACGCGGGGAGCACAATGCGGCTGGCCCGCATGGAATCGCCCAGTCTGGATCACCCCCGCCTACGCGGGGAGCACGGGCGGGCTCGGGGCTGATGAGCGCGATCTCGTAGGATCACCCCCGCCTACGCGGGGAGCACCTCGCTGCGGATCTCGCGTTCCAGTGCGCGTTGGGATCACCCCCGCCTACGCGGGGAGCACGCTGGCTCGAACGAAATCCACACGAGTCGACGCGGATCACCCCCGCCTACGCGGGGAGCACAAATTGTTCGCCTGACTGCCGGAATCAATTACCGGATCACCCCCGCCTACGCGGGGAGCACGTGGGCGCGCAGGGCGACGGTGGCGGCGATGAGGGATCACCCCCGCCTACGCGGGGAGCACGCCGGCGGTGGTAGGGGTGCTCTGCTCGAGGTGGGATCACCCCCGCCTACGCGGGGAGCACCCGCTAATGCCGCGCCTGGTGCGGGTGTCGGTGGGATCACCCCCGCCTACGCGGGGAGCACCCCCTCGCCCGCACTCTAACCCCCTGCCCCCCGGATCACCCCCGCCTACGCGGGGAGCGCCAACGGCCCGGGCAGGCCGTCGCGTAGTAGTCTGGATCACCCCCGCCTACGCGGGGAGCACCCCTACCAAAGGATCGTGTTTGCCATCGGATCCGGATCACCCCCGCCTACGCGGGGAGCACCGACGCGGCCGACCGCGATGGGGCTGATGAAGCGGATCACCCCCGCCTACGCGGGGAGCACGGCGGCGGCGTGGCGATCCTGGACATCAACGGCGGATCACCCCCGCCTACGCGGGGAGCACCGCCGTGTTGAGGACTCGTATCGGCCCATCTCGGGATCGCCCCCGCCTACGCGGGGAGCACGTGGAAGCCGATCCCCAAGGAACGCAAACGCTAGGATCACCCCCGCCTACGCGGGGAGCACACGATCCTGTCGATCTTTCGCCCCTGCCTCCCCGGATCACCCCCGCCTACGCGGGGAGCACTCCGGCTATACTCGCGTCCCATTGTGTTCCTCCGGATCACCCCCGCCTACGCGGGGAGCACAGACGCGACTGCGGCGCGAACATCTACGCTACCGGATCACCCCCGCCTACGCGGGGAGCACGGGAGCGCCGGGGCGCGCGATCGCGCAGGATGCGGATCACCCCCGCCTACGCGGGGAGCACATGATCTTTACTCGGTCGGATGAAAGCCCGTAGGGATCACCCCCGCCTACGCGGGGAGCACGCGGGCGCACACCTGGTCGCTGCCCTGTGCCGCGGATCACCCCCGCCTACGCGGGGAGCACGACGCCGTGCAGTGGACGGCGACGCGCCAGAACGGATCACCCCCGCCTACGCGGGGAGCACAACCTGTGGATGGGCACCAGCGCATGGCAAGGAGGATCACCCCCGCCTACGCGGGGAGCACCGAACCCAGATGAGGGGCGTCTGCGGGCGCGTGGGATCACCCCCGCCTACGCGGGGAGCACGGAGCCATGGGGGCTATCGGCGCGGCGGTTGGAGGATCACCCCCGCCTACGCGGGGAGCACGGAATGGCCGACGAGAAGAACATCTCGCCGGACGGATCACCCCCGCCTACGCGGGGAGCACTGTGAACTGCGCAAGCTGGGTCTCCCCGGCAAGGGATCACCCCCGCCTACGCGGGGAGCACATGCGTCCCGAGATGCTGGAAGCGTTTCCCGCAGGATCACCCCCGCCTACGCGGGGAGCACCCATCAGGCAGCCGAGGACGCGCACCTCGCAGAGGATCACCCCCGCCTACGCGGGGAGCACACTCTCATGCGACGCCTGAAAGACGGCGACCAGGGATCACCCCCGCCTACGCGGGGAGCACCAGTTCAACGAGTCCGGGTGGCGGTCTGGACAGGGATCACCCCCGCCTACGCGGGGAGCACCGTCGGCTTTGTCGAGCTCGTCTCTGATGAGCTGGATCACCCCCGCCTACGCGGGGAGCACCAGAACTCCAGAACATCGACGCGGAAACCCAGAGGATCACCCCCGCCTACGCGGGGAGCACATGGTTCCCGTAGAGAAAGACCCGGCCAAGGGCGGATCACCCCCGCCTACGCGGGGAGCACCTCATTGTCTTGACGGTCATCGTTAGTGCTCCGGGATCACCCCCGCCTACGCGGGGAGCACGCCTGCCCCTGGTTGACGAGGTTCGCGAGTGCCGGATCACCCCCGCCTACGCGGGGAGCACCTCGACGAGCCGATCAGCATCCGCGCTGTCTTCGGATCACCCCCGCCTACGCGGGGAGCACCTGCGTGGTGTGCGGGCGGCGTTGCTCGCGCTCGGATCACCCCCGCCTACGCGGGGAGCACAGCGGATCTATGAGCAGGTGCGCCGTGGGGAGCGGATCACCCCCGCCTACGCGGGGAGCACGCCGCCCGGTCGTGGGGGCGCAGGCCCACTGAGGGATCACCCCCGCCTACGCGGGGAGCACGTACGCGTATGCGTCGCATGAGATCGTCATCGAGGATCACCCCCGCCTACGCGGGGAGCACTGTGTCACGGGGCCACAGTTTGGAGGGGTTCGAGGATCACCCCCGCCTACGCGGGGAGCACTCTCCCGCATCGTTGGGCGACGGTTCACGTCAGGGATCACCCCCGCCTACGCGGGGAGCACCACTCCGACAACGATGTGGAAGAAGGTGGGTGCGGATCACCCCCGCCTACGCGGGGAGCACCGCGGTTGGGGTCGTCGCGGTAGCGGGCGGCTCCGGATCACCCCCGCCTACGCGGGGAGCACCAGGTAGGCGGCCTCGCGTGCCGCCGCGTTGACGGATCACCCCCGCCTACGCGGGGAGCACGCTCCTTCACTTTCTGGTGCTGCGCTTCGTCGGCGGATCACCCCCGCCTACGCGGGGAGCACTCCGCAGGCAACTCGATGAAGCGGTCGCCGCCAGGATCACCCCCGCCTACGCGGGGAGCACCCAATCGTTGTCTGCGATCTCCTCGAGTGGCACGGATCACCCCCGCCTACGCGGGGAGCACGCACCTCGTCTACGTCGCCGAACTCGACTTCGAGGATCACCCCCGCCTACGCGGGGAGCACTCGCTTCCAGATGCGGATCGAGAGGCGGGCCGCGGATCACCCCCGCCTACGCGGGGAGCACCCGACCTGCGGGGCTGGAAACCTCCTCGCAGTCGGATCACCCCCGCCTACGCGGGGAGCACAAGTCCTCAACGCCAGGATGCCCGGCGGGGACAGGATCACCCCCGCCTACGCGGGGAGCACCGTCAAGGACATTTCGGATGATGGTGGTTCTTGGGATCACCCCCGCCTACGCGGGGAGCACGACAACTGGGACTATCACGATCAACGGCCATGAGGATCACCCCCGCCTACGCGGGGAGCACGTCTGGCCTTTCCCGGTGACCTTCGGTGTCTTGGGATCACCCCCGCCTACGCGGGGAGCACGGCCTGCAGTTCTTCCTCTGTGGCGCCTTGTGCGGATCACCCCCGCCTACGCGGGGAGCACGAATCCTGCCTGCTCGAGGATGGTGAGGGTGTGGGATCACCCCCGCCTACGCGGGGAGCACCGCCTCGTATCGGCCCATTTCGTTGCCGTCGAGGGATCACCCCCGCCTACGCGGGGAGCACGATGGTGCCCGTCACGATCGGGCCTCCCTCTTCGGATCACCCCCGCCTACGCGGGGAGCACACGAATCGCCTCGTTCTTCGCCGCGATTCTGAAGGATCACCCCCGCCTACGCGGGGAGCACTTGTGATACCCGGTCATGTGGTGTCATGTCCGGGGATCACCCCCGCCTACGCGGGGAGCACTATCCGCTGACGTGGCAACAGGTGACAGCACAGGGATCACCCCCGCCTACGCGGGGAGCACCCTGCCCAATCGATCAAGCTCACACCGTTGACCGGATCACCCCCGCCTACGCGGGGAGCACGCCAGTGGGACGAGTCCACGTCCGCGCACTGTAGGATCACCCCCGCCTACGCGGGGAGCACGGAAGACTCATGGGAACCATCAGCTTTGCCGGGGGATCACCCCCGCCTACGCGGGGAGCACGCCACCGACAGCGAATACTGGTTCACCGTCTCCGGATCACCCCCGCCTACGCGGGGAGCACGTGATGGTGGCGTGACCGTATCCGACTGCCGTCGGATCACCCCCGCCTACGCGGGGAGCACACGGGGCAGGAAACCAAGGAAACACAGCAATCCGGATCACCCCCGCCTACGCGGGGAGCACTCCCTTCCCCGGCCGAGCATCATTCGTCGCTCCGGATCACCCCCGCCTACGCGGGGAGCACATCCCAAGTATTCCCCTCAAACCGCTTGCACTAGGATCACCCCCGCCTACGCGGGGAGCACAAGGCCTTTTCGCCCACGGCGTGCCCGGGACAGGGATCACCCCCGCCTACGCGGGGAGCACGAACTCGTCGAAGCCGGGGTCAGTGTCGGGTACGGATCACCCCCGCCTACGCGGGGAGCACTGTTGCGTGAGGTCACACTCGATGGCGCTCCGGGGATCACCCCCGCCTACGCGGGGAGCACTTCCTTCGTGGACACTCCGGCCTTCTGCGAGGCGGATCACCCCCGCCTACGCGGGGAGCACCGCATGCAGGCGGAGCGGGTAAGGCGCAGAGGGGGATCACCCCCGCCTACGCGGGGAGCACAACGACCTCGAGAACCGCCTGCTCCTGCTGCCCGGATCACCCCCGCCTACGCGGGGAGCACCAGGCCGTTGGACTCGCACAGGTCTCGGATCGCGGATCACCCCCGCCTACGCGGGGAGCACCGCACCTCAAGATCCACAGGCTTAGACCCGCTGGGATCACCCCCGCCTACGCGGGGAGCACGGAAGCGTTCCAGCGTTCTTTCGCTTCGTCGGCGGATCACCCCCGCCTACGCGGGGAGCACTTACAAGGCTCATGAGATGGTGTCTTTCTTGGGGGATCACCCCCGCCTACGCGGGGAGCACGTGTCCGCAGTCAAGTCCGCCACCCTGTGGGGCGGATCACCCCCGCCTACGCGGGGAGCACCCTGGTGGCCGAGGGAGCGGACCGCATCCTCGGGGATCACCCCCGCCTACGCGGGGAGCACTCCGCCCATCGCTCGACACCATCGCCAAGAGCAGGATCACCCCCGCCTACGCGGGGAGCACTTCGAACCGCAGCCCTATACATACACACACCCCGGATCACCCCCGCCTACGCGGGGAGCACGCAGGCATCCAACTCCCCGTCGACTACCAGTGGGGATCACCCCCGCCTACGCGGGGAGCACTCGGTGATGGTCCAGGTGGGCATGAGGGGGTCCGGATCACCCCCGCCTACGCGGGGAGCACCTTTTGCCATGGTGTGGGGTCCTTGCGGAAGAGGGATCACCCCCGCCTACGCGGGGAGCACCTTCCGGGCTGGGATGTCGCGGTCTGGTCCGAGGGATCACCCCCGCCTACGCGGGGAGCACCGACGTGTGGAGCATCGAATGAGCAAAGCAGTCGGATCACCCCCGCCTACGCGGGGAGCACCTGCTCAACGCAGGAAAGAGCGTCATCCAGGGCGGATCACCCCCGCCTACGCGGGGAGCACTGCGTGCCACGCGGTATCCGTCGGGTCGACGAGGGATCACCCCCGCCTACGCGGGGAGCACGCTTCTTGATCAGCGATGTTACCCCATCGGGCGATCAGATCTTGGGAAGCCCCGCCGTGATCTTCTTCGCCTTTCGAAGTCACTCATGCCACGACGCCCTTTCCCCTGACTCATCGCATCCTGTCGAAGTTCAGGAGCGATTGTCGCATCCACGGTATTTGGCCGGACCATCAAGGTCAGCCCTTCGAAATCTGCCGGCTCCCAGGCATCTCCAAGCGTCAAGAAAGAAAGGCCCTGTTCATTGGGCGCATGAAAGACGAGAACTGCTCGGCCGCCGCCAATATGGGTTTTCACCGATTCCCACAAGCGTTCCCGCACCCGAGCGTTCACACGACCAACGAAAACCCCCGGCGATATCTCGAGAAGCCAGCGACTGACATGCCCACGAAGACCTTCTGACACCGCCGACAGAACGAGAACGATCATCACGATTCACCGTTCGGCATATGAGATTCCCGATGGGACGAACCCCTGGACCTCGTCCCATAGGCGCAAATCGTCAACTTCCAGATCGTCCCAACCATCAAGTTCCTCGCCCTCCGAAAGGAGGCTCTTGATATCTCGTACGGCGCGCTCGAGAACTTGACTCTGCCTCATGCTGTCTCTCATCCGCCGACGGCTCTCCTCCCCAACCCCGGCCTCGAGTTCCTCTGCTGCGACATCGAATGCGACAGGGATCGAGAGATCAGCCTTGTAGAGATCCGCGATGTCATAGACGAAGGAACGATAGGTTCCGGAGTGGACGAACCCGAGTCCCGGAGAGCAGCCAAGAGCGACGATTACAGCATGCACAACTCCATAAAGTGCACTATTTGCAGCAGAAAGGCACCTATTCACCACCGATCCGGAATCAAAATCGTCCGGATCGTATTCCCGACCATCCCATTCAACGCCGGTCCTTCGGGAATTCTCCCTGTAGAGGCGGCGCACTCGTGCCCCTTCCCGTCCGCGGAGCTGCTGCATCGACAGGCGATCAACGCTTTCACCCTCGAAACGCATGAGATACATCCTGCGCGCCACAGAGAGACGCGAAGCAGGATCGCTCACAAGCCTGGCTTGCGCCTCCAGGAGTCGTGAAGAACGCGATGGCGGGGCTCCATGCGCGTAGTAACGGACTCCATTCTCCCCCACCCAGATCGCCGTCGACCCGCTTTCGGCGAGCAGCGAGACCGCACTGTGAGTAATCCGCACTCCGGGTCCCATCATGAGGACAGAAAGCGCAGCCGCTGGGATGTGAGCGACTCCTCGAGCATCCGTGACTGTGATGGCATTCGAGTCCCGATGAACGACGCATTTCTCAACATAGAGAAAAGTGAGCCGATCCCGGACCCGAAGGAGGTCCTTCGGGTCCGGGGGTCGTATTCCGGGCTTCGGAGTCATGGCTTCGCGAGTGTGAGAAGACCAGAACCATAGCCCTTCGCTCGTCCGATCCCGTTAGTCATGGAATTGCGCAGCAACACAGGATCAACGATTCGGAGGTGTCCTTCAAAGGTGGCCAGCTGCAGAGTAACGATACGGGCATCTTCACCGACTCCCCGCCGGAACCTCTCGGTGCGACGATTAGCCAAACTGATGAGAAGAGCATCCCCATCGCACCTCTCACCCTTTTCTGTCTCCATCACCGGAAGGTCGCCACCGATCTCGGCCGCTGTCGGAATTTCAAAGCCGAGGGAAGGAATGCGATCGAGCAACCACTGCGTCTGTTGTGCAACGGTGATGTGCGCGAGAACCTTTTTCCTTCCATTCTCAGCGACTTGACCTGCTCTACGGAAGGTTGGATTCACGGTCACACGGAACGCCCATGCCTGCCCCTCTCGAAGGGAGTCAAGGAAAGGGTCCATCCGCTTGATGAGAACACCCCCCTCGGTCTCATAACCCGCTTGCTCGATCAATCCCGCCGGATCCGGCGGCACAGGGCTCGAGATGTACAGGCTGAGTGCAGGGCTTTCGCGAAAAGCGCCCCCGCCATCTTCTCTTGTGCGTTGAGGCGGGAATGACGGGGTGTCGAGTCGCCACAGAACCCGGCCCGACTCATGTGCTCCGTCAAGAACTCCGGGGGGGAAACTCGCAAGCACAGCAGCGTGCATCTTCTGCGGAGAGGAGACAAGCCGTTTGCACCCCCGCCGGTATGGATTGAGATAGATCCTGGTCAAGTACATCAGAGCACCTCCATCGGATCGTGGGAGAGCACTTCTCCTCCGAGACGCGGATTCCTCACGCCAACGAAAGCGGGATTCATGATGTCGACTCTCGATTCCTCCACGGTTCGAGTGCCGTATTCCCTTCGGAGAGGATCGAAGGTGATGGGAACATCACGAATGTCTCGTGACGAGAGATCCTGACCTGGGATCACCCCTCGATCGGCGACAACGCGAAGACTTACCCGCTCATCGAAACGGTGCCTGCGCTGATGGAAGTTCGCCGCGAGCCACGGCAACTCCTCGATCGCTTTCCAGATGGTGCCCTCCCGCGTTTCGAGTAGCAATGGCAAGGTGGGAGGACATGCTCTTCGCCCGAGGAACAAGGGGTAGACCGGGTTCCGAATGGCATCCGCGAGGGCATCGATCAGGTCATCGGGCCCCCCGATGAAGGCTGCGAACACAGCATCTGAGACGTAATATCTCCACGACAGGGGCATCGCCTTATCCCCGCGGTGTGCGGTATGAAAATCCTCCAGCAATTCCCCTGGCTGATCGATCCTCGCAGCCATGGTGAGGGAAGCCAAGTCTTCAATCGGATCCGTGCGCCGCCTGCCTTCCGCAGCGGCGAGGAGGCCGACGATTCCACTCTTCGTGGGAAAGAACTCGGTGCTCCGATTCGTAAATCGACTCGCAGATCCCCAGGACTGCATCGGTCCTGCGAGCCTGAGGACGAGCACTCGACTCATTGCTCGCTCCGGATTGCCTTGACAGTTTCCTTTCCGAGTTCCGAAAGCGGAACTCGCTTCCCGAGAGCAGCGATCTCGCCCGCTCGCTCTGTCGTCCATGCAACCAGGGATGTCGCGGGGCGAAGCCCGCTTCCCTCTTCAAGGTCTTTCTCGTAGCCAACGAAGCGCTTCGTCGCTGGAGCAACGAAGCCACCCTCATCCGAGCTGACCGGATCTTCGAACGCTCCAACGAGGTTGATCGGCTGATCATCCCGAACTTGAACGAGTACCGCGTCAGGAAGCGTGCGATTCGCAAAAGTTGTGATCTTCCCGGTGGGCATTGCCCGGACGAAGCTGGTGATGAACATATCGACCGCTTCCTCAGCGACCGCCTGATCCCCAAGGTTCTTACGAAGCATCTCGAGGTCGATCGTGGCATAACGGTAGAGGGTCGCCGAAGCGAACTCGATCGTACCGATCATCCCGGCGCCTTCATCCGCGTCATCGTCAGCGCTCTTCGCATCATCGACGGCCGTGTAGTAGTCGAACTCGGACATCACCGCGCCGACGCCGAGAGCGTGAGCAACTTGGCAGGCCGCATCGACGTTGAGGGCGTTGGGTTCTGCGACCATCCTTCCGAAGAGGGCAATATCGACCGAGTGATCGGTATCCACAAGGGTTTTCGGCCTCAATTCCTTGAACGCCTTCTTCACGTCCTCGGCCTCAGCAACCGAAATGATCGCATCGGCAACATGCTCGATCTGCTTTGCCGAGAGGAACACGAGGAATCCCGCTTCTTTCAGCTGTTCCTCCGTCTTCTTGCCCTTCGGATCGCCAATCTTGAACCCAATTTCAGTCAGCGCCGTTTCGGCGAGGGCAGTCGCCTGAGACTCGAGCTCAGGACGACGCGAAACAATCTCCTCACGGAGGATCTCAACGATTCGCTTCGTCCGAATCCCCCGGTTCCCATCAGGCAGGGAGGTTTCGAAATCTTTCCTGGTTGCCCGTTTGATCGCTTGCGAAGAGATTCGCATCCTTCGAGCCCCTCCGAAAACTGCGGACTTGGGCGCCCCGGTTTGATCACGATTGGGATTCGAGGGCGGGAGGGTCTGAAGAACGTGGATATCAATGAAACGTGCCATGGTAGGACTTCCTTTCGAAGAAAACTGAGTGGGGAATGAGAAGGCGGTGAGGGCTGATGTTCAATCGGATTCCGGCTCGTCATCATGAGGCGTTCGCGCGAAGTCGCGTCCCCACTGTCGAACGACTCGGGATCGCCTCTCGGGATCCTGCCACTCGTAGAGATCCGCTGCGAATCGCCCATAATCCATCGGAATATCTGACGAAGAGAGGAGCGCGACGAGCCCTCGAGCATGGACGGAAAGAGCCGCGAATGTCGGTGCCGCAATCATCGCACACAGACGTTTGTAGCTCGAGTGCTCTTCTGGATGCTCGGCACCAGCCGCCACTGCGAGTCGTCGAACGGAGCCGCCGATGGTCGATGCTCGTCGCGTCACCAGGTGCATCGGCGTCGGATGCGATCCTTGATGAAGCGCCCACAGGGTAAGGGCAAGGTGAACAGCACATTCACCCCGTGTCGGTTCATCGCCGAGAAGGCGTTCGGGGCCTTCCTCGAGAGTGTATGCCCAAATCGCCGGATCACTCCCGGGCTCCTTGGCAATGGCCGAACGCAATTGCGCACGTCCGGCGACTGCTGAGGGACTCCGGCCACTGAGTCTGGCGATCACAGCGAGCATTCGCTTCCGAACCGCCTCCCCGTCTCCTAGATCTCGGGGCCGATCAGCACCCGGCTTGGTCGATGTCGTCATGCTGATTCTCCTTTCGTGTCGCTTCCAGACAACTGAAGGATTCGATTGAGGTCATTTCTGAAAATGGATTCAGCTCGCCATGCGCTCATGAAGGTCATGCCTGTATCTCTTCCGATCAGCGCGCTCTCGGGTGCGCGATCGATGAGTTCACCGGCGAGATGGAGCGCCGTATTATGAAGAACGCGCTTCCACTGATCACGCTCAGATTCAATGTTCGAAGTCTCAGCAATTTCGGACAGCCATTGCCTGAAGGGAGCATCGATCAACGAGAAGAATCGCGTTTTAGCCCGATCGCGGGCTCCATCGCCGACTCCTTCGCCGCTCTCCCCTGCAGCTCGCGCAAGGTTTGCCGCAAGAATGCCGATTCTCGTCGCAACTTGCTCGACGGCTTCCACTTCAGTCCGAATAAGGTCGGGGAAGTCTCTCTTCCGCTCTCTGAGGAGAACTGTCGCGAGGTCTACTTCATCGTGGTAAATGTCGTCGATCGATGCCTCTTGAGCACCGTATTGAATGCCTACGGCCTCGAGCCGAATCCGGATCGGATACTCCTTCGACACGGTGAGATTCTCGATCGATGCGTGGAACTCAAGGGTTGCGCTGGGAAGAAAGGCATCATGCGCCTGTCCGTCTACTCCCTTGGTTTTTTCAACAAAGGGAAGCGTTCCCGGAAGCGAACGCCAAAATGCACGGCCCGGCTCGTGCTTTCTCGGCATGTACACCGTTCTTGAGAATTTCTTTGATTGCGGAGCGGAATACCGCCATAGACTCATCGGCTCGTAGTCCTGCATGTTCTGCGGCCCGAGCTTATCGCCTTGCGCTAGGATCACACCGGTGACACCGTCAACATCGCCGAAAAGACGGATCCTCCTGGAATGCCAGGTGAGGAGCCGCGAGATCGCGTATCCCTGAGGATCGGGATTGCCATTCGGATTTTCTTTCGTCTTCTGCGCGTAGTTCCTACGGATGGCCGTCTCAATTTCATCCGTTTCCCAAGAGCAGGCGCCGAGGGGGCCAAGGCTTGAGGGCCCCTTGGTCTTGAGACGATCTCGCGGAACGAGGTTGAGGACCAGAGACTCGTCCAGGGTCTCTCCTTTGAGCCATACGCCTCCGAGTTGCCCTGTCCAGCTGGGGCCAATCGGATAGCCCTTTCCATTGGTCTGCTCAGGGTCGCCGACCGCACCTGATCGGATTCCTGAGGGATCGAAGGCCTGCGCATGAATCAGCCATTGTGCGCCCTCAGCCGGGGAGATCCGCTCGATCGAGCGCTGCTGTCGAATCGTGAAGAAGGGTTCGCCGTTCGGAATGTCGGCGACGATCTTCTCCAGTCCGGACACGGCGCCCTTCGGAGTGGCGAGCTGCGGCGCCTGCATGAAGGGGTACTGAGGATCGAAGAGGTAGAAACGATCATTCCACCGATCGAAATACTGTTGAATCGGCTCTTCCGGCAGACCCGAGTCCCAGATCTCTCCCCAGGATTCAAGATCTGGCACATCGATGGTTCGATAACAGATCGCAAGAAGCAGCCGTTTAATCGCGAAACTCACCGTCGGCAGCTCGCAGGCAAGATCAGCGATTTCTCCTGCTCGAGAGAAGAGCTCTCGGAAACCGACATGATCCACCGTGCCGTCGAGCAGGCGGATGGGAATCCATTTCTCGTCGAGAAGGTTGTAAGCGGATTCCGTCATGAGTTCTGCACCTCCAATCCTCGTCGATTCGTGTAGACGAGTCGCCGCCCTCGAACCTCTGCTTCGAGGCGGTCCGAGAATTCGTCGACTTTGACCATGGGAAGAACAAGCTCGCCGCTGAGCAGGGGATGCTCGAGGAGCCTCCACTTCGTCACGCGTTCATCTTTCCAGATGGCTTGTGCAACTGCAGCGATCGTGGCGTCGAGATCCTCCGCCTTCTCTTTGAACTTCCAGGGCGGCAGCGAGACGCTCCAGGAGCGGATTCGTCTGGCCAAGCCGCTCGACGGCCATGTACTCGTTTCAATGATGCGCAGTTCGCCGCCTTCCCCTTCCCATGGAAGTTCAACCGCCACTCCCCCCAAGAAGGGATCGATGGGCACAACGATGATGGGGATCTGGTCCTCCGAGTCGCGCACCGCCGCACGAGCCCCGGCCCGCCCGACGGGACTCGCTTCCTCACCTGTCGCTTCATTCCCGGAGAAGTGAATCAAGAGCGATTCTCCCGTCCAGGACTGGAGTTCAGGAGAATAGAGCGACCACTCATTGGCCCTGAGTCGAGCAGTGTTCTCATTCGACTCGACTTCCCGCCGCGCTTCTTCCATGAGTTCCTGCCACGACTTCGGACCGAGGGGTTCGTCAGAGTATGCGCGCTGAGTGAGCATCGCGTAGTCCTGGGGCTCAGCGACGGTGAGCTGCCCGGTCTCGGAGAGCATGGCGAGCATTCGGAGGATCCTGTGCGCGCCATACACCCGTTCGCTTCCCTTCGAGTACTCCCACGGATCCGAGCCGATCGTTTTGAGGAGCACAAGGCATTCTGCCTCGTGAAGTCGTGAAGGTCTGATGCGGCCGATGTGACGATGCAGCCGGCCCGCCCTCTGCAAAAGGAGATCCATCGGTGCCGGATCAGTGAAAACGACGTCGAAGTCAATATCGAGGCTTTGTTCGATCACTTGCGTAGCGACGACGACATGCCGACGCGGCCGCTGCCTCGAGTTCTTCCCGAAAAGATCGCGCATCTTCGCGTCAAGCACGATCCTGTCACTCGCAAGAAAACGGGAGTGCAGGAGTGTCGTCTCATCTGCGTCGAAGAATCCAAGAAGGGCATCGTAGGTTCGTTGGGCCTCGTCCACGGTGTTTCGTACGACGAGGGCACAGCCGCCTTCGTCGAGCAGGTCATGAAGGTGACCTCCGATTTCTTCCTCACTCGCCATGCACACTGGGCGGATCGTCTTCTTCACGTGGTCCTGCCCACCATCGAAGACTTTCACCGATGGCGGACGTCCATCCGAGGGGAGGCTGGTGATCACCGGGTAGCCGATATCCCCCTCGAGTGCCGCTGTCCCGACCTCCTTCCCAGTCCGCCCTCGCTGATAGGCGCTGACGAGGGCGCGTCGCCGAGCCGAGGGGAGGGTCGCAGAGAGAAGAACGACCGGCACTTCATACATTCCGAGCCATGTGAGCGCAGATTCGAGATAGGTCTCCATGTAGGCGTCAGCCGCATGCACTTCATCGATGATGACGACTTTCCCCATGAGACCGAGGTGACGCATGAGCACATGCCGGGACTGAAGGGCAGCGAGCAGCACTTGATCGATCGTGCCGACGACGACGGGGGAGAGCAGGCTGCGCCAGCGCGAGGCCATCCAACTGTTCGCCACGAGCCCCGCACCAAGCTTGGTCTCCCCGTGCGATCCCAGGAGCGGAGATTCGTCATCGTAGACCTCGAGCCCCCGAGCATCGTTGTCGAGAAGCTGAAGGAAGTCCTCATTGAGTTCGTTCTTCCCATGGGCGAGGAAGATGCCCAGGTTTTGTGGCACATCTTCGAGAATGCTCCTCAGCCATGCTTTGGCGCGCTCGAACATGGCGTCGGTGGTCGCCTGAGTCGGAAGGCCCACCATCACACCCTGAAGGCTCCTCTTCTTCATGAGAACTTCAGCCACGGAGAAAGCAAGCTCAGTCTTGCCGCTACCGGGCGGGGCTTCAACGATCATGAGATCCGGGTCATCGTCCTCCGCAGCCTGCACAGCACCGACCTGTGCGGCCGTTGGGCGGATCTCATCTCCCCAACCAAAGCGGAGGCGATAGCGATTCGGAATGTCGTTCTCAATATTTCTTCCGAAGCGCATGGGCGAGGGCATGCGCGCAGCTCGCCAACCCGCTTCAACTCTGCGAATTTGGGCGGCGGGGCACATCGACGCGAAGCGCTGTTCGACCGGCATGAGAGGGAAATAGGCTTCGTTCGAGGCAATCCAATCGGCCATGACAATGAGCGAGGCGTACACCGAGGCAACCGCGATCGGCAGTTTCGGCAAGGCGCTCGGCTCAGGAGCGCTCAGCGGAAATCCGCTTCGCTTCGCCGCCCACTCGATGATTTCCCGCCTCGCCGCACGCCATCGTTCAGCGCCCGCCAGTCTTGTGTCCGCATAGGCAGCTCTCGCATCATTCATGGTCGAGGGGCTCGGATATCTCCCGTGATGCACACCGACGAGCGCGGCCCACTGACGGGCCCGAATCTCATCCCCACCACCTGCGACGATTGCTTCGACAAGGGCGAAGTAGCTGACGAAACCGTGTGGTAATCGTGAACGCCCAGGCAACTCCTTCCAGTGAGGGACCTCGAGATCTTCGGGCCGAAGGAGATCCGCAAGGGTCGGCACTTGGCAAGCAAATGCTGGAGAGCACTTACCAACATCGTGCACCGCAGCCAGGAAGCACAAAGCGGAGCGGGCCGAACCTTGATCCCCTCCCCACACCGAGGCCATGAGCTTCCGATGATGCTCCGAGGCGTACTCATCGAAGAGCTTCCCTGCGACATCCGAGGCGTCCATCAAGTGCTGCGGAACCGAGAGCCACAAGTCGGGCCTCCCCCTGCCGCTCTTCGCCCAAAATGAGTGAGCCAGCAACGAAAGGGAGGAGTCGGTGAGATCACTCTGCGGCTCAAGGAACTCAGCATCGTGTCGCTTGAGCGTCTGACATGCCAACGCATCGTGAACAACCTTCGTTCGCGCCATTGCAACCTCCACATGCACATGGTCGAGAGGAGACTCTCACCTATGGGGAACTTGATGAACATCGTAGATCTCGCGATCCATATTCGTCAACCCTCAATCTCCCAAGCGTTTTAGTCTTTAAAAAATCGACACATGCCTTCGTAGAGATTGATCTGAGATCTAGTTCCTTTGAGGCGCACTGATGAGGAACGACTCGAATGCGCGTGAGCCGTGAGCTGACATCGTCACCTCACGGCTCACCAGCCCCGCGAAGATGAAGATCGAAGCGGGGACCACATGTCCTCCCGAGCGTTTTAGTCGGGTCAACCCGCTGGTAGGCGGGAAAACAGTCGCGCTTTCCGAAGCGGAAGGCACGCCAATCTCGGCGGGCCTCTACTCCCCCTCCGCCCGCACCGACGCCACCTCGTAGAGCGCGATGCCGGTGGCGACGGCCGCATTCAAGGACTCAACAGCGGACGAGATCGGGATAGAGACGATCTGGTCGCAGGCCTCACGCACCAGTCGGGACAGTCCCGCACCCTCGGCACCCGTGACGACCACCAAAGGCGAAGTCGCCAGGGGCAGGTCGCGCAGGGGGGCGTCCCCTCCCCCGTCGAGGCCGATGATGAAGAATCCGGCCTTCTTGCACTCCTCGAGCGCGCGGACGAGGTTGGTCGCCCGAGCCACGGGCACGCGCGCCGCCGCCCCCGCAGACACCTTCCACGCGGTCGTGTTCACGCCCGCCGAACGGCGTTCCGGAATGATCACACCATCCACCCCGAAGGCCCCTGAAGACCGCAGAACGGCACCCAGGTTGTGCGGGTCGGTGACCTGGTCGAGTGCGACGAGCAAGGGCGTACCGACCTGCTGAAGCGCCCCCGCGATGAGGTCGTCGACGTGCATGTACTCGTACCCGCGGACCTCGATGGCGACGCCCTGGTGGACGGCGCCGTCGGTCGCGACGTCCAGATCGCGCCGCGTCACTTCGAACACGGGCGCACCCATCGTCGAGGCGAGCCGAATGACCTCTTCAACCCGGTCGTCCTTGATGTTGTCCAGGACGAATACGCGCTCGACCGGCACATTCGCTCGGACGGCTTCGGCGACGGGGTTGCGGCCCGCGATGAGCTCATGGCCGGGAGCGATCTTGATCGAGGTCTTCGCCCTCGCCCTCGCGATCGCGGCCTCCTGGGCCTCCTTCGCCTCGCGGGCGAGCTTGCGCTTGTGGGCGGGATGGTAGGTCCGGTCCTCGGCCTTCGGCGTCGGCCCCTTGCCCTCGAGTCGACGGCGCGAGTGACCGCCGGTGCCGACCTTCGCGCCCTTCTTCGAGCCGGGCTTGCGCACCGCTCCGCGGCGTCCGTCGTTTCCAGCCATGTGTGCCCCTCTCCTCGCGAGCGCCTCCCGGCGCCACTGATCCGGTTCAGCCTAGCCGGTCCGTCCTGCGCAACGGCAGTCCCCCAGCCCCATTGCGGCCGGATTCACGCGGAGCAAGGCGCATTCCACGAGAGCGCGAAACGGAACCGAGCAGACTCTCTGTTCGTCACGCCAGCTTCCAGCTCGCCCCGTCCCGACCGTCGGCCACGGCGATGCCCGCCGCGGCGAGGCGGTCGCGCAGTTCGTCGGCTCGCGCCCAGTCCTTCGAAGCGCGCGCCTGGGCCCGCTCGGAGATGAGCGCCTGGACAAGGGCGTCGAGCGCCTCGTGCTCGGACGAATCCGCGCCGGCGCCCGCGCCGAGGCCGGAGCGCCACTGCTGCGACGCCGGATCCAGGCCGAGGACGTCGAGCATGGAGCGGACGAGCATCTGCTCCCTCTTCACGGCCGCGGCATCGCCCTCGTCGATCGCGGTATTGCCGCGCTTGAGGTGCTCGTGGATGACCGCGAGCGCTCCCGCGACGTTGAGGTCGTCGTCCATCGCAGAGACGAAGCCACCGGGCAGCTCGGAGGCGGGCACGGCGAGATCCTCGACGGGGACCTCGCCGACCGCGTCGATCGCGCGTTCGACGAAGCCGGAGAACTTCACCCAGGCGGCAGCGGCAGCGGGCAGGGTTTCCGGGCCCCATTCGATCGCCGAACGATGATGAACGGTCGACAGGGCCCACCTCACGGCCGCGGCCGGGAAGTCCCTCGTCAGAGCCCCGATGGACAGGACGTTGCCCAAGGACTTCGACATCTTCTCGCCCTTGGTCGTCACCCACGCGTTGTGGACCCACAGGCGCGCGAACTCCCATCCGGCGCCGTGCGACTGGGCCTGCTCGTTCTCGTGGTGCGGGAAGCGCAGGTCGATGCCGCCGCCGTGGATGTCGAACTCGTCGCCGAGGTAGCGGCGCGACATGGCCGAGCACTCGAGGTGCCAGCCCGGACGCCCCCTCCCCCACGGCGATTCCCAGGAAGCGGTCTCGGGCTCCGAGTCCTTGCGCGCCTTCCACAGGGCGAAGTCGCGCGGATCGCGCTTGCCCGCTTCGACGGCCGCGTCGATCTGGGCCTCGTCCTCGGTCGTGCGCATGTCGACGAGCCGCTGGCGCGTGATCGACCCGTAGTCGGGCTGGGAGTGAACATCGAAGTAGACGTTGCCGCACCCGTCGTCGTAGGCGTGCCCGCGCTCGATGAGGCGGCGCACGAGCTCGATCTGGTCGGGGATGTGCCCGGTCGCGCGCGGCTCGTAGGTCGGCGGAAGAACGCCGAGGGTGTCGTAAGCCCCGGTGAATTCGCGCTCGAATCGGTACGCCCAGGCCCACCAGTCGGCGCCCGCCTCGGCGGACTTGGCGAGGATCTTGTCGTCGATGTCGGTGACGTTGCGGACGTAGGTGACCTCGAGCCCCTGGCGGAGCAGCCAGCGCACGAGCGTGTCGAAGGAGACCGCCGCGCGCAGGTGACCGACGTGCGGGGAGCCCTGCACCGTGGCGCCGCACAGGTAGATCCCCACGCGCCCGGGGTTCACCGGGATGAGGGGCTGGAGGCGGGCCGTCTTCGAGTCGTGCAGGTGCAGCGTCATGCCCCTGATCCTACCGGTGCGGCCGGGGAACGAGGGCGGGGCGCCTCCTCCGGGACGAGGTGACGAGCTTGGCAGGAGCCCTCACCCCTTTCGGGATCATGAGGCCGTCTTCGTCTTCGACTCAGCGACGACGATCTTGCCCCCGCCCGATGAGAACGGGACGAACTTGCCCGTCCTCGGATCCCGCGTGGACTTTACGGTGTAGGACCCCGTCGAGCTGCGAACGTATCCGGTCGTCTTCGTCGCGTTCTTCTTCGATGCCATCTCCGCACCCCCTCATTTCGAGTCTAACGAGAAACACTCTCTCAGTAGGCGGTCCGAGACAGACGCTCGCCCCACTCGTCGCCGACATCGAGCAGTGCGTCGTACCATTCCCGTCGTTTGAGCAGAGTCTCGGATCGCACCGACATTCCGAAGGTCAGCGCTCCGCACACGAACGGAGGATGCACGCCATCACTCGCGTAGAGGGGAACACCGAGGACGGATCTGCGCGCAGGCTGAACATTCGGGTTCCTCGGTTCGTCCTTGAGCTTCATCTCCTCTGTACCGACGATCTCACCCGCGATGCGCGGACTGTCGTGTCCGGTAGGAACGCGCCTCATCGTTCGGATCCGCTGATGGATCACACCGCCGCCCGCCCAGCGGGCGATCCTTCCCCTCGCATCCGCCAGCCACATGGTCGGGGCGGTCACTTTGCACCTGGCAGCACTCGAGATGGTCCGCGCCGATTGCTCAAGTTCGGCGGAGTAGCGGGATTGAAGGTCTTTGAGTTGCTCGGCGTGAGCGTCCCATATGCGTCGCACGCGCTCTTGCGGACTGACGTATTCCGGCTGACCGACGAAGGCGAGCTCCCTGATGACCGTCGCGATGTCGCACAAGTCGTGAAGACGAAGCGCTAAGAGGCCGACTGACTCCCATTCTTTGACGAGCGCGTCCTCAATCGACGAGAAGTCCTTTCGGCTCAGCCCCAATCCCTCGCGCACAATCGTGACGATCGCGGCATAGGCGGTCCGGCTCTTGTCGGCCCGGATCCGATGGAGCCACTGCCGAATATCCGGGTCCCGGTACGATGTGCCCGTGAAGAGCAGGGGACCGGATTGTACACATGCATCGAGGAAGTCGAGCTGCCACGGGGTTTCAGCGATCTGCAGGTGCATGTAATCGGAGTGCGAAACAACGGGTGAGCGGACGATTCCCGGAGCGACGACTCCGTGGAGGTGATGGACGCTCATCTCCCCATCAATCGGATGGCCGCTCATCTCGATGACAGTGTCCGTTCCGTCCGCTTCTCTCGACGCGAGCGCTTGTTCAAGGAGCACGTCGAAGTTCAACGTCGCCACGGTCGTCGAATCCGGTCGCTCGACCTTATGTCCGGCAACCGCGTAATGAAGAGGAGAAGGGACCGGATCGAATTCCCCTCGATAGAGCGCTTCGACTAGGAGGTCCTCCCAGCGGTCCCCAGCAGCCGCATGCGCTCCTTCGAGGACGAGCGCAGGATCCTGACGCGACAGAAGGAGACCCGCAGCCGTTTCGGAGTCGACGAGTCCGCTTGAAAGCGCGACGCGCCGAGCGAATTCATCCCACATCGGCAAGCCCGACGGGGCTGAGGCTCCCGCGCCTAGGACGAAGGTGAGGTGCGCTTCATCGCGGACCAGTGGCGCGAAGCTCTCAAGAAGATCGTTCGAGATATCCGCTGCACTCATGCGCCGAGCTTACGGAAGCTCCCCATTCGACTGCGCATATCCACAGTCCGAATCGTCATCGCAGAGCCCTCCCCTGTGAGCGCATCCCGCCCCATCAGTCCAGTTGCTTCACCCTCTCCTCGATGAGCGCCCGCAGGGCGGCCGCATCATTGGGCATCTCGACGAGGCGCTGGGCCCCGCCCTCGACGCCCTCGAAACGGGCGGGGACGGGCGGCATGTGGCCGGTGGCCTCGAGGATCGTCTCGGCGAACTTCACCGGCAGGGCCGTCTCCATGACGACGAGCGGTCCGTCGAGCCCCTCGGCGAGCGCCCGCGCGACATGGACGCCGTCGGCGGTGTGCGGGTCGATGAGGTAGGCGTCCTCGTCCTCGGTCCGCCGGATCTCCTCGAGGCGGTCGGAGTGCGAGGAGGCGCCCGAGACGAAGCCGAAGTCCTCGCGCAGGGCCGCGAACTCCGGGGTTTCGGACAGGTCGAAGAAGCCGTCGCGCGCCAGGGCGTCCCCGAAGAGCCCGGCCGTGCGCTCCGCATCGCGCCCGAGCAGGTCGAAGACGAAGCGCTCGAAATTCGAGGCCTTCGAGATGTCCATCGAGGGCGAGGAGGTCGCCAGGGTCTGCGCCGAGGAGCGCGGCCGGTACACGCCCGTGCGGAAGAACTCGTCGAGGACGTCGTTCTCGTTCGTCGCGACGACGAGGGCGCCGAGCGGCACGCCCATCTGACGGGCGATATGCGCGGCGCACACGTTCCCGAAGTTCCCCGAGGGGACGACGACGTTGACGCGCGGGAGCGGGGCCTCGTCGAGAGCGCGGGGCTCCTCCCGTCCCGCCGGCTCCTCGGCCCCGCCCTCGGCGATCGCCGAGGTGACGCGCAACCACGTGGCCACGTAGTACACGACCTGCGCGAGGAGGCGCGCCCAGTTGATCGAGTTGACGGCGCCGATGTGCCATGCGGCCTTGAAGGCGGGGTCCATGTTCACGGCCTTGACGAGGTCCTGGCAGTCGTCGAAGACCCCGTCGACCGCGACGTTCACGATGTTCTCGTCGAGCAGGGAGAACATCTGCGCCCGCTGGAAGGCGGTCATGCGCCCCGCCGGGGTGAGCATCACGACCGACAGGCCGGGCCTGCCGCGCAGGGCGTACTCTGCCGAGGAGCCGGTGTCGCCCGAGGTCGCGCCCACGATGGTGAGCCAGTCGCCGCGGCGGCCGAGCTCGTACTCGAAGAGCTCGCCGAGCAGCTGCATCGCCATGTCCTTGAAGGCGGCCGTCGGCCCGTTCGACAGGTGCGCGATCCACAGGCCGCCGGGCAGGTGCGAGACGGGCACGATCGCCGGATCGGAGAAGGCGGGCGTCCGGTAGGCGCGGGCGGTGATCGCCGAAAGGTCCTCGACGGGGATGTCATCGATGAAGAGGGCGAGGACCCTGGCCGCGAGCGCCGCGTACCCCTCGTTCTCGAGGACGCCGCGGAGCTCCTCCAAGTCGCCCGCCGTCAGGACCGGATACGACTCGGGCAGGTAGAGCCCCCCGTCGGGGGCGAGCCCTGCGAGGAGGATGTCGCTGAAGGAGCGGGCATGATCCGCCGAACCGCGGGTGGAGATGTAGCGCACGCCCCGATCCTATCGGGGCGGCGGCGGACGAGCCGCCCCGTCCGCGAGCGATTAGCCTGAGTCCATGAATGCTTCCCCCTTCCGCATCGGTCAGGCCATCGACGTTCACGCCTTCGCCGCAGGCGAGGGCACCGGCACTGGCACTGGCACCGGCCAGGATTCCCCGCTCATGCTCGCCTGCCTCGAATGGCCGGGCCAGACGCCCCTATCCGGTCACTCCGACGGCGATGTGGCCGCCCATGCCCTGTGCGATGCGATCCTCGCGGCGACGGGCCTGGGCGAGATGGGAACCGTGTTCGGGACGGATCGCCCCGAGTGGGCGGGCGCCTCGGGCGAGCAGTTCCTCACCGAAGTCCGCCGCATGGCCGAAGCGGCCGGCTGGACCCTCTCCAACGCGACCGTGCAGGTCATCGGGAAGCGCCCGCGCATGGCCCACCGTCTGCCCGAGGCCTGCTCGCGCCTGTCCGAGATCCTCGGCGCGCCCGTATCGGTGAGCGCGACGACCACCGACGGCCTCGGCTTCACGGGCCGCGGCGAGGGCCTGGCGGCTTCGGCGGTCGCGCTCCTCGTCCCCTCCGCTGTGAGCGCCGAGGGCGGGGCGGTCGAATGAGCGGGAAGGAGAACGGCCAGGCCCTCGCGCGCACGGCCCTCGACTGGGAGGCGCGTTACGCCTCCCGTGAGCGCTTGTGGTCGGGCGCCGTCACCCCCCTGCTCCCCGAAATCGCAGGGGGCGCTAAACCCGGTCGCGCCCTCGACATCGGCTGCGGTGAGGGCGCGGATCTGCTCTGGCTGGCCGAACGCGGATGGGAGGTCGTCGGCGTCGACGTCTCCGCGACCGCGATCGAACGCTACCTCGAGGGTGCCCGCCTCATCGGCGCTCAGGACCGCGCCTCCGGGATCGTCGGATCCGCTCAATCCTTCACGGCTCCCGGAGCCTTCGACCTCATCTCCTTCTTCTACCTGCACCCGGGGGAGGAGACCCCCGGCGGGCTGGCCGCGCTCATCACGGCGCAGGCCCGCCGCCTGCGCCCGGGCGGGAGGATCCTCGTCGCGGCGCACGCGGTGATCCCCCCTGGAAGGCCGGGTCCTGCGCGGACGTACCGCCTGGACGGGCTCCTGTCCGCGCTCGACGGGGAAGTCGCGCAATGGAGGGTCGAACTCGCCGAGGAGCGGTGGAAGGATCTTCCGGCCACCGGGGAGCTTCCGGCGGCGCGCAGCGCGGACGCCGTCCTCGTCCTCAGGGCTCCCTGACCGCGTCCCCGACGCACGGAGGCGCTCCGCTGGCGGCGCTGCCGTGTGCGCGGGTTCGCCGCCACCCCTCGGCGCGGAGGCGCTCCCCGCGGCACGGAGGCGAGGGGTCAGTCCTCTTCGAGGTGGTCCAGGTGCGCGGCCTGCGGCTTGACCGGGATCGTGAGGAGCAGGCCCGCGAGGAGCACGAGGATGATGCCGAGGATGCCCCAGTAGGTGTGGTCCTGACCCGCGGGCGTCACCGCGCTGCCGATCCTGAGGAACACCCAGTACATCGCCGGGGCGATGAAGGAGACCGCGCGGCCGGTCGTCGCGTAGAGGCCGTAGACCTCGCCCTCGCGGCCCTTCGGGATCATCCTGCCGAGGAAGGTGCGCGACGCCGACTGGGTCGGCCCGACGAAGATGCACAGCACCAGGCCCAGGGTCCAGAAGACGATCTTCCCGTGGGAGTGCAGGGCGAACACGCCGAGTCCCGCGGCGCACATGGAGATGAGCGAAAAGATGATGACCTTCTTCGGACCGAATCGGTCATCGAGGCCCCCGAAGGAGATCGTGGCGAGGCCGGCGACGATGTTGGACGCGATCGCGAAGATCATGACGTCCCCGGAGGAGAATCCGAAGGCGGTTCCGGCGATGATCGCGCCGAAGGTGAAGACGCCCGCCAAGCCGTCGCGGAAGATCGCAGAGGCGATGAGGAAGAAGAGCGTCTGCGGCGCCTCCTTCGCGAGGGACTTCACCGTGCCCCACAGGAGGCGGTAGGAGTCCCTCAGGGACTCGTGCTCGCCCGTATCGTGGCGGATCACCGAGGGCTTCGGCGGATGGATGACGACCGGGAGGGCCGAAAGGCCGAACCAGGCGGCGGCGATGAGCATCGAGATGCGGATGTTGAGCCCGTTGTCCGTGGGGACCCCGAAGACGTTCGGGCCGATGAGCCCGACGTACAGGATGAGGAGGAGGACGATGCCGCCGACGTAACCCGAACCCCAGCCCAGGCCCGAGACGCGGCCCATGTTGTCCTTGGTCGTGAGGTGGTTGAGCATCGCGTTGTAGTTCACCGAGGCGAACTCGAAGAAGATGTTGCCCAGGCCGAGCAGGGCGATGCCCAGCCACATCGCGCCCGTCGGCCCCATCGGGGACTCGGGGGCGACGAAGAACATCGCCGCGCAGCACAGGACGACCATGCCGGTGAACCAGCCGAGCCACACGCCGCCCTTGCCGCGACGGTCCGCCCTCTGGCCGGTGATCGGGGCGAGCAGGGCGATGATGAGTCCGGCGATCGTCATTCCGGTCGACAGGTTCTCAGTGGCGACGCCCTTGGGCGCGAAGGTCCCGTCGCTCGTGAGGTAGACGGAGAACACGAATGTCGTGGCGACTGCGTTGAACGCCGCCGATCCCCAGTCCCACATCGCCCAACTGATGATGGGCCGGGTGAGGATCTTCTGCTTCCCGGAGGCTCCCGGAACCGAATCGACCGATGCCTGAGACATGCACTGCTCCTATCGGGGTCTTCGCTGACGCGATTCACCTGGAACCTAGCACGTCGGAACGAGGACTCCGTTCGCTCCCCCGCCGCCCTCATCTGCAACTTCCCTTATGAACAGGCCTTTCGCGGCTTCTCGGATCCGAGGAATCCGGAGATTTCTCACCTGATGAAATTATTCAGTCGGGCCTTTTCGGAAAGGAGGAGCTCCGCGAGGGCCAGGTCCACGGGCGTCGTCACCTTCAAGGCGAGCGGATCGCCCTCGACGACGACGACCCTCCCGCCGGCCGCCTCCACGAGACCGGCATCATCAGTCGCCGCGGTCGACTCCGAATCGGCGCGGGCCGCGGCCGATTCATGCGCCCGGCGCAAAGCCCCCCATGCGAAGCCCTGAGGGGTCTGGACCGACACCAGCGTCGAACGATCCGGCGTCGCGACAACGGGCCTCACGCCCTCGTCGACGCGCTCACCGACCCGCTTGAGCGTATCCGTCACCGCGATCGCCGGGATCACGGCCTCATGCCCGGCGGCGACGGCGTCGATGACCCGCGCGATCGCGGCCGGCGGGGTGAGGCAGCGCGCGGCATCGTGGACGAGGACGACGCTCCGTTCCTCCAGGGCGAGGCCGCAGCGATCGCCGAGGGCGGGCAGCGCTGCGAGACCTCGGGCGACGGAGGCCTGACGGGACGCGGGAGAGCCTTCAACGACCTCGATCGGGACCTCGACGGCCCCGTCCCCGGCCCGAGGCCCCTCGAGGCTGAGGCGCCCTCCCGGGAACGAAGAGGCGAAGGCGCCCAGGTGATCCCTGGGCGCCGTGATGACGATCCCGGCAACGCCGGCCTCGGCCAGGCCCCGAGCCGCATGGACGAGCAGGGGCACGCCGCCGAGCTCGACCAGGGCCTTCGGGCCCCGAGCCCCCAGGCGCGTCCCCGAACCCGCAGCGGTCAAGACCGCGAGCGCGCGGCTCACTCGCTCGGCGCCTCTTCCTCGATGCGCCCCTCCTCGAGGATCTCATCGAGGCGCAGGGCCGCGGCCTCCTTGTCGATGTCACGCGCGAGCGCCAGCTCGGACACGAGGATCTGACGGGCCTTCGTGAGCATGCGCTTCTCACCGGTGGAGAGCTTCTTCTGGTCGTCCCGGCGAGTCAGGTCGCGCACGACCTCGGACACCTTGACGATGTCGCCCGTCGCGATCTTCTCCTGATTCGCCTTGTAGCGGCGCGACCAGTTCGTCGGTTCTTCGATGTAGGGGGCGCGCAGGACGGAGAGCACCTTCTCCAGGCCGTCCTCGTCGACGACGTCGCGCACGCCGACCAGATCGACGTTGTCGGCGGGCACCTGAATCGTCAGATCGCCCTGATTCACACGAAGGGTGAGGTACGTCTTCTCCTCGCCGCGGATCTTGCGCGTCGAGATTTCCTCGATCGTTGCGGCGCCGTGATGCGGGTAGACGACCGTCTGACCGATCTCGAAAGACATGTGGGACTCCCCCTGAATGAATACGAATTCCGGGAATCATTCTATCATTCGTCGGAGTTTGGCCCCCTGGGGACGATCCTCCTCATCGCTCAGCCCTTCGGCTCGGAGACAAGCTTGTATCCCAGCCCCCTCACGGTCACCAGGCGAACCGGCGCCGAGGGATCCGGCTCGATGCGCGAACGCAGGCGCTTGACGTGCACGTCCAGGGTCTTCGTGTCGCCGAGGTAGCCCGCGCCCCACACGCGGTCCATGAGCTGGCCGCGCGTGAGCACGCGATCGGGATTCCTCGCGAGGAACTCGAGCAGTTCGAACTCCCTGAGCGGCATCGCGACCGCCTCCCCGTCGACTCGCACTTCGTGCCGGTCCACCCAGAGGCGGATCGGACCGGCCTCCAGCAGCTCGTCGTCCTCGACGGCCCGGGGAGCCGGCGTCCTCCGCCGCAGAACGGCGTGGATCCGCGCCAGCAGTTCACGGAAGGCGTAGGGCTTCGACACGTAGTCGTCCGCGCCGATCTCCAGGCCGATGACCCGATCCACCACGTCGTCCTTCGCGGTCACCATGATGACGGGCATATCGGAGGACTTGCGCAGATTCCTGCAGACGTCGATCCCGGAGATCCCGGGAAGCATGAGATCCAGGAGGAGCAGATCCGCCCCTCCCGAACGCGCCAGCTCCAATCCGCGCTCTCCGTCCCCGGCTTCGATCACGTCGAAGCCCTCGCGCCGCAGATTGAAGGCGAGGGACTCCCTGTAGGTCTCCTCGTCCTCGACCACGAGGATCGTCGTCATCTGTCATCCTCCTGCGTTCCCTCAGGCTCAGCGGCGTCGAATCCCGCAACGCCGACGGGCTCCTTCGAGTCCTCGGTGGCGGCTTCCGGCAGGACCAGGGTGAAGGTGGAGCCGCGCCCCCGCCTCGACCACACCGACACCGTGCCGCCGTGGTCGGAGGCGATGTGCTTGACGATCGACAGGCCCAGGCCGGTCCCGCCGGTCCCCCGCGAGCGCGCCGGATCCACCCGGTAGAAGCGCTCGAAGATGCGATCGAGCTCGTCCTCGGCGATGCCGATCCCCGAATCCACCACGTTGATCCGCACCAGGTCGTCCTCGACTTCGACGCTCAGAACGACGCGCCCGCCCTCGGGCGAGTAGCGGATGGCGTTGTCCAGGAGATTCGTGATCGCGATCGCGATCATGTCCGGATCCCCCCAGACTTGCGCGCCGCTGGATCCGCCCGGACCGATCAGCTCCACGCCGGACGCCGCCGCCCTCGTCGATTCGCGCTCGAGGGCCACGGATGCCAGCCGGTCGATATCGACCAGGGAGGGGGAGGCCAGCGGATCGGGCGCTTCCAGGCGCGACAGGTCGATGATGTCGGTGACGAGGCTCGAGAGCCGTTCGGCCTCGCGCACCAGCTTGGGCGCGAAGTGCGCGACCGCGTCCACGTCCTCGGGGGAGGCCGCGATCGTCTCGGCCAGCAGGCGGACCGTCCCCACGGGGGTCTTCAACTCATGCGACACGTTCGCGGTGAAATCCCTGCGAGCCGCCTCGTTGCGCCGCTCCACGGTCGTGTCCTCCACGAGGATCAGGGAGTAGCCGCGCGGCAGGGGCGACACCCGCACGTTGAAGTCCAAGAAGCCCGAGGAGTCCATCGAGGAGCGGGGCAGTCGCATCTCCTCGCGGGCGGGCAGCCCCGACTCCACGACTCGGTTCACCAGGGCGATTAAGCCGGCGTGCGCAAGGCCCTCGCCTTTGACCAGCCCTTTCGCGAAGGCCGCCGCATCCGCTCTGAGGATCGAAGCGTCGCGATCCACCACGATCGAAATCGTCGGCAGGGAGGTGAGGATCGCGAGGGCGTCCGCACTCAAGCCCTGCTGCTCGGGCTCGACCGACTCCTCACGGGCCATCTGGGCCTGCGACATCCGGTACGACCCCACGCCGAGGGCCCCGACGAGAAGGCCGAGCAGGGCGACGGTGACGAGGGTGAGGATCTCAGGCACGATCCCAGCCTATCGGCGCACGCGCCCGGTCCGGCCGTTGAACGCAGCCGCCCGCCCAAGTCATCCCGAATCGTGTTCACGTGTTCACGTCCCGTTCACCCGCGCTCCATCGCCCGGTCAGACGGGGATGATGGGATCCGAGGCGAGCGCGGGCGCCGGGCCCGCGGCAGAAAGGGTGCATCGTGAGGGAACTGTACCGCCAGGAACTCGCTCAGCTCGGAGCCGAGCTCGAGAGGATGGGGCGCGGAGTGTCCCGCGCGATCGATCGGGCGACCACCGCGCTCGGCGAAGCCGACATCACCATCGCCGAGCAGACGATCGACGCCGACGAGCGCCTCGACGAGAACGCCCGCACCATCGATGAGATGTGCGTCCATCTGCTCGCGCTTCAGGGCCCCGTCGCCTCCGACCTGCGGCTCATCCTCTCGGCGCTCCGCCTTTCGCAGACCTTGGAGCGTCAGGGCGATCTCGCGCGCCACCTCGCCGCGATCGCCCGCTCCACCTTCCCGACCCGCTCCATCGCCGAGCCCGCGGCCGGGCTCATCACGCGCATGGGCCGCGCCGCCGCCGAGATGGGCGCCCTCGAGGAGCGCCTCATCATCACTCACGACACCTCGATCGCCGACGAGATCAGCCGCTACGACGACACCCTCGATGATCTCCAGGTCGAGGTCCACCGCCTCATCGGCGACGACTCCGTCTCCTTGACGCGCCGCCAGATCGTCGACCTGACGCTCGGCGCCCGCTTCCTGGAGCGCTTCGGCGACCATGCGGTTTCGGCGGCCCGTCGTGTCGTTTTCATCGTCGAGGGCGCCCGGGAGGCGACCTCCGAGGGCGGTATCGACGCCCACCTGTGAGCTCTCCGGGCTCGCCGTCGAGCGCGCCTCACGGATGACGACGAAGCGGGGCCCGGCCGATTCTCCCCGGCCGGGCCCCGCTCGGCAGTCGATCGCGCGCGGTCATCGCGCAGGCGATGAGGCGCCGCGCTCCGGACTCACTTGCCCTGGTTGGCGACGGCGGCGATCTTCGCCTCCGCCTCGGGATCGAGGTAGGTGCCGCCTTTCTTCACGGGCTTGAGGGTCTCCTCGTCGAGTTCGTAGACGAGCGGGATGCCGGTCGGGATATTGACGCCGGCGATCTCGTCATCGGAGATCTCGTCGAGGTGCTTGACGATGGCGCGCAGGGAGTTGCCGTGCGCGGCGATCATCACGGTCTTGCCCGTCTTGATCGTGGGGACGATGGTGCCCTCCCAGTAGGGCAGGAGGCGCTCGAGGACGTCCTTGAGGCACTCGGTCATCGGGATCGGCTCGCCGGCGTAGCGCGGATCGGCGTCCTGCGAGTATTCCGAGCCGGCCTCGATGGCGGGCGGCGGAACGTCGTAGGAGCGACGCCACTGCATGAACTGATCCTCGCCGTACTCGTCGCGGATCTCCTTCTTGTTCTTGCCCTGGAGCGCGCCGTAGTGGCGCTCGTTGAGGCGCCAGTTGCGCTCGACGGGGATCCAGTGGCGATCGGCCGCGTCGAGGGCGAGGTTCGCCGTCATGATCGCGCGACGCAGCATCGAGGTGAAGAGGACGTCCGGGAGGACTCCGGACTCCTTGAGGAGCTCGCCACCGTGGGCGGCTTCCGCACGGCCCTTCTCGGAGAGGGGGACGTCCACCCAACCGGTGAAGAGGTTCTTCGCATTCCATTCGCTCTCGCCGTGGCGGAGCAGCACCAATGTGTAGGTCATGCCGTCATTCTTCCATTCTCTTCAGAGCGTGTCACCCGGCGCGCGAAGGCCTTTCAGGCCTTCGCCGCCTCATAGGCGGCCACGACATCGGCGGAGATGCGGCCGCGCTCGTTGACGGACACCCCTTCGGCCTTGGCCCATTCGCGAATGAGGGCGGCGCGCGAATCCGCCTTGGGCTTCGCGGAGCGGGAACGGGTCTGTCGGCCACCCACGCGCCGCGCCTTCTGCGTCCACTTCGCGAAATCAGCGGTCATTTCTTCGATGTGCGCTTCAGAAAGATCGATTTCGTAGGAGACGCCCTTGAAAGCGAAAACGATGGTGTCGTCGGCGGCACCGCCATCGATGTCATCAACGAGGACGACCTGAGTCTTCTTCATTCGAGATTCTCTTTCATTTCGGACGGGCCGACGTTCGGCTCGTTATTCCGCAAGAAGAATAGCAAGAGGAATGCCTCCGAATGAAGAGCGATAATTTTTAAGGGACGAATGGGGGAATTCCCGGGGGCGCGAGCAGCCTTCATTCCCGCAACACCCCTCGCGCGAGTGAGGAACATCACCCCGCACCTCTCCCAGATAGTTGAAACTTGTACTATTCTCGTGCTGAAGCCTACGAAGGAGCCCCCATGCAGTTCGGAATCATGAGCGTCTCCGACCTCACCACCGACCCGACGAACGGACGCACCCCCACCGAATCCGAGCGCATCGCCGACATCCTCGTCATGGCGAAGCGCGCCGAAGAAGCCGGCCTCGACGTCTTCGCCCTCGGCGAGCACCACAACCCGCCCTTCTTCTCCTCCTCACCCACGACGACCCTCGCCCGCATCGCCGGCGCGACCGAATCCCTCACCCTGTCGACTTCGACGACGCTCATCACGACGAACGACCCGGTGAAGATCGCCGAGGACTACGCCATGCTCCAATACATGGCCAACGGCCGCCTCGACCTCATGATGGGGCGCGGGAACACCGGCCCCGTCTACCCCTGGTTCGGTCAGGACATCCGCCAGGGCATCCCGCTCGCGATCGAGAACTACGCCCTGCTGCGCAGGCTCTGGTCGGAAGAGGACATCGACTGGTCCGGCAGATTCCGCACGCCTTTGCGCGGATTCACCTCGACGCCCCGCCCCCTCGACGGAATCCCCCCATTCGTATGGCACGGCTCGATCCGCTCCCCCGAAATCGCGGAGCAGGCCGCCTACTACGGCGACGGATTCTTCCACAACAACATCTTCTGGCCTCCCTCGCACACCGCCCGAATGGTCGCCCTTTACCGCGAACGTTTCGAGCATTACGGGCACGGCGCCCAGAAGAAGGCGATCGTCGGCCTCGGCGGACAGGTCTTCATGCGCAAGAACTCCCAGGACGCCATCGCCGAATTCCGCCCCTACTTCGATAATGCGCCCGTTTACGGAAACGGTCCCAGCCTCGAGGATTTCATGCGCCAGACCCCGCTCACCGTCGGCTCCCCGCAAGAGGTCATCGACCGCACCCTCGGATTCCGCGACGTCGTCGGCGACTACCAGCGCCAGCTCTTCCTCATCGATCACGCCGGCCTGCCCCTGCGCACCGTCCTCGAGCAGATCGACCTCCTCGGCGAGATCGTCCCGATCCTGCGCCGCGAATTCGACGCCATGCGCGATCCGGAAGCCCCCTCGGACCCGCCGACTCACGCCTCCCTCCTGGCCGAACGCGACGGGGCGGACGCCGTCAACGCGATCCGCCGCGAACTCGCCCGCGCCGAGGGCATCGCCGAATCCGTCCGCCTGGGCGGCCCGCACGCCCCCTCGCCAAGCGACACCCCCGCCCGCGTGAAGGCCGAGGCCGCAGAAGCCTTCGGCAACTCCGACGCCTTCGGAGTGCGCATCGCCTCCAAGGAGGACTCAGTGACCGGCGCCTCCTTCTACGAGCAGCGCGAATCCGAGGAGGCAGCCGTCTCGCACGCCGACGCCCTCCTGCGCGACCTCGCCTGACGCCCCCGCACCACCGGCCCCGCAGGAAAGGAATCGATGAAGCGTGCCCACGATCGTCATCATCCACGCCGGGATGAGCGAGGAATCCTCGACCGCGAACCTCGCCTCCCGCTTCCGCTCGACCCTTGAGGACGAGGGCGCCTCATCCGCCCCGCGGATCGACGTCCGAACCATCGCGCTGCGGCCGCTCGCACATGCGATCACGGACCACGTCCTCACCGGATTCCCAAACGAGCGCCTCGCCGAGGCCCAGAACGCCGTGATGAGCGCGGAGGGGATCGTCGCGCTCACCCCCACGTATCAGGCCTCCTACTCCGGGTTGTTCAAGTCCTTCTTCGACGTGCTCGACCCGGACGCCCTCAGGGGGAAGCCGGTCGCCCTCGGCGCCACGGGAGGCACTCCCCGGCACAGCCTGGTCACGGAAGTCGCGATGCGCCCCCTGTTCACCTACCAGCACGCCGACCCCGTCCCGACCGCCGTCTACGCGGCGACCGAGGACTGGGGCGCGCACGCGCACGACTCGGATCCCAGCGGCGGCGACGGACTCGCCCGACGGATCCGCAGGGCGTCGCAAGAACTCCTCTCACGGCTCCCCGGACACGGGTCGCCCCGCCCCGAGGGCGTGCAGACGATTCGAACGGCTACACTTGGCGCTCACACGGAAGCGCCGACCGAAGCCGACACGTGGCCCGGATTCGTCGAATTTGAAGAGCTCATGGGAGGCACTGAATGACCGGACGCGACGCGCGTGGACGGGCGTGGGAGGCCTACTTCACGACCACGACACGCCTGTCTAACCGGATCGAAACCGAGCTCAAGAGCAAACGGAGGATCAGCCTCCCCGAATACAACGTCCTGCTCCAAGTCTCGCGAGCCGGAGAAGAGGGCATCCGCCCCTCGGTTCTGGCCCACCAGGTCGTCTTCAGCCCCTCCCGTCTGACTCATACGGTGAACAGGCTCATCGCACGCGGATTCCTCTCCCGCACGACCTGCGCCGAGGACGGCCGCGGCGGACTCATCCACCTCACCCCTGAAGGGGCGGACCACTTCCGGGAGACTGCGCTCGTCCACCGCGACATCATCCGTTCACTCGCGCTCAACGACCTGTCCGATGAGGAGATCGAGGTCCTCGATCGGGTCTTCACCCGGATCGAGAGGCGCATCGACGACTCCTGCGGGACCGGGGCCGCGAAGCGCCAGAAAGACTGATCGAGGGCGGAGCGCGTCGAGTGCGGGAACACTCTCGGCGCAACAAAGTGATGCTTTCGGCGCAACAAAGTGATGCTTTCGGCGCGACAAAGTGATGCTTTCGGCGGGGGAAGGGCGCGCGATCTAGAGGGAGGCGGAGAGCTCGGCGGTGCGCAGCGGGTCGAGGACCCGGGAGAGGAAGCGCCGCGTCCGCTCGTTCCTCGGGCGCGAGAGGACCTCGCGCGGACTCCCCTCCTCGACGATCGTCCCGCCGTCGAGGAAGAGGACCCGATCGGCGACGTCGCGGGCGAAGGCGATCTCATGGGTGACGATCACCATCGTCCAGCCCTGATCGGCGAGATCGCGGATCACCTCGAGGACGTCCCCGACGGTCTCCGGATCGAGGGCGGAGGTCGGCTCGTCGAAGAGGAGGAGCTCGGGCTCGAGGGCGAGGGCGCGGGCGATACCGACGCGCTGGGCCTGACCGCCCGACAGGCGCGAGGGGCGGGCGTCGAGCTTGTCGCCCAGGCCGACCTTCCGCAAGAGCTCGACGGCCTGCGCCTTCGCCTCGACGACGGGCCGCTTGAGCGCGTGGACCGGCCCCTCGATGACGTTCTCGAGGACGGTGCGGTGTGGGAAGAGGTGGTGGGCCTGGAACACCATGCCGGATCGGGCGCGCAGGGCCTTGAGCTCTCCCCTGCTGGGCTTCGCCGAGTAGTCGACCTCGGTCCCGCCGATGCGGACCCGCCCGGCCTCGGGGATCTCGAGGGCGTCGAGCGAGCGCAGGAGCGTCGTCTTGCCCGATCCGGAGGGGCCGATGAGGGCGGTGACGGTGCCGGCCTCAGCGTGAAGATCGACCCCCCTGAGGACCTCGTGGTCGCCGTAGGACTTCCTCAGGCCGGAGACGGCGAGGAGCGGTGCGGTCATGAGCGGGCCTCCAGCTTCTTCTCGATGCGGGACTGCGCGATCGCGAGGACCGTGCAGATGAGCCAGTAGTAGAGGGCGGCGAGCGAGTAGAGGAGGAGGAAGCGGTAGCTCGGCGCGGCGATGATCTGGGCCTCGCGCAGCAGTTCGCTCACCATGATCGAGGAGGCGAGCGAGGTGTCCTTGACGAGGCCGATGAAGGTGTTGAAGAGCGGCGGGACGGCGACGCGCAGGGCCTGCGGGGCGATGACCCGCCGCAGCGTCGTCGCCCGGTCGAGGCCGATCGTCAGGGCCGCCTCCCACTGGCCCTCGGGCACGGAGAGGATCGCCGCGCGGATCGTCTCGGCCGTGTAGCCGCCGACGTTGAGGGAGAAGGCGAGGATCGCCGAGGGGAAGGGGTCGATGACGACCCCGAGCTGGGGCAGCGCGTAGAAGATGACGAAGAGCTGGACGAGGAGCGGCGTCCCCCGGATGAGGGAGACGTAGAAGCTCGCGAGTCCCCTGAGGATCCGCGACTCGCCGAGGCGGGCGAGTGCGACGAGGATCGCGATGGCGAGCCCGAGCGCGAAGGAGGCGAGGGTGAGGGGGATCGTCGCGGCGAGCGCGCCGCGGGCGAGCGGCCAGATCGACCGGCTGAGGAGATCGAGGGCGGTGGCGTCCACGAGGGGCCTTTCTCATGAGCGGCTCTCGGCCGCGGGCCCCGCCCTCGTCCCCGCGTCGGGGGACGAGGGCGGGAGGTGTTCACTTCGCGGATCGGGCGGAGTCGGTGAGCGGGACGGAGACGTCCTCGCCGAAGTACTTCTCGGAGATCTTCGCGAGCGCCCCTTCGGCGCGGAGCTCGTCGAGCGCCCGATTGATCGCGTCGAGGAGCCCGGAGTCCTTGCGCAGGGCGAAGGCCTGGGCGACCGCGCGCTCGGGGAGCTCGAAGGCGATCTTCACGCCCGCGTCCCCCGTCGACTTCAGGTAGTCGAGGACGGCGAGGTTGTCATTGATCGTGTAGTCGACGCGGCCGTCGCGGATCGCGGTGATCGCCTCGGTGAAGCCGTCGACGGGCTCGATCCTCGCCCCCGCGCCCTTCGAGATCTGCGCCCAGTTCGAGGTCGCCGAATGGGCGCCCCTGAGCCCCGCGATGTCGTCGACGGAGGCGATCGAGGTGTTGTCCTCTGCGACGACGCCGACCGGGATCGAGGTCGCGTAGGTGTCGGAGAGGTCGTAGCGGGCGAGGCGCTCGTCGTTGACGCTCACCTGGTTCGCGATGAGGTCGTAGCGCCCCGCCTCGAGGCCGGCGAAGATCGCGTCCCACTTCGCCTCGGCGAACTCGGGGGCGACGCCGAGCTTGTCGGCGAGCGCGCTGGTGACCTCGACGTCGTAGCCGGTGAGCTCGTTCGTCACCGGATCGTGGTAGGTGAAGGGCGCGTAGGTGCCCTCCGTCCCGATCTTCAGCACGCCGGACTCCCGGAGTGCGGCGAGGGCGTCGTCTTCCGCCGCGGTGCTCGACGCGGCGCCCGCGGACCCGGGGTCGGCCGTCGGCGCCGAGGAGCAGGCGCCGAGGGCGAGCACGGGGATGAGGACGAGTGCCGAGGCCGAAAGCGCGCGGGCGAGGAGGGAAGAGGGCATGGTGGCTCCTGGGAAGCTGGGGAAAGGGGCGCAGGCGGGCGCCGAGGGGAACGAGGGGAAGGGCGCGCCCTCAGGCGCGCAAGCCGTCGCCGGACGCTCCGGTCCGGCCGAATCGGCGGGTCAGCGACAACAGGTCCGACACGGGCAGTCGCGAAGAGCACGCACCGCCGCGCGCTCCGCCGAGACGGCGGAGGAGGCGGGGGCGAAGATCGTGCGGCTCATGATCGACGAGCCTAGGACGCGGAAGCGGCCCTCGCATCGCGGGGTCCGCCACCCGGTCCTTCGTAACACGGGGTCGTAGAGTGAGCCCCGTGAATCCCGATCCTCCGGCATCCGACAAGCGTCACGGCCTCCGCTTCGCGGGCGCGATCCTCGCGACGGGGGTCCTCGCCGGTCTCGTCGGGCGCCTCTGCGTCCTCGCCCTCCATCTCGTCGAGGCGATCGCGTGGAACCGCCGTTCGGGCGCCTTCCTCGATGCCGTCACTCAGGCCTCCCCCCTTCATCGCCTCCTCGTCCTCCTCCTCGCGGGCGTCATCGCCGGCGTCTCGTGGACGCTGATGTTCCGGAGGGACCGTGGGCTCGTCTCGGTCGGGGCCGCGGTCGAGGGGACTCCGATGCCCCTCGCGCGAACCCTGTGGCACGCGCTCACGCAGATCCTCGTCGTCGGGCTCGGGGCTTCGATCGGACGGGAGGTCGCGCCGCGCGAGATCTCGGCCTCCCTCGCCTCCTGGGTCGGCCGCAGGATCGGGCTGTCCGCGGAGGACCTGCGGATCCTCGTCGCCTGCGGGGCGGGCGCGGGCCTCGCCGCCGTCTATTCGATCCCCCTGTCCGGGGCGGTCTATACGCTCGAGATCCTCCTCGTCGCCCTCCGTTCGAGGACGGTCGCCCCCGCCTTCGCGGTGTCCGCGATCGCGGTCCTCGTCTCGACCGGATGGGAGAGGCCCGCCCCCTTCTACACGGTGCCCCACCTCGAGCCGAGCGCGTCCCTCGTCTGCTGGGCGCTCATCATGGGCCCCTTCATCGGATGGCTCGGCGTCCTCTTCCGCCGCACCGTCCACTCCTTCGAATCGGCGCGCCCCCGGGACCGCCGGCTCCTCGCGACCCTCCCCCTCGGCTTCGGGCTCGTCGGCCTCGTCGCGATCGGGGTCCCCTCCGTCCTCGGGAACGGGCAGGCGAGCGCTCAGACGCAGTTCGACGCCGAGTGGCTCGGCGGGGCCGGGCTCGGGCTCGCGCTCCTCGTCCTCGCGGCGAAGGCCTTCACGACGCTCCTCACGATCCGCGTCGGCGGCTGGGGAGGCACTCTCACCCCGGCGGTCGCGCTCGGCGCGGGTCTCGGCGCGGTGACGGGGCTCGCATGGTCGTGGGCCTGGCCGGGGACCTCGATCGCGGCATTCGTCTTCATCGGCGCGGCGGTCTTCCTCGGCGCCTCGATGAAGGCGCCCTTCACCGGCCTCGTCCTCGTCCTCGAGTTCACGCAGCAGGGCGCGCAGATCCTCGTCCCGACGGCGCTCGCGATCGGCGCCGCGGTCGCGGCCACGGCCTGGGCCGAGCGGAGCGCACCGGACGCCTCGTAGACCCCTTCGCCGAAAGCATCACCTTCAGGCATCGAAAGCATCACTTTCAGGCGCCGAAAGCATCACTTTTCTCCATCGAAAGCATTACCCCCGCACGCCGGGCGCAGAACCGTCGGCACGACGAGGAGAAGGGCCTCCCGGCGGGGCCTTCAACGAGGGCGACGAGGGCGGGGCGCATTTCACAAAGGGCATTTTCAGCGGGCCCCTCCGCCGAGGAGCACGCGCTCCTCTTCGACGAGCGCCCTGATCCTCAAGTGAGGCGGCCGCCCCTCGAAGTTCGATTCTGCGCGGAAATCCGCCGGTCCGATGCGATGCGCCCTCCCGGCGGGGAGGGATGAACGCGGTCCGGAGCGGGGGCGACTCGCCTTCGCAGGGGCGCTGCGCGCAGGCAGGAGCGGAGTCGACGAAGTCGAGGAGAAGGACTATCTTTCTAATGATAGCCATTCCCATTACTTATAAAGGTTTTCATGCGTCCCCTCGACAGGCTTCCCGCGCGTCACCCCCTCCAGGCCGCGCTCATCGCCCTCGCGCTCGCCCTCCTTACGGGCCTGCTCCCCCACAAGGCCATCGCCGCCGAGACGACGCCCCCGACCGCAACAGGATCGGCCACGACGACCCTCCTCACACGCGGTCACACCGACGTCTTCGCCCTCGTCCCCAACGGCGATTCGATCTCCCTCGTCGCCAAGGAGGACCTGTCCACGCCCGGAACACCGCACTTCCACAACCCGGCGACGATCATCTTCGGAGTCGGCGAAGAGGCCAAAACCGAAGCCACGGCCTCAATCGAAGGAATCGGCACGGCTGGCTACGCCCTTCCGCAATCGGAGAACCCGTCCCTGCTCTGGCCCGGATGGGACTCCACGCGCATCGCCGGCCTCTCCCCCAGCCAGATCCGCCTGGTGATCGACACCGTTGAAGGACCCGGCACGGTCCACCTGTGGCGCTCCGGAGCCTTCAACGCCGTGAACCCGGTCTTCGAACAGGGAGGGTACGATGTGGCGCCGGGTCGCTCGATCCTCCAGCACTCCCCGACCCACGAGCACGCGAATTGGCTCTTCAGCGCGCCCGGCGACTACACCCTCACCCTCCACGCCGAAGCGGAGACCCCGAAGGGACGGCTCGTGAGCGAAGCCGCGGTCTACACCTTCGCGGTGGGCGGCGAAGCCCTCGCCCGGGCGGAGGCCCGAGCCGCGACCGTGCTCCCCTCCCGCGCATCCGGCGAGAAGCAGAGCCCCTCAAAGCCCGCGAAGGACGCCCCCGCCTCCGAGAAGACCCAGACGAACGGCGCCTCGGAGCCCGCGGCCGCGACCGGCGCGGAGCAGTGCATCCCGACTCCCCTGACCTCCTCCGGCGGCGGCACGGCCGTCGGCGGCTCCCATACGATCCGCGCGAACACGCACGTCCACCCGAACTGGGTCTTCACCCAAGCCGGCACCTACAAGGTGTCGATCACCCAGAGCGCGCGCATGAAGTCCGGGCAGATCGCCCGCACCTCCGCGATCCTCACCTTCGAGGTCGGGGGCTCCGGCAACGCCGACTCCGGCCACTTCGACATCGGCACCTCCGCCAGCGCATCGGGGATCTCCATGCTCGTCAAGGACGACCGGACCCAGCCCGCCCGGTGGCTGAACCCCGCCGCCCTCGTCTTCGGACTCGGGTCGGCCGCCGAGGTGACCGCACCCGCAGGAATCGAATTCATCGCGAAGCAGGGCCAGAAGGTCTGGATGATCTCCTCCAGCCAGGTCGCCTCGGTCCCGTGGGTCGGCGCCAACACCATGCACCCCGACCTGCTCCGCAACACGAGCGGCGACGTGACGTGGACGCTCAACGGCGTCTCCGGTCCGGGGGCCCTCGCGGTCTTCGAGTCCGGAAACTTCGGATCCCTCGTCGGCACCCGCTGGTTCGGCGGCATCGGCGGCCCGGGCGGCCAGACCACCTACGTGGGGCGCACGGCCGACGGGCGGCCCTGCACCCTCGACGAGGCGACGATCGCCCGCCTGCGCGCCGAGGGCCACAACGTCGACGCCTCCGCACTGCCCTCGGGACTCGCATCGACGGGCTCCTCCGCCCTCACGCTGCTCGTCGTCGCCCCCGTTCTCGCGGTCGTCGGCTTCGCCCTCGCACGTCGGCTGCGCGCACTGTGAGCACCGCATCGACCGCGTCCCGGCACAGAAGGGGCGTGCGCAGGACGGGGCTGAGCGCCGCCGCCCTCGTCCTCGCCGCGACGGGGCTCGCCGGGTGCGCGCCGACCGGGACGGCGCCCTCCGAATCCTCCGGGCCTGGGATCTCGATCGTCGCCTCCACGCCGATCATCGCCGACCTCGTCCGCAATGTCGCCCCCGATGCCGAAGTCCACTCCCTCATCCCCGAGGGCGCCGACCCCCACTCCTTCGAGCCCTCCATGGCCCAGTTGCGCGACATCGCCCACGCCGACATCGCCTTCTCGAACGGGCTGCTCCTGGAGAGCACCGCCCTGTCCAAGCAGATCGACGCGAACCTCCCCGAGGGCGCGCCCCGCATCGACCTCGGCTCCGAATCGGTGCCCTTCGGCGCACGGCCGATCCCGCTCGTCGAAGACATCTCGCTGGCGACGATCTGGCTGGGCCTGCGCGTCGACGGCAAGGCGTCCGCGGACTCAACGGTGCGCTTCGAAGCGACGAGGGCGACCGGCCCCGGCGACATGGCGGCATTCACCACCGGCACTTTCGGCGAACCGCGCCCCTGGATCGCCTCGAAGGACGGGATCGACTCGGACGACCGGGTCGAGCTGCCGACCAACGCCCATACGCACATGTCCTGGGGCTTCACCCGGCCCGGCGACTACACGCTCGACCTGAAGGCGACCCTCGTCTCCCCCGCCGGGGAGACGCCCCTGGGCACCGCCGGCCTCGCCTTCTCCGTCGGCACCGACCCGCACGCGATGGGCCGCACGATCCTCGATTCCGGGCACGCCGACCTCACCGCGCACCTCGAAGGCGGACTCACACTGCGATCGGACGCGAAGGGCGAGCTCGACCCCGCGCGGATCGTGATCGCCGTGCCCGACACGACGACCACCCTGATCCCGGACAACAAGTGGCGCTTCCTCGCCGACCCCGGCGACGAGGTCCGCATCCTCGCCCAGGCCGTCATCGGAACGCACGTCCACGGCGAGATCGACCCGCACATGTGGCACGACGTCACGAACGCCATTGCCTACACCGAGCTCATCGCCGATCAGCTGGCCCGGATGGACCCGGAGCATGCCCCCGAATACAGGGAGAACGCCGCCCGGACGAAGGCCGAGTTCGAGACGCTCGACCGCTGGATCCGGGGCGTCATCGCCTCGATCCCCGAAGCGAAGCGCTCCCTCGTGACGGCCCATGATTCCTTCGGCTACTACGGACGGGCCTACGGGCTCAAGATCGGGGGCTTCGTCGCCCCGAACCCCTCGCTCGAGCCCTCCGCCTTCCAGCTCGCCAACCTCGCGCGAGTCCTCAAGGCCTCTCCGGCGTCCGGCGTCTTCGTCGAAGCCAACTCCCTGTCCCACCTGGGCGAACTCACGGCCCTCGCCCGGGCGACGGGCAAGTCCGTCTGCGAGCTCCACTCCGACACGCTCACCGCCGAGGTCCCCACCTACCGGGCGCTCATGGAGTTCAACACCCGTTCAATCAAATCCTGCCTCGACCCCGAGTCCCTGCCCGCATGGCCGCTCTCGGACGAGGATTCCGTCCCTTCCCTCTCAGGAGAACAGTGAAACTCTCACGCATGCTCATCCGCGCCACGGCGCTGACCGCCCTCGTCCCCGCGCTGCTCGTCGGCGCGAACCCGGCACTCGCCGAAGACTCGACCACGCTCGACCCCTCCTTGACGCAGGTCGTCGAATCCGATGAGGAGATCGCCCCCGCGGGCACCCCCGTCGAGATCTCCGCAGGGCACGTCGACTTGGGCCCGAAGTTCATCGACGGGAAGTGGACCTTCCTCGCGCGCGACGACACGGCCGAGCACCCGATCTGGCGGCACATCGATGATGTCGTGTTCCGGGTCTCGGACGCGGCCCAGCTCTCCCTGCCCGAGGACGACGCCTACTCCTTCATCCAGGCTCAGGGCCCGGTCTGGGCCGTCCCGCAGTCCGAGATCGCCGAGGTCGTCTGGCTCGGGTGGAACACCCAGGATCCCGAGGTCGTGTCGCGCCTCGCGCAGGGCGCGACCCTGGTGTTCGAAGGACACCAGGGCGAGGGCGACTTCCACGCCTTCGTCGAAGCGGGGAACTTCTCCGGTCCGCAGGAGCTGTGGAACTCGACGAAGGAGACCGCCCAGTCGATCCACATCGACGCCAACACCCACACCCACGCGAACTGGGTCTTCACCCGGCCGGGCATCCACCTCGTCCGCCTGTCCCTTCAGACCCAGCTCACCGACGGATCGACCGTCGAGGATACGCGCGTCCTCCGCTTCGCCGTCGGGAACGAGGCCGACGCCCAGAAGGCGCTGGAAACGACGTGGGCCCAGTCCACCGCCCCCGAGGCGCCCGCCCAGATCGACGAGCCCTCCGCCCTCGATTCCCACGCCTCCCTGCCCCTCTACCTCGCCGGCGGTCTCGGAATCGCCGCCCTCGCGCTCCTGGCGTTCGTCTTCGTCGCCCAGAAGCACTCCCGCTCCCGCGAGCGCGCCGCGGAGAAGATCGTCGAGGGCGAGAAGCGCGAGCAGGAGGAGGAGCGATGAACCTGGCGCTCGAGGTCGATGCGCTGTCCGTCACCCTGGGGGGGCGCCGGATCCTCGACCGCGTGAGCCTCACGGTTGAAAGCGGTGAGCTCGTCGGGCTCATCGGCCCCAACGGGGCGGGGAAGACGACCCTCATGCGCGCCATCATGGGGCTCCTCAGCACTGAGGGGCGAGTCCGCACGATGGACGGCCCCATCGGATACGTGCCGCAGCGCCAGGACCTCGACTGGTCCTACCCGATGAGCGCCGCTCAGCTCGTCGCCGGCGCCTACGTCGGGATGCGCCGCGCCCCCCGGCGCCTCGAGCGCCTGGAGGCCGTCTACCGGGCGCTCGACGCGGTCGGCATGTACGGCTATCGGAATCGCACGATCCAGGAGACCTCCGGCGGCCAGAAGCAGCGCCTCCTCGTCGCACGGGCCCTGGTCACCGGACCGAAGCTGCTCCTGCTCGACGAGCCCTTCACCGGTCTCGATCATCCGAACCAGGACGCCCTGTCGCGCCTCTTCGTCGACCTCGCGCGCACGGGGGTGGGCGTCCTCATGTCGACCCACGACCTCACTCAGGCCGTCGACATCTGCCACCGGATCGTCATGCTCAACCGCTCCGTCAAGGCGGACGGTGAGCCCGATGCGCTTCTCGAGCCCGGCCTGTGGATGGACACCTTCGACGTGGCGGAGGACTCGGCCCTGCTGCGCTCGCTGGGGATGGTGAAGCGATGACCTTCCTCGACTTCCTCACCGACTTGACGAATCCGACCTTCGCCTTCCTGCCCCGCGCGCTGCTTATCGCGATCGCATCCTCCGTGATCTGCGGCGTCGTCGGAACGCACGTGGTGCTCAGGGGCCTGTCCTTCGTCGGCGACGCGCTCTCGCACGCGGTCTTCCCCGGCATCGCCATCGCCTTCGCCCTGCACGGGTCGATCCTCGTGGGGGGCGGTATCGCGGGCCTCCTCGTCGCGGGCCTCATCTCCGCCTTCTCGCAGAACCGCAGGATTCGCGAGGATTCCATCATCGGGATCTTCTTCGCCGCGGCCTTCGCGCTCGGCCTCGTCATCGTGGCGAAGACGCCCGGATACACGGGCTCCCTCGAATCGCTCCTCTTCGGCTCACTCACCGGTGTGACGAACACGGACCTGCTCGCCTCCCTCATCGGGTGCGTCGTCATCGGGCTGCTCCTCGCCGTCTTCCACGAGCGCATCGTCCTCGTGAGCGTCGATCGGGACTACGCGAGGTCCCGGGGGCTGGGTGTTGCGGGAATCGACCTGGTGCTCCATCTGGCCATCGCCGCGGCCGTCGTCATCTCCGTCCAGACGATCGGGAACATCCTCGTCCTCGCCCTGCTCATCACGCCCGCGGCGAGTGCGCGCCTCCTCACCGACCGGGTCATCCCGATGATGATCCTCGCCCCGATCCTCGGCTCCCTCGCGGCCTTCCTCGGGATCTGGGCCTCATGGTCCTTCGACATCCCCTCCGGCGCGGCGATCGTCCTCATCTCCGCACTGCTGTTCATCCTCGTCTGGCTCTTCGCTCCTGGGCGCGGTCTCATCGCCGCTCAGTTCGCGGGCATCCGCATGGCCCGCACGGAAAGGACCCCCGTATGAGAATCCACTCCCCCGCAGCCCTCCTCGTGGGCGCCGCTCTCCTCCTCGCGCCTCTCGCATCGGCGCCCGCGGCCCGGGCAGAGTCCCCGGAGTCGGACGCGCCCGCCCTCGCCGCCGAGCACAAGCCGGGACAGGCGGGGGTCGGCGATCTGCTCCCCGCCGACCTCACCGTGCCCGCGGGATCGTCGGCCGCCGATCCTGCGGCCACTCCGGGAGCGGATGGGCGCGTTGCCCACGCCTGCGCCGGCCGCAAGATCCTCCATCACAGCCACGTCGATGCCGCCTACGCGACTCGGATCAAGGGCGAGCTCGCCATGACCGTCATCGACGGCCAGCAGGTCCTCGACGATCCCGCGTCGGTGTGCATCCGTCTCGCCCCCGACGCGCGCAGTTCCGACGGGCGTGAGGTCTCGCGGATGGTGATCCCCTCGCAGACCAAGGGGCTCTTCGACTTCCTCGGCAAGCCCGGGGACATCGTGTGGAACGCCCCGCAGGAGCTCGTCGACAACTGGCGGCCCGTCTGGGCGGGCATCGGCGCCTTCGACGTTCATCACGAGAACTCGCTGCCCGAGGGCGTGCTCCTCGATGAGATCTCGATCCAGATCACCGGGGTCTCCGGTCCCGGTCGGGTCGAGGTGTGGCGGACCGTCGGTTCGGATTCGCTGAGCCGGGGATTGTCCTCCGACCCGAGTCTCGCCCCTTTGAAGCTCCGCATCGGCTCCCACGGCCACTGGAACTGGAGCTTCACGCAGGCGGGCGTCTACCGGTTGACCATGGTCGCCTCCTATCTGCCCAAGGACGGCGGGGAACGGGTGGTCTCGCGACCGACGACCGTGACCTGGCTCGTCGGCTCCGATGCCGAAGTCGGGCTTCCCGAGGGGACGACGACCTCCCTCACCCCCGTCTGCGTGAGCGCCGAGCAGGTCCGCGATCAGCCCTCGGGTTCGGGCGCTCCGTCCGCGGGCGGGACGACTGGCGGCTCCGATCCCGCCCCTGCGGCGCCGGCCGCCGACACGACCTCCGTTGACGAGGCCCGCGCGCAGATCAACACCCTGTTCCGCCACCCGCGCTTCATTCCCGCCCCGCCCTCGGCACCGCAGAACTACGTCTACGCGGCCTCGATGACGGACGCGCAGCGCAACGGCAAGACGATCAAGGCCGTCGAGCTCACCGTCACCCGGGACGGAGCCCCCACCTCCGACGCCCCCATCCTCGAGGTGCCCGATTCGCTCCGCCAGAAGACCGAGATCGGCGAGGCCTGGGTCCTGCCCGCATCCGGCTCGAACGGCTCCCTCGGCTACGACTTCACCAAGATGCCCGCCGAGCTGCGCTCCCAGCCGATCGTCTTCGACGTCGCGGTCTTCAGCGGCCCCAAGGAGGGGCGCTACATCGCGGGCACCATCGCAGACGGGAAGATGACGACCCTCCACGACACCGTCACGAGGGCCGCCCGGAAGAACCACACGAACGATCCCAAGGCCCTGCCGCTCGCGCACGTCTTCACGAAACCCGGCGTCTACAAGGTGGAATACTCCATCAGCGCAGACGACGTCGCGAAGAACCACTCCTACGCCTCCCGGGTCGCCTACTTCGTCGTCGGAGACGCCGCCATCCGCGCCCTCAAGGAGATCGACGCGGAGAAGAAGCAGCCGACGCCCGCCCCGGACGCCCCTTCGCAATCGGGTGGGACGAGCGGCTCGAAGGATCCCGTCAGCCCCTCCGCGCCCGCAGAGGGTGAGACGAGCGGGGGCGCAGCGGCCTCGCCCCTCCACCTCATCACCGAGGGGCACATGGATCAGGCGCTCGCGTTGAAGGACGGAAAGGCTCAAGTATTCGTCCTCGACACCGTCGATCCGCGCAAACCGGTCACCCGCGAATCCGGCACCTTCGCCTACGCCGTCCCCGACCGCACGCACGCCATGATTCCCGGGACCGCGAAGGGCTACGAGGAGCTGCGGGCCGCCGCGCCGAAGGGCGTGTGGAGCCTGCCGGAAACGCAGATCGAAGGCATCCCCTGGGTCGGCTTCTCGACCGAGCGCGTCGACTATTCGGCGCTCGGCCCGGCGGGGGTCACCGTCCGCCTGGCGAATTTCACGGGCCCCGGGCGCCTCATCACGGGGAACACCTCCCTCTTCGACGGCTTCGTCACGCGCCTCGATTCCCTCAAGCCCGACACGGCCATCTCCTACCGCTTCGGATCGCACGACCATCAGGCCTTCTACTTCACCGCGCCCGGCCGCTACGCGACGGACTTCGTCTACACCGCGCATCTCAAGGACGGGACCTCCGTGGACAAGACCCTGCGCGCGGTCTTCCTCGTCGGAGATGCCGCGATCGCGAAGAACATCGCAGGAGGTGCGGCCCCCGCGCCCGGATCCGCTTCGGGTTCCGCCTCCTCGGGTCGGGGCAGGCTCCTGCCGATCGATGAACTCGTCGCGTCCCTGAACGCCGCTGCGCGCGCCGAATCGTCCGGGGGCGCCTCCACGCCCGCGGCTCCGGCCGCTTCGACCGGTGCGCAGGCCGCCTCCTCGCCGATCCCCCTGCCGACGAGCGCTCATCCGGTCCTCGGCGCTCCGAGCCCCCAGGGCGGAACGGTCACCCAGGCGGCGGGAGGCGCGAGTCCCGCACCCGTCTCTTCCGGCGCGACCGCGTCCTCCTCGGCTTCCGCCCCCTCCGGCGCATCGGGGTCCTCCGCGGTATCCGGGACACTCGTCTCGGCGAGCGGATCCGGAGAGGACGGCGCCGCCTCCACGGGCGAGACCGCCGAGGACGGCGCTGCCGAGGGCCTCTCCTTCGAGGAGGGGACAGGCGAGGGCTCGGTCCGCGCCCTGAGCAAGGCGGAGTCCCCGGTGAGCGCCCTGCTCAACCCGGAGCGCGGATCGGCCGCCTCCCCCTCGTCCGCCTGGTGGAGCTGGATCCTGGTCGGCATCGGCATCAGCGCGTTCATCGGCGTCGGCGGGTGGGCCTTCTTCGTGCGCAGGCGCGCCTGAGAGTCCCGGCGGCGGCTCGTCGATGCACCGATCCCCCGGGGGACGCCCGTTCCCAGTGGCGGCTTCACCAGGCGGAGAGGAGAAGACGAGCCTGCTCGCCGAGGGCGCGAATCGCCTGAGGCGACTCGTTGCCCCACCGGATGTAGTGGAACTCGCCGCCGCCCGCATTGATGAAGGCCTCGCGATTGAGCTGGTCGATCTCTTCGAGCGTCTCCAGGCAATCCGCGACGAATCCCGGGCAGATGACGTCCAGGCGACGCGTCCGCGCTGCTCCGAGGGCTTCGATCGTGTCGATCGTCGCAGGTCCGAGCCACTTCGAGGGGCCGAAGACCGACTGGAAGGTCGTCACGCACTCCTCCTCGGCGAGCCCGAGCCGTTCCCTCAAGGCCGCAGCGGTCTGAAGGCATTCTGATCGGTACGGATCGCCCGCCTCATGCATGGCGACGGGGATCGAGTGGAAGGAGCAGACCAAGCGGTCGCCCGCGGCGAAGTCCGGGCGCCCGACACGCCCCCAGTGGGCCCTGACCGCCTCCTCAAGCGCATCGACATACGCCGGAGCCGTCGGGAAGGAGCCCGCCAGGCGGATCCGGGGGTGCGCACGGCGCGATTTCAACCAGTCGGCCACGGCATCGTTCACGGAAGCCACGGTCGTCGCCGAATACTGCGGGTATGCGGGAAGAACGGCGATCCTGCCCGCCCCTCGGGCGCTCAGTTCATCGAGGACGTCGCCAAGAGCGGGTTCCCCGTACCTCATCGCAGGCACCACACGAACGCCGAGCTCAGCCTGGAGGAGGTCCGCCTGGCGCTTCGTGTAATGCCCCAGGGGAGAGCCCTGAGGCATCCACACCGTCGCGTATTTGGCGGCCGAAGCCCTCGGCCGGACCCTCAGGATGATCCCCTCGAGGATCGGCCGCCACAGGAGACGGGGGAGCTCGACGACCCTCGGATCCATGAGGAATTCGCGCAGGTACCTGCGCACATCCTTCGTCTTCGGGGACTTCGGCGTCCCCAGGTTCACCAGGATCAGTACGGGCTCATCGGCTTTCACCCGCTCAAGGCTAGCCCAGGAGGGCGGGCGCGCGTATGCCGCCGGATGGGCCGGAGGCTCTGCGCACCCCCGCCTCACCTTCTTCCGGGCACGACGATCCGGCCGAGGATGCCGAGCATCAGGAGGAGCAGGGCCACGCCCATCACAGCGGAGGCATCGCCTCCCGTATCGGCGAGCCCGGGCGCCGGGCCTTCGGCCGGCGGAGGCGGAGCATCCACTCGGACGGTCTGCCCCTCGTCGTCGATATCGGCGTGAACCGCGACGAGCCCCTCATCCGAGGAGAGCTCCTCGAAGACCACGAGCTCCCTGCCCGCGAGCGCCGTCGCGTTGAGCGTGAATTCCACGTCGACGCAGCCCTTGGGCTCATCCGGCGTGAACTCGAGCTCCCCCGTGACCCGGGTTTCGCCCTCGAGCAGGGGCGAGTTCAGAAGGCGGTCCATGAGCACTCCGCTCAGCCAGTAGCGCATCCCCGGGTTCAAGCCCTCATAGCAGACCTCGTCGAGGATCCGGGCCCCGGGGCCAGCCGGAATGGACGCGTCGCCCTCGTCCCCGTCGCGCGCGGTGGTGGAGATCTTCGGGGCGGGCCCGGTCCTCACGCTCTGCCCCTCATCATCGAGGTCGGCGTGCGCGGCGATGAGCGCGCCGTCACGGCTCAGGCGCTCGAAGACGACGCTCGTCCGACCGGCGAGCCGCGCGCCCTCGGCTTCGAACTCCACGTCCACGCACCCTTGCGCCGCCTCGGCGGTGAACTTTGAAGCCCCCGTGATCCGCGCGCCCGCGCCGTCGAGCACGGGTTCCCCGGAGTCGCGATCCATCAGCACCCCTTCGAGCAGGTAGGACGCCCCGCCCTCGAGTCCTTCGTAGCAGACGCGATCACGGATCCGGACGGTGCCCGCGGGCGCGAGCTCCTTGTCGCCGTCAGCGGCATCGGTGGCGGTCGTCGAGAGTTTCGGCTGCTCATCGGGCTTGTCGACGCGGAACTGCTCGCTCGGGTCCTCGACGCTCGATTCGAAGGGCCTCACTCGCGCGTCCCCGGTGAAGGACGACACGAACACGTAGGTCCCCGGCCCGCCGTCGACCTTGAAGTCCGTGGACCCCACGCTCGGATGGAATCCGTTGCGCGCCGGGACCTCGACGCTCGCAACGAGCTGCGCGCGATCCCGATTCTCGTCGAGCACTTCGAGCCCTTCGGGGAAGAAGAGCAGGCGCTGCGTGAGGGTCGGAGCGTCCGCATCGAAGCCCATGCCTCCTGTGAAGGCGGGGTGGTCCGAGGGGAAGCCCTTGATGAAGAGGTCGTCCACCAGGTAGTCCCCGGATTTCGTCGTCCGAGTCGTCAGCGAGGAGTCGATCTCGAGAACGGCGGGGACCGAGCTCGTCTCCTCGGGGAGCCCGAAGGCGTCCGACCAGTTCGCATGGACGAGGTCGCGCACGCTCACGCTCTCGCCCCGATCGTCGACGCTGTGGCTTTGCGCCTCCTTGTCGACGCGCCAGACCCACGTGAGAAAGCCCGGTTCCGCCCGCTCGTCCAGGGCCGCCGAGTACTCGCCCGGGCCTCGTGCGATGATCCGCACCGTCCCCACGGGTTCGGCTCCTTCGGGTACGTCCGTGCTCGTCTCCGGGAGCCGTTCTCCGAGGGCGTAGGCCGTTCCCTCGAAGACCACCGGGACCGGAGCGCCGCCGATGCTCATCCAGGTCCCCGACCCGTAGTCGGGATCGGCCCCGACTGTGAGCACATCCGAAGGCGGCGCGTCAACGACGTGCTTCGCGTCGCCCACCGAAGAGCGGGCGATCGGCTGGAAGTCGAACTCGACGCGCCAGCTCGGTCCGGTGACCCGGCGTTCCACGGGTTCTCCTGCGGGCCGGTCCCCGATCGATACGGTGTCTTGAATGCCCGGACTCGTCGTATAACGGGTGAGGTTCGTCCGCGCCGGATCCGTGTACACGATCGATGCGTTAACGGGGCCGTTGCCCGTCGATCTCCACGCGAGCGACACGGGTTCGCTCGCCGTCGACCCGGACCATGTGCTCGATCCGGTGGCGGTGAACACGGCCGGCCCCTCCAGGATCGCCGTCACCGCTCGGCCCGCGACCCACCCGCTCGCCGACACGATTCCTATGCCGCGAAGCTCCCCCTTGCGCTCCCCGTCACCGATCACCTCCGCCGAGGAATAGCGCACCGCTGCGGAGCGGCGGGCCTCTTCGACGTACTTCCGCGCGAGCGCATCGACCTGGGGGATCTGCGTCCTCACCGCGCTCACCAGTCGGCTCACCGAATCGGCGGGATCCCGACCCGGATCGGCGGATTCGAGATTCGCATGAACGAGGTAGGCGAGCGCGGCGCGGTTCGTCGCCTCCTGGTTCCCCTGATACTCCATCAGGATCCACGCCAGTTGCGCGGTGGTCGCATCGAGTTCCGCCGGCCCCCATTGGGAGGAGTCGGTGAGGGTCGAGAGGGAGGCGGAATGCTGAGGCTGCGGATCCGTGCGCCACATGTGCGTGCACCAGGTCGGGTAGCGCTTGTCCCCGTTCGCCGGCGCTTCGAAGGCGCCGAGCCACAGGTCCTGCCCTCCTCCCCCGATGTTCCGGACGATGATGCCCGCTCCGTTCTGACGCGCGTGCGCCGGGGAGGGGGTTCCGACGAACAGCAAGGAGAAGAGTATGAGGCACATGACGAGGCCGAGCGCTCGACGGGATCCGGTGCGGTGAACGAACTGGCGGGCAGAGGGCATGGTGGCGCCTTTCGACAAGGGTCTTCACGATTCCGGACGTATCGGAACCGGCTTCCCGCGGCACCGCGGGATTCATCGACGAGGGCGCCCTCTCGTCATCACCATCGTGCGCCGTCCGAGACGGATCTGCCTAGAGCCCCTCTAGCGCTTGTGGATAACCCGTCGCGGCGCCGAGGTGTTCGCGCCGGGCGTTCGGAGCGCAGGCCTTCTGAGTGCAGGCGTTCAGCCCGCAGCGGGTCTTCGGAGCGCAGGCGGATGCGGAGAGGGGCGGGGCGGCGGAGGGTTCAATCGTTCAGCAGTGTCAGCGCTTCGTCGAGGTCCGCGGCGGCCAGGGCCGGGTTGGTGCGCGCCAGGGCCAGAGCCGAGATGTTGAGCGCGACGAGCATGCGGGCCGTGCTGCGCGCCTGCGGGGCGCTGAGTCCGGGCTTGGCGGCGAGGACTCCGGCCGTGAAGGCCCTGAGCAGTTCGGCGTGATAGTCGGCGATCACGCCCGCCACGAGCGGGTCAGCGCCCACCGGGGCGTTGGCCGCGGCGACGAGCAGACACCCCGGGTGCCCGTCTTCGCTCACGACGCCGTCGCGCAGCTTAGTGAAGTAGCGGACGAGGGCCTCAGGGGAGACATCGGGCCCCTTCAAGCGGGCGATGAGGGGGCGCACTTCCTCATTGAGATAACTGTTGATCGCCTCGTCGAAGAGGCCTTTCTTCGAACCGAAAGCGTGGTAGAGGGAGGAGCGTTTGAGGCCGGTGGCCTCCTCCAGATCGGGGACCGCGGTCGCTTCGTAACCCTTGGCCCAGAAGATGTCCCGGGCGCGAGCGATCACGACCCGGCGGTCGAAGGTGGCGATTCTTCCCATGTGCGCAACCCCATAACCCTCACGCTTTTTGTACTGTGCATTTCACTATATATTGACGATCCTCGCCGGCCTCAGCATCGCCCGCCTCGCCGCCGCCCTGCACATCTTCATCTTCTACATCGAATCCCTCGCCTGGACCACGAAGGGCGTGAAGATCTTCGGCCTCACCCCACTCCAGGCGGAGCAGACCAAGGAGATAGCCTACAACCAGGGCTTCTACAACCTCTTCCTCGCCCTGATCGCCACCATCGGCACGATTTTCCACTTCGCGGGTTCACCCCGGGTCGGCCTCGCCCTCGCCCTCGCCGGAACGGGCTCCATGCTCGCAGCCGCCCTCGTCCTCTTCCTGTCCTCGCCCGAGAAGCGCGCGGCGGCGATCAAGCAGGGCGCTCTGCCCCTGCTCGCCGTGGCCCTACTCGCCATCGGCGCGCTCTCCTGAAACGCCCCCCTCGGAGGCGGGGCGCCACCGCGCGCAGGACCGGTGCCGCACTGAAGGAGAGGGGCGGTATGAAGCGGGGCGGCCCCGAGCGCGTGTCGTCGCACTCGGGGCCGCCCCTGCGAAGGCCGGGTTCAGCGGCCGTGAGGATCAGTCATCCTCAGGCCTTCTTGCGCCTGCCCGCTCCCCAGGCCAGCGCGCCCGCACCGCCCAGGAGGAGGGTCATCGCACCGACGCCCACGGCATCGGCACCGGTCTTGGCGAGCCCGCCCTTGGGGTTCTGGGTATTCGTCACGACGAAGCCCGCGGCCCCGTCCTTGTCGACCCGGGAGGTGTACCCCTCGATGCGGTCCTCGACGATCGTGTAGGCGATCTCCTTGCCCTTGTCCTTGAGGAAGAGGTCCGTCCAGGTGTGCGTCCACCCCGTCGATCCGCTGAGCTCGACGGGAGAGCCCAGGGCCTTCCCATCGGCAAAGAGCTGAACCTTCACCGATTCGGGGCGCTTCCCGTCCTGGTCCTCGGCATCGTCCCAGGCCTTGGTCACACTCACAGAGGTCTTGCCGGGAGTGTAGGAGTTGATGATCTGCTTCCCCTCGATCCGGGTCGCGTACTCCGGCACGGCGTCCTCGGTCACCGTGTACTCGATGAGGCGCCCCTCGGTCGTGTACTTGGGCAGCCCGGTGAAGGCGTAAGACCAGCGGCCCCCGGCGTCGGGCGTGACGGTCTTGGAATCCTTCTCCACCCCGTCGGCCTTGAGGCGGACGACGGTGCTCTCCGGCCGCTTGCCGTCGCGGTCCTCGTCGTCGGACCACGTCTTGACGCCGTCGACATCAACGGTCTCGATATTCGCATTCGTGATCGTGAAGCCGCAGATCGTCGACATGTTCCCGGTGATCTTCACCGTGTACTTCGACGGGTCGACACCCGCGACTTGCGCTTCGGAGATCGTGTATTCGATGAGCTTGCCGCTCTTGTACTTCGGCAGTCCGGTGAAGGACCCCTTCCACCCCATATCGGCGTTGAGCACCAGGGTCTTGCCCGTATCGACGCCGTCGGCCAGGAGGTGAACCGTGATCGAGGCAGGCCGCTTGCCGTCCTGGTCGTCACCGTCCTTCCACTTCTTCTCCACCGAGACCTCGACGCTCATCTTCTTATCGGTCACGGTCTGGATCGCACCGCCGGCGGGCGTGACATTGAGGGTGAACTCCTGGTCGTTGAGCTCATAGCCCGCGGGGGCCTTCTTCTCCTTAACCTTGTACATACCCTGTTCGAGGACGCCCGAAACAACCGTTCCGTCCTCGCCCGTGGTGAGTTCGAAAGTCGATCCGTCCGGCTTCGTCACCGTGAAAACCGCGTCCTTCAAAACGATCTTCTCATCAGCGGCGTCCACCTTGATGAGCTTGATCTCGAGGCGAGGTCCCCCTCAGCGGTACCACCCGATTCGGCCGACTGATAGGCGGAGGCACTCTTCCACTCCCCGTTCGTGGAGGTGAGAGAGGCACTGTTTCGCAAGACGGATCCAGGCTTATAGGTCGAGTTGTACGTGAGCCAGTACTGTCCCCCGTCAATGTTGCCGAGGTTGATCGTGAAGGATCTCTTATCCGCGGAGAGCTCGAGTTTCCCTCCCAGATCAATCTTTTCAAGTTCCGGACCCAAGTCCCCCTTCGGCGACAGCTCGACCCGGCTGAGTTTGAAGGTGTCTTCGATGTAGGTCTCGTCGCCTGCGCCTCCGGAAAGGGCGTCGGAGATCCGGACGTTCTTCAGCGTCGCCTTCGTATGATTGATGCGCATAGTCCATTGAGCAGCTCCACTTTGGCCCGCAACCGCGACGCCCCACTTCGACAGATGCTCATTTTCCAGATCCTTGTTTCCAATGATCTGAATCGACGGGGATGTCAAGACCTGAGAATTCACCGTCACCGAGAAGGTATTCGCATCATCCGTCTTAACGAGTGTTCCTTCGAAGGACGCTCCGAGGTACATCGTGCCCTTGACGTTGTACTTGTTCTCCACCGCATCGGTGAAGACGACATGCACCGTCCCCCCGAGGCCGTTTTCACCAGGGGTCACATGACCCTTCGCGAAGACGGTTACCCCATCCATGCCGAGCAGATCGAAATCCGCAGCAGAGGTATCGCTCGGGAAACGCATCTCCTTCGGCAGGGTGACATCGAAATAATCCCCCTTATGCACATTCGCGCCGAGATGCGTGGCGTCCCATTCCATTGACAAATAGAAGCGATCGTACACGAACAGAGTGCTGACACTCTGTTTCTGCAAGTTGAGAATCTGGAAGTTCGTGACCTTGACGTCCACCGCTTTCGCCTCGGCATGGGCGCGCGACCCCAAACCGGGGATGATGAGAACTAATGCAAGTACGAGTGTGAAGACGGCCCAGATGCGTCTTCTGGCAGGCAAGGTATGGGTCCGTGTGAACACGACTGACTCCTCGATGAATCGGCAGCCCCGCAGGGCTCGAAAATGGAGTGTCCTGGTTCACGAGAAGAAGGGGCAGGATACGCCCCCCATCTACGCAGTAACACGGCCAGCCTACTGCACAAAGATTTGAAGCATTAGGCTATTATGATGTCCGTCACACTGTGCGCAAGCAGGGCCCCATCGCCTCCATCAGCCCCGATAATCGCCTTCACCTGCGAGAAGAAGACGCCCGAGCACCCCACCCGCACAATCCACCGCCTTCGACGCTGTCAAGATCTCGCCACGCCGGATCGGGCCAGAGCCGCACACAGGGCGACCTGACCTCCAGCACCCCACCCGGACCGCTCATGAGCGGCCACACGTGCAGTCCCCCTGTCCAGTTTCAACGGGAAAACCCGAGACCCCAACGCTGTTTTCGTTGGAATCTCGGGCTTTTTAGAGCCACCTGTGGGAATCGAACCCACGACCTATTCAAGAATCTGTCCGCGCGCACGGAAATCGGTGGCATCATCGCCAGCGAAACCGCAGCGAAGTGCGCCGACCTCGATATGAAACTCGACTGGCTCCGCGCCACCCACGGCGCGAGGGTAGCGACCTTCGCCACTGCCACCCCGATCGCCAACACGATGGGCGAGATGTGGGTCATGACTCATTACTTGCGACCCGACCTGCTCACCGACGCTGGCCTCGACACTTTCGATGAGTGGGCACGAACCTTCACTTCCACCGAGCAGCGCATCGAATCAACAGTCGCCGGCGCACTCACCATCAGGCAGCGTGTCGCCCGCTTTCAGAACATGCCCGAGCTCATGAACATGTGGAGTGTCTTCGCTGACGTGAAGACCCGCAGCCAGCTCGACCTGAAGATCCCCGAACTCGCTGTCGGCAACAAGGGAAGACGAGAGCCGAAGGTCGTAGCCGTCAACATCGGACCGGCGATGGACGAGTTCTCTGCGGCGATCACCAATCGCGCCGACTGTATCTCAAGCGGCACTGTGCCCCCATATGAGGACAACTTCCTCGCCATCACGAACGACGGCAAGGCAATGGCCACCGCCTACCGCCTACTGTCGGAAGAGTCAGCCACGCGAGCACTCGCAAGCATCCGTACTCCGATCGGCAATCAGAAAATCGACGCCGTGGCCGCCCAAGTTGCACGCATCTACCACGCGACCAAGGGCCGCATCTACCTCGATGCCGCCGGCCGCCCCTCACCCACCCCCGGAGCCCTCCAACTCGTCTTCTGCGACCTGGGCACCCCGAAGAAGGGGTGGAATCTCTACGACGAGCTCAAGACCCTCCTCGTCAACGCCGGCGTCCCCGAAGACACGATCGCCTACACACACGACGTATCCTCCAGCGAAGAGAAGGACCGACTCTTCATGCAGGCCCGCAACGGCGCCATCGGAGTCCTCATCGGATCAACCGACAAAATGGGTACAGGCGCCAATATCCAAGCGCGGGCGATCGCCCTCCACCACGTCACTGCTCCCTGGCGACCAGCTGACCTCGCCCAACGGGATGGACGCATCCTCCGACAGGGAAACCAAAACGACGAGATTGAGATCTTCCGCTACGTCACGGAGCATTCATTCGACGAATACTCCTGGCAGACCCTCGAGCGCAAAGCCCGGTTCATCAACCAGGTGATGACCCACAACCTCAACGAGAGAACCGCTGAGGACATCACCCAGTCCGATGAAGAAGTCTCCTACGCCCAAGTCAAAGCAATCGCCTCAGGCAACCCCCTTCTCCTCGAAGAAGCCCGCCTAAAGAACCAGGTCGAAACCTACCGAGCGCGGGCCAAGAGCCACGACCTCCAGCACAAGCATCTCCAGACTCTCCTCCCCTCATTCGACCGGCAGATCACGGCTCTCACACGCAAAGCCGAAGTCCGTGAGCATTTTTCTGCACAGAGTCTCCCCACCAAGGGTGATGCATTCGCAGCCGACATGAACGGAACACACCTGTCCACCCGGACCGAAGCAGCAGAGGCCCTCGCAGCCGCTCTACGCGCCTGCGACCTCGGAGCTAACCGCATGAGCTTCGTGAACTTCTCCAGACGGGGGCTGTCCACCCTAGATGTCCACCTCGGCGGACATGACTTCGTCTTCGGCGTTGCACCGCTCCCCAGGAATGAATGGGATCGTCCTGAGATAACCGAGCCCACCATCATCGTGGCCGCCCTGGCCTCAATGCACGAAGACCCCGCCTATCTCGCATCCGAAGCCGTCCGGTTCCAAGTGACCGACCTCCTCGAAACCAGCCAGATCCTCGGGGTCATCCGCAAGCTCGAACACCATCTCGCTAACCTCGAAACCACCGCAAAACGCTACCGTCAACACGCACACGACGCGGAAGCTGAACGCGACCGCGCTCAAAGCGAACTCGCCCGCCCGAACCCGTATACAGACAAGCTGCGCGCCGCCGAAACTGAACTCGCCACCATCCACACCCAGATGGCACACATAGGCCTCGGGCAAGACACGATTCCCGCCCTCGATCCCACGCCTCTCACAGAAGATGCCGCACTCGCCCGAATCCGCGCGCTCCCGCTCGATTCCGCACACCAATCTCCAAGAGCATTCCATCCGAAAAATAAACAGCTCCTTACACAACATCAACCAAGCGAAATAATCAAACAAGCCCCCGCAAACAGATCTTCAAGGCACTGAATTGAAGAGACTTCGGAAATATGAGAAACATATTGATCGCCAAGCCAGCCTCCATCAGAAAGAGTTGTGCCGCCAAGGAACTCCTTGACGGCACAACTCAGCGAAACCAAGACAGATCAGCAGATCAGCTGGCTGACGATCTTAGCTAATCATGGCAGCGAAACATGGATACAACTCCCGTTGTACGCCTTCCATGTCATCGCACTTCCGGTTGCCGGACCATAAACGCCATCAACATAAAGACCGTGAGCGTATTGCACATTCTTGACTGCCTGCTCAGTCGCGGGACCATAGACCCCATCAACTGCGATCTGCTGACCGTTGCACCGTTTCAGTGAATACTGAAGCTCCGCAAGCCCCTGTTCTCCGAACCACGTTCCAGATAGCAGTTGTAGGAGAAACCATAGTATGGCATCCATGCAGGAAGACGCACCCATGTAGTCCCGTGCTCAACCCCTTGAGTGAACGAGTCCGTGCATTCCACAGACGCAGCCCTTGTCATAGGCAACTTTTCCAACTGCGGCGATTCCGACGGGTTGCTCGGAAGATCGATTCGGAACGGGGCGATTTCTGGATCATCATCAGGAGCAACAATCGCGACCTCCTCTCCAGCCACACCATCTACCGACTCTGAAATTTCAGTCGCATTCGCTGCTGATGCAACAAGAAGAAACCCTGCCGCGACCACAACAGAGAACACTCTTCTAAAACTACGCATATTCGACATCTGAACGACCTCAATTCATCTCACACCACACACCGTTGTGTGATGGTGAATACAGACTGCTCTCAAACGAGCGCAAGCGGAAGGGCAGCGGAATCCAGGTTGCGAAACGAACAGGACCCCTCCCTCAGCCAACAAGACGCCTCAATGGCAGAAGCCCTGCTCAGTGACCATTAGGCGGACAAGCTAGCGACTCACTGACCCCAGACTCCGGCGACACTTCGAGCGCGGCGCCATCTGAAGATTCAACTTGATCCAACAAAGGTTCCTCCGCCACCGACGCTCGCCCATCGCTCGTGACATAGCCAATTTCGTCAACGAACGGCTCATCTTGACGAAGAGAGTTCCAAAGCTGCGAAGCATACGGCTCTTGAGGCTGATCTCGATTAGGATCTTTTTCCCAAGGCTCACGAGGCATCGTGACCAATCGAACATTCTGTGAAGGAATGTTTGCAACCGCAACCAACAAAGACAAATCCGTTTCAAATGACGCGAGCTGGGGAGAAACATGCACTGCTGTCAAAACGCTCCGAACAAAAGCCACAAGAATCGGCAGATTACCGCTCGAAACCTTGCGAGACACCTCTCGCACAAGCGCCGCAACAAGCTCCTGCTGCCGCCCAATTCGAGATGTATCAGACCCGTCACCGAGCGACTTACGTGCCCGTGCATACCCTAGCGCCTGTTCACCATTTAAGAGCTGACACCCTTCTGCAAGATAGGCATTTGCCTCCGGATCAACGACATCCTGAGGAACATCAAACCAAACACCACCGAGGGCGTCCACCACACTCTCAAACCCCTTAAAATCAACGACCACAAAGTTATCGATTTGAAGCCCAGTAAGGTTTTCCACAGTCGACTGCGCACAAGCGACACCGTAAGCGATATCGTAATTGGTACCAGATCCTAACATCATCGCAGAATTTACTTGTCCGAAGGACGCCGACACCTCTTCTCCATTCGAAAGCAGACAGTTCGGAATCTCCACCATCAAGTCTCTCGGAATAGAAACCAGCGTCATTGAATCACGCTTGCCCGAAACATGCACAAGAATTGTCGCATCACCGCGTATACCTTCAACATCTTCAACAGAACCAAATTCTGGGGCCTGCTCTTTTCTTGAATCAATTCCTAACACCAAAATATTCAGCGGTTCACCGGGAGCAAGAGGGTTTACTCTTTCTTCACTACCAGATTGATTTGAGACCGTCCGACGAATTTGCTCAGTATCAAGAGATCTCTCACTAAGATCATGCGACAAATCAAGCCAAACGAAGCCTGTAGTGGCAGCCAGAAATAAAGCGACAGAAAATATAAGCAAGACTACTATCCGCAGAGGCTCATATCGACGAGGATCTTGAGCTCGATGGAGCGCCGGACGTCGCTCTAGCCACCAGTTACCAACGCTCATACAGCCACTCTAGAGCAGTCTGCTCCACTCCACCAGGTAGCTGCGGCGAGAGCTGACATCTATCAGCGTTAGATCAGCTCCAACCCAGTCGAAGAGTACCAGCCAGGGGCGAGTATTGTAACCACCAGCCCGGCAACAGCCTGCACTCACACCTGCAATCCCAAATTACACTGCACTCGGAAGCCTTAATCACAACCACCCCTTCGCACACTCAATTTGAGACCACTGAAGGCATAGACTGAGTTCCAATAGCTACATTACAGACACCCGCTCTGAATGAAGGTTTCAACTATCGCAACACAGTAATTCAGAATTAAACTGCATACCTAATAGACCCGCGACCGGCCCAGCATCAGGAACCTCATTGGAGGCGCGGCTCTTGGAGCCGCTGGCACACGTGGCGCATTTTAGCCGAACCTTCTGCTTCACAGCGCACAGTCCAACATCGTTGACGGTATGATTCGGATCAAGAACATTGAAAGCAGTGCGTCGCATCGACGTCCTCTGGATGTGCGGCGTAGATATCAGCCATCAGGGATTCTCAATCTTTGCCAACCACCTTCACGTCATCCCCGGGTTATAGGACAGATTGTGTTGGTCGGGGGTTAGTCCCAGTCGTGTCGGTGGGGGCTTGTGTGGTGGAGGTCGTTCCAGGCGATGGCGTTGCCCCATCGGGGGATGATTCCGGAGGCGCCGTGTTCGCGTGAGGCGTGGTGCCAGGCGGCTTCGATCTGGGCGTCGGTGGGCATGACCTTGAGGATCTTGGCTGCAGGCAGGGGATGTTCGGTGTGCATGTAGCACCACCAGAAGACCGCTTTGATCCGGCGGCTGAGCCGCATGCCACGATGGTCCCTGAGCAGTTGCCGCACAGGCGCGTTCGTGACCCCTTCGATCTGGTTGTTCATCGCCGGCAGGGCCCCGTCAAAGTCGGGATCGGTGTAGGTGAACAACACCCCTTGGCTAAGTAGCCGGTTCACACTGTTGCGCGCCCGCACAAGCCGCGCGTGCGTGTACCCCCACCCACCATCGTCCCCAATGGTCTTCTCGGCGAGGAACGCCTCCCACCTCATGCACCACCCCAGGTATGTCTGGTTTCAGGACATCGTTCCGGTTGTGGTGACGGTGGGGTGTTTCAGGACATTGTTCCGGGGGTGTCCCACGTGATCGTTCCGGTCGGTGCGAGGGTGGGTCATGAGTTATTCGCGTAATCGAGCTATCGTCCTGGCGATCATCGAGGGCGGCATGACCCAAACCGAAGCCGCCCACCACTTCGGGGTGTCCACCCGCTGGGTACGCAGTACGCACCCTGTACCGCCGTTTTGAACGCGACGGACCAGAAGGCCTGCATCCGTTGTCAAGGAGGCCCCACACCCAGCCTACGAAGACAAGCGCGCAGGTGACAGACCAGATCCTTGCCGTACGTGAACGGCTCGTAAGTGAGGGCCTGGACGCGGGCCCGGAGTCGATCCTGGCCCGCCTTGATCCTGCTACTGCTCCGAGCCGCACCACGATCTGGAGGATCCTCACAAAAAGTGGTGCCGTGATCGCCCAGCCTCACAAGCGTCCTCGCTCGTCATGGCACCGCTTTGAGGCCGCGAGCCCTAATGAATGCTGGCAGTCAGACTTCACCCACGTCAGGCTCGCTGACACAAGCGCCGTCGAGATCATCTCTTGGCTTGATGACCACTCGCGCTACCTGCTGCACATCAGTGCATATCGTGCCATCACCACCCCGATCGTCATCAGCACGTTCACTGCCGCCCAAGACGCTCATGGGCTTCCCGCATCCACCCTTACCGACAACGGCATGGTCTACACGACCCGACTGTCAGGAGGCCAGAACGGCTCCTACCAGCCCAATGCCTTCGAAACCCTCCTCGCCGATTTGAACATCACCCAAAAGAACGGCCGCCCCAACCATCCCACCACCCAAGGCAAGATTGAGCGCTTCCACCAAACCCTCAAACGCTGGCTCAACTCCCAACCAGCCCCCACCACCCTGACCGAACTCAACACACAGCTCACCGTCTTTCAGGCCATCTACAACACCCAACGACCCCACAGAGCACTCAACGGGCGCACCCCATACGCCGCCTACCATGCCACCCCCAAAAACGGCCCCACACTCACACAAACCCGCAACACCTGGCGTATCCGCTACGACCTCGTCCACGACAACGGCACCATCACCATCCGCTACGCCGGCCGCCTCCTCCACCTCGGCATCGGCAGAAGCCACAAAGGCCAACGCGTCATCGCTTTAGCCAACGGCCCCCAAGTCCTCATCCTCCACCCAAAAACCGCACAAATCATCGCCGAATACACCCTCGACCCCACCCGCACATACCAAAAGAAAACCCGAACATCACCGGAACGATCACCTGAGACATCACCGGAACGATCACCCGGGACATCAACACCCCGAACATAAAAGAAGTCCCAGGACATTGCCGGAACAATGTCCTGGGACATCACACGGAGCCACCTGTGGGAATCGAACCCACGACCTATTCATTACGAGTGAATCGCTCTGCCGACTGAGCTAAGGTGGCGCGCCTGCCGTTCCCCGCGAGGGGCGTTCAGACAACGGTGAGAGTCTAATGGGCCGAAGCGCCGCTGAGCAAATGACGCGGGCGCCCTCGTCGATGGTTCGGCTCACACCGCCGCACCGAATACTCGATGCTCAGCGGCAGACCAGACCGTCCTCGGGGAGCACTCCCCCGATGAAGAAATCCTCCACCGCACCCGTGATGCAGGAGTTCGCCTCACGGTCGTAAGCCGTATGCCCCCATCCCTCGTTGGTCACGAGGATCCCCGAATCCAGCTGCTGGGCGAGCCTCTTCGCCATCGCATAGGGCGTCGCGGGGTCGTGGGTCGTACCGATGACGACGATCGGAGCGCTCCCCCGAGCTGCGATCGGCCCCCGTTGCGCATGACTCGTCGGCCACTTGTCGAGCCCCGCGGACGCGTAGCCCGCGAGGTCGCCGAAGACCGGGAGCTCGGAGCGGATGAGGTCCGCGTTCTTCGCCCACTCCTCGATCGTTCCTGCCGGGCCGTAGTCGAGGTTGTTGACGGCCATCAGCGCTTCGGTCCCGTTGGAGGAGTAGCTTCCGTCATCACCGCGATCGCTGAGGATGTCCGAGACGAACAGCAACTGGGAGCCGTCCCGGCTCTCGATCGCCGGGATGAGGGCCTGGGTGATCATCGCATAGGTGCTCTCCGAGTAGAGCATGCCGATGATCGCCGTGGTCGCGAGGTTCCTCGTCAGGGGGCGCTCGGGGTCGGAGGTCTCCAGGGGGGACTCGTCGAGGCTGTCGAGGAAGTCGACGAGCTGGCTCCTCGCCTGCTCATGGCTCCCCGACAGCGGGCAGGCGCTCGAGTCGAGGCAGCTGTCGATCCAGTGGTTGATCGAGTCCTCGAATCCGCGCATCTGCATGTCGTACACCTCATCGACCGTCGCCGCGGGATCGATCGCGCCGTCGAGGACCATTCTGCCGACGCGCTCGGGGAAGAGCTCGGCGTAGGTCGCGCCGAGGAAGGTCCCGTAGGAGTAGCCGAGATAGTCGATGGTGTCGAGCCCGAGGACGGCGCGCACCATGTCGAAATCCTTGGCCGCGGAGATCGTGTCGATGTGGCCGAAGAGCTCGCCGCTCATCTTCTGGCAGCCGGCTGCGACTGCGGCGTTCTCAGCCTGGGCCTGGGCGACGATCTCCTCGGGGGTCTGCCCCGAGGCCGCCTTCTTGCCGAGAATCGACCCTTCCGCGTTGTAGAGGTCGAGTTGCTCATCGCTCAGGCACTTGACCGGGGTGGATGCGCCGACGCCCCGGGGATCCAGGGCGAGCAGATCGTAGTGATCGACGAGGGCGGTGCCCAGGTTGTCCTCGACCTGGCGGCTGAGGGCGCTGACCGCGGCGCCTCCCGGCCCTCCGAGATTGAAGAAGAGGATCGGGGCGTCGGCCTTTCCGGAACGGTGGATGCCGAGGGCGAGCGTGATCTGCTCGCCGGAGGGATCATCCCAGTCGAGGGGCGCATAGAGGGTTGCGCACTCGTAGGAGCGCAGGTCCGCCGGACGAGCGGAGCCGGTGGCGACCTGGCTGCTCGCACAGCTCCCCCAGTGGATCTTCTGCCGGTAGAAGTCCTCGGCGCTCTTCGCCGCGACCTCGTCCGCTCGGGCTTGCTCGACCTGAGATCCCCCCATCACGGACATGACCAGTCCGGCGCCCCGGTAGACGAGGGTTCCGACGAGGGCGAGGCAGATGAGGACGGAGATCACGGCGACGGCGATGACGGGTTTCGAGGCTCTCATGCCCCCAGGGTATGGGATCTGCCTGATGGTCGGGGTATTCAAGAATCGCCTTCGCCGAAATGATGCGGACTCGGGCCCCGATCCCGCCAGTCATTCCGCAGTGATCGACCAAGGCCGGGCCTCGCGCTCACGAAGGGACGGCCGCAGCCGCCTCCGCACCCGAGCGAGGCCTACGAGCCCTCCACCTGGGGACGCAGCGACACCGCCATCGCCTCGAGCACGAGGAGGGGTTGACCGTTCATGACGAGCCTGCGGCGGGCCCTTTCGATCGCCTCGATCCGCGTCATCGTCTGCTGGGGGGTGGACTCCTGCGCGATCTCGGCCGAGAGGTCCTCGAGGTCCGTATTGATGAGCTCCTGGTCGGTCCCCAATTGCAGCATCAGCACGTCGCGGTAGATCGACATGAGGTCGAGCAGCGCCCGATCCAGTTCGTCCGTAAGGGCGCGCTTCGCCCTCTTCTTCTGCTGCTCCTCCAATTGGCGGATCATCGTCGCGTACTGGCGCGGAGGGGCCTTCTTGTCCTCGATGCCGAGCTGTCGGAGCAGCGCCGCGCGTTCAGCCGCGTCGCGCGCGCTCACGCGCTCCTCGCTGCGCTTCTTCGCGATGTCGTGAAGATCCGCGGCGGCGATGACGGCATCGCCGACGGAGCGCACGCGCACGGGAGCCGTGAGCGTCGCTCGCCTCTTCCTGCGCAGCTCCGGGTCCGCGGCGAGTGCGCGCGCCAGGCCGATGTGGGACTGCGCGGCGCGGGCCGCCTCCATCGCGGTCTCCTCGTCCGCGACTCCCTCGCCGACCAGCAGGTCGGCCACGGCCCTCACCGAGGGAATCCGGAGACCGAGATGCCGGCAGCGCGAGCGGATCGTCGTCAGCATGTCTTCGACGCTGGGGGCGCACAGCAGCCACACCGTCCGCTCCGGAGGTTCTTCAATGGCCTTGAGCAGCGCATTCGCAGCCCGCTCGTGGAGCCTGTCGGCGTCCTCGACGATGATGACACGCCACCGCCCCTGAGACGGCGCGACCTGGGCGTCCAGCACCAGGCCCCGCGCGGTCTCGGTGTTGATCACCGAGGCTTCGGTCACGACCAGACGCACATCCGCATTGGAGTCCGACATCGTCGTCCGGCAGCCCGGGCAGACGCCGCACCCGGGCTCGTCGCCCGTGCACTGCAGGGCGGCCGCGAAGGCCTTCGCAGCATTGGAGCGCCCGGATCCGGGAGGCCCGGTCATGAGCCAGGCGTGGCTCATGGCTCGGGACTGATCCTCCCGGGCGCCCTCCTCGAGCCCGGCATCGACGATGGCGCGCGCAGCGCGCGCAGCCTCCTTCAGAGTCTCGACCGCGCTGTCCTGCCCGACCAGTCGGCCCCATACGCCCCGGTCGTCCGCAGAACCTCGGCGGCTCACAGCTCCGCGTCCTCATCCCCGAAGGGCCACAGGGTCGCCTGCCGTTCCAGGAGACTCGCCAGGATCGGCTGATGCGCCCCGGGAGCATCCTTCTTCACGGCGTCCTCATCGGCGCGGGACTCGTCGCCCTCACCGGTCGGCTCCTCCGCGCCGTAGGAATGGCCCGCATCCCCGAAGCGCTCTTCAAGGACGCCTCTGATCTCGGCGAACACCTCATCGGGGGTGCCCACCGCATCGATCACGACGATCCGTTCCGGCTCCGCGTCGGCGAGCCGCAAGTACTCGTGGCGCACCCGCTCGTGGAAGTCCATCGACTCCCGCTCCAGGCGGTCGGGCCGGTCCGTGCGCCTGCGCGCACCCACCTCCGGAGGCAGATCCAGGAGGAAGGTGAGGCGGGGGTGAAGGCCGCCCGTCGCCCACTGCGACAGGGAGCGGATCTCCTCGACGCCCAGGGAACGGGCCGCGCCCTGGTAGGCCAGGGAGGAATCGATGTAGCGGTCGCCGAGGACGACTTCCTCACGGGCGAGCGCCGGGGCCACCACCGTGGCCACGTGATACGCGCGGTCGGCGGCGTACAGCAGCGCCTCGGTCCTCGGATCGACATCCTCAGGACCGTTCTGCACCAGGCGGCGTATGTCGACGCCCAGCTCCGTTCCGCCCGGTTCGCGAGTGACCAGCACATCGCGCCCGCGCGCCGTGAACCACTCGCGCACGCGCTCGATCTGCGTCGACTTGCCCGAACCATCGCCGCCCTCGAAGGTGATGAAGACACCCTCGCCCGCTTCGCTCACACCAGCACTCGCCACCATGCGCCCATCCTCCCACGCGCCGTCGGCATCTCGAATCGCCCGGCGTCCGGCACCGCTCACTTCGCCGCGGATTTCTTCGCCGAGGTCCGAGCCGATGCCTTCTTCGTCGTGGTGCGCTTCGCAGTCGAACGGGCCTTCTTCGGCGCGGGCCCTTTCGCGCGCTTGTCGGCGAGGAGCTCGAAGGCGCGCTCCTGCGTGAGGTCCTCGACCGTTTCGGCGCGCGGAACCGTCACATTCGTCTCGCCATCGGTGATGTACGGGCCGAAACGGCCGTCCTTCACCGTGACCTTCTTGCCCGAGACCGGGTCCTCGCCGAACTCGCGCAACGGCGGCTTCGCCGTCCCGCGGCCGCGCGTCTTCGGCTGCGCGTAGATCTCCAGCGCCTCCTGGAGGGAGATGGAGAAGATGAGGTCCTCGCTCGCGAGCGTGCGCGAGTCCGAGCCCTTCTTCAGATAGGGCCCGTAGCGCCCGTTCTGCGCGGTGATCACCTCGCCCGTCGCAGGGTCCGTGCCGACTTCCCGGGGAAGCGCGAGCAGCTGAAGGGCCTGATCGAGATCGACCGTCGCCAAGTCCATCGACTTGAACAGCGAAGCCGTACGCGGCTTGAGCGCCGCCTTCTTCCGGCCCTTCGCCTCCGCCCCGGCCTCGGCCTCGGGCAGCACCTCGGTGACGTACGGGCCGAAACGGCCGTTCTTCGCCACGATCACGTGGTTCGTCGCGGGGTCCACGCCCAGCTCGCGGCCGTCGTCGGCGGCCAGGGCGAACAGCTCCGCGATCTTGGCGTCGTCGATCTCATCGGGCGCGATCTCCGCCGGCAGATTCGCCCGCGACCCGTCCGCCTTCTCCAGATACGGCCCGTAGCGCCCGACGCGGACGACGACGCCCTCGGCGACCTCCTGGGAGTTCACCGCGCGCGCATCGATGTCGTCGCCGAGCGAGGCGACCTGGAACTTCAGGCCATCGGCATCGCCCTCGCCGTCCGCGCCCAGGTAGAAGAGGGAGAGGAAGTCCACGCCCGATTCCTCGCCGGCCGCGATCTTGTCGAGGTCGGTCTCCATCGACGCGGTGAAGTCGTAATCGACGAGGTTGCCGAGGTTCTCCTCCAGGAGGCGCGTCACCGAGAAGGCCAACCACGTCGGCACCAAGTACTGCCCGCGATGCGTGATGTACCCGCGGTCCCCGATCGTCTGGATCGTCGCGGCGTAGGTCGAAGGACGGCCGATGCCCCGTTCCTCCATCGTCTTGACCAGAGTGGCCTCGGTGTAACGCCCCGGGGGCTGAGTCTCATGCCCCTCAGGAGTCGCTCCGACGAGGTCCGCGCCATCGCCCTCGGCGACATTCGGCAGGACCTTCTCCGCCTCGGCGTCCTTCTCCGAGTCGTACCGCCCCTTGTCCCGGCCTTCCTCGTAGGCGCGGCGGAAACCCGGTTCGGTGATGACCGTGCCCGACGCCGTCGAGATGACGTCGTGACGGCCGTCATCCAGGGAGATGCCCGTCAGGACGCGGATGGAGGCCGTGAAGCCGACGGCGTCGACCATCTGCGAGGCGACAGTGCGCTTCCAGATGAGGTCGTACAGGGCCAGCTGCTGACGATTGAGCTCCGCCGCGACCTGCGCGGGAGTCCGGAAATGATCCCCGGCGGGACGGATGGCCTCATGCGCCTCCTGAGCGCCCTTCGCGACCTTCCCGTACACGCGGGGCTTCTCGGGGATCGAGGAGGCGCCGTACAGTTCGGCGGCCTGCGCCCGCGCGGCGGCGATCGCCTGACCCGACAGGGCCGTCGAATCCGTGCGCATGTAGGTGATGTAGCCCGACTCGTAGAGGGACTGGGCCGTCCGCATCGTCGAGGCCGCGTTCCAATGCAGCTTGCGCGAAGCCTCCTGCTGGAGCGTCGAGGTCGTGAAGGGGGCCGCCGGACGCCTGCGGTACGGCTTCTGGGTCACGCCCTCGATCACCGAGGAGGCCGAAGCCTCCAGGGCCCGGGCGAAAGCGCGCGCACGGGCTTCGTCAAGATGAGCGACACCGGCAGTCGCGGCCTTCTCACCCAGGACGCCCTTCTCGGTGAAGTCCGACCCCGTCGCCACGGACCGCCCATCGATGTGGGTGACCTTCGCGTCGAAAGCCTCAGCGCCCGCCTCGACCCGGGTACGGATCGACCAGTACTCGGCCGACACGTGCGCCATGCGATCGCGTTCGCGGTCCACCACGAGTCGCGTCGCCACCGATTGGACGCGGCCTGCGGACAAGGAGGGGCGGATCTTGCGCCACAGCAGCGGCGACACCTCGTAGCCGTAGAGGCGGTCGAGGATGCGACGGGTCTCCTGCGCATCCACCAGGGAGGCGTCCAATTCACGCGTGTTGTCGAGGGCGCGGGAGATCGCCTCCTTCGTGATCTCGTGGAAGACCATGCGCTTGACGGGCACCTTCGGCTTGAGGACTTCGAGAAGGTGCCAGGCGATCGCCTCGCCCTCGCGGTCCTCATCAGTGGCCAGGTAGAGCTCGTCGGCCTCTTTCAGGGCCTTCTTCAGTTCGGAGACCTTCTTCTTCTTGTCCGGATTCACCGCGTAGTAGGGGGTGAAGCCGTGATCGACGTCGACCGCGAAGCGCCCGTAGGGGCCCTTCTTCATTTCGGCGGGAAGGTCCTTGGGCTGAGGCAGGTCGCGGATATGACCGATCGAGGCCGTCACGTGGTAGTCCGGGCCGAGGTACCCCTCGATGGTCGCAGCCTTCGCCGGAGACTCCACGATGACCAGCTTCGAGGCTCCCATGATCCACCCTTCCGGCGTTCGTCACTTAGAGACGGCGATTGCCGCTCCTGCCTGACCTTACAACGGCGCGCCCCCGTTTCCGCTCCGGCTCCACAGGACGCGCGCTCGAAGCGGAGACGATCACGCACGATCGGACGCGTCCCGGCCGGCAGCCCCGTCCCCTCCTCCCACGGGTGAGGCCCGCGCACGACGGCGGGCCCGGGCCCTCCGACGACGCGGAACACCGCGGGAACAGCGCCGCGCCGACCTGCTCAGTCCTCGACGATCCGCAGCATCCCGGCCCGCAGGAGCCCGCGCAGCGGCTCGTCGACCTCGGCGCGCACCTCGTCGGCATCGCGCTCGGTGAGCATCGCGACGGCGGCGATGATCTGACCGACCTCCAGCTCGCCGTCCGAAGCCCCCACGACCGCCGAAACCGCCGTCCCCACCATGATCGAACGCCCCAGACCCGAGCCCTGATGCAGGATCATCACCTGCGGATCGGGGCTCCCGGGCACGTAGTGCCGCTCCTCGGTGACGTCCTCGGCGCGTTCGAGCCGCAGGGGCGCGAGATCGGCCGGGAGGCGCAGCGCCCGCAGAGTCTGCGCGACATCGGCCCCTCTCGGCCTCGCCCCCGCGAGGCCGAGGTCGAATCTCAGCACCGCCGCGCCCTCGTCGCTTGCATGCCGGCGAATCGCCATGAAGCCCATCCCGATGCCGCCCACGCCCGCCGCGTCGAAGTCGGCGAGCCAGGCGCGGTAGGCGTCCTCGTTCGCGGCGCCCATCGGATCGGCGTCCTGGAGCCACATCTCGATGTAGCGAGCAGGATCGAGGACGTCGCGCTCGACGATCCACGCATCGACCGCCAGGCCCTCGAACCACTCCTCGAGCCGCAGCCCCCATTCAGCGTCGGGATCACGACCGGCGGGGATCTCCCAATTCCCGATGAGCTGGAGGATCCCGCCGGGGACGAGGTGATCGGGGCCGGATCGCACGACCGCGCGGATGAGCCCGTCGCGGCTCATCCCCCCATCGCGGTATTCGAGGAGCCCCCTCGCGCCGCGGAGCGAGTCCGGAGTGATGACGAAGGGCGGATTCGTCACGATGAGATCGAAGGCCTCGCCCGCGACCGGTTCGAAGAGGGAGCCCTCGCGGACCTCGATGTCGAGGCCGTTGAGGGCAGCGTTGAAGCGGGTGAAGGCGCAGGCGCGCGCCGACAGGTCCGTCGCGACGACCCTGCGCGCGTGAGTCGTCAGGTGCATCGCCTGGATGCCGCAGCCGCACCCCATGTCGAGGGCGGAGTCGACGCGATCGCGGATCGTCATCTCGAGGAGGCTCGTCGAGGCGCCGCCGACGCCGAGGACGTGATCGGGCCTCAACGGCCCGCCCGCCCTCGATCCGGGGATGTCGGAGGCGATCCACCAGGCGACCTCCCCGGCCGTATCGTCTGAAACGCCGGTGACGCCGAGCGTCGCCGCGTAGGGCCGCAGGTCGAGGAGGGCGCTAAGGCCAGCGCCGGCCCCGCCCTCCTCCTCAGCGGGGGCGACGAGGCCGAGGGCGCGCGCCCCGCGACCTCCGAGACGGGGGAGGGCGGCGGCGAGGTCCGCCTCGGATTCGACGTTGCCGAGCACGAAGAGGCGGGTGAGGACCGAAGCGGGATCGTCCCGGCCTTCGAGCTCGATGAGGGCCGGGAGCCGCTGCTCGCGCGCGAGGGCGGCGCGGGCCCGATCCGAAAGGATCTCCTCGAGGGCGTCGACCGTCCATCCGGCCTCCTCGAGATCGTCGCGGAGCGCGGCGATGAGGGCAGCGTCGAGGATCGGGGCGTCGTTCGCATTCATGGGGCAAGCGTATCGAGAGAGCCCGCGGGAGCCCCTCCCGCCCCCGCGCATGCCCTCTGCGAAGCCGGGAGCGGGGAGCGCTCACGGTCGATCATTCCGCTCGAATCCGCCCCCTCCGATCCGCTCGTCGTCATACTCTGAGCTCATCCCGTCAAGTGAGAGTGAAGGAGATCCGAGTCATGAGCCCCATCCGGTCCGCCGCAAAGTCCTCGGCGTGCTCGCTGTGGCCCTTGTCTTCGGAGGAATCGGGGCGCTCGTCAACGATGATCGGACTCCCCCTCAGAAGGCGCCGAGTCTCGTCGATGCTCCCGCATCGGCAGGCAAAGCCAAGACACCGGTGAAGACCTCCTCGAAGACCGAGGATCAGCAGTCCGCAAGACAAGCGGCACGACGAGCCGAGCAGCGGGCAGCAGAAGAAGCCGCCCGGCAAGCCGCACAGCAGGCCCCCGCGCCCCTGGTGAGCACTCCGAGCGCCTACTACCCGAATTGTTCCGCCGCCCGAGCCGCAGGTGTGACCCCTCTCTACGCAGGAGATCCCGGGTACTCCAGAAAACTCGACCGCGATGGCGACGGCATCGCCTGCGAGTGAGCGCAAGGGAGGCGTCCTCGGGCGCGCGAGGGATCCGGCCTGGCATGATGGGCGCAGGCGCACCCGCGCCCCTGCTCTTCGACCTCAAGGACTCACATGGCCGGCGGACTCATCGCCCTCCTCGACGACATCGCCACCCTCGCGAAAGCGACCGCCTCCTCGCTCGACGACATCGCGGCGGGCGCGGCGAAGGCCTCCTCCAAGGCGGTCGGCGTCGTCATCGACGACACCGCGGTCACTCCGCAGTACGTATCGGGCCTCGATCCGAGTCGCGAGCTCCCGATCATCAAGCGGATCGCCCGCGGATCGCTCATCAACAAGCTCGCGATCATCCTGCCGGTCGCCCTCCTCCTCACGTGGATCGCGCCCTGGGCCCTGCCGATCCTGCTCATCATCGGCGGTTCATTCCTCTCCTTCGAGGGTGCGGCGAAGGTCCTCGCCAAGTTGCGCCTGTACCCCGAGCACGCCGAACACGGCGACGAGGTCGAAGCGAAGACCCCGGACGAGGTCGAGAAGGGCATCGTGTCATCCGCGACCCGCACCGACCTCATCCTCTCGGCGGAGATCATGCTCATCTCCCTGGCGAATGTCACCGCCGAATCCAACGCGGTCCGCGTCGGGATCATGGTGTTCGTCGCCTTCTTCATGACCTTCTTCGTGTACGGCCTCGTCGCGATCCTCGTGAAGATGGACGACCTCGGGCTTCGTCTCGCAGAGCGCGACGGGGCGGTCGCGGGCTTCGGGCGCTCCCTGGTCTCAGTCATGCCGAAGGTCTTCACCGTGATCGGCGTCGTCGGCACGGTCGCGATGCTCTGGGTCGGCGGGCACATCGTCATCGCCTCCCTTTCCGACCTCGGATTCGATCCGCTGCACCATTTCGTCGAACAGGCGGTCCACCTGGTTGAGGCATGGGGCGGGGCCGCGAAGTGGACGATGGAGACGCTTCTGTCAGGGGTCTTCGGCCTCCTCTGGGGCTCGCTCATCGCCTACGCATGGTTGGGGATCTCGAAGCTGGTGCCGAAGAAGGCGCACGCCTGAAGGCGCCCCGCCTCGAGCGGGGCTGGGCGCGGGGGCGATCGCGCTTCGAGCGGACGCGCTCGAAAGGGGGCGGTGTGCGCTCTGGGCGAAAGGAACGCGGGTCACACGCCCTCCCCCTCCCGAATAGGACTAAAGACCTGTAGCCTAATTCGTGTGCAGGGCTCACCAGAGCCGCAGCAATCTCACTTAAGGAGTCGACATGTCCGTCTACACCCTCCCCGATCTCCCCTACGACTACGCCGCCCTCGAACCCCACATCTCCGGGCGGATCATGGAGCTCCACCACGACAAGCACCATGCGAACTACGTCGCCGGCGCCAACGCCGCCCTCGCAAAGCTCGAGGCCGCGCGCGAGTCGGGCGACTTCGCCGCCGTCAACCTCTTCGAGAAGAACCTCGCCTTCAACCTCGGCGGACACACGAACCACTCGATCTTCTGGCTCAACATGACCCCCGAGGGCCAGGGCCGCCCCGAGGGCGAACTCGCGAGCGCGATCGACGAGTTCTTCGGCTCCTTCCAGAAGTTCCAGGCGCAGTTCGCAGCCGCCGCCCTCGGCCTCCAGGGCTCGGGCTGGGGCGTCCTCGCCTGGGACGCGCTCGGCGCGCGCCTCGTCACCTACCAGCTCACCGACCAGCAGGGCAACATCCCGGTCGCGACGGTTCCCCTCCTCATGCTCGACATGTGGGAGCACGCCTTCTACCTCGACTACCAGAACGTCAAGGCCGATTACGTCAAGGCGTGGTGGAACGTCGTGAACTGGGACGACGTCGCCGCCCGCTTCGCGAACGCCCGCTCCTGCACGGGTCTGGTCACCGCCTGATCCGAGTCACGGCACCGCTTCCGGCCTTCTTCAGATCGTCGAGGGCGGGGCGCCGTCCTCGACGGACTCGGGGGTCGCACCATGCGGTGCGACCCCCTTCGTCGTCCCCTGTTGATCCGGATGCCGGACCGTCTCCGGCCTCAGATGAGCGAGAGCATCGTCGGGGAGACGAGCTTCAACACATTGGCGCGCCCCTCCTCGGCGGTCGGAGCGTCGACGGCGAAGGCCGCCATCTGCTGACACGTCGCGAGGTCGTGGAGGCGGAGCGCGGCCCGCACCGCATTGACCTTCGAGGGGGCCATGGACAGCGATGCCACGCCGAGGCCCGTGAGGACGAGCGCGAGGAGCGGATCGCCCCCGGCCTCGCCGCACACGCCGATCGGCTTCCCGGTCGCGCGACCGCCTTCGCAGGCGAACTTGATCATCTGGAGGACCGCGGGCTGCCAGGAGCTCAACAGCGGCGCGAGTTCGCCGTCCATCCGATCGGCGGCCATCGTGTACTGCGTGAGATCGTTCGTGCCGATCGATGCGAAGTCGACGACGTCGAGGAGGTGGTTCGCGCGGATCGCGGCCGCGGGGACTTCGATCATGACGCCCACCTTCGGCAGGCCCGCACCGCGGGCCTTCTCGGCGAACCACTCGGCCTCTTCAAGAGTCGACACCATGGGGGCCATGACCCAGAGCTCGGCCTTGGTCTTGGTGTGGGCGGCCGCAAGCGCCGCGAGTTGCGTGTCGATGAGGTCTTCACGGGCCTGGCACAGGCGCAGGCCCCTGCGTCCGAGCGCGGGGTTCGCCTCAGGGCCGAGGTCGGCGAAGCTCAGCGGCTTGTCGGCGCCCGCATCGAGGGTCCTGACGACCACGCGGCGCTCGCCGAAGGAGTCGAGCACCTGCGTGTAGGTCGCGATCTGCTCGTCGAGCGAAGGGGCTTCGGCGCGGTCCAGGAAGAGGAACTCCGTGCGGAAGAGCCCCGCGCCCTCCAGATCGAAGGCCGCGGCGCGCTGAGCGTCGTCGACCGTGCCGATATTGGCGAGGAGTTTCACCCGGTACCCGTCGTAGGTGGCCCCCTCGCCGGAGGAGCCGGCGAGGGCCATCGCCCGCCGTCGGGAGCGTTCTTCGAGCTGCTCGATCTCCTCCGCGGTCGGCGAGACGACGACCTCTCCGACACCGCCGTCGAGTGCGAGCAGCTCCCCCTCTTCGACCTCGAGGATCCCCTTCACTTTGACGATCGCGGGGATGCCGAGTTGAGCGGCGAGGATCGCCGTGTGCGAGGTCGGGCCTCCGACTTCGGTGAGGATGCCCTTGACGGTCGCGGGGTCCAGGGTCGCCGTTTCCGCGGGCGCGAGGTCGCGGGCGACGAGGACGACCGGCTCATCGAAGACCGGCACGCCCGGAGCGGGCAGTCCGCGCAGCTCGCAGATCGCCCGATCCCTCACGTCGTACAGGTCGGTGGCGCGTTCGGCCATGTAGCCGCCGAGGCTCTTGAGCATCTCTGCGTACTCCTCGACGGCCGCATGCACGGCCTGGGTCACGCCCAGCCCCTTCTTCAGCTTCTTGTCGACGGCTTTGGCCAGGCCGCGATCGGCTGCGAGCTGGGCGGTCGCGTTGAGGATCGGCGCGGATTCCTCGGGAGCCCTCTCCGCCCGTTCTTTGAGCGAAGCGGAGACAACGGCGAGGGCGGCGCGCACGCGCGCGCCGTCGGCCACCGGATCGGTGCTCGGCGGTTCGTCGGGATCCGCACCCGGCGCGGGGCGGACGACGGCCGCCCTGCCCGAAGCGGTTCCGGCCGAAACACCGATTCCGTGGAGGACGGTGTGCTCGGTCATCGTCACTCCTTGTCGAGGTCGCGGGAGAGGAGGGCGACGAGGGAATCGAGGACGTCGCCCGCGGAGTCGTCGTCGGTGGAGAGGGTGACCTCATCGCCGTGCTTGACGCCGAGGGTCATGATCTCGAGCAGGGAGGCGGCATCGGCTTCGTCCCCGTTGAAGGAAATGGTGATTTCGACGCCGGAATCGTCGACCGCTTCGGCGAGGAGGGCCGCGGGGCGGGCGTGAAGACCGACCGAGGAGGCGACGGCAACGGTACGGGAGATCATGGGGTTTCCTTCCGCTCGTGGTTCTGTCCATCGTTGGGCAGAACCGATTCTTGCCTTCATCGTATGGGGTTTGGAGCGATACGGATACCCGATCGGACTTCTCGATGCCTCGAACGCTCACGGATTCCCCGGGTTCCGGCGGGAAAGGGGCGCGTCCTGCGGCGCTTCGGAGCCCGCGCGAGGAGCCGCGACTAGACTGTCCCCCGACAGATCAACGCTCATGCGCGGAATCCGGAGCGGGATTCACGGCGAAGCAATGGAGGACCTGGGGTGGCACAACCGTCGGAACCGACTCTCGCAGATGTCGCCAGGGAAGCGGGGGTCTCACTGACGACGGTATCCCGCGTCCTCAACAACCGGGGGTACCTCTCCCAGGCGACGAAGGACAAGGTCGCCGCGGCGATCCAGCACTTGGGCTATCGCCCCAACCAGGTCGCGCGCTCCCTTCACGGGAAGTCGACGCAGACGATCGGGCTCATCGTCCCCACGGTCGCCCTCCCCTTCTTCGGGGAGCTCGCGGTCGAGATCGAGAACGCCCTCGCGGAGCACGGCTACCGCATCCTCATCTGCAATTCGATGGGACGCTCGGATCGGGAGCGCGACTATCTGGACCTTCTCGTCGGCAATCGCGTCGACGGGATCATCTCCGGCGCCCACAATGAGGATCTCGATGAGTACCACTCGATCCGCATGCCCCTGGTGACGATCGATCGGACCCTGTCGCCGCGGATCCCGAACGTCAGGTGCGAGAACGAGGCGGGCGGCCGAATGGCCACCCGGCGCCTCCTCGACGCAGGCGCGCGCAGGCCCGCGCTGCTCACCTCCCGCTCGCATCCACTCAACCTCCGCGAGCGCGGTTACCGCTCCGTCTTGAAAGAGGCGGGAATCGAGCCGATCGTCCTCGAAGTGCCCTTCCACACCCCCGCGCAGGAGCGGCCGATCCTGGTCGCCGAATGCTTGGACGGAGCGACTGAGATGATCGACGCGGTCTTCGCGACCGACGACCTCGCGGCCGCGGAAGTGATCGAATGGGCACGTCAGCGCGATCTGGAGATCCCCCGGGATCTGCGCGTGATCGGCTTCGACGGGACGGGCACCGTGAGGCGGGCCCTGCCCGGCCTCACGACGATCCGCCAGCCCCTGGACCTCCTCGCGCGCAAGGCGGTCGAGATCCTGATGGAGCAGATCGCCTCGCCGCGATCGACCAAGCGGGACGGGGGAGGCGATCCCCTCGCGGACGAGGACGAGGCGATCGCTCTCACCGTCGAGTTCCCGGTGACGCTCATCGAGGGCTGGACCGCCTGATCCTGCTGCGAACTCCGTGAGAGGGGGAGCGCCCTGCCGGGCGCTCCCCCTCTCACGGAGGGCTCATCGGCTCAGGCCGTGGGGGCCTTCGGGGAGATCGCGAGGATCTCGTCGCCGAGATCCACCACGCCCTGGGCGAGGGGCGCAACGGCGTCGAACTTCTTCTTGTTCGTCACGACGACCGGGGTGATCGTGTCGTAGCCGGCTTCACGGATGAGATCCCAGTCGACCTCGGCCAGGACGTCACCGCGACGGACCGTGTCGCCCTTGGCGACGCGGGGCGTGAAGCCCTTGCCCTCGAGCTTGACGGTGTCCATGCCGATGTGGATGAGGACCTGCACTCCGGAGGCCGCTTTGAGGCCGTAGGCGTGGCCCGTGCCGAAGGCGACGGTGACGACGCCGTCGACCGGGCAGACCACGACCCCGCCCGCGGGCGCGATCGCGACGCCGGGGCCCAGGAGCCCGCGGGCGAAGGACTCGTCCTTGACGGATTCGAGGGGGACGATCCTTCCTGCGAGGGGCGCAGTCACGGTGTAGTCGTTCGCGGCCTCGGCGGGCAGCTCGACGAGGGCGGCAGCTCCGGCCGCAACAGACGGGAGCGCGCCGCTCGCAGGCGCCGGAGAGGATGCGGCGGCGGTGCCGCTCGCGGGCACGGCGGCCGGGGCGTCGAGGATCGAAGCGGGGGCCGGGGCATCGGCGGCATCGGCCGGGACGACGCTCTTCGCCTGCATGTCGGCGCGCCCCTTCGAGGAGGCGTAGACGAAGACGCCGGCGAAGGACAGGGCGAAGACGACGACCTCGAGGAGCAGGTACATGGGGATGTCCTGCGGGATGATCGAGACGAAGCCGACGAAGCCGGCGGCTCCGAGGGCCTGGCCGCGCACGTCGAAGAGCGCGACGCCCGCCGAGCCGATCGCGGCTGCGATCATGCCGATGAAGAAGGGCCAGCGCAGGCGGAGGTTGACGCCGAAGATCGCCGGCTCGGTGATGCCGAAGACGGCGGAGGCGCCGCCGGCGCCGGCGAGGCCCTTGAGCTTGGCGTCGCGGGTCTTGGCGAAGACCGCGAGGGCGGCCGCGCCCTGGGCGATGTTCGCCATGGAGGCGATCGGGAAGATGAAGTCGCCGATGCCGCCGTTGACGGGCAGCAGCGGGATCTCGACCGCGGGGAAGGACTGGTGCAGGCCGGTGACGACGATCGGCGAGTAGACGAGGCCGAAGAGGAGGCCGCCGATCGGGCCGAGGGTCGTGTAGCCCCAGTTGATGCCGTCGGTGAGCCACTGGGCGAGGATGCGGGTGACGGGGCCGATCGCGATGAAGGCGAGGAAGCCGGTGACGAGGAGTGTGACGAGCGGAGTGAGAAGGAAATCGACCGTGCCCGACAGTCGCTTGTGGAGCTGCTTCTCGATGAGGCACATGACGTAGGTGACGGCGAGCGTAGGGATGACCTGCGCCTGGTAGCCGATCTTCGCGACGTCCATGCCGAACATGTGCCAGTACTGGACTTCGGCCTGTCCGGCGAGGGCCGCGCCCGTATTCCAGGCGTTGAGGAGGTCGCCGGAGATCATCGCCGCGCCGAGGGCGGCGCCGAGGTAGACGTTGCCACCGAAGCGCTTCGCGGCGGAGAATCCGACGAGGACGGGGAGCGCGGCGAAGGCCGCGGCCGAGACCATGTTGATGAGGTTCGCATAGTCGGCGACCCAGGGGAACATCTCGACGACCGACTTCGGGCCGAAGAGGCCTTGGGCGGTGAGGACGTTGTTGATCGCCATCATGAGGCCGCCGGCGACGAGGGCGGGGAGGATCGGGACGAAGATGTCCGCGATCATCTTGATGAAGCGGGAGAAGACGTTGCCGGTCTTCGCGGCCTCTTCCTTGGCCTCGTCCTTGGAGACTTCGCGGACGCCGTGGTCGGCGACCATGTGCGTGTAGACGATGTCGACGTCGCCGGGGCCGACGATGATCTGGTACATGCCGCCCGCGGCGAAGGTCCCCTTCAGATCTTCGTTGGCGTCGAGGGCCGCTTGGTCGATCTTCTTCTCGTCCGCGAGGACGAGTCGGAGGCGTGTCGCGCAATGGGCGGCGGCGGTGATGTTGGCGGCCCCGCCGACGGCTTCGACGACTTCGGATGCCACCTTGGCGTGATCCATTGCCATTCCACGTTCCTTTCTCGGTGGACCCGGGAAGGACGACGGTGTCACCATGACTCCCGGGCGATATAGCAATCGATTGACATACTAGGATCGCCCGCGCCCTTCGCGCAAGGGTTTCCCCTCGGAATTCCCCCGAATTTCCCAGGTTTTCCCGACCCCGACGAGGACTACTCCCCCGCTTGAGCCCTGACCTGGGGTTTCACCAAGCGGGAAGGGCGCGCCGCAAAGACAGAGCACCTCAATCCAGACGGGCGAACTCAGCGGCGACCACTCCCGCACCGCCCTCGACGAGCACGCGCAGGCCCGCGCCTTCACCCGTGAGGAAGGAGCGGAAGGTGAAGACCCGACTCCCGCCCCCGAGCACGATTTCGGTGAGCGAGCGGTCGTGGATGACCTCGATGCGCGAGGCCTCGCCCGCCTCGAGGGCCACTCGCCGCACGTCCCCGTGCGGATAGCGGGAGGCGGAGCGATCCACCTCGAGCGATTCCGGCGTCACCCGGATGCGCACACCCCCACCGCTTTCCGCTTCAAGGACGAGGGCGGAAGCGGCGGGCAGATTCAGGCAGGCCGAATAGCGCCAGGACCTCGACCCCTCGAGCTCGACAACGCCTCCGGCACCGCCCTCGTCGATCGAGGGGGCCGAAGCCGGCACGAACGGCAGGCCGGGGAGGAAGGGGCGCTGCACGAGGCGGCCCGAGACGAGGGCGAGGGCGCGCGGACTGGTGAGGCAGTGGACCCAGCCGCCGGACTCGATGGAGGGCTGATCATCCTCGCCCGCATTGCCGGCCCAGCCGATGAGGAGGGCCGGATCGCCGGAGTCGAAATCCCCCCAGTCGGCGCCGCGGCGCGCGTACACCTGGGGCGCATAGAACTCGAAGCCCCTGTCGACCTCCTCGAAGGCGCCGTCCGCGCCGCGCAGCTCAGTGCCGACGAGGTTTCCGACGACGTAGACGCAGGGGAAGACGTTCTCGAAGCCCTCGCGCTCGGGGCTGATGCCCTGCGGGCAGAAGATGAGGACGTCACGGACATCGCCGCTCGCCTCGTCGCGCAGGCGGACGAGATTCGGGCACTCCCACATATAGCCGAAGTCGTCGAAGGCGCCGCCCGCATCGGGGAAGGTCATCTCACCCTCGCAGACCCAGTTCCTCCGGTCGCTCGAACGGTACAGGAGGATCGCTCCGGTGAGGTTCGCGCGCTGGACGCCGAGCATCATCCGGTAGGACCCGGCGGGATCATCGGGATCCTTCCAGACCTGCGGGTCGCGGAAGTGGGCGGTGTAGCCCTCGGGCTGGCGGGCGATGATCGCTTCGCGCGTCTTCACGAAGGTCCGCAGGTCCGAGGTTTCGACGAGGCACTGGGTCGCTTCGCGCTCCCCCGTCCCGGGATCCTTGTAATTCCCCGTATACCAGAGTTCAACGCCGCCCTCGACGCCGATCGCCGTGCCCGAGTAGGCGCCATTGGCATCCTGATGGGAGTCGGGGAGGATCGCGGGGGCCCGGTAGTCCCAGTGGACGAGGTCCTTCGAGACCGCATGCCCCCAGTAGACGAATTTGAGCGGATGCTCGGGCGTGTACTGGAAGAAGGCGTGGTAGTCCTCGCCGTCGACGATGAGGCCGTTGGGGTCGTTGAGGCGCCCGACGGGGGGCGCGACATGGAAGGCCGGACGGTCCGCGTCATCGCGGGCCCTCGAATTCCGCTCCGCCGCTTCGGCGCGAGCGAGGAAGTCTGTGCTCATGCGCCGAGCGTAGCAAGTCTGACATTCGATTGACAGACTCGAGAGGGGATCGTCCCGCTCCCGGAGGCCCGAAACCCCGGCCGGGACATAAGGTGAGCATAACCTCTCTCACTTGCTACTGGGAATCGATCTCATTAGTCTGGATGTGCTCAACAGTCGCATCGATCACCGCAAAAACGCGGTTTCACGCGAGTCGTCGCACCCACCAACAGGAAGCAGAGATGATATTCACGAAGTCGCGAATCGCGGCGGGGCTATTGGCATGCGCCGTCGCCGTTTCCATGCTGGCACCACCCGCTCAAGCGAGCGAACGCCTTGACATCGATGCGGGCCACACCGACGCCTTCTACATCGAGACCGCCTCAGGGGCACCAAAGGTCCTCGTCAACAACGGGATCCAGAACCAGAAGCACAATCCCGACGACGTCGCCTTCGTCATCAGCGCCGACACCTACGGCCGCTACGAGCCCTTCGCCCCCTACCTCGATCGCGGGAACGTCGGCTACTACACCGCCTCCGAGAACGCCAACTACTTCGAACCCGGATGGTCGGCCCCCTCCTTCCGCGAGAACGGATTCAGCTCCGTGCGCATCGACTTCACCTCGGTTCAGGGCCCCGGAGACGTTGCGATCATGGGGAACAGGCTGTCGTCGGAGGAGCCCTTCGCAAAGTTCCTCATCCCGACCGAGCGGATCGGCGAGATCACCGCCCTCGGCAATCAACTGCAGGACTCGAAGGCGCTCGAAGGATTCGGCACCAGCGGGATCCCCAACGGGACCTACTACGTCGAGCCGGGCGTCTCCCTGCCCGTCTTCGGGCACACCCACGCCCACTGGTTCTTCACCGCCGCCGGGGAATACCGCCTGCAGGCGAAGGCCGTCGGCGTGAAGAGCAGCGGGGAAACCGTGGAATCCGCACCGTTCACGACCGTCTTCAAGGTCAAGCAGACCTCTTTGGCTGAGCCCCCGGTGATCACGGGCAACGAGGACGACGCGGACGACAACACCGGCTCCGATGAATCCGAGGACGAGCCGGACAGCGATTCGGACGATTCCGGCACTGATTCAGACGATGCGGACTCCGACGATGCCGACTCGGACTCCGATTCCGACGAGCCGAGCGGCAAGCCGGAAGGCGGATCCCCCAGCGGAAGCGGCAGCTACTCGCCGATCTCCACTCCGGTCACCTTCAAGTCCGGCCACATGGACGCCTTCTACATCGGCACCCGCGGAGGCACCCCCCAGCTCTTCCTCAAGGAGGACGTCAGCGCCTCAGAGCCGACGGCCCGCGTCCCCTCCTCGGTGACGATGGTGTTCGTCAAGGAGCGCTACGAAAAGACCGGCAACTTCAAGGGCTCCATCCAGGAGACGGCCGGATACCACTCGAACGCGAAGAGCCGCACGATGAGCATCTACTCCCCGGGATGGTCGATCGACGACTACGCGGGCAACGGCTTCTCGAAGGCCGAAGTCCGTTTCACCTCGGTGGAGGGCCCCGGGAGGATCGTCCTGACGGGAACGCAGACCATTCAGGGGACGCTGCCGCCGGTTCTCACGAACAACAGCCCCTACCTCACCGCGGGCGCGGTTCTGCCCGTCAGCGGGCACACCCACGGATACTGGCTCTTCAGCCGCCCCGGCACCTACACGGTCAAGGCCCAGGCGGTCGCGACGAAGGCCGACGGCTCGGGCGAACTCAAGTCCCCGGAGGAGACCTACACCTTCATCGTCGAGCCCAACCCGGCCGACCCCTCGGTCGGCTCCGGAGATTCCCCCTCGCCGGATCAACCCGATTCCGACGATGATGAACCGAGCCTCGAGATCCGAACGCCGGGCGCGTCGATCACCCCGGGAGCGACGGTCGAGGTCCTCGCCAAGGGCTTCACCCCTGACAGCCGGATCGAAGCCGCGCTCACCGCGCTCAGCACCCCCTTCACGCGCACGCCCCTCGTCTCCGACGTCCCCGTCGGCAAGGACGGCAAGGCCACCCTCTCCCTCGCCCTGCCCGCCTCGCTCAAGCCGGGCATGTACAACCTCTCCGCAGGCCCGGTCGGCGAAGATCCCACCGCCTTCTCCGTCATGAACGTCGCTTCCTCCTCGAAGCCGATCACGCCGGTCCCCTCGACCCCGGAAGACCTCGGGCCTTCGCCCAAGACGATCGGAGCGGTGGACGAGAAGGTCGAGATCTCCCACGGGCACCTCGACCTGTTCACGGCGATCGCGAAGAACGGATTGCTGTACCTCGTGGCGAAGGACGATTCGAAGGGCACTCCGGTCCTGCGCGATCCTGCCGACGTCACCTTGCGGATCGGCCAGAACTCCTTCATCTCCTTCGACAAGCAGATCGCACCGAACCTGCCGAAGTCGGGGTACTTCCTCGACGCGGGAGGCCTCAAGCAGCAGGAGATGCTCTTCCCCGGATGGGACACGAACGGCGTTCGACCCGACTTCGAAGCAGTCGATTTCGAGATCCTCTCGATGAGCGCTCCCGAGGGCGCCAAGGCGTACATGTTCAACACGAAGACCTTCGGGGGCGTGACGCCCGCCTTCACGAACGGCAAACTCGAAATCGGCGCAGGATCGGTGATCCGCCAGGCGCACCCGGCCCACGTCCACACGAACTGGCTCTTCTCCGCTCCCGGCACCTACACGATGAAGGTGCGGGCGAAGGCGAAGGCCCTCAACGGCTCGGGCGAAGCGCTGTCACGGGTCGCGACCTACACCTGGAAGGTCGGCGACGACAAGGCCCCCGAACCTGAGAAGAAGCCCGAGTCCGAGAAGAAGCCCTCGCCCGACTCCGCAGCCCCGGCCGTCGAACCCCCGTCGCCGTCCGTCTCCCCGGCGGGCTCCACCTCGGCCTCCCCGACTCCTTCGACCTCCGGCGGGAGCGCTCGCAGTTCCTCGGCTCCGAGCGTCGCCAAGGCGAAGTGCTTCCCGAAGCAGAGCGGCGGTTCGGGCGCCGATACCCTCCTCCCCCGCATCAAGGACGACCGCACCTCGCCCGGCGAATGGGTGGATCCGCAGCGCCTGTCCTTCTCGATCTCCGATGCCGGGAAGGCGACCGTCCCCATGGACATCGGCGCGATCTCCAAGGGATCGTCCGTCTGGATGATCTCGATGTCGCAAGTCGCCGGGGTCCCCTGGATCGGGGTCAACACCCAGCACCCCAGCCTCGGCGAGAAGGCCCAGGGGCCGACGACCTTCGCACTCACCTCCTTCTCCGGACCCGGAAGGCTCGAGGTGTTCGAATTCGGGCGAGGGCTGTCGGCGAGCGTCGGGAGCATCTGGTTCTCCGGAGGCGACGGGAGCGCGAGCGGCTCCACGACGGTCGCCCCCAACACCCACGTCCACCCGAACTGGGTCTTCACCAAGCCCGGGCGCTACGAGCTCGGAATCACGATGACGACCCGCGCGAAGGACGGTTCGGAGCTCAGCGGCTCGACGGTCCTCACCATTGACGTCGGTTCCGCAGACGGCATCAGTGACGGGCACTTCGACCTCGGCCCCTCCATCGGCCCCGCGGGCTCGACGACGGTGTGGGTCGATGCGGACGGCAAGCCCTGCACCCCTGACGCCAACGATCTGGCCGCTGCCGGACTCGCCCATACCGGCGTGTCCGACCTCGCCCAGATCCAGACGGCGATCCTCGCGCTCGCCTTCGTCGGAGGCGCTCTGGTCATGCTTCGCTCGCGTCGCCTGAGAAGGCGCTGAGCACGCGCATCAGAGGGGCGGGCGGAATCCCGGTGGATTCCGCCCGCCCCGAGTTTTATGCGACTGGATCGAGGGGCCTCCTCGATTCGGGAGGTACGGCGAGAAGGCGGGCCCCACCGGGCCCGGCGGCCTCCCCTCCCATGACGATCCCGCGAGAACGGTGACGGGGAGGGGCAGTCACTCGGAGCCCCGAAGCGCCGCGCACCCGGTGCGCGCTTCGCGCAGTATGGAAATCCCCGCGATCCCGACTTCTCGTCGGAATCACGGGGAAAACCGTGGCGGTAGCGCTGGGATTTGAAAGCGGCGCGAATACTGTGCCGTTTGCCCCGAGATTCTGCGATTTGGCTTGATTCCTGGGGAAAGTGCCCCTTGGAACATTCCACAGTCTACCCCATATGCCCCATAAAGCCCGTAGAATGGGCGCGCCGTGTACCCCGTATGTACCCGACGGAGAAGGGGAGAAAACGTTGAGAACAGAGACTTCCTGGAGCATCGACCCGCGATTTTCCGACTCCGAATACGCCGACTGGAAGGCCGGGAAGCGTCCGGCGAAGCCCAAGCCGAAGTATTGGCGCGTCCGCTACCGGGATCCCCGCATCGACCTCCCCCAGCTTGGACCGTGGATCAACGGCCCCCACTTCCCGACGAAGAGGGCCGCCGAGGCGTGGGCATCCAAGATGAAGACGGCCATTGCATCCGGGCAATGGAAGCACCCCGACCAGGTGAAGGCCGAGGAAGAGGCCGCGAGGATCGCAGAGGAGGAAGCCGACCGCGAGCGCGCCCGCGCCGAGGCCGAGGCGAAGTTTCCCTTCAAGGCCTACGCCGAATCGTGGTTGAAGACCCGGCGACTGGCAGCCTCGACCCGCGACGGCTACGAGACCTACCTCAACGCCCACATACTCCCCAAGTGGGGGGAGACGCCCATCCGGGAGATCACCACCGCGCAGGTACGCGAGTGGATCGCCACGGAACTGGCCCCGGGCAAGCCGGGAGCCCGTAAGCACGCCTTCGAGCTGTTCAAGACGATCATGGCGACCGCCGTCGACGACGACGTGATTCCCTCCTCCCCCTGCAAGCGGAACATGCTCGGGTCGACGAAGGCCGACGCGGGCCAGTCGCAGCGGCACGCGCCCCGAGCCCTCACCGCCGAGGAGGTTCAAGCGCTCGCGGCCGAGGTGCCCGCCTACATGCGCGCCGCCGTCCTCGTCGACGCGACGACGGGCCTACGCATGGGAGAGCTGCGGGAGCTGCGAGTGAAGGACTTCGACCGTCAGGAAGGCACCCTCAGCGTGTCCCGATCCGTATCCGGCACCGGCAAGACGCTGCACCTCAGTACACCGAAGACGAAGGCGGGCACGCGCGTCGTGCAGCTCGACCCGGCGACCGTCCAGCTCGTCGTGCAGCACCTCGCCGCCCGACACATCACCGACCCCGAGGCGCTCATGTTCCCCTCGTCTAGGGACGTGAACGCCTACATGCCGCCCAAGACGTTCCAGCTCAACATCAAGCACGCCTTGGAGCGGCTTGGCTTGTCTCATGCGTCGCCCCATGACTTCCGGCACACGGCCGCGTCAGTGGCGGGCAGGACTCCGGGCGTCTCACCGAAGGACGTTCAAGGACTGCTTGGGCAGTCGACCCCGGGCATGGCGCTGCGCTACATGAAGACGGACGACGAACACCAACGCCGGATCGCGTCAGCGCTCGCCAAGGAGCTGCTCACCCCGCCGACGGCGAAGGATCCGGAGGGCGCGAAGGAGGGCGCGAAGGTGACCGACCTCGAGGAGCGGCGCAGGGAGCGGGCCGAGTCTGTGGAAGCCGACGCCCTGCGGGCTGCCGAGCTGCTCGAGGAGCTGCGCCGGATGGGCATCAGCGACCCCGACACTGTGGCACGGCTGCTCAACAGCTAGGGCGCTCGCGGACGGGCTCGGGAGGAGTTCGTGAAGCACCTTCTCCAACATCTTCGGTAGGTGGCGGATCCAGCTCGAGGAGTAGCTCATTCGCGAGTCGCTGCTCGAGGTGAAGCGCGTCTTCGAGCACCTACTCACGGAGCGCGACCTCACGACGTTTCGAGATCCCGCTCGAGGCGAACGACCTCGAGAAGCTCAAGGTGCACGACTTCGCGTGACTCAAGATGTACGACCTCAGGAAGTTGACGAGGAAGGATATCCACAACTTTTCGCGCTCGCGGACCAGTGGACAACTCGCCCCGAGGGGCAGGGAGCGGCGCAGCGGGATCCGCATCCATTCCATGTGTGTTGCAATTCACATTCTGCAGATTTATCCACAGGAAGAACGGCGTCATTTCAACGTTTCGCTGCGGGCATCCGCAGTCACATGCCCAACACACGGTTATCGACGGTTATCGACGGTTATCGACGGCTATCGACGGCTATCGACGGCTATATATCCACGGGCGCAGCGGATCGGCAGGTCAGCCCATAAAGGCGTCACACGCCTTTTTCATGCCGTTGTGCGACCATTGATGACGCCAGCGGGGAACCGAAACCCCCGTTCGGCAGTTACGACGAAGCCGAGGATCCGAACGGCGCTGCAACGCCGGACCGCCCCCTAAGGCGGCCACCGAATCCCCGGCCCGTCACTCCCCTTGTCCTTGCATGAACTTGAAGGAGCACATCCATCATGGCGCATATCGACGCCCCTGCGCACACTCACACACCTTCCAACACCCTTGAAGGTGACCCACGCGGCACCTCCCACACCGCCGGACGGACCGCCTACACGCCCGCCGAAGTCGCCCAGATGATCGGATGCACCGCGAAGGGCGTCCGCCTCATGGTGGCCCACGGCGATATCAAGGGAGTGAAGATCGGCCGCCGAATGGTGCGGATCCCCGCCGAAGAGCTCGCCCGACTGAGCATCCTCCCCGAAGGCGGCGACCTTCGATGACCGTCAAGAAGCCGACGACGACGGACGCGCTCAACCTGTCCGTGAAGAAGTTCGCGCTCATGTGCGACATGTCCGAATCGACCGTGCGGAGCCTCATCGACCGGGGCGAACTTCGCGGGATCCGGATCGGGACCGTCGTGCGGATCCCCGTCTCCGAATTCAAGCGTCTCGGACTCGACTCCCCGACCGTTCGGGAGGTGGCGTGACTATGAAGCAAAGAAGAAGCCGCCCCGCCCCGAAGGGCGGGACGACCGTCGCCACTGTCAAGCATACGGCCTCCGGGGACATGGAGCGAACCGCGTGGCATGCGCTCCACGGATCCGCGCTCAGGCTCGCAGAGACGACCGGCCGGACTGTCGTCGAAGGTGCGCGAGGGCGTTTCTCATCGGAAGTTCGGCGGATTGTTGAACGGCTCGACATTCTCGCCCTTCGCCTTGTCGCCCTCGCAGACGAGGGGGCGGACGAATGAGCGAATGGAAGTGTACGGCTCGCGGATGTCCCATGTACCTCAACGGTTTTGACGCGGGCGAAGCGTTCGGCCACATGATCGGAGTCCAAGAGGGCTACGCGTGTGGCCTAAAGGAGACTAATCGCGCGCAGTTCGAGGAGGGGTATCGGGCCGCAGAAGAGGACATGGCGCGCCTTCAACGTCATGGCGTTGCCGTGGCCCAGTGGGCGGCGTCGAATCCGATCTTCGAGGAGTTGTGTCACCGGCGCGGCGATGTCGTGCGGGAGGCTCAAGCCAGAGCGGACCGTGAGCGCATTGATGCCGATGGGTCCCCGTGGCGTCGCGTGTTGGGGGGTGCGGCGTGAACCTCGAGCCCGACACCTGGGAGGACTACGCACCCGGTGAGGATGGTGATTCGGACGGCTGGCACGACTCGGACGGGCACCCGCTGTTCACCGATCTTGCGGTTGTGCTCGCCGACGGCTACCGGCCGCCCAAGCCCACCGTTATGCGCAGGGATGACCGTATCGGATTGTTCTATGCCAACGCGGTGAACGTGCTGTTTGGCGAGTCCGAGTCTGGCAAGACGTGGATTGCGCTCGCGGCCATTGCCGAGGTGCTGACCGATGGGGGGCGTGCCCTATTCGTCGACCTGGATCATAACGGTGCACAGGCGATTGGTGCTCGATTACTCGCGTTCGGGGTTCCCTTCGCGACCGTGGTCGACCGGACTCGGTTCCGCGTCTCCGAGCCCGACGAGTGGCAGGACCTACAAGCGGTGATCTCGATTGCCGTCTCAACGTTCCGCCCGGCTCTCGTCGTCGTCGATTCGGTGGGCGAGGTTGTGCCACTTCGGGGCGGCAACTCAAACAGTCCCGACGACTATACGGCCGTACATCGGGCGGTGTTCACCCGTCTTGCGTCGGCCGGGGCCGCCGTTGTCGCTATCGATCATGAGCCGAAGAATCGGGAGACGGCGAAACTCGGAGCGACTGGGACGGCCGCGAAGCGCAGAGCGGTGAACGGCGCTTACCTTCGCGTCAAGAAGGACGCGCGTCGACCGTTCGCGCCCGGGCATGGCGGGGCCGCGTACATCTCGATTGCGAAGGATCGGTTCGGGGGATTGCGCGGAGCGTCCCCCACGGGCACAGAGGAGCGTGAACCGCTCGCAGCGCGTTTCGTCATGGACACGGACGGCGACCGGCTCAATTGGCACCTGTATGCGCCCGGCGACAATGAGCGCAACCCCGACAGCGCGGCCAACGAAGATCATGTTCGCCGACTGCTTGAGGATCCGAACGTGTTCGCGATGACCATCTCCGGAGCGTGCAGCGTCCTACACATTCGCCGGGAGGACGCAGCGAAAGCGCTCGCAGAGGCGAAGCGGAGGAAGGAATCGGAGTTGGATGCAGTTCCCAGTTCCCACACTATGGGTACGGAACCGGGAACTATCCCCACAACGGGACGGCGGGCGGCACAGTTCCCGCATGATTCCACGGTTCCCGACGGTTCCCGGACAGTTCCCGGAACTACTCACCCCAATGCGGTTCCCGCGATAGTTCCCAGTTCCCACACTATGGGTACGGAACCGGAACCACAGACCGCACCCCTATGGGAGGACGGCGCAGCATGAGCCGAGCAACTCCACCGATCCGGATCACGAGTGGGCAAGCCTTCGACCTCGGGACACTCACTCAACGGGCCGCGCTCGCAGGGGCCCCATGCGCTGGGGATCCGCGTTTCATTGATGATGATCGAGGATCCAAGCCGAGGCCACCCGCGAAAAGGGCGCGGGTGCCATGCCCCTACCCGGATCCTCCCCAGCCCTGTTTTCCGAGCATCCTCGGAAAAGTCAGTCATTCACCGGCCCGCGCTCGCGGATACGCCACCAGGGAGAAAGGATCACCCTCCCATGTCAGTCATTCACCGGCCAGCCCCCGGCGCGCGCATCGTCGCGACCATTGAAGGCCACGACCTTACGATCACCGGGCCGACCGCCCACACTCTCGACGAGTGGGAACAAGCCGGGCCCGCACTCCACATCCCGAGCATCGTCGTGCGCGACCTCGAGGACGCCGAACGCTTAGCAACCGCCCTCAAGGAGTACACGCGCGACCGCAAACGCTGGACGGCACACCACGGGACGCGACAGCCAATCGAGTAGGCGGATTGTGCCCACCCCAGGGCAGTGGGCGCGTCGGGGATGGGATGATTCTGAGTCACATCCATTCACCCGCACATCCCAGGGGGGAACCCCAGGCACAATGACTCCGGACCGCCGGTGAAAACTGAAAAATGCGCGCAGGGTTCAAAATTTTCGCCCACACACCCGCCAGCGCTCCCATGCGCGCAGATCACCACAAACTCACCCGCCCTCACGCGACGCCCACAGCGGGCCCGCGAGCGCCCCTATCGGCCCGAAATGGGCCACCACTCACCCACCATCAGAGGCGCAGGGGGTCCACGTTCAGTGTGGACCCCCTCCTCTGAGGGGTTTCCAAATAGTGGAACCCCATCGTGACGGCCCGCGCAGATGTTTCGCGATCCCAAGGCCCCTCCCCAGTGCTCGCGTTGCCCCAACACATGAAGCCCCAACACCCACCCTCACACGCACGCACGCACACAGGACGGCACGGTACCGAATCCCGAAAACCCGTACACAGTCCGAGGGCGCATACGCGTAGCGGTCGGGTGTGGGTGCCCCGGGGTATCCCCCTCCCCCCACCTGCCTCGCGCTCCACGAGGCATAGCGACCTCCACACACAGAGGACCCACGAGCGCGGTTGAACAGGCTGTGAACAGGTGAAACAGCCCGGGCCATACTCACGGGCTAAAGGGAGGGCACGTAACGCTTATTCGCTTGCGCCGTCATCAACGAAGAGGCGTCATCCGCGTGAAGGCCCCTCCGGGCCGGGAGGCACTGTGTCTGCTTCCCAGCCCGGAGGGTGTCAGTCAGATTGACGCAGCGCCCTTCCCTCACGCGCGCCCCCTAGTGTCGGGGGAGAGGAGCACTGCCGGCCACCTCGACGGTCCCGCCATCACGGTCGCTCACTCCGACGACCTCGAGGAAGGAGCGACGGGCGGGGTCCTTGTAGTGGTGACCGTGGCGGGAGAGGGTGAGCGGATCAAGTTCGAGGAGCAGGGCGAGACCTTCCGAGTCGTGCAGCGTCTCGGAGTCATTCCCAGCGCGCCGTGTACCCCGTGTGTACCCGACGGGCGCCCGCGCTATACAAATTTGCCCCGCGACTCCGACTTTTCGTTGGAATCACGGGGCAAACCGTGGCGGTAGCGCTGGGATTTGAACCCAGGGTGGCTGTGACACCACACAGCATTTCGAGTGCTGCACCTTCGGCCGCTCGGACACGCTACCAGTGGGAACGAGTATAGCGCCCCCGCCACCGAGCTCGCCAATTCGATCAGCTCATTGCGATCCGTCCCACATCGCCATCCGTCGGCAGGCGGCGTCGCGACGCGCCCGCATGAGCCCCCGCGCAAGTCAGCGCAAAGCGATCCCCCGTCGCCCGGGCAGGCTCGGCATTCCGAGCTCGACGGGCCGACGAGCCCCCTCCTCCCCTGAAGCGCCGCCGCAGGGCGACGAGGAGCGGACGCCCCCGCAGCCGCAGGCCGAGGGCTCCGGCCCCTCGCCCTCGCCCACCGCTGTCCCGCCCTCGTCCCCCGCGCAGGCGGAAGCGTGGAGCTGCAGGACCCCGCCCGCATCCCCGGTGTCGTTGCGGCGCTCGATCGCCGTGGAGAGCATGAGCTTGATGCGGTTGAGCTGATTGACCTCGGACGCGCCCGGGTCGTAGTCGACGGCGACGATGTTCGCCTCCGGGTAGCGGGTGCGCAGGGCCCGGAACATGCCCTTGCCGACGATGTGGTTCGGCAGGCAGGCGAAGGGCTGGGCGCAGATGATGTTCGGACAGCCGTGCTCGATCATGTCGACCATCTCGGCCGTGAGGTACCAGCCCTCGCCGGCCTGGTTGCCGAGGCGGGCGATCTCCTGAGAGCGCGCGGCCATGTCGCGCACGTCGCGGTGCGGCTCGAACTTGCCGCCCGTCGCCGCGAAGGCCCTCTTCACGGGTTTCTCGTACTGGAGCATCGCCCACAGCGCGAGCGGCAAGAGCCTTAGGCCCCGCCCGTTGATCCCGAGGTTCTCCCTGTCCCATTGCGAAGTCGCGACCGAGTTGTGGAAGAACTGCATGAGGCCGGGCAGCTCCGCCTCACAGCCTTCGGACTCGATGACGTCGACGGCGTGGTTGTTCGCATCCGGGTGGAACTTCACGAGGATCTCGCCGACGAGACCGACCCTGGGCTTGCGGGGGATGTCGAGGAGCTCGAGGGCGTCGAACTCCTCGACGCATTCGGCGATGAGGCGCGAGTAGCCCAGCCGTTTCCCGAAAGTCGCCGACGCCCCGGTCTGGAGCCACTCCTGCCAGATCGCATCCCAGCGCCGGTAGAGGGCCATCGCCGATCCCGGCACCGCCTCGTAGGGGCGGACGCGCAGGAGCATCGACTGGAGGGCGTCGCCGATGACGATCGCCTGAATCGCCTTGTGGAGCATCGGCAGGGTCGTCCGGAACCCGGGATTGTCCTCGAGCCCTTGGACCGACAGCGCGATGACGGGCACCTGCGGGTACCCGGCGTCGCGCAGACCCTTGCGCAGCAGGGCCGCGTAGTTCGTCGCACGGCACATGCCGCCGGTCTGCGTGATGCCGACGGCGGTGCGGTCCGGATCGGCGCGCCCGGAGACGAACTCGTCGATGAGCTGGCCGATGACGACGATCGCCGGGTAGCAGGCGTCATTGTTGACGAATTTCAGGCCGGTCTCCATGGTGTCGCGACTCGTGCGCTCGAGGAGTCGGACCCTGAACCCGGCCCGTCTGAGGACGGGCATGACGAGGCGGAACTGGATCGGCGCCATCTGGGGGGCGAGGATCTCATAGCCGGCGTCGAACATCTCCTTCGTGAAGACCGCACGCGGGTGGATGTGCCCGGCGGCGACGCCTTCGCCTTCGGCCGCGGCGGCCGCTTCGGCGGGATCGACGAGGGCGGTGTCGATGCGCTCGGAGACGGAGGCCCTTTCAGCGACGGCCGCATCGAGCGAACGCAGCCGGATCTTCGCGGCGCCGAGGTTGGAGACCTCGTCGATCTTCAGCACCGTGTGGACGTCGCCGCGGCCCTCGAGGATCTCCTGGACCTGGTCGGCGGTGATCGCGTCGACGCCGCAGCCGAAGGAGTTGAGCTGGACGAGCTCGAGGTCGGGCTCGTCGCCGACACGGGCGGCGGCCTCGTAGAGGCGCGAGTGGTAGCTCCACTGGTCGCGCACGCGCAGGGGCCGCTCGAGGCGGCCGTCGACGACCGCGTCCTCGGTGAGGACGCCCATGCCGAGGCCGACGATGACCTCGGGGATGCCGTGGTTGATCTCGGGGTCGAGGTGGTAGGGGCGCCCGGCGAGGACGATGCCGCGGACCCCGTGGGCGCGCATCCAGGCGATGGACTCCTCGCCCTTCTCCCTGATCTCGCGTTTCACCGCCGCGTCCTCGTCCCAGGCGGCGTCGAGTGCGGCCCTCATCTCCTCCAGCGGGATCTCGTAGCCGTACTCGGCGAAGGTTCTCACGAGGTGGGCGGGCAGGTAGTCGCGGTTGCCGAGGTTGACGAAGGGGCTGATGAACTTCACGCCCGGCTCGTTCAGGCGCTCCATGTTGTTGCGGATGACCTCGGGGTAGGTCGCGACGACGGGGCAGTTGAAGTGGTTGTCCGCGCCGGTCGATTCCTGCTCGTAGTTCACGCAGGGGTAGAAGATCGTCCGGATCCCCTTGTCGAGGAGGGACTCGATGTGCCCGTGGACGAGTTTGGCCGGGTAGCAGACGTTCTCCGAGGGGATGGACTCCATGCCGGTCTCGAAGAGCTCGTGGTTGGAGCGGCCCGAGACCATGACGCGGAAGCCGAGCTTCGTGAGCATGGTGAACCAGAAGGGGTAGTTCTCGTACATGCCGAGGACGCGGGGCACGCCGATGTCGCCGCGGAAGGCCTTCGCCTCCGTGAGGCGCCGGTAACCGAAGATCCGCTTGTACTTCCAGTCGAACATGTTCGGCAGTTCGGACTTCTTGGGGATGCGCTCGAGGGAGGCGCCGCGCTCGCAGCGGTTGCCGGACACGGAGCGCTCGCCGTTGGAGAAGGTCGAGATCGTCATCCGGCAGTGGTTCTGGCACAGGCGGCAGGTCTTGCGGGTCGTCTCGACGCAGAAGGACTCGAGGTCCTCGATGCGCGCCAGGGTCGACTCGCCCTGCCCCGAGTCGTGCATGCGCGCGGTGAGGGCGGCCCCGTAGGCGCCCATGAGGCCGGCGATGTCGGGGCGGACGACCTCGCGCCCGGTGAGGAGCTCGAAGGCGCGCAGGACGGAGTCGTTGAGGAAGGTGCCGCCCTGGACGACGACGCGCTCGCCGAGGTCGGAGGGATCCTTGAGCTTGATGACCTTGTAGAGGGCGTTGCGCACGACCGAGTAGGACAGGCCCGCGGAGATGTCGCGGACGTCGGCGCCCTCCTTCTGGGCCTGCTTGACGGAGGAGTTCATGAAGACCGTGCAGCGGGTGCCGAGGTCGACGGGCGAGCTCGAGTCCATCGCGGCCTTCGCGAAGGTGCGGACGTCGACCCCCATCGTCTCGGCGAAGGTTTGGAGGAAGGAGCCGCAGCCCGAGGAGCAGGCTTCGTTCACGCTGATCGAATCGACCGCGCGATCGCGGATGCGCAGGTACTTCATGTCCTGGCCGCCGATGTCGATCACCGAGGTGACGCCGGGCGCGATGTGCTCGGCGGCGCGGAAGTGGGCCATCGTCTCGATCTCGCCCTCGTCCATCGTCAGGGCCGCGGTGACGAGGTTCTCGCCGTAGCCGGTCGCGCAGGCGCGGCCGATGACGGCGCCCGCGGGCAGTTCGGAGCGGACGCGCTTGACGATCTCGACGGCCGCGGCGACGGGGTCGCCCTCGTTCGAGGCGTAGTGGGTGAAGACGATGCGGTCGAATTCGTCGATGAGGACGGCTTTGATGGTCGTCGATCCGGCGTCGACGCCGAGCCAGCAGCGCCCCTGGGCCTGGGAGATGTCGGCCTTCTCGATGACCTCGGCGCCGTGGCGCTCGGTGAATTCGGCGCGTTCGGCCTCGCTGGCGAAGAGGGGGCGCATGCGGGGGGATTCGGCGATGATCGTCGCGGTCTTGAGGGAATCGATGAGGGAGAGCAGGGGGCGGGCGGAATCGGTCTTCGTCGCGCCTCCCGCAGTCCCGCCGGCCCCGCCCTCGTGAACGGAGGGCTCGGGGGAAGCGGCGGCGAGGACGCGGCGGTGGTCGCGCTCGGCGAGGAGCGCTGCGCCGATCGCGACGTAGAGCTGGGCGTTCTCGGGCGTGATGAAGGCGTCGGCCTTGGGCAGGAGGGCCCGGTAGGCGGCGCGGAGCTGCGGGAGGAAGTGGAGCGGGCCCCCGAGGAACATCACGGTGCCGCGGATCGGCCGTCCGTTCGCCAGGCCCGCGATGGTCTGGGTGGCGACGGAGGTGAAGATCGAGGCGGCGAGGTCGGAGTGGGCGGCGCCCTGGTTGATGAGGGGCTGGAGGTCGGATTTGGCGAAGACGCCGCATCGGGAGGCGATCGGGTAGAGCTGCGTGTGATTGGCGGCGAGGTCGTCGAGGCCGGAGGCGTCGGTCTTGAGCAGGGTCGCCATCTGGTCGATGAATGCGCCGGTCCCGCCCGCGCAGGTGCCGTTCATCCGTTGTTCGGGCGTGGGGTGGAGGTAGGTGAGCTTGGCGTCCTCGCCGCCGAGCTCGATGATGACGTCGGCCTCGGGGTGGAGGCGCTTGGCGGATTCGGTGCCGGCGATGACCTCCTGGACGAAGGGGATGCCCATGGCGCGGGCCGCAGCGAGACCGCCGGAGCCGGTGATCGCGGCGCGGACCTCGAGACCGGGGTACTCGGCTTCGATATCGGCGAGGAGCCTGCCGAGTTCGGCGCGGACGTCGGCGTTGTGGCGGCGGTAGTCGGCGAAGAGGATGGTGTCGGCGTCGAGGAGGACGGCCTTCACCGTTGTCGATCCCACGTCGATGCCGAGGGGGCAGGGGTGATCGGGGGGTCGTTTCGCGGTGGTCGTCCGCAGGCTCGGGCCGAGGCCTTCTCGCATCATTTCCACATTCGTGAAATTAGGAGGGGCGAGCAGGAATTTCCAGAGTGATGAAAATACAGTGAGATCATGGATCGTCACTTCGCCCAAGGCGCGGAATCAAGCGCAACGCACGGATTCCGACGACAATGGGGACGAGGGCGGAACAGCCCGCGCGTGGAAACCAGGTGCAGCCATTAGGAGAAGACCCAGATGACGGAAATCGCCGCCGACTCTCAGAAGCGAGCGACGTCTCGAAGCGCGGGCACCTCGAAGAAGCGCGCCTCCGGCTCGAGCCACAGAGGACCCGCCGCCGCCCGGGGCGAAGTCCGTTCCCGGATTCTCACCGCCGCCCGCGAGGAGTTCATCGAGCGCGGATACGACGGGGCGACGGTTCGCGCCATCGCCCGGCGCGCCGAATGCGACCCCGCCCTCGTCTCCTACTACTTCGGCTCCAAGCAGAAACTCTTCCGCGCGTGCATGGACCTGCCCCTCGACCCCGCGGCCGAAGTCATTCGCCTGCTCGCCCCGGGCCCCGAGGGCGCGGCCCGGCGCCTCCTCGAATACGGGATCTCGATCTACGAGGAGAAGCTCACGGCGGACACCCTCTTCGCCCTGATGCGCGCGCTGCTGACGGATGCCGCGACCTCACGCCGCTTCCGCACGTACATCCGCACCGAGATCATCGACCTCGTCGGCGACTACCTCGGAGCGGACGAGCGATTCGGCGAGCAGATCGCCCTCACCCTGGGCACCATGTACGGGATCGCGTCGATGCGCTACATCGTCAAGCTCGAACCGATCGCCTCCATGCCGCGCGAGCGCTTCATCGACCTTTTGACCCCCTATCTGCAAGAGCGCATCGATCGATTCTGGGCGGCGCCCTGAAAGCGCACCGGGAGGCCCGCCGCCTCCCGGAAGGGCCGCTGATGACGAGCAGAAAGCCTCAGACCCACCCGTGATCGGGAACAGCCCGGCCGGGGCGGATCGAGGGGTCGGCGCCGCCGCGCGGACCGAGCCCGGGCGGAGCCCGCGACGGGACTCTACGATCAACACGACGAGCAGCACCGATCCGAGGGGGATTCCATGGGCAATCGACTTCAGACCCAGGACCGGCTCATCGAAGCCGCGCGCCGGATCATCATCAACGAGGGCATGGAGGCGACCTCTCTCGAGCACATCTGCAAAGCCGCCGGCTTCACCCGCGGGGCCTTCTACTCGAACTTCTCCTCGAAGGACTCCCTCCTCGCAGCCCTCGCCGAGGAGGAGTACACCGGCCTCATCAAGCGCCTCCGCGCGACCGTCGAGCGCTGGAGCGCCCCGGGCGATGAAGCCGCGCCCGCCCGAGCGGGCGGGGACCGCGACTCCGAGGCGCTCCTCATGGAGAACCTCCTCTTCGAGGCGCTCGACGCGATCGGCGTCGAGCGGGACCTCTACCTCCTCCACTCCGAGCTCATCCTCCGCTCGATCCGCGACCCCGAATGGGCGGAGCGCTTCAGCGCCATCAACGAGGAATTCGTCGACGAACTCGGCCTGGTCCTCGTGACGATCCTCTCGGCGGCGGGCCGCGAACTCGTCTCCTCGCGCCGGGCCCTCACGCACTCGGTGATCGGCGTCGTCCTGCGCGCCTCGGCGATCGCGGGCTGGAGGCTCTCCGCCTCCGAACGGGTCGGGGCCGACGAGCGGACCCGAGGCTCCGAGGAGGACGCATCATCGGCCCCGCGAGCCGGGGCGAAGTCCTCCGCGGCGCGCGAGATCCTCGAGGTCGTCCTCACGATCCTCTACGCCTCCTCGCGCCCGCGCAGCTGAACGGGGGCGCGGGCGCGCAGGGGAGCAGATCCCATTCAGCGCCTCCCACTCCTTGAGATTCCGCGGTAGCTCAAATGCTGAACTTTTTCGCGGGATCCCGCCGAAAATACGGAACCGTATTCGCGCGCCCCCGCGACGCGCCCCAGGGTGGGATCCGATGAACACCGCCCCCGACTCCCCCGCCCCCTTCGCGCTCCGCCGCTTCGGCGAGGTCGATTCCGCCCTCGCCGTCCTCGCCCGCGCCGAAGCCGAGGAACGACTCGCCCCCTTCACGACGATCCTCGTCGACCACCAGAACGCGGGCCGCGGGCGCTCGGGCCGCCGATGGGAGGACGCCTCCTCCTCGATCCTCACGGCGATCCTCGTCGAGAGCGCCGAACACCACCTGACCTGGACGCCCCTCCTCGCCGGGATCGCAGTCGCCCGGGCCCTCGAGGCGCGCGGCGCCTCCCCGCTCCTCAAATGGCCGAACGACGTCCTCATCGACGGCCGCAAAGCCGCGGGGATCCTCTGCGAGCACCTCGGAACCGACCCGGCCACCGGCCTCCACCGGATCGGCGTCGGCATCGGAGTCAACCTCGAGACGGCGCCTGAAAGCGCGGGCGAAGGCGCCGGAGCAGTCCCCCTCCTCGAAGGCGAGACCCCCTCCGAAGCGCGCGAATCGATCCTCCCCGCGATCATCACCGCCCTCGCCCGCCTCCTCGCCGCCGACCCCTCCTCCTGGCACGAGGCCTGCGCCTCCCGACTCCTCCCCTTCGGCGAATGGACGACGGTCCGCCTCCCCGGACGCCCGCCCCTGCCGATCCTCCCCGACGGCCTCGCCGCCGACGGCGCCCTCCTCGCCCTCGACGCCCGAGGGCGGCGCCTCACCATCACCGCGGGCGACGTCGATCTGCCCGCGCCGACCCGAGGAGAACGCCCATGAGCTTCCTCTTCAAACGCCGCGCGAAACGCCCGATCCGCAAGATCCTCATCGCCAACCGCGGCGAGATCGCCGTCCGCGTCATCCGAACGGCCCGCGACCTCGGCCTCGCCTCGGTCGCCGTCTACTCCGACCAGGACATGCACTCCCTCGCCTGCGACCTCGCCGACGAAGCGCTCGCCCTGGGCGGATCCGCGCCCGCCGACACCTACCTCTCGATCGAGGCGATCCTCGCGGCGGCGAAGAAATCGGGGGCCGACGCGATCCACCCCGGATACGGCTTCCTCTCCGAGAACGCCGATTTCGCCGCCGCGGTCCGCAAGGCCGGGCTCGTGTGGATCGGCCCGAGCGCGAACGCGATCCGCTCCCTCGGCGACAAGATCTCCGCCCGCGCGATCGCGGCGAAGACCGGCGTCCCCGTCATCCCCGGAACGCCCCTGCCCACCCGCCCCGACGCCGCCCGAGACCGCCTCCTCGACTTCGCGCGCCGCGCCGGCTATCCCGTCCTCGTCAAGCGCGCCGACGCCGGCGGCGGGCGCGGGATCACGCGCTTCGACTCCGAGGACGACGTCCTCGGCCACTTCGAGGCCCTCCTCGGCTCCGCGCCCCTGAACGGCTACTTCGTCGAGAAGATGGTGACGAGGGCGCGCCACGTCGAGACCCAGTGCGCCCGCGACGCCCACGGCTCCTTCGCGGTCATCACGACCCGCGACTGCTCGGTCCAGCGCCGCAACCAGAAGGTCGTCGAGGAGGCGCCCGCACCGCACCTGGCGCCCGCCGTCGAGCGCGCCCTCGAATCCCACTCCCGCGCCCTCTTCGAGGCCGTCGACTACATCGGCGTCGGGACCTGCGAATTCCTCGTCGCCGAGGACTCGAGCGTCTACTTCCTCGAAGTCAACCCCCGCCTCCAAGTCGAGCACACCGTCTCCGAGGAGGTCGCGGGCATCGACCTCGTCGCCGAGCAGATCCGCATCGCCGACTCCCTGCCGCTCAGCGAACGCCGAGCGGCGCGCGGCCACTCCTTCGAAGTCCGCATCACCTCCGAGGACCCCGCCGCCCGACTCATGCCCGCGACCGGACGCATCTCGCAGATCTCCTGGCCCGGCGGGCCCGGAGTGCGCGTCGACGCCTTCATCCGCCCCGGCGACGCGATCGGCTCCGACTACGACTCGCTCATCGGCAAGCTCATCGTCTCCGCCCCGACCCGCGCCGACGCGCTCGCACGGCTGAGCCGCGCCCTCGGCGAATTCTCCCTCGAAGGCCTGCCGACCTCGGTCCCCCTCATCGAGAAGATCATCACCCACCCCGACTTCTGCGGCCCGGACTCGCCCGCGGCCAGGCCCCTGCCCGCGGGCCCGCCCGGAACGGCCGGCGGACGATTCCCGAAAGGCGAACGCCCCTTCGCCGTCCACACGAAGTGGTTCGAGGAATCGAGGATCCTCGACGAACTCGCCGCCCCCGTCCCCTCCCCCGCCCGCCCCGCCAGGAGCGCCCCCGGGGGCGCCAAACCGGAGGACATGGAGTCCTTCACGATCGAACTCGACGGGCGGCGCACGACCCTCCGCCTCCCCAGGGAGTTCTTCGACCTCGCCAGCAGGAGCGGGGCAATCCCTGAGCGGCCCGCCCGCACCCAGCACCTCCGCAAGCGCGGCGGACGCCGCGAGGAGCGGGGCGCCGCCGACTCCGGACCCGCGCTCCGCGCTCCGATCCAGGCGACCGTCGTCCGCGTCCTCGTCGAGGTCGGGCAGAGCGTGAACGCGGGCGACCTCGTCCTCGTCCTCGAATCGATGAAGATGGAGAAGCCGATCCTCGCCCACCGGGGCGGGAGGATCGCAGACATCCGCGTCGCCGCCGGGGACTCCGTCACAGCCGGGGACCCCCTCGTCCTCGTCGAACCCGAAGAGGAGACGCGATGACCGAAGCGCACGACTCCCGAGCAACTGGGACGCAGGACCGGCCCGACGAGGGCGTCGCCGTCTCCCGCGAGAACTTCGCCGCCCGCAACCGCGAGGTCGTCGAAGCCGCCGAGGAGCGCGCCCGCTCCCGCCAGCACCCCCACGGGAGGCGGACCGCCCGCGAGCGCATCGCCGAACTCCTCGACGAGGGCTCCTTCACCGAACTCGACCGCTTCGCAGGCGGAGACATCGACAAGGGCGCCCTCGGCTCGGCCGTCATCACGGGCGCCGGGACGATCGACTCGCGGCCCGTCGCCGTGTACGCCCAGGACTTCTCCGTCCAGGGCGGCACCCTCGGGCAGGTCGAGGGCGACAAGATCCTCCGCCTCATGGACCGCGCCCTCTCCCTGCGGATCCCGATCATCGCCCTCCTCGACTCGGGCGGCGCGCGCATCCAGGAGGGCGTCACGGCGCTCGCCCAGTACGGGCGGATCTTCAAGAAGACGAGCGAATGCTCGGGCGTCGTCCCCCAGCTCTCCGTCATCCTCGGTCCCTGCGCGGGCGGCGCCGTCTACGGGCCGGCCCTCACCGACTTCATCATCATGACGAAGGCCTCCTCGTACATGTTCGTCACCGGCCCCTCCGTCGTGAAGGCCGCGACCGGGGAGGACATCGCCGCCGAGGACCTCGGCGGCGCCGACCTCCACAACTCCGTCTCCGGCGTCGCGCACTTCCTCGCCGAGGACGAGTCCGAGGCCCTCGACTACGCGCGGACCCTCCTGTCCTACCTCCCCTCCCACTGCGAGGAGCCCGCGCCCCTCTTCGCCTACGACCCCACTATGAGCGAACCGCCGAACGCCTCGCGCGTCGGCGACCTCGTCCCCGAATCCCCCAAACAGGCCTACGACATGGTCGAGGTCGTCGAGGCGATCGCCGACAATGAGGAGTTCCTCGAGGTCCAGCCCCTCTTCGCGCCCTCGATCCTCATCGGCTTCGCGAGCTTCGAGGGGCGCCCCGCCGGGATCGTCGCCTCCCAGCCGGCCGTCGACGCGGGCACCCTCGACGTCGACGCCTCGGAGAAGGCCGCCCGATTCGTCCGCTTCTGCGACGCCTTCGGGATCCCCATCGTCACCCTCGTCGACGTCCCCGGATACCGGCCCGGCTCCGAGCAGGAGCGCGCCGGGATCATCCGCCGCGGAGCCAAGCTCATCACCGCCTATGCGAGCGCGAGCGTCCCCCTCGTCACCGTCATCATCCGCAAGGCCTTCGGCGGCGCCTACATCGTCATGGGCTCGAAGTCCCTCGGCGCGGACGTCAGCTTCTCCTGGCCGGCCTCCCAGATCGCCGTCATGGGCTCCGAGGGCGCGGTCGACATCGTCTTCCGCCGTCAGCTCGCCGAGGCCGGGCAGCAGGGCCGCGACATCGCCGCCCAGCGCGCCCACTACCAGGCGCTCTACGAGAAGCACTCCGTCAACCCCAACCTCTCCCTGCGCGGGGGCCAGCTCGACGGCCTCATCGAACCGGGGCGGACACGGGAGGCGATCGCCTCCTCGCTCCGCCTCCTCGCCCGCAAGGACCGCGCCGTCCACTCCCCCAGGGTCCACGACAACGCCCCCCTGTGACGGAACCCCCACCAGACCCCCACACGAAGAAGAACGGAAGCACCCGATGACCAGCGCCCTCGATTCACTCGAGTCCCTCGACTCGCCCCTCGCCCTCCTCCTCGGCGGGCAGGGCTCCGCCTGGCGGCCCGCCCTCGCGCAATCCCTCGCCCTCCCGCGCGCCGGTGAGGACATCCGCCGCGCCTACCGCGAGGCGCGCGAGTTCGTCGCGCCCATCGCCCTCGAGCTCCTCACCGCCGCCCCCGGCGCCGCCGACCGCCTCGAAGCCGTCCTCGCGGGCGCGGACGACTCCCCCGCGGATCTCGCCCCGGCCGTCTCCGGCCCGGGCATCCTCCTCGCCCAGCTCGGCGCCCTCGCCGACCTCGACGCACTCGGCCTCGACTGCTCGCGCGAATCTCTCGCGATCCTCGGCCACTCCCAGGGGGCCCTCGGCGCAGAACTCCTCCGCGCCCGCATCGACGGCGAGGAGCCGCGCGCCCGAGCCGTCCTCGCCCTGTCCCTCCTCATCGGCGCGGCCGCCGAATCCGCCGCCCAGCGCCTCGGAGCGCGCCCGGGCGGCGCCGACTCCCCCATGCTCGCCGTCCGCGGACTCCCGCACGGGCTCGTCGCCGAAGCCATCGCCGACATCGAGGACGCGGGGATCGCGGTCGTCAACGGCCCTTCCGCACTCGTCCTGTCCGGTCGTCCCGAAGCCCTCTCCCGGGCCCGCCTCACCCTCGACGCCCGCGCGAAGGCCGCGAACCGCGAACTCGAGGAGCGCCTCCACGGCGGCTCAGCGCTCGCCCCCGTCTTCGATCCGCTCCCCATCGGCGCCCCCTTCCACTCCCCCCTCCTCGACGGGGCCCTCGCCCTCGTCGACTCCTGGGTCGACGCGCTCATCGCCTCAGGACGCGAGATCGACGCCGAGCGCGCGCACAGCCTCGCCGCCCGGATCCTCGTCGAACCCGCCGACTGGGCCGCGCAGGTCGCCCGCGCCCTCGACTCCGGCACGCGCGTCCTCCTCGACCTCGGCCCCACCCCGATGGTCGGGCGCCTCACCGAGCCCCTCCTCGCCGGCACCGGAGCCCTCGTCCTCGACGCCTCCTCCCGGCGCGCGCGCACCGCCCTCGACGCCCCCGGCTCGACCCTTCCCGCGCCGGCCTCCTGGGAGTCCTTCGCGCCGCGCCTCGTCCGTCTCCCAGACGGGTCCGTCCGCGCCGACACCGCCTTCACGCGCCTCACCGGTAAGTCGCCGATCCTCCTGCCCGGCATGACCCCGACGACCGTCGCCCCCGAGATCGTCGCCGCGGCCGCGAACGCCGGGCACTGGGCGGAGATGGCCGGCGGCGGCCAGTACTCCGAGGAGGTCTTCGCCGAGAATCGCGAGGGCCTCGAGCGCCTCCTCGAACCGGGCCGCACCGCCGGATTCAACACGATGTTCTTCGACCGCTTCATGTGGAACCTCCAGTTCGGGGCGACCCGGATCGTCCCGAAGGCCCGCCGCGCCGGCGCGCCGATCGACGCGGTGACAATCGCCGCGGGCATCCCCGACCTCGACGAGGCGGCAGAGCTCATCACGCGCCTGCGCGCCGACGGATTCGAATACCTCTGCCTCAAGCCCGGCACCGTCGAGCAGATCGGGCGCGCCCTCGACATCGCCGACGCGAACCCCTGGGTCGAGCTCATCCTCCAGGTCGAGGACGGGCACTCCGGCGGGCACCACTCCTGGGAGGACCTCGACGACCTCCTCCTCGCGACCTACGCCCGCATCCGCTCGACCCCGAACGTCGTCCTCGCCGTCGGCGGCGGCATCGGCCGCCCGAAGGACGCGGTCGCCTACCTCACCGGCTCCTGGGCCCTCGCCCACGGGCGCCCGCGCATGCCCGTCGACGCTGTTCTCGTCGGCACCGCCGCGATGGCGACCCTCGAGGCGCGGACCTCCCCGCAGGTCAAGCGCCTCCTCGTCAACACCCCCGGGGTCGAGGGCGACGGTTGGGTCGGCCGCGGGCAGGTGAAGGGCGGGATGACCTCTGGCCTGTCCCACCTCGACGCCGACATGCACGAGGTCGAGAACTCCTCCTCGCGCGCATCCCGGCTCATCCACGAGCTCGGCGGCGACCTGGAGGCGATCCTCGCCCGTAAGGACGAGCTCGTCGCCGCCCTCGACGCGACCGCGAAACCCTACTTCGGCGACCTCGAGGAGATGACCTACGCGCAGTGGGCGACCCGCGCCGTCGAGCTCTCCTTCCCCTACGCCGACTGGACCTGGGCCGACCGCGTCCTCGACCTCTTCCACCGGATCGAGGCCCGTCTCGCGCACGCCGACCACGGCGAGATCCCCACCCTCTTCCCCGATGCCGACGCGATCGCTAACGCCCCCGCGGCGCTCGCGCGCCTCCTCGACGCCCACCCGGACGCGGCCTCCACCCGCGTCGCCCCCGCCGACGCCGCATGGTTCCCCGAGCTGTGCCGCAAGCACCACAAGCCGATGCCCTTCGTCCCCGTCCTCGACACGGACCTCGCGAGATGGTGGGGCACCGACACCCTCTGGCAGGCCCAGGACCCCCGCTTCCCCGCCGACGCCGTCCGCATCATCCCCGGACCGCGCTCCGTCGCAGGCATCGACCGCGTCGACGAGCCCGTCGGAGAGCTCCTCTCCCGCTTCGAAGCCGCCCTCGTCGACGCGCTTCAGACCGATGGCGTCGAGCCCGCGCCCATCTTCGCCCGCTACCGCGACTGCCGCGACCTCGCCGAGTTCGTCCGCGCGATCCCCTCGATCGAATGGGCGGGCACCCTCGTCACCAACCCCGCCGCCGCCATGCCCGCTTCGACCGAGATCCGCATCAATGAGGCCGAGCCCGAGCGGGTCGCCGTCCTCGTGAAGTGCGAGACCGCCTGGGACGGCCTCGCCGAGCCCGCGCCCCACGCGGTTCGCGAGATCGAGATCCCCCTCCTCGTCTCCGAGGGGTGCCGGACGGGGGCCGTGCCCGTCGTCGACATGGAGCGCCTCTCCGTCACCGCCTACGACCTCCTCGCCGGCGCCGCTGGAGTCGGGACGACGAGCGTCAACGACGATCGCATCGAGGCGATGCCCTCCGTCGAACCCGATGAGGGCTTCGGCACCGTCCGCGCCTCCTTCACCCTGTCGGCCGAACTCGGCCCCGCGCACGCCCGCGTCACCGGCGCCGCCCTGCGCGCCCGGACCGCGAGCATCGTCCCCGACGCCCTCGTCGGCCCCTGCTGGCCGGCGATCTACACGGCCCTCGGCACGGCGGTCCACGAGGGCGTCCCCGTCATCGAGGGCCTCGTCAACGCCGTCCACCTCGACCACACGATCCGCCTCGACGACGCCCCGCCCGCGGCCGGCACGCGCGTCGAGGTCGAGGCCCACTGCGCCGAGCTCTCCGACTCCTCCGCCGGCCGCCTCGTCCGCGTCGAACTCGTCCTGGCCGCCAAGGGCTCCCCCTTCGCGCGCCTCACCGAGCGCTTCGCGATCCGCGGGCGGGTCGCCTCGACCCAGCCGCCCTCGCCCGCGCCCTCGATCGAGCCCGAGAGCGGCGTCACCGACACTCCCCGCTCCTTCGTCCGCCGGGCCCGCGTCCAGGCGCCCGCCGACATGACCGCCTTCGCGAATGTCACGGGCGACTTCAACCCGATCCACACCTCCGTCGCGGCCGCTGGCCTGTCGGGCCTGTCGGCCCCGCTCGTCCACGGGATGTGGCTGTCGGCGACCGCCCAGCACCTCATCGAGGCCTCCGGGGCGCTCGGTCCCGACGAGCCCGCCCGCCCCGGCGTCATCCGTTCGATCCCGACGCCCCCGATGCGGATCGCCTCCTGGTCGTACCGGATGCACGGGATGGTCGACCTGCTCGACGAGGTCGAAATCACCGTCGAGCGCGTCGGCCGCGCCGGAGCCGCCCCCGTCCTCGAGGCGACCTGCCGCGTCGACGGGGAGGTCGTCTCCACGGCCACGGCCCTCCTCGAAGCGCCCCGCACCGCCTACGTCTACCCCGGTCAGGGCATCCAGCGCCCCGGCATGGGCCTCGAGCGCCCCTCCGCCGCCGAACGCGCCGTGTGGGAGCGCGCCGACCGCGCGACCCGAGAGCGCCTCGGCTTCTCGATCCGTGCGATCGTCGCAGACAACCCGAAGGAGATCCGCGTCGGCTCCCGGGTCTACCGCCACCCCGAAGGCGTCCTCAACCTCACGCAGTTCACCCAGGTCGCCCTCGCGACCCTCGCCTACGCGCAGACCGAGGACCTCCGCGAGCGCGGCGCACTCGTCCCCGGGGCCTTCTACGCGGGGCACTCCCTCGGCGAGTACAACGCGCTCGCCGCATGCGCGCGGATCTTCCCCTTCGAGAAGGTCCTCGAGATCGTCTACCAGCGCGGATCCGCGATGCACCACCTCGTCGAGCGCGACGAGCACGGCCAATCGGATTACCGCCTCGGCGCCCTGCGCCCCAACCAGTTCGGCGTTGACGACGCCGGCGTGCGCGAGTACGTCGCCGGGATCGCCCGCGAATCCGGGGAATTCCTCCAGATCGTCAACTACAACCTCGCCGACACGCAGTACGCCGTCGCCGGCACGGTCGCCGGACTCGACGCCCTCCAGCGCGACGCCGAGGCGCGCGCGGCCGCCGCCGGGGGCAAGCGCCCCTTCATGCTCATCCCCGGCATCGACGTCCCCTTCCACTCCGAGCGCCTGCGCGCAGGCGTCGCGCCCTTCCGCGAAAAGCTCGAAGAGCTCATCCCCGACGACCTCGACCTCGAGGTCCTCATCGGCCGGTACATCCCCAACCTCGTCGCACGCCCCTTCGCGATCACCGAGGACTTCGCCCGGGCGATCCTCGAGGTCGCCCCCTCGGGGCCGGTCGAATCCCTCCTCGCCGACTGGCCGCGCGCCCTCGCGGATCGGCCCGGGACCGGCCGGACCCTCCTCATCGAGCTCCTCGCCTGGCAGTTCGCCTCCCCGGTCCGCTGGATCGAGACGCAGAACCTCCTCTTCGACGCGCAGGCCCTCGGCGTCGAGCGCCTCGTCGAGATCGGCCTCGGCGCCTCCCCGACGCTCGCGAACCTCGCCGAGCGGACCCTGGCGCGCCCCGCCTTCGCCTCCCGAGGGGTCGAGGTCCTCAACTGCGAACGCGACGCCGCGCGCCTCCTCTCAGAGGACGTCGTCGCCGCGCCCGTCGACTCGGCCCCGATTCCCGAGGGCTCTGCCGACGGGGGCCCCGCCGAGCGTCCGGGCGCCGAGGACGCGGCGGGCGGCGCTCCCGAGGCCGAGCCCGCCCAGACGCCCTCCCCGGCCCCGGCTCCGAGCCCGTCGTCGCACGCGACCTCGGGCGACCGGGTCCCCGAGGCCCCGATCCCCGCCTCCGAAGCGGTGCGGATCCTCCTGGCCCTGTCGAACAAGATCCGCCCCGAGCAGATCGAGGACGCCGACACCGTCGACACCCTGACGAACGGCGTCTCCTCGAAGCGGAACCAGCTCCTCATGGACATGGCCTCCGAACTCGGCGTCCCTCAGATCGAGGGCGCCGCCGAGGCGAGCATCGGCGAGCTCATGGGCACGATCGACCGGGCGGCCCCGACCTACGCGGCATTCGGCCCCGTCCTCACCGAGGCGATCGGGGCCAGGACACGCAAGCTCCTCGGAGCGGTGGGCCTTCCGGCCGGCCACATCGCCAAGCGCGTCACCGGCCCCTGGGGCCTGCCCGCCTCCTGGGCGCGCCGCGTCGAAGCCCGGATCCTCCTCGAGACGCGCGAGGGCGACTCGGTCCGCGGAACAGCCCTGGCCTCCCTCCCGTCGGCCGCGAGCGCCCAGGAGATCGACGCCCTCGTCGACCGCGCGATCGGCGACGAGGCCGAGGCCCTCGGCCTTCAGGTGACGATGCCCGGATCGGGAGGAGGGGCGAGCGGGGAGGTCGTCGATTCGGCCGCGCTCACCGCCCTCGCGGAGAAGATCCTCGGAGCGGACGGCCTCCTCGCCACCCAGGCCCGCTCCCTCCTCCAGGCCCTCGGGCACGCCCCCGCGCCGCGCGACGGGACGGGAGAGGACCTCTCCGCCCTCGCCGAGGCGGTCGAGGCCGAGCTCGGCCCGGCTTGGCTCGACTCCGTGCGCCCCGCCTTCGAACCCCGGCGCGCCGTCCTCCTCGACGACCGCTGGGCTCTCGCCCGCGAGGACCTCGCGCGCCTCGCCTCGGGGGAGTTCACCCCCTCCGACCTCGCCGATGCGGGATTCACCGGGGGCGGGCGGGATCTCGCCGACCTCGCCTCCTGGTACGCGGCGCGCGCCGAGGGCGAGCCGAAGGTCTTCTTCGAACGGGTCGCCCGCCTCGCACTCGAGGAGCCGAGCGGGGAGTTCCTCGACGACATCGCCCTCGTCACGGGAGCCGCCCCCCGCTCGATCGCGGCCGCCGTCGTCGCGAGGCTCCTCGAAGGGGGCGCGAGCGTCATCATGACCTCCTCGCGCGTCGACGACGCCCGCCTCGCCTTCGCGAAGGAGCTCTACCGCAAGCACGCCGCGATCGGGGCCTCCCTCTGGCTCGTCCCCGCGAATGCCGCCTCCTTCCGCGACATCGACGCCCTCGTCGAGTGGATCGGGCGCGAAGCGGTCGAGACGAGCGGCGCGAGCTCGACCCTCGTCAAGCCCGCTCTGCGTCCAACCCTCCTCCTCCCCTTCGCCGCACCCCCCGTCATGGGCAGGCTCGGCGAGGACCCGCGCGGCGCAGTCGCCCAGGAGCGCCTCCTCCTCTGGTCCGTCGAGCGGATGATCGAACGCCTCGCCTCCCTCGACGCCTCGACCGCGATCGACCACAGGCTCCACGTCGTCCTCCCCGGCTCGCCGAACCGGGGCATCTTCGGCGGGGACGGGGCCTACGCGGAGGCGAAGTCCGCCTTCGACGCGATCGTCAACAAGTGGGGGACGGAGAGCGGCTGGCCCGAACGCGTCACCCTCGCCCACCCGCTCATCGGCTGGGTGAAGGGGACGAGCCTCATGGGGGCGAACGACTCCCTCGTCCCCGCGGCCGAGCGCGCCGGCGTCCACGTCTTCACGACCGAGGAGATCGCGGATGAACTCTGCGCCCTCGCGACCCCCGACGCCCGCGAGCGCGCTGCCCTCGCCCCGCTCGACGCCGACCTCACCGGCGGGCTCGCCTCGGCCGGCCTCGACCTCCCCGCACTCGCGGAAGCAGAGCGCGAGCGCGCCCGGGCCCTGCGCGACGCCGGGATGCTCCCGGGCGGGGCGGGCGAGTCGGGGCGGGCCGCCGTGATCCGCGCCCTGCCCAACCTCCGCGCCCCCGCCCTCGCCGACCGCCTCGATTGGGGCGAGGTCGAAGCGCCCCTCGACGAGCAGATCGTCATCGTCGGCGTCGGCGAGGTCTCCGCATGGGGATCGGGGCGCACGCGCAGGGAGGCCGAGCTCAACGCCGCCGACTTCGACCTCACGGCCGCCGGAGTCCTCGAACTCGCGTGGATGACCGGGCTCCTCCACTGGTCGGAGTCGCCCGCGGCCGGCTGGTACGACGCCGCCGGGGCGAACGTCGCCGAGGAGGAGGTCTACGAGCGTTTCCGAGACGAGGTCATCGCCCGCGCCGGCATCCGCCCGCTCGACGACGACGGCGTCCTCGTCGACGCCGCCTCCGACGACGTCGCGACCGTCTACCTGACGAGCGATCAGGAGTTCCCCGTCCGTTCCGCCGAGGACGCCGCCGCCTACGCGGCCGCCGATCCCGAGCGGACGCGGACGTGGTTCGACGAGGCGAGCGGGGAATGGCGGGTCCGCAAGGCGGCCGGCTCCCCCGTCCGCGTCCCGCGCCGCGCGACGCTCTCGCGCAGCGTCGGCGGGCAGATCCCCACCGACTTCGACCCGAGGGCGTGGGGCGTCCCCGCCCCGATGATCGAGGCGCTCGACCGGATCGCCGTGTGGAACCTCGTCACCGCGGTCGACGCCTTCGTCTCGGCTGGCTTCTCCCCGATCGAGCTCCTCGCCGCCGTCCACCCCGCCGACGTCTCCTCGACGCAGGGCACCGGCATCGGCGGCATGGAGTCGCTGCGCAAGGTCTTCCTCGACCGCTTCCTCGGCGAGGACCGCCCCCAAGACATCCTCCAGGAGGCCCTCCCGAACATCGTCGCCGCTCACACGATGCAGTCCTACGTCGGCGGATACGGGCAGATGATCCACCCCGTCGGCGCGTGCGCGACCGCGGCCGTGTCCATCGAGGAGGGCTGCGACAAGCTCGCCCTCGGCAAGTCGGACTTCGTCGTCGCCGGCGGCATCGACGACATCGGCGTCGAATCCCTCACCGGCTTCGGCGACATGAACGCGACCGCCGAATCCGCCGCCCTCGCCGCGCGCGGCATATCGCCGCGCCGCTTCTCGCGGGCCGGCGACCGCAGGCGCGCGGGCTTCCTCGAGGCCGCGGGCGGCGGCACCGTCCTCCTCACGCGCGGCTCGATCGCCGCCGATCTCGGCCTGCCCGTCCTCGGCGTCGTCGCCTACGCGCGCTCCTTCGCCGACGGCGCCCACGCCTCGATCCCGGCCCCCGGCCTCGGCGCCATGGCCGCGGGCCGCGGCGGGCCCTCCTCCGCCTTGGCGAAGGCGCTCGGCGCGCTCGGCCTTGCGGCCGATGATGTCGCGGTCGTCTCCAAGCACGACACCTCGACGAATGCGAACGACCCGAACGAGGCGGAGCTCCATGCGACCCTCGCCCGCGCCCTCGGGCGCACCCCGGGCAACCCGCTCCACGTCATCAGCCAGAAGACCGTGACGGGTCACGCGAAGGGCGGCGCGGCCGTCTTCCAGACGGCGGGCCTGCTCGAGGTCTTCCGCGACCAGGTGATCCCCGGCAACGCCTCGCTCGACTGCCTCGACCCGGCGATGCGGGCCTTCGCGCCGCTCCTGTGGCCGCGCCGGCCGCTCGACCTGTCGGCCTCCCCCGTGCGCGCCGCGCTCCTCACCTCCCTCGGCTTCGGGCACGTCTCCGCCCTGGTCGCCCTCGCCCACCCGAGCGCCTTCGAGGCGCGCCTCGCCGCCGAGCGCGGCGAGGACGGGGCCCGGGCATGGCGCGAACGGGCGCAGGAGCGCCTGCGCGCGGGCCGGGTGAGGCTCGAGCGCGGCATGATGGGCAGGGCCCCGCTCTTCGAGCCCATCGAGGGGCGCCGCCTCCCCGCGACGGGCGCGCATGAGGCCGAGGCCGCGATGCTCCTCGACCCCGGAGCCCGGATCGGCGCCGACGGCGTCTACCCCGCGGGAGCGCGCGGATGAGGGACCCCCGCCCGGACAGGGCCGTCCTCGCCCAGGGCTCGGGCGTCGACCTCGTCGGGGTCGCCGACTTCGCGCAGCGGGTCGGCGCTCCCGGCTCGGCCTTCCCCCGCGTCTTCACCGACGCCGAGTGGGCGTCCTGCCTCGGCCTCGACGAGGGGTGGAGCGTCGAGCGCGTGAATGCCGGGGGCCCCGCCCTCGGCCCCCGAGCCGGGGAGTCCCTCGCCGCCCGCTGGGCCGCGAAGGAGGCCGCCGTCAAGGCCTGGTCCGCGATCCTGATCGGTCAGGCCCCGCCGATCCACCCCGAGGAGCTCGACTGGTCCGAGATCGAGGTCGTCCACGACCTGTGGCGCCGGCCCCTCCTCCGATTCCGCGGGCGCGTGGGGGCCCGGCTCGATGAGCTCGCCGAATCGCTCGACGCCGAGCTCGACTGGTCGCTCTCCCTCTCGCACGACTCCGGGTTCGCGCTCGCCCTCGTCCACGTCCTCGCATTCGGGGCCCGCCCCGACACCCCCGGCCCCCAGTGAATCCAGTGGAAGGAAAGCTCATGTCCACCGCATCCCCACTCACGGCTCCCGGCGTCCTCGCCGACCGCCTCCTCTCACGCGCGGATCTGGCGAGCGACGCCCTGCTCGTCCTCGTCTCGGCCGCCGCCGTCGGCGTCCTCGCCCAGGTGAGCATCCCCGTGCACCCCGTGCCGATCACCGGCCAGACCCTCGGCGTCATGCTCGTCGGCGCCTTCCTCGGCGCGCGCCGAGGGGCGGCGGCGCTCGCGCTGTACGCGGCCCTCGGCGTCGCGGGCCTCCCCTGGTTCGCCGGCTTCGGCGGCGGGCCCGCCTACGTCCTCCAGCCGTCCTTCGGCTTCATCCTCGGCTTCATCCCGGCGGCCTGGGTCGTCGGCCGCCTCTCGGAGCGCCGCTGGGACCGCAGGCCGCTCGCCTCGCTCGGGGCCTTCGGGCTCGCCTCGGCGATCCCCTTCCTCGTGGGCGTCCCGTGGATGTGGGCGGTCCTCCGCTTCCTCCTCGGCAAGACGCTCGGCCTGATGGCGACCCTCGAGGCGGGAGTCCTCCCCTTCCTTCCGGGCGGCGTCGTCAAGTGGCTCCTCGCCTCGGCGATCCTCACCGGCGTGTGGAGGATCCTCGACGCTCGCGACTAACGGCGCGATCGGGTCCCATGGGGAGCCATGAAATCCGAGGACAGTGTTCCGACAGTGTCCGGGATGCCTTTACACGCTCAGGGCCTTGCTCTCTCAGATGCTCGCTCCGGTTCGGGGCTCGCCCTCTGTCAACATCGGCGCCGTCGATTGCTCAAGCGCGGTTCGGACGGGTGCGCCACGTGGCCCTCGGCCTCCAGGTCCGCGCTCGGGGGTGCCCGCGCCGATCCCCCGCCCAGTGCCCACCCCGGGCACTCCGATCCGATGACCGCGCCACGCGCCCGCCTGCCTCCTCGGCGTCCGGCCTCAAAGCCCGTTGTCGAGGACAGGCGACGCGAGCGGGATCGCCCGCACCTGCATTGCCTTGATCGCGCACCACACGTCCGAGCCCGGGCCGAGCTCGAGCTCCGCCCACGCCGCCGCGGTGAGCCTCGCGCGGATCGGGGTGCCCGCGACTTCAAGGTCGACCGCGATCGAGTCGGCGGAAGCTTCGACGCTCCGGATCCGCGCCCGCAGGACAGTGCGCGGCGATCCCGCCACAGGTTCGCGCGAGAGGATCACCGCCTCGGGTGCGAAGAGCAGAGCGACCGGTGCTCCTCCGCGGGGGATCTCCTCCGCCTCCGATGCAGCTGCGGCCCGGCCGCAAGTGCCGGCAGCCCGACGGGTCGAGTCGACGACGCCCGTCAGACGTCCGTCGGCGAGCGCGACGGACACCAAGGGTGAACCCGGAATCCTCGGAAGCGCCTCGCCCCGCACGATGTTGAGCCCGGCCAATCGCGCGCCGAAGAGCGAGGATGGCGACGCAAGGATCCGGGAGGGGGCGCCCTCCTCGACGACGTGCCCCTCCTCGAGGATGAGGAGACGCGAAGCGAGCGCGAGCGCCTCGACAATGTCATGGGTGATGAGGAGCGCCGTGATCCGCTCGCCATCGAGACGACGGGCGATCACCGACGCGACCCTCGCCGCGGCCTCGACGTCGAGCGACGCGGTCGGCTCGTCGAGGACCAGGACCTCCGGGTCGAAGACGAGCGCGCGGGCCAGAGCGACGCGTGCCGTCTGCCCGCCTGAGAGGGAATCTCCGCGTCGCTCGGCCAGCGCCCCGCAGCCGACCGCGTCGAGCTGGACTCGCGCTCGCGCCCGCGCTTCGGCGCGCGGGACGCCCCGCGCCCGCAGGGGGAATGCGACCTCGTCGATCACCCTTTTCCATCCGAAGAGGCGCGGATGCTGGTCGACGACGGCGACCGAGCGGGCGCGCGCAGGGACGAATACTCCGTCGCCGTCGACGAGGACCCGCCCGATCCTCGCTTCACCCTCGTCGAGGGCGAGGGCGCCGGCGACGACACCGGCGAGGGTCGACTTGCCCGAACCGTTGCGGCCCATGACCGCGGTGACGCGCCCCGCGGGCAACGCGCAGTAGACGCCCCATCCGCGCGACTCGACGCGACCGTGGACGCGGACCTCGACAGGTTCGCGCGGCGGTGCCGTGTCCGGGTCCGTCGCGGGATTGCGGCGCTCGAGCGCGCCCTCAACCTCGTCCTCGTCTTCGGGGACTGAACGGGGGCGGGGAGTGCTGATCGCCTCGGTGAGCGTGACGACGACGAGCGCCGCGCCGAGAAGGACCGCCCCGAGCGCGAGCGCAAGGTCGGTATCGGACTCGCGCGCGAGGTAGATCTGGAGCGGAAGGGTGCGCGTCACACCCTGGAGGGACCCGGCGAAGGTGAGGGTCGCCCCGAATTCACCGAGGGAGCGCGCGAGGGCGAGGGCGCTTCCACGGGCAAGAGCAGGGACCACGCACGGGAGGGTGGCGGAGAAGAGGATGCGCGTCGGCCTCGCTCCGAGCGATGCCGCCGTCTTCTCCAGGCCGCCGGATCGCGAGCGCAGCGCCGACTCGAGGGTGACGACGAGAAATGGAAGGGAGACGAAGACCTGCGCCATGACGACGGCGATGGACGAAAAGGCGATGTCGACGCCGATCGCTTCGAGAGAGCCCCCGAAGGGGCTCCGACGGCCGAACGCCGAGAGGAGCGCCATACCGGCGACGACCGGGGGGAGGGAGAGCGGGAGTGCGACGAGGACGCGTGCCGCCCTCACGCCCCGCCAATCCCTCGAGAGGAGGACGGCCGCGGGGACGCCGAGGAGGACGTCGATTGCGAGTGCGGCGAGCGAGGTCTTCACGGAGAGGCAGATCGCGTCGAGCGCCGCCTCGGAGACGAGGAGCGCGGGGAGCCTCGACCACGGGACGCGCGCCCCCATGAGGAGGAGTGGGAGCCCCAAGTACGCGAACGCGAGCGTGCCAAGGAGGCCGACCCAAACTGGGATCGGCGAAATCGCCCCACGACGTGCCCTCATTGCGCCGCCGGGGTGAATCCGGCCGCCCCGAGGACCCTCTGCCCCGCGTCCGAGAGGACGAGGTCGACCCACGCGCTCGCGGGGTCGGGATGGACGGCCTCGATGGCGACGGCGATCGGGTAAACGGCGGCCACCGCCTCAGTGCCCGCTATCGGGATCGTTTCGACGGCATCACCCGCCGCGAGGGCGTCGGTCCGGTAGACGATCCCGGCGTCGGCTTCCCCCGAGGAGACTTTGCCGCGCACGTCAGTGACGGCCTGTTCCTCGGACGCGGGGTCGAGCCGGACGCCGCGGGCCTCGGCGAGCTGCGCGGTGAGGGCGCCGCAGGGAACCTCGGGGGCGCAGATGACGAGCTTTGCGCGAGAGAGCGAGGAGTCGAGGCCCGTGACCCCCGCCGGATTGCCCGCGGGGGTGATGAGAGCAAGGGTGTTCGTCGCGAACACGCGGGGCTCCCCGACAAGACCCCTGCTCACGGCGTCCGCCATCGTCGACTCGTTCGCGGTCGCGAGAACGTCGGCGCCACTGTTGGCGGCCATTTGGGCGACGAGGTCCTGGGAACCCGCGAGGTTGAGGACGACATCGACATTCGGGTGCCCAGACTCGAAGGTCTTCTCGAGAGCACCGAAGGCCTCGGTGAGGGAGGCGGCGGCGAAGACGTTGAGGATCGTGCGCTCGCCGTCGGCCGCGCTCGTGGGCGCTCCACCTGAGGCACAACCGGCGAGGACGAGGGCGCTCGCCGCGAGGGCGGGGAGGAGCGTACGGGGGCGTGTCATCATCAGCATTCACTCTATTCATCGGACCGGAGTCGCTCATATCCTCTACACGAAGCCTCGGATCCGGCGATGCTCGGATCTCATCGATTATCACGAAAAAGCATGCACCTCATCGATCCTTCGATCCGGATCCCCTATGGAGGATCCCCGCAGCTCGAAGAGGTACGCCCCCGCGACCCGGTGACGGACCATCCAGGAAGGACGCCCTCATGCCCCAGCCGACGACCCTCGCCCCCGGCGAGATCCGCGCCCACATCGTCGTCTTCTCGGACCGCGTCCTCGTGGGGACGAAGGAGGACCACACGACTCCCGCGTGCGCCCAGGCCCTCGCCGCGGCGAACATCACCGTCGCGTCCTCCTCGGTGGTCGCCGAGTCGCACGAGGCCCTCTACGCCGACCTGCGCTCCGCCCTCGCAGCGGGCGCCCGCCTGATCCTCGTCCTCGGTGGCACGGGATTCGGTGTCGGGAACGTCGCCCCGGAGGTCGTCCGTGAGCTCATCGAGGTCGAGATCCCCGGGATCGCCGAGCAGATCCGCGCTCACGGTCTCGCGTCCACTCCCTTGTCGAGCCTGTCCCGGGAGGTCGTCGGTGTCACCGCCCGCGATTCCTCGGGCGCCCTCCTCCTCACCTCCCCAGGATCGAAGGGTGGGGCCCTCGATGCCCTCGAGATCCTCATCCCACTCCTCCCCGCGATCTACCACCAGCTCGACGAGGAGCGCTGAAGCGGAGCCAGGACGAGCGAGTGGCCCGCGCCGACCGGGCCGCTCACGCGAGGAGAGCGCGCCAGTGCGCGAGATCCTCCGGATCGTCGAGGTCCCGGCACTCCTCGCCCGCCTCGACCCGCACGAGATCGAGACCGTGCAGCGCCCGGCGCACACCGCATCCGTGGAGCGAGCCGCCGTTCGCGCGGCGGGCGGCGTCGAGAGCTGCGCCGAGCGCGCGCGCCGAGTAGGCGCCCTGGAGGAACTGATCGAAGGGCTCGGGATCGCCGCCCCGGATGATCGCGCCGTCCCGGCCCTCCACCACCGCCTCGGCTCCCGCTCGGAAAAGCCTGTCGGCGAGATCGCCGAGGCCGGGGGTGTCGACGCCCACGACGACGACGAGGCGATCCGCCCGGCCGGGACCGCCCTCGCCGATCGGTCCGAGCGCCTCGAGGCCGGCTCCGATCCCGGCGAGCGGGCCCCCGCCGCAGGGCTCCTCCGCCGTGCGAAGGACGCCCGAGGGGACTGCGACCGATTCGGGCGCGACGACAACGATCCGGCGCGGAGCGAGCACCCGGAGCGCGTCGAGCACCCGGTCGAGCAGACGGCCGCCGAGTTCGAGATCGGCCTTCGACACTCCCCCGAGCCGGGAGCCCCTGCCGCCCGCGAGGACAAGCGCGTCGACGGCAAGGGCGCCCGCCGCCGTCGATGGCGCGGCTCTCGTTTCGAATCCCTCTCCCACGCCCTCATTGTGCCCGCCCACGATCGCCCCGCGCGACGAGGATGACCGGGCGCCCGCGACGCCGATCCCGCCCCCTGGGCACCGGAAGCGCCGACGCCCACCTATTAAGAGGGGCCATCCCCTTCGAGTTCGCGCTAGGCTGTCGCCCATGACCCTCGAGCGCAGCGACGCACCCTGCGAGTCCGCGGTCCGCGGGCCCCTCGTCGATCGCTTCGGACGGGTCGCCCGCGATCTGAGGATCTCCCTCACCGACCGCTGCACCCTCCGCTGCTCCTACTGCATGCCCCCCGAGGGGCTCGACTGGCTGCCGACGGAGGAGACGCTGACCGACGCGGAGGTCGTCCGGCTCGCCCGGATCGCCGTCGAGCGCCTCGGGATCCGCAGGATCCGCTTCACCGGGGGCGAGCCGCTCCTGCGCCGCGGACTCGAGGAGATCGTCGCCGCCTGCGCCCGGCTGCGCACCGACAAGGATGAGCGCCCCGGCCTCGCGCTCACGACGAACGGGCTCGGGCTCGAGCACCGGGCCGCGGCCCTCAGGGCCGCCGGCCTCGACCGCGTGAACATCTCCCTCGACACCCTCGACGCCGCCCACTACGCGGCGATCACCCGGCGCGACCGCCTCGGCGACGTCCTCGCGGGAATCCGCGCCGCCCTCGACGCCGGGCTCGCGCCCGTGAAGATCAACGCTGTCGTCCTGCGCGGCCTCAACGACGCGGACCTGCCCGACCTCCTCGATCACTGCCTCGCCCTCGGCCTCGAGCTGCGGGTCATCGAGCAGATGCCAATCGGCCCGCCCGGCTCCTGGTCGCGCAGCGGCCTCGTCACCGCAGACGAGATTCTTTCCCTCCTAGGGACCCGCCGCGACCTCGTCGCCCTCGACCGCGACGACCCGCACGCGCCCGCCGACTCCTGGACCGTCGAAGGGACCGATTCCCGTGTCGGCGTCATCGCCTCGGTCTCGCGCCCCTTCTGCGACGCCTGCGACCGGACTCGGCTCACCTCAGACGGGCAGATCCGCTCGTGCCTCTTCTCGACGCGGGAGACCGACCTCAGATCTCTCCTGCGGAACGGCGCCGCGGACGAGGCGATCGTGGAAGCATGGAAGCACGCGATGGCGATGAAGCCCGCCGCGCACGGTCTCGACGCCGACGACTTCGCCGTCCCCTCGCGGACGATGAGCCGGATCGGCGGTTGACGCCGAAACCCCCTTCGGCGCCCTTTTTCACTGCTAAACTCCTCCATATTCGACGGGGGTTCTTCGCCGCCTCCGCGCAGTCAGAGCCGACTAGGAGAGACATGAGCACCGCAACCTCCCCGACCAACCCCCGCCGACAGGGGCGGCTCCTCACTGATTGGAACCCCGAGGACCCGCAGAAATGGGACTCGAGGATCGCGTGGACGACGCTCGCGATCTCCACCTTCTCGATGGTCATCGCCTTTTGCGTGTTCTTCCTCGTCTCAGCGATCGCCCCAAAGCTCAAGCTCATTGGTTTCGACCTCACCGCCGGCCAGCTCTACTGGCTCGCCGCGATGCCAGGACTCTCCGGCGGCCTCGTCCGCCTCCTCTACATGTTCCTCCCGCCGATCCTCGGCACCCGCAGGCTCATCGGCTGGTCCTCGCTTCTCTACCTCATCCCGATGCTCGGTTGGTTCTTCGCCGTGCAGGACACCTCGACCCCCTACGGCGTCCTTCTGCTCCTCGCCTTCCTCTGCGGCATCGGCGGCGGCACCTTCTCCGGCTACATGCCCTCGACCGGCTACTTCTTCCCCAAGCGCCTCGCCGGAACCGCGCTCAACCTCCAGGCCGGCATCGGCAACCTCGGCATGTCGATCATCCAGCTCCTCGGACCCTGGCTCATGGGCTTCGGCCTCCTCGGCATCACCTTCATCGCCCCGCAGCGCCAGGCCGACGACACGGCGATCTTCGTCCACAACGCCGCCATCTTCTTCGTCCCCTGGACGATCGTCGCCGCCATCCTCGCCTTCACGATGCTCAAGGACGTCCCCGTCAAAGCAAACTTCCGCCAACAGATCGATATCTTCTCGAACCCCAATACGTGGTTCATGACTCTCCTTTACGTCCTCACCTTCGGGCTCTTCTCCGGTTTCTCCGCCCAGTTCGGCCTCCTCATCAACAACACCTTTGGCGCCTCCTCCCCGCTCGCCGAAGCCGGCTTCTCCAACCTCCCCCTCGGCGCGACCTACGCTTTCCTCGGACCGCTCATCGGTTCCCTCGTCCGCGTCGCCTGGGGGCCCCTGTGCGACCGCCTCTCCGGCGGCTTCTGGACCTTCGTCTCCGCCGTCGGCATGGCCCTCACCCTCGGGACCGCCGCGCTCTTCCTCCACCCGAGCGACCCCAAGCAGTTCACCCCCTTCCTTTGGGCGATGCTCGCGATGTTCTTCTTCGCCGGTATCGGCAACGCCGGCACTTTCAAGCAGATGCCGATGATCATGCCGAAGCTCCAGGCCGGCGGAGCGATCGGCTTCACCGCCGCGATCGCCTGCTTCGGCCCGTTCTTCGTCGGCGTCGCGCTCTCCGCGATGGACGCACAGCTGTGGTTCTGGATCTGCGCTGCCTACTCCGCGCTCTGCGCGCTCATCTGCTGGATCCGCTACGCCCGACCGGGAGCCCCCTTCCCCGGCTGAGGCCCCGGCCTTTACCACGGGGACGGCCGCCCCGCCCTCGTCCCCGACGCCGCCCGACGATCCGACCCGATCGACAAGGAGTCCCCCGATGACCACCCCCACCACCCCGACCGCCACCGGCGGGCGACCGACCGGAGCCGCCCTCTTCGCCATGGGATCGTGGCTGCGACGCGGGACCGCGAGCGCCGACGCCCGACAGATCTTCCTCGAGGGCGGGCGCGAGGCCGACGAGTTCTACCGCCAACGCCACCACTACGACAAAGTCGTGAGGTCGACGCATGGCGTCAACTGCACGGGCTCGTGCTCGTGGCAGGTCTACGTCAAGGACGGGCTCATCACCTGGGAGTCCCAGGCGACCGACTACCCCTCAACCGGCCCCGACATGCCGGACTACGAGCCGCGCGGCTGCCCCCGCGGCGCCGCCTTCTCCTGGTACGAGTACTCGCCGACCCGCATCAAGCATCCCTACGCGCGCGGTGTCCTCGTCGACATGTACCGGGAGGCGAAGGCCCGCCTCGGCGACCCGGTCCTCGCATGGGGGGACGTCGTGTCGGACCCGGAGAAGGCGAGGGCGTATAAGTCCCAGCGCGGACGCGGCGGCATGATCCGCGTTTCCTGGGAAGAGGCGATCGAGATGCTCGCGGCCGCCTACGTGTGGACGGTGAAGACCTGGGGGCCCGACCGCTGCGCCGGGTTCACCGTCATCCCCGCGATGTCGATGGTCTCCTACGGAGCGGGCGCCCGCTTCCACCAGCTCATCGGCGGCACGATGCTGAGCTTCTACGACTGGTACGCGGACCTTCCGCCGGCCTCGCCGCAGGTGTTCGGCGACCAGACGGACGTCTCCGAGGCGGGCGACTGGTACAACGCCCAGTACCTCGTCATGTGGGGGACGAACCTCCCACTCACCCGCACGCCCGACGCCCACTTTATGACCGAGGCCCGCTATCACGGCCAGAAGGTCGTCGTCGTCTCCCCCGACTACGCGGAAAACACGAAGTTCTCCGACGAGTGGCTTCGCGTCCACCCCGGCACCGATGCCGCCCTCGCAGAGGGCATGGCGCACGTCGTCTTCAAGGAGTTCTACGTCGACCGGCGCGAGGCGATGTTCACCGACTACGTGACGCGATACTCCGACTGCCCCTTCCTCGTCGTGCTCGACGAGGTCGACCCGTCCTCGCTCGGCGGGGTCGTCGGGGCCGAGGGCGCGACCTCGCCCCACCGACCCGGCAAGTTCCTCACAGCCTCGATGATGCCGGAGGGGACGACCCAGCGGAGCGAGCACAACGCGCACCGGCCCCTCGTCATCGAGGCGGACGGGACCGTCAAGGATCCGGGCGGCACGCTCGCCGACCACTACGGCGCCGAGGGCGAGGGGAAGTGGAACCTCGACCTCGAGGGCGTCGAGCCGGTCTTGACGATGATGGACACGGACGAATGGTTGCCCGTCGAGGTCCTCCTCAACCGCTTCGACCTGCCGGCCTCACAGGGGACCGAGTCGGTCGGAGCGGGAGTCGTCCGCCGCGGCGTCCCCGCCCGCCGCATCAACGGGCGCCTCGTCACGACCGTCTTCGACCTCATGCTCGCCCAGCACGCCGTCGAGCGCGAGGGCCTGCCGGGAGCATGGCCGAGCGGCTACGACGATGCCTCCCAGCCAGGCACCCCCGCCTGGCAGGAGACGATCACCGGCGTCCCGGCAGCCGCCTGCGAGCGGATCGGCCGCGAGTTCGCGCTCAACTCGATCGAGTCTGGCGGGCGCTCGATGATCCTCATGGGCGCCGGCACGAACCACTACTTCCACTCCGATCTCATGTACCGCGGCTTCCTCACGCTGACGACGATCTGCGCGTGCGAGGGGAAGAACGGCGGCGGCTGGGCCCACTACGTCGGCCAGGAGAAGGTCCGCCCGATCACCGGCTGGCAGCAGTACGCCCTCGCCCTCGACTGGCAGCGGCCCCCGCGTCAGATGATCGCGACCGGCTGGTACTACATGACGACGAGCCAGTGGCGCTACGACGGCGCCCGCGCCGACGCGATGGCGAACCCGCTCGGGGCAGGCTCTCTCGAGGGGAAGATGATCGCCGACACCCTCGTCGAATCCGCTCAGCGCGGCTGGATGCCGTCCTTCCCCGCCTTCGACCGCTCGCCCCTCGAACTCGGGCGCCAGGCGACGGAGGCGGGCATGGCGCCCGCCGACTACGTCGCGCGCGAGCTCACCGAGGGCCGCTTGAGGTTCGCGGTGACGAACCCCGACTCGCCGGAGAACTTCCCCCGCATCCTCGCGAACTGGCGGACGAATCTCCTCGGGTCCTCCGCGAAGGGCACCGAGTTCTTCCTGAAGCACATGCTCGGCGCCGTCGACCACGTGAACGCCGAGGAGCTCCCCGCCGACCACCGGCCCTCCTCCATCGAGTGGAAGGACGAGGGCGCGACCGGCAAGCTCGACCTCATGTGGGTCGCGGACTTCCGCAACACCTCGACGACCCTTCACTCCGACATCGTCCTGCCGGCCGCGACCTGGTACGAGAAGCACGACCTCTCCTCGACCGACATGCACCCCTTCGTCCACTCCTTCAACGCGGCCGTCAACCCGCCATGGGAGGCGCGCACCGACTTCGAGATCTTCCGATCCCTCGCGACGGTGTTCTCCGAGTTCGCGAAGGACCACCTCGGGACGCAGCTCGACGCCATGTCGATCCCGCTCTTCCACGACTCGCCCGACGAGTACACGCTCGCCAACGGCGTCGTGCCCGAGCGCGACGGCTGGCACCCGGGCGTCGACATGCCGAAGATCATTCCCGTCGAGCGCGACTACACGATGATCGGGACGAAGTTCGAGCGCCTCGGTCCGCTCGCCGAAAAGGCCGGGCTCGCCCAGAAGGGCTTCATGTTCGAGGTCGCTGAGGAGGTCGAGCGCCTCGCGCATCTCAACGGGCGCGCCCCCATGGACGGCCTGCCCGGCGAGGGATCCGCGCTCCTCGACACCGATGTCAAGGCGTGCGACATGGTCCTCGCCCTGTCCGGGACGACGAACGGACGACTCGCCTACACGGGCTTCCAGAACCTCGAGAAGCGGACGGGCACGAAGCTCGCCCATCTCGCAGAGGGCGACGAGGAGAAGCGGATCACCTTCGCCGACACGACGATCCAGCCCCGCTCGGTCATCACCTCGCCCGAGTGGTCGGGCTCGGAGAAGGGCGGGAGGCGCTACTCCGCGTTCTGCCAGAACATCGAGCAGCACCGCCCCTGGCACACGCTCACGGGGCGCCCGCAGTTCTACCTCGACCACGACTGGATCCGGGACCTCGGCGAATCGCTCCCCGTGTTCCGCCCGCCGCTCGACCGCGCCCACATGTACGGCGAGCGACCCGTCGGCCACATCGGCACTTCGCCCGAAGGAACCGCCGAAGTCGCGGTGCGTTACCTCACCGTCCACAACAAGTGGGCGATCCATTCCCAGTACTTCGACAACCCCTACATGCTCACGCTCGGGCGCGGCGGCCAGACGATCTGGATGAGCCCCCAGGATGCGGACAAGATCGGGGTAAGGGACAACGAGTGGGTCGAGGCCTACAACCGCAACGGCCTCGTCACCGCGCGCGCCGTCGTCTCCCACCGGATACCCGAGGGAACGGTCTTCATGCACCACGCCTCCGAACGCATGGTCGGCACCCCACTCACCGAGCGGACCGGCAAACGCGGTGGCATCCACAACTCGCTCACGCGGATCGCGATCAAGCCGACGCACGTCGCCGGGGGCTACGGCCAGATCTCCTTCGCGTTCAATTACTACGGCCCCACCGGCAACCAGCGCGACGAGGTCACGATGATCCGCCGCCGCGACCAGGAGGTGCAGTTCTGATGAAGGTCATGGCACAGATCGCGATGGTGATGAACCTCGACAAGTGCATCGGCTGCCACACGTGCTCGGTCACGTGCAAGCAGGCGTGGACGAACCGCGAGGGCGCCGAGTACATGTGGTTCAACAACGTCGAGACCCGCCCGGGCGTCGGCTACCCGCGCGGCTGGTCGGATCAGGGGACGTGGAAGGGCGGCTGGAGCCGGACGAAGGCGGGCGGGCTGCGCCTCGCACAGGGCGGTCGGCTCGCCACACTCGCGAAGATCTTCCACAACCCGACGATGCCGACGCAGGACGACTACTACGAGCCGTGGACCTACGAGTACGACAAGCTCCTCCAAACCCCGGCGAACCAGACGTCCTCCCCCTCAGCGCGCCCGGTCTCGGCGATCACCGGCGACCCGATTGACACCGTGAAGTGGGGTCCGAACTGGGATGACGACCTCGGCGGCTCGATGGAGACCCTCGACTCCGACCCGGTCCTCAAGGCGATGAGCCTTCAGGTCTCGAAGACCATCGAGGACGCCTACATGTTCTACCTCCCGCGCATTTGCGAGCACTGCCTCAACCCCGCGTGCGTCTCCTCTTGTCCCTCCGGCGCGATGTACAAGCGGACCGAGGACGGGATCGTCCTCGTCGATCAGGACAAGTGCCGCGGTTGGCGCATGTGCGTGTCGGCGTGCCCCTACAAGAAGGTGTATTTCAACCACACGACCGGCAAAGCCGAGAAGTGTACGCTCTGCTACCCGCGCCTCGAGGCAGGACTGCCGACGGTCTGCTCAGAGACCTGCGTCGGCCGCCTCCGCTATCTCGGCGTCCTCCTCTACGACGCCGATCGGGTGACCGAGGCCGCCTCCGTCGAGCACGAGGGGGACCTCTACGACGCGCAGCGCGACATCCTCCTCGATCCCTTCGATCCCGGGGTCGTCGCCGCCGCGAAGGCGAACGGCGTCCCCCACTCATGGATCACGGCCGCCCAGGAGTCGCCCGTCCACAAGCTCATTTCCGTCTACCGTCTCGCCCTCCCGCTCCACCCGGAGTTCCGGACTCTCCCGATGGTGTGGTACGTCCCACCCCTCTCACCGGTCGTCGACGAGGTCACAGCGTCCGGATCGGACGGCGAGGACCACCGGGTCCTACTCTCCGCGATCGCACAGATGCGCATCCCCCTCGAGTACCTCGCCGGCCTCTTCACCGCGGGGAATACCCGCCCCGTCGAGCTCGCTCTGCGTCGCCTCGCCGCGATGCGCTCGTACATGCGCGACCTCCACAACGGGAACCCCGGAAACGAGGAGATCGCGCAGTCCGTCGGGATGACGGGCGACGAGGTCGAGGCCATGTATCGGCTCATGGGGATCGCGAAGTACGACGACCGCTACGTCGTCCCCTCCGCCTCCCCCGAGACGCCCCGAGGGATCGATGACCTCGGGGGCTGCTCCGTCGCCTACGACGTCGAGGCCTTCCACGGGGCGACCCCGACGACCGGGGTGCCACGGCCCGCCGGCGCGACGATGCTTCCGTTCGAGGTCCGCCGATGAGCGCCGCCCTTGGCCTGCCGACCTTCCCGGCCGTCGAGGCGGTCGATGTCGACGACGAGGCGCGCCGCCTCGTACGGATGGCGTGCTCGATCCTCCTCGACTACCCCGAAAACGGCTTCGCGGAGCGCATCCTCGCCGTCCGCGCGATGCTCCCGCGGCTGCCGGAGGCGGTGGCCCGGCTCCTCACAGACTTTTGCGACGCGGCCGACGCGCTCGGCGAGCGCGGCCTCCAGATCGCCTACGTCGACATCTTCGATCAGACGCGCCGCTGCGCCCTCGGGCTCACCTACTACACGCACGGCGACACGCGCTCGCGCGGGCAGGCCCTCATCGGCTTCCGGCGCGCGCTCGCCTCCGCCGGATTCGAGCTCGCCCGCGAGGAGCTCCCCGACCACCTTCCCCTCCTCCTCGAGGCGGCCGCCCTCGACGAGACGGGCATCGCCGAGGACCTCATCGAGGCGAACCGGGAAGGCATCGAGGTCGTCCGCACGGCCCTGCGCTCCTACGGGGCGCCCTGGGCGCGCGTCCTCGACGCCCTCGTCCTCACCCTCCCTGAGCCGAGCCCCGAGGTCGCCGCCGCCTACGCCCGCCTCGTCTCCCAGGGCCCGCCGACGGAGCTCGTCGGCGTCGCCCTCCCCGCCCTCTCCGATTGCCCGATCCCCGTCCAGGAAAGGTGACCATCATGGACCTCGCGCGCACCGCGCTCCTCCCCCTCGAGGGCCGAGGCGCCGCTCTCGGCGTCGGGGACCTCCTCGCCTGGGTGGCCCTCCCCTACCTCGCGATCGTCCTCCTCGTCGTCGGCCTCGTCTGGCGCTACCGGACGGACCAATACGGCTGGACGTCCCGCTCATCGAACTGGAACGAGTCCGCGATCCTCCGCTGGTCCTCGCCGATGTTCCACTTCGGGATCCTCTTCGTCGCCCTCGGCCACGTCCTTGGCCTTGTCGTACCGAAGTCATGGACGCAGGCGGTCGGCATCAGCCAGGAGGCCTACCACCTCATGGCGACGATCCCCGGCTCGCTCGCCGGCCTCGTGACGATCATCGGCCTCGTCGGCCTCCTCTACCGGCGCATGGTCGTGAAGTCCGTGCGGCTCGCGACGACCCGCGCCGACATCGTCACCTACGTCCTCCTCGTCATCCCGATCCTCCTCGGGGCCTTCGCGACGATCTCCACCCAGGTCCTCGGCGGCGCCCACGGCTACGACTACCGGGAGACGATCTCCGTGTGGTTCCGCTCAGTCCTCCTCCTCTCGCCGAGGCCCGAGCTCATGGTCGACGTCCCCCTTGCCTTCCGGCTCCACATCGTCGCCGGGATGCTCCTCTTCTGCGTGTGGCCCTTCACGCGCCTCGTCCACGTCGTCTCCGCCCCGGTCGGCTACCTCACCCGTCCGTCGATCGTCTACCGTTCGCGCGACGCGGCCCGCCCCGTGAGGACCCCGCGCGGTTGGTGAGCGCGCGGACGCGCTGGCACACTGGACGCCGAACGCCCTCACGCCCCCCGGAGAACCCCTCATGACCTCACGCGTCGCCCCGCCCTCACTCGCCGACATCCTCGCGACGATGGCGACGCTCACCTCGGCGCAGCACGCTCTCCTCGAGCGCATCGCCGAGCACGACGCCCCGGCGACCGTCGCCGAGCTCGCCGCGGAGGCCGACCTGCACGTCTCCTCGGTCCGCGAGACCCTCGAGGCCCTCTGCGAGATGGGGCTCGTCACCCGCGAGCAACTCCCCTCCCAAGGACGAGGGCGCCCCGCCCTCGGCTATTCGACGACGACCCCGGCAGACCCCGCCTTCCCGGCCCTCATGCTCACGCAGATGACGGCCGCTGTCCTTGACTGGCTCCGCGTCGGGCTCGACGAGCCGACGCTTTCCGCCCGGGAGATCGGACGGAACTGGGCGGATCGCGCCCTCCGCGAGATGGGGGTCCCCGATCACACCCACGGGGTGCGTGTGCCCGAGGGCTTCATCCTCGCCGACCACATGGGGAAGATCCGGATGTTTCTCTCCGCGCTCGGCTTCGCCGCCCACCCCTCGAAGCGTCGCCCTTGCGCCCTCGTCCTCACGGCTTGCCCCTTCACCGACCCGGCTTCCCCAGACCCGCTCGCCCTCGAGGTACGGCGCGGCCTCGTCGAGCGGGCGCTCGAGAGAACCGCCTCGGGCCTCGCGACCTGGACCTACTCGCCCGACCCCACCGATCCGATACGCGCCGAGGTCGCCCTCGAGGCGATCACCCCGACCGAAGGGACCCCCCTCATGACGACCATCCGCTTCTACGGCGGCGCCGCGGAGGCCGCCGGCACCGACTCCCTCGAGATCAACGCGGCTGCGACCCCCGCGACCCTCGGCGAGCTCCTCGACGGCCTCTCCGCCTCGCGCCCCGCCCTCGCCGGAGTCCTCGACGTCTCAAGCTTCCTCGTCGACCAGCGCCCCGCCGACCGGTCGTGGGCGCTCGCGCCGGGCTCGCGGGTCGACGTCCTCCCGCCCTTCGCCGGAGGCTGACACCCCCTCAACCCGACCGACCCCGACCCTGGAGGACCCATGACCCACACCGTCCGCGCGGTGATCACCGACGAACCCCTCGACGCCGCCGCAATCTGCGCCGCTACCCGCGACGAGCTCTGCGGCGCCGTCGCGTCCTTCGTCGGCGTCGTCCGCAACCACGACGGCGGCGCGGGCGTCGAATCGATCGACTACTCCGCCCACCCGCTCGCCGAGGAGACGCTCCGGGTGATCGCCGAGTCGCTCGCCGACCGCCCCGGCGTCCACCGGATTGAGGCTTGGCACCGAGTCGGGCACCTCGAAATCGGCGACGAGGCAATGGTCGTCGCCGTCGGCGCCGAGCACCGCGCCCAGGCCTTCGGCGCCTGCGAGGCCCTCGTCGAGGAGGTGAAGGCGCGCCTGCCGATCTGGAAGAAGCAGTACCGGACCGACGGCTCGCACGAGTGGTCAGGCCTGCCGTGACGGGCGACCACCGGGTCCGCATCCCCCTGCACGACGCCCCGCTCCCCCTCGTCCCCGAGGATCCGGACTGGGAGCGGTATCGGCGCAACTGGCTCGTCGCCGGCATCGGCGAGGAGGGTCAGGCGCGCATCCGCGCCGCCCGCGTCCTCGTCGTCGGAGCCGGGGGCCTCGGCTCCCCCGTCCTCCTCTACCTCGCCGCCACCGGCATCGGGACCCTCGGCGTCGCCGACCCCGATGTCGTCGAGATCTCCAACCTCCAACGTCAGCTCCTCCACGCGGAGGGCGACGTCGGGGTGCCGAAGCCCGACTCAGCGGCCGCCCACCTCGGCGCGCTCAACTCGGGGATCAGGATCGAGAGCTTCGGGGCCGTCACGCGCGAGTGGCTCGACGCCCACGGCCGCGAGTGGGACCTCGTCCTCGACTGCACGGACACCTTCGCTGCGAAGTACCTTGTCGCCGACTGGTGCGCCGGGGCCGGCATCCCCCTCGTGTGGGGGACGGTCATCGCGATGCACTACCAGGTCTCCGTCTTCTGGTCGAAGGCCCCCTCCCCGGCGCCCTCAACAAGCCTGCGTACCCTCCACCCGCGCCCGCCCGAGCCCGGCGCCACCCCGGCCTCCACGCAGGTCGGCGTCCTCGGCCCGGTCGTCGGACAGGCGGGGACGGCGATGGCGACCGAGGCCCTCAAACTCATCGTCGGCTTCGGCGAACCGCTCCTCGGCCGCGTCCTCGTCGGCAACGCCCTCGCTCAGCGGACCGACGTCCTCGTCTTCGCCCCGTGGGAGGAACGATGAGCGCGCACTCCGGCGGGCACGACCCCGCCCTCGCAATCGACGAGCACCGCGCCCGCATCGAAGCGGCCCTCCCCCGGCTCGCGCCCGTCGAACTCCCCCTCGAGCGATGCCGCGGCCTCGTCCTCGCCGCGCCCGTGCGGGCGCGCGTCCCCGTCCCGGCCTTCACGAACTCCGCGATGGACGGGTTCGCCGTCCGCGCGGCCGACCTCGTCTCGGGGGCTGACGGCGTCGTCGACCTGCCGGTGGCGGGCGACGTCCCCGCCGGCGACTCCCGCGCCAACGTCCTCGCCCCCGGCACCGCGTGGCGGATCATGACGGGCGCCCCCCTGCCGATGGGCGCCGACACCGTCGTCCGTGTCGAGCGGACCGACCACGGCCCCGGGATCGCCATTCCCCCCTCGCGCGTCCGCATCCTCAATCCGGTGGCCGCGGGCGCCGATGTCCGGTGCCGCGGCGAGGCGATCGACGAGGGCGCCCTCGTCTTGCCCGAGGGCGCCCGGCTCGGCGCGGGGGCTCTCGCCGCTGTGGCCGCCGCCGGGGTCGGCTCCCTCCTCGTCCGACGGCGCCCGCGCATCGTCGTCGTCGCCACCGGTTCCGAGCTCGTCGCCCCCGGCGAGCCCCTCGGACCGGGCAGGATCCCCGACTCCAACGGGCCGATGCTCGCCGCCCTCGTCGAGGAGTCCGGCGCCGAGGTCGTCGCCCGTCTCACCGTCCGCGACGATCCCGCCGCGCTCCTCCGCCTCCTCGCCTCTGCCCCCGAGGCGGACCTCATCCTCACGGCCGGCGGGATCTCCCAAGGCGCCTACGAGGTCGTCCGTCTCGCGATCGGCGGGCACGGCGACTTCCACCACGTCGCACAGCAGCCCGGCGGCCCCCAGGGCATCGGGGTCCTCCCCCTCGGCCCCTCGCGGCTCCCGGTCCCCGCGCTCTGCCTTCCGGGCAATCCCGTCTCCGTCTTCGTCTCCTTCCACGTGTACGTCGCGGGCGCCCTCGAGGCGATGGCGGGCCTGCGCCCCGACGCATCCGGCGCCACTGCCCCCCTCCTCGTCCCCGGGGTCGCTGCCGCCGCATGGTCCTCGCCCGCCCGAAAAACACAGTTCGTCCCCGCGCGCGCGGTCGCTGCTGACGAGGGCGCGCTCGAGGTCGCACCGGTGCACGTCCTCGGCTCCGGATCCCACCTCGCCACCGCTCTCGCCAGCGCCTCGCACCTCGCGCTCGTCCCCGAGGACATTGATCGCGTCGCGTCCGGCGACCTCCTCGACCTCATCCCTGTCCTCAGGAATGCGCCGTCCGCCCCCGCCACGCGACGAAGGGAAGCACCATGACCGATCTCACCTTCACCCACCTGGATGAGAAGGGCGCTGCCCGCATGCTCGACGTCACCGGGAAGGCCCCGACAGTCCGCGAGGCGAGCGCCGTCGCCCGCGTCGACTGCTCCCCACTCGTGATGACCGCACTGCGAGAGGGGACCGTCCCCAAGGGCGACGTCCTCGGCGTGGCCCGTATCGCCGGAATCCAGGCCGCCAAGCGCGTACCCGATCTGCTCCCCCTCGCCCACACGATCGGCATTCACGGATGCGCCGTCGAGCTCTCCCTCGAGGAGCATCACGTCCTCATCCGCTCGACCGTGCGAAGCGCCGACCGGACGGGCGTCGAGATGGAGGCTTTGACCTCGGTGACGGTCGCTGCGCTCGCGATCATCGACATGGTGAAGGGCGTCGACCGGTCCGCCCTCATCCGCGAGGCGAAGATCGTCTCGAAGAGCGGCGGACGGTCCGGCACCTGGACCCGACCCGAGGACTGATGCCCGACCGGCTCAGCGGGAGTGGTCCCCTCCCGCGAGCTGATCGAGGAGGTGGGCGACGAGCGGCCCGACGACCGCGACGGCATCCTCCACTCCGCCACGCGACCCCGGCGCGTTGACGATGAGGGCGCCGCGCGCATCCCTGCGCGTCACGCCGACGAGGCCCCGACTGAGCGCCGCGGTTGGCGCGTGGAGTTGTCCGGCGCGGCGCATCGCGTCCTCGAGCCCGGGGATCCTCGTGACGAGGAGCGGCTCGGTCGCCTCGGGCGTCACGTCCCGCGGCGACACGCCGGTCCCCCCGGTCGTGAAGACCACGCGAGCGCCCGCGTCGAGGGCACGTGCGATCGCGAGCCGGATCGCCTCGTCCTCGTCGGGGACACAGTCGAGATCCGCGTCGACGCCGTGGTCCGCGAGGCGGGAGACGGCGAGCGGGCCCGACAGATCGTCCGTCTCGCCGCGGGCGCAGCGGTCCGAGACAGTGATGACGCGCGCGGGGACTCGCTCAGCCGACATCAGTGCCTCGCGGTCCCACGGGATCGGCTCCTGACCGGGATCCCCAGGATCCCACGGTCCGAGATCGCGGGCGCCGCAGCCTTCGCCGTCTGCGTCCGGCTGCGCTTGGGGAACGGCGAGACCGCGGGGTGCTCGGCCGAAGAGTCCGACGGCGTCGCAGGAGCAAGGAGAGAATCAGGAGAGGCGTGAGTGGAGTCGGCGACTCGCTCCTTCCCCTCGGTTGGGCGCGCGGCCCCGGCCTCGTCGGCCCAGGAGGACACGCGCTCGAAGGTCGGCGCGACGACGGGCTCGGCCGCGAGGGCGGAACGCCCGCTCGGCTCGGACGAGGACTCGCGCCTGCCCTCGAAGAAGGCCTTGAGCTGGACCGTCGCCTCAGAGGCGAGGACCCCGCCGATGACCTCGACACGGTGATTCATCCGCGAATCATGCAGGACATCGCGCAGCGAACCGGCAGCGCCGGCCTTCGGATCCCACGCGCCGAAGACGACGCGGTCCACGCGCGCAGCGAGCGCAGCACCCGCGCACATCGTGCAGGGCTCAAGAGTGACCACCAGAGTGCACCCCACGAGATTCCAGCGCTTGAGGGTGCGACCGGCCTCGCGCAGGGCGTTGATCTCCGCATGGCCGCAGGGGTCGTGCTCGCCCTCGCGCGTGTTCCACCCGGTACCGACGACCCGACCCAGCGGATCGACGACGACGGCCCCCACCGGGACGTCGCCCGACTCCCTCGCACGGTTGGCTAAGAAGAGCGCGCGGCTCATCGCATCTCGATAACGCTTCATGGCTGTCACAGACCCAAGAGTAGCGGCCCCGGGCGTGTAAGAGGGAGGGGGGACGCGGTAGCCTTGGAGCATGCGCCTTCACGTTGCTGACCACCCGCTCATCGCCCACAAGCTCACCGTCCTGCGGGACCGGAACACCCCTTCCGCGACCTTCCGCCAGCTCGTCGACGAACTCGTCACGCTCCTCGCCTACGAGGCGACCCGTCACGTGTCCGTCACCGAACGGGCCATCAACACCCCGGTCGCCCCGACGATCGGCCGCAAGCTCTCCGAGCCGCGCCCGATCGTCGTACCGGTCCTGCGCGCGGGCCTCGGCATGCTCGAAGGAATGACCCGCCTGCTCCCGACCGCCGAAGTCGGCTTCCTCGGCATGCGCCGCGATGAGGACACCCTCGAGATCGAAACCTACGCGAACCGTTTGCCCGACGATCTGTCCGGCCGCCAGTGCTTCATCCTGGACCCGATGCTCGCCACCGGCCACACGATGGTCGCCGCGACGAACTACCTGCTCGAACGCGGAGCGAAGGACGTCACCTGCGTGTGCCTGCTCGCCGCCCCGGAGGGTCTGAAGGTCCTCGAGGAGTTCATCGGCGAGCGCGCCGAGGTCTCGGTCGTCGTGGCCGCCGTCGACGATCACCTCAACGAGAAGTCGTACATCGTCCCCGGCCTGGGTGACGCGGGCGATCGCCTCTACGGGATCGTCGACTGACCGCTGTTCGCGCCATGCGGGCCGTCTTCCTTCGGGAGGGCGGCCCGCACTGCGCGTCGGATCGTCGCCGATGGTCGTCCGGGCGGACGGGGGCGGTGCGCCGTGGGGCGGCGAGGGCGGGGCGGCGAGCCCGGATCGGGCCCCGGCCGACCCGTCACTCGGCGAGCAGGGACCTCACTCGCCGGACATGGCCGCCGCCGACGCGAGATTCGTCGCGGCGACCGGCGACATGAGGACCCGGCCCGTGCCGCGGAAGACGTTGACCAGGCCCTCGCCCGACGCCATCGAGCCGATGAGTGAACGGCCCGAGCGCTCGACCGTGAATTGCAGGCTCGGCGACCACGCCACCGCCAGCGGGCCGTCGATGTGGAGCTCATCCTCGTTGAGATCGACGGCGATGAGTTCGGCAGCGGGAACAGCGGACTCGAGGGCGACGACGCCGGAGCCGAACAGGCCGAGGTTGAAGAGCCCCTCCCCGCCGCCGACGGCCGAGGACAAGTTGGAACGGGCGATGAGCTTGTGCTCGACACCCGCATCGCAGGCGAGGAACATCCCGTCCTCGACGACGACTCCGCCGCCCCACTGGGCAAGGTCCTGCAGGAGGATGTGCCGCGTCGTCGGCTCCAGCACGACGAGGCCCGTGCCGGAATACTCGGGCTTGATCGCGGATTCGCCGGTCACCGCTCCCCGGAACATCTTGCCGATGAAGTCGCCCGCGCCTTTGACTCCGGTGTTCGCGGACACGCGCCCGGCCGTCCATTGCATCGCCCCGGCTTGAACCATCACCGCGCCGCCCTGCAGTCCGATGACCAGCTGCTTGCGGCGCACATTCATCTGGGATTCGAAGAAGGCGCGCTGCGCGCTCGCGGTATCGACCGAGAGATCCTTCGCGTACTCGATGACCGAGAACGCGCCGATCTGGGCGATGGTCGTGATGTCGTCGTTATCGGTGAAGTTGTGGATCTGGAAGGTCATGAGGGTCCTTTGTCTCGATGGCCCGGACGGGTTCCGCCATTCATCCTAGAGCCCGCGGGCAGGACCGGTATCGGCGCCGGGCGCGGGAAGGGGCCGAGCCGTCCTCCTCATTCGACCGGCCGGGCCGGATCGGTGATCCAATCGCTCCACGAACCCGCGTACAGTGCGGCCCCCTCGAGGGCTCCGCTCGCCTCAGCGGCGAGGATGACGTGACTCGCCTGGATGCCCGAACCGCAGTAGACGCCCACTTCCCCGGCTTCGAGCGCGCCAACGCTCTCGAATCGGTCCACGAGCTCCTCCGAGTCGAGGAATCGCCCGGATTCATCAACGAGGGACAGGGCGGGGAGGGAACGCGCACCCGGGATGTGCCCGGCAACGGGGTCGACCGTCTCGTCCTCCCCGCGGAATCGATTGGCCGGTCGTGCATCGAGGAGCACGCCCGACGCGCTGATGCGCGCCGCGCCCTGCGCATCGATCAGGGGGCGGTGCCCGGCAGCGGCGCGGAAGTCGCCGGGGACGGCGTCGACCTGCCCGGTGTGGACCGGGTAGCAGGCGTCCCGCCAGGCCTTCCACCCGCCGTCGAGGACGCGGACATCCGTGTGCCCCGCCCAGGTGAGGAGCCACCAGGCGCGAGCGGCGGCGATTGAGAACCAGTCGTCGTAGACGACGACCGGACGCTCGTCGCTCACCCCCGCCAGGCGCATGGCGGCTTGGAAGGCATCGAGGTCCGGAATGGGGTGGCGTCCCGTTCGCCCCGGTTGATGCGGTGCGGCGAGCGCCTCATCCAGCGATACGTAGACGGCTCCCGGGATGTGCCCCGCGAGGTACTGGGCCCGTCCATCGACGTGTGATCCCGGGCCCGGGTAGCGGACGTCGAGGATGACGGGTGAATGCGGACCGCCCGAAGCGGCGGGGCGCTTCGAGGAGTCGATGAGCACGGGAATCGACCCCGTGACGGGGAATTCCTCGGGGTCGAGGTCGAGCAGGGCGACGAGGACCTCGACGGAGAGGAGGGGTGAGCTCGAAATGGCCATGGCCACACAGTACCCGTCGCCCCGTTTCTTCTCGGCGGATGTCACGACCTGGGACTCGACGGCTTCCGGAACGCAGCGGTGGGGCCCGCGCTGCGCGCGGGCCCCACCGGGAGTCCGATCGGGCTCGTCAACCGAGCCCTCGTCGATCAGAACGCGGGGATGACGGAACCGTCGGCCCAGGTGTCCTCGATGAACTTCTTGACCTCATCGGAGTGGAGGAGCTCCTCGAGCTTGGCGATCGCCTCGCCCTTCTCGGTCTTGGTCGGCCACACGAGGACGTTCACAGCCGGGTTGTTCTCGGGCGACTCGACGACCAGCGCGTCCTTCGCCTGGGAAAGGCCGCCCTCCTGGGCGAAGTTGCCGTTGATGACGGCGATGTCGACGTCGTCGAGGGAGCGGACGAGCTGCGGGCCCTCGACCTCGGTGAAGGTGAAGTCCTTGAGGATCTTCACGTTGTTGACGTTCGCCTCCTGGCCGTCGCTCGGGAGCTCGACGAGGCCGTTGTCCGCGAGGAGCTTGAGGGCGCGGGCCTGGTTCGTCACATCGGAGATGATGCCCACTTTCGCGCCGGCGGGCAGCTCATCGAGGGACTTGATCTTGTTGGAGTAGACCGCGAGGGGCTCGAGGTGGACGCCCTTGCCGGGGGTGAAGTCGAAGCCGTTCTCGGCCTCCTGGGCATCGAGGTAGGGCACGGTCTGGAAGAAGTTCGCGTCGAGGTCGCCGTCGTTGAGGGCGGTGTTCGGGAGGATGTAGTCCGTGTACTCGACGACCTCGAGGTTGAGGCCCGCGTCGGCGGCGAGATTGTCCTGGATGTACTGGAGGATCTTCGCGTGCGGCGAGGGCGAGGCGCCGACCTTGAGATCGACGAGCGCCGAGGACGACGCGTCGGAGGAGGTCGCGGAATCGGCGCCGGAGTTCGAGGAGGAACCGCAGGCCGCGAGGCCGAGGGACAGGATGGCCGCGGCGGAGGCGGCGACGATGGTGCGGATGGAACGCATGGTGGGTCTCTTTTCTGTGAGGGCCCTCCGACGACTCGGGCGGAGCATGAGCGGCTCGCCCTCGTCGATCGGCGGAAAGCGGGGCGCCCGGGGGCGCGGATTGAGGGGGTTGAAGTTCGGGGTGCTGGGCTGGGGGTCACCCGGCCGGCGGTCGCCTCAGCGGTGGTCCACCAGCCGGCTGATCATGTCGCCGATCATCTGGACGAGCTGAACGATGATGATGATCGCGATGACCGTGGAGATCATGACGTCGTCCTGCCAGCGGTTGTACCCGTAGTTGATCGCCATCTGGCCGAGGCCGCCGCCGCCGACGGCGCCCGCCATCGCGGAGTAGCCGATGAGGGTGATCGCGAGCGTCGTGATCGATTGGACGAGGACGGGGGCCGCTTCGCGGACCTGCACGCCCCAGCGGATCTGCCGGTTCGAGGCACCCATCATCTGCGCCGCTTCGATCTTGCCCGGATCGACGGCGAGGATGTTCGATTCGACGAGGCGGGCGAAGTAGGGGACGGACAGGAGGACGAGCGGGACGACGGTCGCCTGCCATCCGAGCGAGGTCCCGACGATGAGGCGGGTCACGGGGATGAGGACGACGATGCCGATGATGAAGGGGAAGGAGCGGACGACGTTGACGATCGCGGACGCCGTCTCGTAGACGGGCCGATTCGGCGTGAGGCCGTTCTTCCCCGTTTGAACGAGGAGGAGGCCGAGCGGCAGGCCGATGAGGACCGTGAACAGGGTCGCGAAGCCCATCATGAGGAGCGTGTCGATGATCGCGGGCACGAACTGCTTGGTGAGCGCCGGGTTGTCGAGCCACTTGGGATCGTTGACGCCGCCGGGCAGGATGCTCGTCAGGGGCGCGGCTCCGAGGAGGGCGGTCTGGGCGAAAGCGGTCATGATCTCACCTCCGCGTAGATGTCGTCCTCGCGCAGGCGCGAGATGATCTTGTCCGCGTGGTAGCTCGGGACGGAGAGCGCGAGCCTGCCGACTTGGACCGTTCCGATGGATTCGAAGGTCCCGGCCGTGACGTCGGCGCCCATCGAGGCGGCGAGGTTGAGGACCGTCGCCCCCGTGGGCACGCCGGGCGTGGAGGTGAAGATGACGTCGAGGAGGGTCGCGTCCTCGCGCAGGTCCGCCTCGTCGACGGAGGGCGCGGGGACGAGTTCGCGGGCGAGGGGGCTGGTCGCGTCGGCGACCACTTCGCCGACGGCGCCGGTCTGGATGACGCGGCCGTGCCCGAGGAGGGTGACGGAGTCGCAGATCTCGCGGACCACGGCCATCTCGTGCGTGATGACGAGGACCGTGACGCCCTCGGATTCGCGGATGGAGCGGATGAGTTCGAGGATCTGCCGCGTCGACTCGGTGTCGAGGGCGGAGGTCGGCTCGTCGCACAGGAGGACCGAGGGCGAGTCGGCGAGGGCCCGGGCGATGCCGACGCGCTGGCGCTGACCGCCCGAGAGCTGCGAGGGGTAGGAGTCGCCGCGCCCGGCGAGGCCGACGAGTTCGAGGAGTTCCTCGACGCGGGCCTTGACCTTGTCCTTGGGAACGCCTGCGAGCTTGAGCGGGTAGCCGATGTTCTGCGCGGCGGTGCGCGCGTCGAGGAGGTTCGCCGCTTGGAAGACCATGCCGATGCGACGGCGGGCTTCGCGCAGTTCCTTGCCGCCGAGGCGGGCGAGGTCGAGGCCGTCGACGACGATTTCGCCTTCGCTGGGGTGCTCGAGGGCGGTGAGGCATCGGATGAGGGTCGATTTGCCGGCGCCGGATTGTCCGACGATGCCGTGGATCGAGCCGCGCTCCACGTGAAGCGTGACGTTGTCGAGGGCGACCACTTCGTTGCCGCCCTTGACGGAGTACACCTTCCGCACTCCGTTAAGGTCGATCATTTCGCCCTCCACTAGGCCGTCGATCCCGTTGTTTGACCTTTTCAGCATAGGTGGCCGTCCGAATCGCCCCAAATAACTCGTTACAACTCTCCACTATTCGAAATGATTTACCCTCTGATCTGCGGAAATAGCGTCTCATTCTGGAAGTGATCCAGGTAACTCCCCCATCGATCCCCCTCGCCGTCCTCAAAGCGCGCACGATCCGCGCCCGTCACCGGATTGAACGAGCCGACCGGATGTCGCGGCCGGGCACGAGCGGATGTCACGGCCGAGCACGAGCGGATGTCAGGGCCGGACGAGCGCTCCCGCGAGTGCGGCGCCGAGGCTCAGGGCCGCCAGGGACAGGGCCCAGACGCCGAGGAGGAGCGCGAGCGCCGGCCCCCTGCGCCCCGCGCGCCAGAGGTTCCAGCAGTCCATGACCGCGGTCGAGAAGGTCGTGAATCCTCCGAGGAAGCCCGTCACGATCAGTGCGCGCGCCAGCTCCGCCCCGGGATCGAGCGCGCGAATCGCGGCGCCCAGGAGGAGGCTGCCGAGGATGTTGACGATCCCGATCCCCAGAAGGGGCAGCGCGGCAGGCCGGCGGACGGGGTCGTCGGAATCGCGATGCCCGTGCAGGCGATGCCGGGCGGCGAGGGCGGTCACGGCCCGACGGACGAGGATGTCGAGCCTCCAGCGCGAGACGGCGCCGAGGGCCCCGCCCAGGGCGATCGCGAACACGGTGAGGGGGTTCATCGGCCCCCTCCCCCGCGCTCATCGCCCTCGTCCCCTTGGAGGAGGGCACGAAGGAGGAGCCACCCGGCCCCCGCGCACGCCACCCCGATGATGAGAAGCAGGCAGGAGGCGGCAGCGGCGGCGAGGATTCCGCCGAGGGCCGGGGCGGCGGACATCCCGGAACGCGTCGCACTGATGAGGGTCCCGTAGGTCGTGAAGGCGCCCGCGAAGCCCGTGGCCGCGAAGAAGCGGAGATTCACCCGGCCGCGCGTCGGAGCGGCTCGGCGCGCGAGGGCCGCCGACAGCGCGCCGAGGAAGAAGGCCCCCACGAGGTCGACGACGACGGTCGACCACATGAGGGGAAGGAATCCCGGCAGCGGGAGCGACCACGGGTGAGCCGCGGCGAGGGCGTCGAGTCCGCCGCGTGCGAGCGCCCCGAAAGCGCCGCCGAGGGCGACGAAGGCCCATGCGGGAATGCGCTCCCCAGTCCCCCGGGTCGATGCCGCGCGCTCAGCGCCTCCCGCCTTCACGCACCCAGTGTAGGGCCTCGCTCCGCATAGAATGGCCCCATGCTCTTCGCCTTCTCCGTCTCCCCCACGACTTCCCCTTCCGCCGACGGCGCCGTCACTGAAGCCGTGGCCCGCGCGGTCAAGATCGTGCGCGAATCCGGGCTCCCCCATGAAACGACTTCGATGTTCACCACGATCGAAGGCGAGTGGGACGAGGTCATGCCCGTCATCAAGGCCGCCTGCGATGCCGTCGCCGAGACTTCGCCGCGCGTTTCACTGGTCCTCAAGGCGGATCTGAGGCCCGGGCGCACCGATGAGATGCACGCGAAGCTCGAGCGCCTCGACTCGGCGATCGCGGACCTTGACTGAACGGGCCTCGGGCGAGCGGGCTCCGCTCGAGGCGGGCGCCGGGCGCTTCGCCCCCTCCCCGACCGGGGACTTCCACCTCGGCAACCTCCGAACGGCCCTCCTCGCCTGGATCTGGGCGCGCCGCAGCGGCCGCCGCTTCCTCCTGCGCATCGAGGACATCGACCGGGTCCGCTCCGGCAGTGCCGAGCGTCAGCTCGCCGACCTCGCCGAGATCGGGATCGACTGGGACGATGAGCCCCTCATCCAGACCTCCCGAGCCGATGCCCACGAGGCCGCGCTGAAAGACCTGGCCGAACGCGGGATGCTCTTCGAGTGCTACTGCTCGCGACGCGACATCCGCGAAGCGGGATCCGCGCCCCACGTCCCGCCCGGCCACTATCCCGGCACCTGCTTGGACCTCGATGAGGCGACCCGCGAGCGCCGCCGCGCCGAACTCGCCGCCGAGCACCGCGCACCCGCCCTTCGGCTGCGCGCCCCCGCGCCCGAATGGACCGTCTTCGACGAGCTCTATGGCCCGTACACGGGCCCTGTCGACCATTTCGTCCTGCGTCGCGCCGACGGCGCTCCCGCCTACAACCTCGCGGTCGTCGTCGACGACGCCCACCAGGGCATCGACCAGGTCGTCCGCGGGGACGACCTCCTCACTCAAGCACCCGGACAGGCGGCGCTCGCCGCCCTCCTCGGCGTGACGCCGCCGACCTACGTCCACGTGCCCCTCGCCCTCGGCCCTTCCGGAGAGCGGCTCGCGAAGCGCGACGGCGCCGTGAGGCTCGGCGAGCTCCACGCACTCGGCTGGTCGACCGCGGATGCGATCGGCTTCATCGGCTCGTCCCTCGGCGTCGAGCGCGCCAGGAGCGCCCGGGATCTGTTCGACGCCCTCGACCTTGGGGCCCTGCGGGCCCTTCCTCTCAAGCCTTGGATCGTCGAGGCGCCCGCGGCCCCCTGAGCGACATGGGCGGCCTCTGGCAGACTAGCCCCATGGATTTCTTCCAGAAGCTCTTCGGGTACAAGGAACCGACCCTCATCGTCGCGGAGTCGGAGACGTGGACCGAACTGCCCGTCTCGGACGAGCTCGACGCGGCGATGGTGAAGCGCGCCCGGAAGGAGGGGTGGACCGGGACCGCCGACGAGGAGCACGCCTTCCACTGCCTCGTCAGGGTCGAGGGCCCCTTCTCGAGCGCCCTGCTCGAAGTGGAGTCCCTCGGCATCAGAATCGCCGTGCTCGACCACGGCACCGCGGCCGGGATCATCGAGCGCATGCGCGCCGACAACGGCCTGCGGGTCACTGCGGTGAAAGCCCTCGCCCGCCTCGACGCGGCGGGCCGGTGGGGCGTCCGGGTGAATATCTGAGCCCTCGGGCACCCGGGGCCGCGACGGGGAAGAACGGGTTAAGGGTCAAAAAGTGTGTCCGGAATCGCGGATTTTCACGGATTGACCTGTAGGTTTCCGGAAAGTATATGCTCCGGAAGCATATATCTAGCCCCCGACGGGAAATCCTCGGTGTGGCAGCCGTGATGTGCTATGCGCGGCGTGGTGTGGTGTCGCAATGTCGAAGAACCAACCACGCTGCCACTGCGGCGGTGAAATGAAACGCAACGGCACCACCAGCAAAGGCACCACCAGATGGCGCTGCAAACAATGCGGCGCCTCCAGCGTCAAACGTCGAAACGACATCACCAACGCGGCAGTGTTCACCCAGTTCATCGAGCATTGCACCACCGCAATATCACTCGACGACCTAGCCAAACGAAACGGTGTTAGCCGCGCCACCATGAAGCGGCGCTTCAAGTGGTGCTGGCTCGTTGATGTGCCTGACCCCACCGCCGGCCACCACAAGCGGATCTACGACCAGGTATTTCTCGATGGCACCTACACCGCCGGTGGCTGCCTGATCGTCGCGGCGACCATCGACCACGTGATCGCCTGGCACTGGTGCAAACACGAAACCACCCGCGACTACCAACTGCTGCTTGAACGCATCGAAGCCCCACTCATCGCCGTCATCGACGGCGGCCAAGGCGCATACAGCGCAATCAAAAAGTGCTGGCCGACTACGAAAATTCAACGCTGCCTCGTCCACGCCCAACGCGTGGTCCGCCGCTACACCACCACCAACCCACGCACCGATGCCGGGCGCACCATCTACCGACTTGCGCTGAAACTGACCCGGATCACCACACTGGATGAAGCCGCCGCGTGGGGTGTGCAACTGCACGAGTTTTCAACGATCTACCGGGAATGGATGAACGAGAAAACCATGATCAAAGACCCCAAAACAGGTGCATGGACCCGCGTGTGGACCCACCACAACGTGCGCAAGGCCTACAACAGCCTCAACCATCTTTGGCGGTCCGAGATGCTGTTTGTCTACCTCAACCCGCCAGCAGGAGTCCTTGCGCCCGAGCGGATCAAATCCACCACCAACAGCTTAGAAGGCGGCATCAACGCCCAGCTCAAACTGCTCGCCAGAACCCACCGCGGCAGATCAGGCGAACGACAACGCCGCATGCTGGATTGGTGGCTCTACTTAAAAACGGAACTGCCTGACGATCCAGTACGAATCGCCAGGCAGTCCGACTGGGGCCAGGGCCAACTCGCCAAAGTATCCACCCTGACCCAAACCGAGAACCAAGCCGACCACGAAACAGGACGCCCAGCCCTCTACGACAACGCTATCGACACCGACTACACCCACTCAATCGGCATTCAAAAAGGCCAAATCTAACCCCCGCGACACGCCGAGCCAGACACACATTTTGACCCTTAACCCACGCTATCGACACCGACTACACCCACTCAATCGGCATTCAAAAAGGCCAAATCTAACCCCCGCGACACGCCGAGCCAGACACACATTTTGACCCTTAACCCGGAAGCCCGAGAAAGGGATGCCCCCTGAAAAACGCAGAACCCCGACCGGTGGATCGCACCGAGCGGGGCCGCTGCGCGCCCGAAGGGACTCGAACCCCCAACCTTCTGATCCGTAGTCAGATGCTCTATCCATTGAGCTACGGGCGCATCGCCGTTTGGCTGACGCCAACTGTACGCGTTCGCCGGGGGCGAATACAAACTGGCGAATGGGGCTTCGATCACACCGGCGGCGCGGCGCTGATCGTGGCGCTCGCCTCCTCCCGTGAGGCTCCGCGAGCGGGTCCCTCGGACTGCGCGCCCGCAGCCCGCGAATGGGCCCTTCGGACTGCGGGTCCGCGCGCGACGATCGACGCGACCGGGAGCGCTTCATAGCGTTGCCCCGCTCCGCGGATCGGGGCTCCCAACCAGCCGATTGGGAGCCCCGGGTGTCCCGCGCTTCACACCAGTGAGGCGGGCAAGGAGTGCTCGTCGATGAGGGCCAGCTCATCCTCGCTGAAGGCGAGGCGATCGAGGGCTCCGAGCGAGTCCCTCAACTGGTCGGGCGAGGAGGCGCCGACGAGCACCGTCGTCACGCGCTCATCGCGGAGCAGCCAGGAGAGCGCCATCTGGGCGAGGGTCTGCCCGCGCTCGCCCGCGAGCGCGTCCAGCGCGCGCAGGCGGGCGATCCGCTCGTCGGAGAGGGCCTCGGGCGAGAGGTAGCGCTGCTCGGTGACGCGCGAGCCCTTCGGGAAGCGGTCGTCGCCGAGGTATTTCGAGGTGAGGAGGCCCTGGGCGAGCGGGCTGAAGACCGCCATGCCGAGCCCGAGCTCGCCGCACACCTCCAGCAGGCCCTTCTCGACGGTCCGGTCGAGCATCGAGTAGCGGGGCTGGTGGACGACGAGGGGCAGGCCGATCCTCCGCGCGATCCCGACGGCCTCGCGCGTCTGCTCGGGCCCGTAGGAGGAGATCCCCGCGTAGAGGGCCTTGCCGGAGCGGACCGCCTGCTCGAGCGCTCCCATCGTCTCCTCGAGCGGGGTCGTCTCGTCGAATCGGTGCGAGTAGAAGATGTCGACGTAGTCGAGTCCCATGCGCGCAAGGGATTGGTCGAGGGAGGCGAGGATGTACTTCCTCCCGCCGCCGCCCGCCCCGTAGGGCCCGGCCCACATGTCGTAGCCCGCTTTGGAGACGATGATCATCTCGTCGCGGTAGGGCTTGAAATCGTGGGCCATGTGCCGGCCGAAGTTCTCCTCGGCGGAGCCGTAGGGCACGCCGTAGTTGTTCGCGAGGTCGAATTGCGTGATCCCCAGGTCGAAGGCGGTTCGCAGGATTTCACGTTGGGAGCCGATCGAGTGGTCGTCGCCGAAGTTGTGCCACAGTCCGAGGCTGATCATCGGCAGGTCGAGTCCGGAGCGCCCGCATCTGCGGTAGTGCGCGCCGACGGCCTCGTAGCGGTCGGGGGCTGCGCTCCACATCGGGTCGAATTGCTGCTGGGCGATCGGGGTGGGCAGCTCGGGGGTGCTCGTCACGGTGTCCTCCAGTGGCGTCGCTGTTCGGTTTCAGGCGCTCCGGCCGGGCGCGTCCTCATCGACGAGGGCGGGGCGGCGCACGATTCAGGGGGAAATGAAGGACCCTCCACGCACCCGGCAGCGCACCCTTATCCTTGCTGCCTTCCGGCCCTGGGGAGGTTCGGATGATACCGTCACGTGGAGGATCGGTTCCAAGTCTACACGGGTCGTGAGGGTCCGCCGAACCGCCTGCGTGACGCCGACTCTGCCCCGGCCCGCCGAACCGATCCTGGAGCGCTCGCAGAACAGGGCCTCGTCCTCGTCAGCAGGCGACCTCGGCGGGCCCGGAGATGATGAGACGGCGATGTATGATCGAACGCATGGCCGAAGTCACTGAGTACCAGTGGGCTGCCGTTCGCAGAATCTCGCAGGACCACTACGACTCGACGCTGGCCTTGCGGAGGCTCGGACCGAGCATGCCCTCACGAGTCGATGCCGGTGTGCATTCCGAAAGCGTCGCGGACATCGTTAAGGAACTCGCGTGCTCGATCGCGAATCTATCCGCCTATGTGGAGACCATCGGCGACCGTGTCGACGAAGCTCTGACGAACATGCAGACCATGGAAGATGTTCTCACCGCCGAATTCACGAGATTCGCGAACGGAGGTGGCGGCAGTGTCTGATGCATTCGACACCACGATTCCCGGCATTCCGGCGGATCTTCATGAGGCGAGCAGCTGGTTCGAGGACTGTTTCAACTCTTTGGAAGAAGTGCAGGATTGCCTTGTTCATGCAGCAAGCATCCGCGAAGTAGCCTGGCAGGGTGCGTCCTCCGACGCCTACTACGAGGTCTGCGGCGCCCTGTCCACGCTCATCCTTGAGATCCAGGCACGATTGAGGGAAGGCGCGGACATCCTGCAGACCTACGGCGACCAGCTGCATCGAGCCCAAAGAGACATGACGGAGATTCTCGATGAGGCCGAGGCCGGAGGCCTCGTGACCGACGGCCCTCTCATCCAGCATCCATTCCTCACTGTCGACCCGGCCCAGTATGCCGACCCGTCCTTCGCCGGAGAAGTCGAACTCGCCGAGCGCCGGGCGCGTCTCTACGAGCATCTGGAATCCGAAGCGGAGAACGCGGCCAACGAGTTGGAGACCTGGGTGGCGGAGTACCTCATTCCCTTCGAGAACAAGATAAGGGCGATCGATCTCAACGGCCTGCTCAGCGATCTGGCACAGAACCTCGGCATCGCCGCTGTGGAGGTCTCCGGCAGCGTGCTGATCGCGAACGCAGAATCGCTGAGCAACGAGGCTGCGAGCCTCGCCAACCGGGCGGACAATGCAGCGAAGTTCAGCCCCCTGAAGGACATCGGTTTCCCTTCGCGCAAGGCGCAGGCCCTTTCGCGAGCCGCCGGATCGCACCTCGCGTCCTCCCGGCTCTCACACGTCTTGGGCAAGGGGCTTGGTGGGCTGAGCTCGCTCGGGGATGTCCTCTTGACGGCCAACAGCATCTGGACATCGGACAACTCTTCAGCAGAGGTCGTCGAGGCGGGTTCTGGGGCCATAACGACTGCAGCAGTTCTCGGTCTCGATATAGCCGGCCCCATCCCCGCGATTGCGGCCGGAGGCGTTGCTGCATTCGGGGGCAAAAAACTTTACCAGAACGCGGCATCACTTGAAACTCAAGAGGATCTCGACGATCTCATCGACAGGACTATCGACAAGATCGACGATGAGTGGGATCGCATTTCTAATGACTACTGATGACCTTAAACGATGCGAATCTACGGAGCACTCATGAGACTTCGCGGATGGCCCTGCTCTGAGAGGCGCTGGCTCAACGCGGCGCGCCTAGTTCTTGGGCTCATCGTCGCCTGCGCCTTTCTTCCGCTCGCGGCGCTTCGCACACTGACGCTTAGTCATCCCGTTCGGCTACTCTTCCTTCTCGTTGCCCTGATCGGCTTCTGCTTTGCCCTGCGCAGTCTCGTCTCGATGGTCGTAGATCGAAAGGCAGCGATTCGCTGGCAGACACGTTCAACGGGCTTGACGCTCACAGGCGGGCCCATTCGATTCCTTCTCGAGGCCCTTGAAGTCCTTATTTCGCTTGCTGCTGGACTCACATTTGCCTATGTCGCTTTTCCTGGCGCGACAGTATCGACCACATTTCTTGTCCGCGCTTTCGCGGTTACAGTACTCGTACTGGTCGATACGATCATTCGACTGGCCCGCCTCGTCGTGTGGCGTGGTGTCAATCCGCGTATCGAGGTCGACCCCGAATGCATCCGGGTCATCAGCACGGACGGCCGTCCCTGGATAGCACGCTGGAAAGACCAGCCTTATGCCAATGAAAGCCTCCGAAGCAATCGAATCGCACTCACCGACAGGAACCACCCCTACCAACGCGTCTCCATGAACGGCGTTCCCGTCACACACGCCTACCTCCAGAACCTCCTCGACCATTTCCGCGAACACCCGGAGGACACCGCCGCCCTCGGCACCCCCGAAGGGCTCGACATCCTCAAACGCATCACCGGCTGATCACCTTCGAGGTCGTGACCTGCCGTGCAGGAAGCAATGGCCGGGCGAGCGGGTGCTATGGCCGAGGGGTGCACGAGGGCGGAGCGGGTGGAAGTGATGCTCTCGACAAGAGGGGCGGGGCGGGGTCAGTCAGCAGGATTCGCGGGCGATGAGGCGGGTCGGCAGGAGGATGGGCTCCCTGTTCCAGGTGCCGTCGCTCATTTCCCGAAGCATCCGCGCCGCGGCCCGCCCCATTTCCTCGGCCGGGTTGTCGATGGTGGGTTAAGGGTCAAAATGTGTGTCTGGCTCGGCGTGTCGCGGGGGTTAGATTTGGCCTTTTTGAATGCCGATTGAGTGGGTGTAGTCGGTGTCGATAGCGTGGGTTAAGGGTCAAAATGTGTGTCTGGCTCGGCGTGTCGCGGGGGTTAGATTTGGCCTTTTTGAATGCCGATTGAGTGGGTGTAGTCGGTGTCGATAGCGTTGTCGTAGAGGGCTGGGCGTCCTGTTTCGTGGTCGGCTTGGTTCTCGGTTTGGGTCAGGGTGGATACTTTGGCGAGTTGGCCCTGGCCCCAGTCGGACTGCCTGGCGATTCGTACTGGATCGTCAGGCAGTTCCGTTTTTAAGTAGAGCCACCAATCCAGCATGCGGCGTTGTCGTTCGCCTGATCTGCCGCGGTGGGTTCTGGCGAGCAGTTTGAGCTGGGCGTTGATGCCGCCTTCTAAGCTGTTGGTGGTGGATTTGATCCGCTCGGGCGCAAGGACTCCTGCTGGCGGGTTGAGGTAGACAAACAGCATCTCGGACCGCCAAAGATGGTTGAGGCTGTTGTAGGCCTTGCGCACGTTGTGGTGGGTCCACACGCGGGTCCATGCACCTGTTTTGGGGTCTTTGATCATGGTTTTCTCGTTCATCCATTCCCGGTAGATCGTTGAAAACTCGTGCAGTTGCACACCCCACGCGGCGGCTTCATCCAGTGTGGTGATCCGGGTCAGTTTCAGCGCAAGTCGGTAGATGGTGCGCCCGGCATCGGTGCGTGGGTTGGTGGTGGTGTAGCGGCGGACCACGCGTTGGGCGTGGACGAGGCAGCGTTGAATTTTCGTAGTCGGCCAGCACTTTTTGATTGCGCTGTATGCGCCTTGGCCGCCGTCGATGACGGCGATGAGTGGGGCTTCGATGCGTTCAAGCAGCAGTTGGTAGTCGCGGGTGGTTTCGTGTTTGCACCAGTGCCAGGCGATCACGTGGTCGATGGTCGCCGCGACGATCAGGCAGCCACCGGCGGTGTAGGTGCCATCGAGAAATACCTGGTCGTAGATCCGCTTGTGGTGGCCGGCGGTGGGGTCAGGCACATCAACGAGCCAGCACCACTTGAAGCGCCGCTTCATGGTGGCGCGGCTAACACCGTTTCGTTTGGCTAGGTCGTCGAGTGATATTGCGGTGGTGCAATGCTCGATGAACTGGGTGAACACTGCCGCGTTGGTGATGTCGTTTCGACGTTTGACGCTGGAGGCGCCGCATTGTTTGCAGCGCCATCTGGTGGTGCCTTTGCTGGTGGTGCCGTTGCGTTTCATTTCACCGCCGCAGTGGCAGCGTGGTTGGTTCTTCGACATTGCGACACCACACCACGCCGCGCATAGCACATCACGGCTGCCACACCGAGGATTTCCCGTCGGGGGCTAGATATATGCTTCCGGAGCATATACTTTCCGGAAACCTACAGGTCAATCCGTGAAAATCCGCGATTCCGGACACACTTTTTGACCCTTAACCCTCGATCGTCAGGGCGGGAATCGCCTCCGCCGCGGCCTCGGTCCCGTCGAAGCCGATGACGCGCAGGTCCTCGGGTATGCGGATCCCGTGCGACTTCCACACGCGCATCGCCGCGAGCGCCATCGGGTCCGAAGACACGAAGACCCCGTCGATGTCTCCTGCCGTGATGAGAGGCGCGAGCTCATCGGCGGCCGCCTCGCCCGATGCAGGGGTGAAGCGGGCCTCCGCTTCGAAAGGGACCATGCCCTGCGCCGAGAGGAGCTCCCGAAAGCCGAGCAGACGATCCGAAGCAGCGACCATGTCGAGGGGGCCCGTGATGATCGCAGGGCGCTTGACCCCCGCCTCGATAAGACGTCGGGCGGCAATCCGCCCGACCTCGAGGTTGTCGACGTCCACCCAGCAGGGAGGAGGATCCTCGATGAAGGGGCGGCCGATGAAGACCACGGGGAGCGGCGCCGAGAGGTAGGAGTCGAGCTGCTCGGGGATCCGGTGGTGGGAGACGACGATCGCCCCGTCGACGCGCCCGTCGCGCAGGAAGGCCGCAGCTCTCTTCGAGCCGTTCGCGCTGTCCGCGAAAGCGGTGACGAGCTGGATGTCGGATGCGGCGAGTACCCGCGACAGGCAGATCGCGATGCGCGCGAAGAAGGGATCGGTGAAGACCAGCAGATCCGGCTCGGGGATCATGAGAGCGACCGTGTCCGTCCGCTGCGTGACGAGCATCCGGGCCGCCGAGTTCGGCACGTAGCCGAGCTCCTTGACGGCCCGCTCGACGGCGGCGAGGTGGGCCCGGCCTCGCTTGTCGATGCGGACGAGGGGCGAGCGGTCCTCCGGGTCGGCGGCGGCGACCATCTGTCCGTTGTAGAAGTTCACGCCGAGCACCTCGATGGGCGCGTTGATGATCTCGAGGTCGCCCACGTGGATCCAGGTGCGCATGTCGCAGCGCTCGTCCCCGTCCTCGGTGGCCGCCATGTCGGCGACGACGTCCTCAGGGTAGGCGCCCCGGAAGATCGGGTCGAGGAAGAGGCGGTTCGCAGTCCCGTCGATCCTGCGCGCCGCATCGAGGTCGGCCTCGTTGGACGGGTCGGCGGGGTGGGCGACCGTGAGGTTCAGGGTGATGCCGATGCTCGGCTCCTCCGAGCGCGCTGCCGCGGCCTCGCGAATGGCCTTGACGCCCAGGCCGTGGGCGAGCAGGAGGTGGTGGACGGCAGCGACCGCCTCACCGGGGTCCGTGTGAGCGGGGGCGTGCTCGCCGCCCGCGTAGGACAGTAGCGAGGAGCACCAGGGCTCGTTGAGGGTCGTCCACACGCCGACCTTCGCACCGAGACGCTCGTAGAAGGCGAGCCCGTCCTCGTTGAGGGTACGCCCGTCGGGCATGACGCGAGCCCAGGATACCGAGAAGCGGAATGTCCCCACCCCGAGATCCTTCATGAGGGCGATGTCCTCGTCGAGGCGGTGATAGTGGTCGCAGGTGACGTCGAGGTTCGAGGAGTCGAGGAGTCGAGGAGTCGAGGAGTCGAGGAGTCGAGGAGTCGAGGATCGCACCGGGCTCTCGGGCGTAGGCGTCCCAGATGGAGTGGCCCTTCCCGCCCTCGTGGGCGGCGCCCTCGATCTGCGCGGCGGCGGTGGCGACGCCCCCAGCGGAATCCCTCGGGGAAAGAGAGTGGTCATCCTTTGACGGTTCCTTGCATGATGCCGGCGACGAGCTGGCGTCCGGCGGCGACGAGCTGGCGTCCGGCGGCGACGAACAGAATGAGGAGGGGCAGTGTCGCGACGACGACGCCCGCCATGACGAGCGAGTAGTCCTTGAAGTAGGACGCCTGGAGGAGCTGGAGGGCGACCGGGAGAGTCGGGTTTTTCGCTCCGAGGACGATGAAGGGCCAGAAGAAGTTCGTCCAGCTCCCCACGAAGGTGAAGAGGGTCAGCATCGAGGCCGCCGGACGCGCAGCCGGCAGGGCGACCGACCAGAAGGTGCGGAACATCGAGGCGCCGTCGACGCGGGCCGCTTCGATGAGCTCGTAGAGTGCGTCGCGGATGTACTGGGTCAGCCAGAACACCCCGAAGGCCGTGACCGTCGTCGGGACGATGACCGAGACGAGCTCGCCGTTCCGCCCGAGGGCCGGGTCACCCGAATACGCCCGCTGGGCACGGAGCTCGACTCCGTGCCCAGCGGGCCCTCATATCGCGAGGAGGACTACGCGCGCTGCTTCTTCACCGTGCGCATTCCCACTCCTGCGAGGAAGAGCAGGGTCGCCGCCGCGGCCGCGAGGGCGGATGCCCCGCCCGTCGAGGCGAGCGCGCTCGCGCTCTTCCCCGGGCTCTGCGGAGCCGCGGGCAGGACGGCCGAGGCGGCGACGGCCCGCATCGGCTTCGCGAACACGTCGAATGAGGCTTCAGCGGTGTGCCCGTTCTCAATCGAGGCGACGACTCGGTGCGCACCGGCGGAGAAGCCCTCCGGCACGGTCCAGTCCAGGGTGGCCGTCCCGTCCGCCCCGACGCGGGCCGTGCCCACGACGAGGGGATCGGAGTGAACGGTGAAGGTGACGTCCTGTCCGACCGCGAAGCCCGTCGCGGTGAAGGAGATGGCCGATCCTGCTTCGACGCCCGACCCCGAGGGCACCACGGCGCGTTCGGGCATCGGCACCGCCTCGGGCTCGCCGTAGGGGAAGTCGTCGCAGACGTCGCCGATTCCGTCGCCGTCGGCGTCGGCTTGATCCTCATTACGATCGGCGGGGCAGTTGTCGATCGCGTCATCGACCGAGTCCCCGTCCCGGGTGACGACGAGCGGCATCTCGGCCGTCGCGGTCTTCCCGTATTCATCGGTGACCCGCAGGGTGACGTTCGCACTGATCGGAGCGTCGAAGCGCGCCGAATGGACCGGGTTCGCGGCGATTCCGTTCTCCGTGCGGGTGACGGCCTCGAAGACCCCGTCGCCGTTGACGTCCCATTCGTAGGAGACGAGTTGCCCTTCGGCTGCGAAGGAGCCGGAGGCGTCGAATTCGACGTCCTCGCCGATGCCCGCGGGATCGATGGTGGATATGCGGGCCGTCGGCGCTTCGACGATGAGGGGCTTGAGGGTCTGCGCCGTGGTGACGTGACCGCCGGTGTTGAGTGCGAGGTCCTTCACCGATGCGTCGACGCTGTCGTCGGGGTCGATGACGAGGACCTCGGCGACGTCGGCGGTGAATGCGTTGCGCAGGAGCCTGTCCCAGTCGGGGGTCTCGCCTTCGGGGGCTTCGGCGTCCCCGAGGAGGATGACGACTTTACGGGCGCCGGCCTTCCACTCGCTTTGGAGGGCCGTGTCGAGGGCTTTGTAAGTGGAGGGGCCGCCGCCCTGCTCGCTTCCTGTCGCCACTGTGCCCAGCGAAGCCGTCAGGGCCTCGGGGCTGTCGAAGAAGACGCCGTTCTTCGTCACCGAAGCACTCGGATCAGCGGCGTTCCGGTAGGTGATGAGGCCGAATCGAGCGGCCTTGCCGCCTTCGTTCGCCTTCTGCGAGACCTCGGAGGTGATGCGCGTTATCTGCTTCTTCAGATCGGCGAGGGATTCGGCGGTGTCGAGGGAGTCCTCGAGGGCGAAGACGAGGTCGATGTCGCGCGAGAATGCGCGCGTCGTGCGGACGGAGGCGGGGATGCCGACCTCGCGCTGGAGGAGCTTGCCGATCTCCTCATGCCCGGTGATGTTCGGGTGGTACCAGTAGGCGGGCGTCGTGAGGGCCCTCTCGGACTGGGTCTTGCCGTCAGGACCGATCTTGCCCTCGGTTTCCAGGAACTCGTTGATCCAGCGGTAGTCGTTGCGCTTGGTCGTATCCGGATCCGGTTCGTGCCCGGCGAAGAGCACCTCGACGGGGACGTAGGTGAGTCCGACGTCGTTGTGCTCGGCGCGATTCCATTCATCGACGAGTTGCTGCTGACGCGCCGTCGCCTGCTGGCCGAATGCGCGGATCTCCTGGGCCGCCGGGTAGGGCGCACCCCAGAACCACGGCTTCATCTGCCACGAGGTCTCGATGGAGAGCAGGGGGTAGCCGACGAGGACGATCTGCGCTCCGGGGCGGATCTTCGCAGCGACTTGCGTCAAGAGGTCCTGCGTCCGCTGAACGACCGAGGGGAACACATCCTTCGCCTTGCTCATCGCGCCCTTGCACTTGTCGATCGTCGCGACGAAGGGGATGTTCGTGAAGCATGAGGTCACGATGTTCGCGAATTCGACGTCGTTCCCGCCCGCGGTGAGCATGACGACGTCCGACTCGGGGTCGAGGGCGGGCAGCTGCGTGTTGAGGACGTCGTTGATGACGGCGCCCGAGAAGGCGTAGTTGCGGATCGTCGTGTGAACGCCCTGTCGGTTCAGCCAGTTCGAGTAGGTGTGCCCCCAGTTGCGGGTGGAGCGCAGGCTGTCCTTGGGCCCGTAGTAGGAGCCGGCTCCGTTGCCGGCGGTGTAGGAGTCCCCGATGAGGGACAGGGTGAGGTACTTCCCCGTGTCATCGGCCTGCGCCGCGGGGGCGAGCACCGCGAGGGCGACGATCGCAGCGGTCATGCCGCCCAGGAGTTTTCTGAAAAATGGTTTCATCTTTAGAGGTATTGCATACGAACGCGGAGGACGCCCGACTCGGTGCCGGCGCGATCGGCTTCGCCGCTCATCCTTTCTGAACTCTTCGGCTCCGCCCCTTGCGGAGCCGAGACCGTCATGAACAGGGTCAATCCCTCGGCGTCGATGCGGCGCGCGCACCAGAGAAGATCCGGCATGCACTCCTCGTCGATCGCCCATCCCGTCCTCGTCGCCTTGGCCCGCAGTTCATGCGAGAGCCCGTCGGCCGTGGCGGGGACTCCGGATCCGGGGGACGGGGCGATCTCCGCTTCGACCCATTGGGGGCGAGGCTTGTCCAGAAGGGCCCGATGCGGTGAGCGATCAACGATGCGGCTGGCCAGCCCTTCATCGGAGGCGATCACCTCCTGGCTGGACAGACGGGCGAGCTCGTCCGACGTCCCCCAGTACCCTTCGTGACGACCCCAGTCCCATGCGCCGTAGATCCCGGTCAGGGCGACGCAAGCACTGACCACTGCGATGAGCGGCATCGCCCTCACAGCCCGTCGCCCCTCACCCATGGCGCGCGGCTCACCGGGGGCGTTCCGCTGCGGCGAAAGGGGTATTCATCGTGTACGGCATGGGGTCCACCTCTGTCGTGCCGGGCGAAGGACTCGGCGTGCGCCGCACACCGATACGCCATTCCTAACACGTCCATCGTGCTCAGCGCCGGCACTTCCCCAACTTCTTCAATATTTGGATTACATGACGGGGAACACGCCATCATTCCATCCCCATCACCCGATGGGCTCGGCACCAAGATTCAGGACTCCGAGCCGCAGAAGGCGAGAAGTCGCCACCTTCGCAGAAGGCCCGCGCGGGCAAACCCGGAACCGCCGCCCCGACCAGCACGCGGCGCCCGCCCGTGCGCGCCGCGCTCAAGACCGTCGCCGGCGGCCGAGGGCGGTGAAACACTTCGGCCCGGCGCCACTCATTCGCGTGACGCCGGGCCGAAGCAAGGGCGGAGGATGGGGGATTCGAACCCCCGAGGGCTTGCACCCAACACGCTTTCCAAGCGTGCGCCATAGGCCACTAGGCGAATCCTCCAGCACGCACCGAAGTGCGCTCGACCATCCTAAACGCTAGGAGCGCCAAAACGCTAACCAGCGGCGAGCGGCGGAGCATGGGGTGCCTCACGCCGCCCCGGCTCAAGAAGCGGAGCGATAGCGGTTCACGAAGTTCGCCACGACCCTGCCCGCCTGATGGCGCCCCCTCCCCTCTCGACCGATCACGACGAGGTAGTCGACGTCGTCGGTCCCCGGATAGCCCGCATCCTCCCAGCGCTGAAGGGCATCCGAAATGAGGTCCGAGTCCAACTCGGGGTTGAACTGCGTCGCATAGAAGTTCTCGGCGAACTTCACGATCTGCGCCGGGCAGGTGATCGACTTGGCGAGCACAGTCGCGCCGGGAGGGAGCGAGGACACGGCCTCGCGATGATTGACGAAGGTGGGGAAGGTCCGCGGGAAGTCCTCGAGGAGCGGGTCCGCGATGCCATCGGCGGTCAGGAGGATCTCGACGAGCTGCGACTCCTCCGCGCATTCCGTCGACATGCTCCCCCCCATGAGGACGGTGGCGATCTCCGTGCCGTATCCGGTCGTCAGGCAGGGCGCACCCGCTTCGAGGATGTCTGCGAGGAGGTGGCGCAGCTCCGTCTCGACCCTGCGCTGCGAGGGCGTCTTGAAGTCGTCGAGCGTCGTCGCGCCAAAGGGCGAGCCCGCGACGATGATCCCCGAATAGGCCCGCACATCGATCTCCGGCAGGCCGAGCATGTCGAGCCTGACCTGCTCGAGCTCCTGCTCCTCGAGACCCGAGACGCTCAAGAAGGCGGAGTACTCCGCCTCGATCGCCTCTTCCTCAGGACGAGTAGAAACCAAGAGAAAGGATGCCATGTCTCAAGTCTAAGTAAAGTCGACTCGAGGGGTCGGGCGTTCCGCCAAATGGCGCTCCGCCCTCGTCGATTCGGACGAGGGCGGAGCGCGAGGGCAAGGGCCGCCGGGCACCCGCCCCGCCAGGACGCCGCGCCGCGGCGGGCGGCCTCAGCGGCGGCGCATGGGGGAACGGGGCTTGGGATAGCGCCGATCCTCGCCCTTCCACCACGGCATCCAGGAGGCGTATCCCTCGGCCGGAGGCACGGGCGATTCGGGCTGGAATCCCAATTCCTCCGGAGTCTCGGGAATTCGGTCGACGATGAAGTACTTATCCCGATCATCACAATGATCCAGGACGATGGTCCTAAATTCCGAAAGTTCCGGATAAAGAACGCCGGTAATCGGGTTCCGCTTGAATGCGACGATCTTGTACAGCCAATAGACGAAGAGCGCCACATTCGCGATGAGAGCGACCGCCGCACAGGCGATATTCGCCCTCGGATCCATTGTTGCAAAATTGAAAATATCCGAGGGGGGCACGAGAATCTCCGGAAGCAGCGTGTTCATCGAAATCCAGAAGACCAGGGTGAAGCACCGGAACCAGATCCACTGCCCCTTCGCCCACGTGAAGGCCGGAATCGTGCAGGCCAGCAGCAGCGCGAGCGTGCAGTACCACGTGTAGTCGGCCAGAGAGTTGTAGAGGAAGGCGTGGTTCCACAGGTCGTAGGCGATCACCCAGGGCCACACCATGTCGACCCAGATGAGACCGCGAACCTTCTGCTTGCCGGGCGAGGTCGCGATGATCTTGCCGAGGCCGGTGATCGTGATGATGTTGAGCAGGCCCGCGGCCGCGGAGAGCAGATTCCAGTAGCCGCCGATCGTGCGGAACCCGGTGGCCGGATCGATGCCGACGTGGCGCTCCTTCAGGTTCGCCGCAACCGCCTCGTACCAGGCCTGCGAATGGAGCTCGGCGCTGACGCCCCGCGCCTCGGGCAGGCCCGCGATCATGTCGATCGTGTGGGAGTCGTTCACGCCCTTCAGGCACTGCCAATCGGCGCCGCAGGCGTAGTAGGCGTCCGCGTTCCACCAGATCGTGAGGTCGCGGACGTTCGCCTCCATGATGTTCACGGCGAGCCCGATCCACAGCGCGACACCCAGCCAGATCGCGTACTTGTGGGCCTTGACCGGATTGCGCTTCGCATAGACGAGGACGATCCCGGTCATCGTCGCGGTGAGGATCATGATCGCGTACTTGCCGAAGGGGAACCACCCGACCATCGGCGTTCCGTGGATCCAGGCGTAGGGCATGAGCGCAATGCCCCCGATGGTCCAGACCGCGAAGATCGTCCAATTCCAGCGCCGATTGATCTCGGCGACGAGAATCTGCGCGAGCAGTACGACAATCCACAAAAGATAGACTTTCGGCGAACCGAGTTCCCACAGGAACAAAGAATCCACTGGTTTCCTCCTTGAAACCGCCTCGAGGCTCAATATGACCGATTATGGTAGTGGGTCAACCACAAAAAAGTGGCAATTCGGAAAAAAGTCCGCGGAAATGGATCGCATGAGGGCCCCGAAGACGAGGCCGATGCGCCGCGACGCATACACGACGACCCCACAAGGAGGATCGACGATGACTTCTTCATCCGCTCGCAGCAACAGGCTCGGCAAGCTCGTCGCCCTGGGAGGCCTGGGCCTCCTCGGAGGCATGTACGCCTTCAGCCAGCTGTCCGGCAAGGCGACGCCCGAGGAGCAGGCATGGCGCTACCCGGGTGATGACCTCATCGACGCGAACTACGACAACGGCTACTCCTCGACCTACGCCATCACGATCGACGCCCCGGCCTACGCGGTGTGGAGGCTCTTCAAGCAGATCGGGGCCGAGAAGTCCGGATCCTTCTCCTCGGAGTTCCTCGAACGGACCTTCGCCCGCCTCCCCTTCTTCAACTCCTACGAGATCCAGGAGGAGTTCCAGCAGCCCGACTCGATGATGCCGGGCGACATTGCCGCCTTCGACTTCCACGGCATGTCGATGGAATGGGCCGATATCGTCCCCGGCAAGTACATGGTCCAGTGGGTCGACACGAAGAACCCGCCGAAGGCCCCGGGCTCCTACGCCTTTCGCTTCCCCGGCATGACGCACTTCGCCGCGGCCTGGTGCTTCTACGTGGTGCCGCTCGAGGGCGGGCGCACGCGCCTCATCAACCACTGGCGGATCGGCTACGAGCCGGGCTCCGCCGCGATGACCGCGCTCAACTGGGTGAACATCGAGTTCATCGGCGGCTGCATGACGCACCTGCAGAACCTCTACGTCAAGCGCGTCCTGGAGTTCCGCAAGAAGCAGCACTTCACGGGCCGTTTCATGAGGGGCATGCTCGGCGGCCGCTTCTTCGGCTCCTCGACTCCCGCGGGCCGCTACGACGGCACGCCGCTCTTCGAGGACACCTACACCCAGTGGTTCCGCTACGGCCGCTCGGCGCCCGCCGTCGCCGAGATCCGCCCCCCGGTGACCGAGGATCCCTCGTGGCCGCCGACGGGCCCCGGCACGCCCTGGGAGCACGATGTCGATGCCGACTACTTCGAGGGCTGGAGCGAGCCCGAGTTCTCCTGGGATGAGCAGATCCGTCAGAAGATGGAGCGGAGCTACCTCCCCGATTGGGGCAAGGAGCAGCGATGACGGGCGGAATCATCCCTCCGGAGTATCCGACGCTCTTCTTCTTCGAAGTCGGCGAATGGTGGGACTACGCGACGCTCGCCGTCGTCGTCGCGGCTCTCGCCTTCACCGCCTGGCTCGCTCAGCGCAACATGTGGGCCGTCCTCGCCGTGTTCATCGTCATCCCCGTCGCCCTCACGATCTTCTGGTGGCCGACGTCGACCGCGGGCACGGCTTCAGCCGGGTGGTTCCCGATCGTCAAGCAGTACTCCGCCCTCGCGGGCTCCCTGTGCCTCGTCGCGCTCCAGGTCTTTCCGAGGCTGCGGCACAACAGGTGGTATCTGCTGATCCCTCCCGCGATCCTCGCGCTCAACATCGCCGAGGCCGTGGTGCGCGATTTCCAGTGCTATTTCATCCACGGCGTCGATCCCTCGCAGGGCATGGTCACCTGGGGCGGGCCCTGGAACATCATGAACGGCATCGCGGGCATCCTCAATCTGCTGGCGATCTCCGGCTGGATCGGCATCTTCGTGTCGAAGGGCAAGGAGCGGGCGCTGGTATGGACCGATCTGACGATCTGGTGGATCGTCGCCTACGACGTGTGGAACTTCGCCTACGTGTACAACTGCCTGGCTGATCGGGCCTGGTACTCGGGCGTGGCGCTCCTCGCCTCGTGCACGATCCCGGCCTTCATGAAGTTCGGGCGCGGGGCGTGGATCCAGTACCGGGCCTACACGCTGACCTTCTGGTGCGCGGTGGTCCTCACCTTCCCGCATTTCATGCAGGACTCCATGTTCGCGCACCGCAGCGCGCACAACCCCTACGCCCTGTTCCTCGTGTCGGCGGCGGCCCTGGCGATCAACGTCTTCGTCTTCGCCCGGCACATCCACAGGATCGCGACGCTTCGCCGCAACCCCTTCGTCCAAGAGGTCTATGCGGATACGCCCGAGTCCATCGGATGGATCCGCGATCTCGCCTCGGACGAGGACAAGCGGCTCATCGCCGGGCGCCTGGGCACGACCCCTGAGAAGGCGGGGTTCTTCGCCTCGGCCTGAGGCGGCGGATCCCGGCCCCTCGGCGGGGCGCTCCCCGGAAGCCGGACGGCGCGGACCGTCCTTCTTCCGGGGAGTCGTCGTGTTCCGGCGGGGTTCTTCGTCCGGGGGTCAGGCCCCGGGCTCCGTCCGGTTCAGCGCCGGTCCTCGGCCCAGAGGCTCTCGGGCGTGGCAGCCGGGAAGAAGTCGGCGCCCTGGACGATCGCGTCGAGCCGGTCGAGGATGTCGTCGAGGGCGAGGCGGATCCCCCCCTGGACGACGGCGTCCGCTCCGAGGGTCGATACGACGACTTCGGGCGCGAAGGGGCAGAGCCGATCGAGCGCTTCGGTCAGGCGCGGGAGGAAGAGGTCGGCGTCGGCCGAGTACTGTCCGCCGACGACGAGGCACTGGGGGGCGAGGGCGAGGATCATCGCGGCGGCCCCCAGGGCGAGGACTTCGGCGTATTCGTCGAGGGCGCGCAGGGCGCGTGAATCCGATCGGCGGGCGGCGCGGATGAGGTCCTCCCTCGTGGGGCTCGCCCCCTCGTAGAGGGCGTCGGCGAAGACCTCTTCTTCGAGTTCGCGCCAGCGGAGCTGGGGGAGTTCGCCGATGAGGCCGGCCGCTCCGAAAAGGCCCTCGTGGACGCGGTGGTTGATGACCGAGGCCGCGCCGGTGCGCCTGCCCGCGAGGATGTAGACGACGTCGTCGAAGGCCGCGGCGGCGCCCCTCCAGGATTCCCCTCGCGCGCCGAGGGCGCAGTCCCCGGCGCTGCGCACGCGGGTGCCGAGGGCGGCGCCGACTTCTTCGTCGAGGCGGACGCCCTTCCATCCGGGCATGCCCTCTCCGCCGAAGTAGGCGACGACGCCCTCGTGGACGACGCCGGGGGAGGCGAGGGTGCAGGTCCACACGGGCAGGCCCGGGTTCCTCGCGAGGACCCTGCGGCCGAGGCCGATGGAGGCGTCGAGGCGGTCCGGCGCGATCAGGTCCTCGGCGAGTTCGATCCTCTCGGCGGCGAGGATCGCGCCGGAGAGGTCGGCGGTCATGGCGGTGGCGTGGTGGGCGCCGATGTCGATGGAGAGGACCTGGCCGAGGGCGGAGTGGAGGCCGATGTGGGCGGCCGGCCTTCCGAGCCTCGGGGCGGCCGGGGTGACGGCGACTTCCTCGAGCCATCCGAGTTCGACGAGGTCGGAGACGACGGCTTCGGCGGCGACGCGCGTCACACCCGTGGCGGCGGCGATATCGGCGAGCGTGCGGGGACCGTCGATGCAGCTCTTCAGGGCTGCGGACATGTTGGCCCTGCGCTGGATCCGTCGCGGTGCTCTCATGCTCCCCTCCTCCTGGGCTTGACTTAATTAAGAAACTTACGTTATATTCGAAGAGATTTCACAGCGAATGAGGATTCAATGATGAACCACTCGACAGCACCGTCGACCTCCGCGCCCCGCACACCCGGGGCCTCCTCTCGCGCGCGCCGCACGACGATCACCGCCTATCTCTTCCTGGCACCCGCCCTCATCGGCTTCCTCGTCTTCTACCTCGTGCCGATGGTCAAAGGGCTGCAGATCTCGCTCACCGACTGGGACCTCATCACGGCGCCCGAATTCGTCGGATTCGGCAACTACGCGAAACTCCTCGCCGACGAGAACTTCGGCCACAGTCTAGCGATCACCGCCGTCTACGTGATCGTCAACATCACCACCCAGACGGCCGCCGGACTCGCCATCGCCGTCCTCATGCAGCGGATCAGCCACTCCACCCTGATCCGCTCCCTCCTCCTCGTCCCCTGGCTGGTCCCGAACGTCACCATCGCCGTCATCACGCTCTTCATCCTCGACCCCAACGTCGGGCTCCTCAATCACGGGCTCGAACTCCTCGGGACCGAGCCCATCGCCTTCTACGGCGACCCCGACATCGCGATCCTCACCGTCGCCCTCGTCAACTCCTGGCGGAACATGGGCTACACCGCACTGCTGATCTTCGCCGGAATGCAGACCATCCCCCAGATGGTCTACGAAGCCGCAGCCCTCGACGGGGCCTCGGCCGCCCGCACCTTCTTCCGGATCACCCTGCCCCTGACCCGGCCGATCCTCGTCATGGTCGTCATCGTCTCGATGATCGGATCCTTCCAGATCTTCGACACCGTCGCGGTCGCCACCAAGGGCGGGCCGATCGGCTCCACCAGGGTCATCTACTTCTACATCTATCAGAAGGCCTTCGAACAGGGGCAGATGGGCTACGCCGCCGCCATGTCCGTCGTCCTCCTCCTCATCATCCTCCTCATGACACTTGTCCAACTGCGCTTCTCCCGCGCAGAGCAATCGGATCTCGGGTGACGCCATGAATTCCACCGGTCGAATCGAACGCATCATCGGATGGGCCCTCATGGCCCTCCTCCTCGCCATCACGCTCATCCCCTTCGCCTGGGCGATCCGCACGGCCCTCATCCCCAACGCCGACGTCTTCAACGGCGACTACTCGCCGATCCCCCAGCGCCTCACCGACGTCAACTTCCGCAGGGTCCTCGGCCTCGTCTCCCTCGAGGAGGACATCGCCGCCGGAGGCACCGGCGCGAAGATGTACTTCTGGCTCTACCTGAGGAACTCCTTCATCTTCACCGGCATCCTCGTCATCGGGCAGGTCGTCACATCAACGATGGCCGCCTACGCCTTCGCGCGCCTGCGCTTCCCCGGACGCGACCTCGTCTTCGGGATCCTCCTCACCGGCATGATGATCCCGCCGATCTTCATCGTCCTGCCCAACTTCGTCCTCATCAAAGACCTCGGGCTCCTCAACAGCTTCGCCGGCCTCCTCGCCCCCTACGTCCTCGTCAGCCCCTTCGCGATTTTCTTCCTCCGCCAGTTCATGCTCGGCCTCCCCAAGGAAGTCGAAGAAGCGGCCATGCTCGACGGGGCGGGCTCATGGACGACCTTCAGAAAAGTCATCGTGCCCATGACCTCGGCCCCCATCACGACCGTCGCGATCATCCAGGCCGTCTTCGCCTGGAACGAATACCTCTGGCCCCAACTCGTCGGCCAGCACCACACGGTCCGCCTCCTCAACGTCGCCCTGGCCGCCTTCCAGCAGAGCTCCCCCTCCACCCGCCCCGACTGGACCGGCCTCATGGCCGCGGCCACCCTCCAGACGATCCCGATGTTCATCATCCTCATCGTCCTCGGACGCAAGCTCGTGTCCTCCATCAGCCTCACCGCAGCCAAGTAATCCATCCCGCGCACACCGCGCACTTCTCGAAGGAGAGAACACAATGAGACGCCACCTCGCATTCCTCGCAGCAGCGGGGCTCACGGCAGGAGCCCTCGCCGCCTGCACCCCCGCCGAACTCACCGAGAACGGCTCCGAGTCCTCAGCCGCCTCCACCGGGATCACCTACTCCCTCTGGGACCCCAACCAGCAGACCGCCTACCAGAAGTGCGCCGACGCCTTCGAGAAGGAGAGCGGCATCCACGTCACCATCGACCAGAAGGGCTGGGACGACTACTGGAAGAACCTCACCGTCGGCATCAACTCCGGAACCGCCCCCGACGTCATCACCAACCACGTCGCCCACTACCCCGAGCTCGCCTCCAAGGGCGTCCTCACCGACCTCAAGCCGATGATCGACAAGGACGGGATCGACCTGTCCCAGTACACCGGCGACCTCGCCTCCCTGTGGGACTACGACGGCAAGACCTTCGGCATCCCCCAGGACTGGGACACCATCGCCCTCGTCTACAACGTCAAGGACGTCACCGACGCGGGCCTGAGCGCCGCCGACCTCGCCGACCTCGACTGGAACCCGCAGGACGGCGGCTCCTTCGGCAAGCTCGTCGCCCGCCTGACGATCGACGAGAACGGCGTGAGGGGCGACGAGCCCGGCTTCGACAAGACGAAGGTCGCCACCTACGGATGGGGCCTCGAGACCGGCGGCGGAGTCGTCGGCCAGGGCCCCTGGTCGTGGCTCGCCCTGTCCAACGGATTCACCTACCTCGACAAGAACCCCTTCGGCACCCACTACAACCTCGACGACCCGAAGCTCGCCGAGGCGCTCACCTGGTGGCAGAAGCAGATCGACGCCGGATACGTCACCCCCGTCGAGAAGGCCGGCAACCTCGGCCTCCAACCGATGATGGAGCAGAACAAGGCCGCCCTCGTGCCCGACGGCTCCTGGAGGATCAACACCTGGTCCCAGTCCGAGGCCCAGGAATTCGCCTTCGCCCCGCTGCCCAAGGGCCCCGAAGGCCGCAAGACGATCATCAACGGGCTCGCCCCCTCGATCACCGCGGCCTCGAAGCACCAGGACGAGGCCTGGCAGTGGGTCAAGTACCTCACCTCCGAGAAGTGCCAGACCGTGATCGCCGCCGAAGCCGTCGTCTTCCCCTCGATCACCGCCCAGTCCGAGGCCGCGGCCGCAGCCCACAAGGCCGCCGGAGTCGACGTCTCCGCCTTCCTCGACATCGCGAAGGACCCGGAGGCCCTCTCCTACTACCCGATCACCTTCAAGGCGGATGAGATCAACACCGAGGCCGACCTCGTCATCGAGAAGATCGAGCGGGGCGAAGCCGACCCGGCGAGCGCCCTCGCCGAACTGGCCGCCAAGGTCAACGCCCTGCTGAGCGAGTGATCCGAGATGACGACCCCGACTCCTCTCGAACTCCTCGTCACCCGCGAGGATTCCGCTTGGCGACTCATCGGCGCCCCCGCGGGCACCCGCGCCCTCGGAGGAGCCGGGGTCGTCGTCGAGGCCCCGCGCCTGAACATCACCCACCCGGCGGCCCCCGACGCCCAGATCTACCGCCACGGCTGGACCTCCTGGTCCCCGACCGCGTGGTGGCGCCTCGACCGGGACCCCTGGCGGGTCTGGGGCAATCCCGAGCGCACGGCGACCGCCGAGGACGCCGCGACCGACACCGCCGAGCGGCACCGCTCCTACCTCCTCGGCGCGATCGCCGTGCCGAGAGCCGTCGGCGAGGAGCCCCTCTATCTCCTCGTCGGCGCCCTCGGCGGGGCGAGCGGCCTCATCGACCTCCTCCCCGGCAGGATCGAGGCGCGCCCCCTGGACTCCGAGGATCCCGCCCCCGGGCGCTGGTGGATCGGGGTCGGCGCCGAGGACGAGGTCTTCGCCGCGTGGACGCGCGCCCTCGAAGGCTCCCTCTCCGAAGCGGGGCGCCTGCTCCCCCGCCGAGAGGAGCCGGGTCCCGTGTGGTCCTCCTGGTACTCCTGGTTCGAAGAGGTGAGCGCCTCGGCGATCGACGCGGAGATCGGGCCCGCGCAGCGCTCCGGCTACGCCGTCCTCCAAATCGACGACGGATGGGAGCGGGGCATCGGCGATTGGGAGGCGAACGACGACTTCCCCGAGGGCATGGGGGCGATCGCCGAGCGGATCCGCGCCGCGGGCATGACCCCGGGCCTGTGGATCGCCCCCTTCATCGCCTCAGCCGAATCGCCCATCGCCCTCGACCACCCCGAGTATTTCGTCTCCGATGAGGCAGGAGCTCCCGCGATCGCCGGATACAACTGGGGGGCGCCCTACTACGCACTCGACTGCACCCGCCCCGAGGCCCTCGACTGGGTGCGCGACACGGTGTCCCGCGTCGCCTCGTGGGGGTACGGCTACCTCAAGCTCGACTTCCTCAACGCGGCCGCCATCCCCGGTTCACGGCATCGGCGCGTCGGACGGGAGGAGGCCTACAGGACCGGCCTGCACGCCCTGCGGGAGTCGGCCCCCGAGTGCTACATCATGGCATCGGGAGCGGTCATCGCCCCCTCCATCGGGATCGTCGACGGGATGCGGGTCGGCCCCGACACCGCTCCCTACTGGGACAACACGGAGCGCAAGAAGGACCCGAGCGGCCCGGGCGTGCGCAACGCCCTGCGCAACTCACTCGCCCGCTTCTGGCTCTCCTCCCTCACCGACATCGATCCGGACGTGGCGATCTGCCGGACCCACGGTTCCCTGCTCAGCGAGGAGGCCTGCCAGATCACCCGAGATATCGCCCTGGCGACCGGCGTCGTCGGCTGCTCCGACCCGGACGCCTGGCTCACCGACCCCGAAAGGGAACGGGTCGCCGAGCTCTGCGCCTCGGCGCGCCGGGGGGCGCGGGTCGAACGCCTCTCGCGCTACCGCTTCTCCATCGATTCGCGCCTCGTCGATTTCGAGCCGTGGATCTCCCCGAGCGTCAGGATGAGCGACCGGATCCTTGCGAAGTAGCCCTTCCCCCCGTCGGCCTCCCCGCCCCTGCGCACAGCGGGGCGGGGAGGCCGACGGGATGCGGCGCTCGTCTCAGAAAGCCGAAGGGCCTCCTTCGCCGTGCGGCCCTCCCGGTATCCTGAGGTTCCGACCGGTGAAACGGCCACGCCCATCAGGCACTGCCCATCGACTGATCGGAGAGCTCACTCATGAGCAACACCCCCCGCGGCTTCTTCCGCTGGAAACTTCACGGCAACGGAACGACGATCTCCCCCGGCGAAGTCGTCGCCGCAGGCGAGCGCCTCTCCTGGCCCCGCACCATCGGGATCGGCGCCCAGCACGTCGTCGCGATGTTCGGCGCGACCTTCCTCGTCCCCCTCCTCACCGGATTCCCGCCGGCGACGACGCTGTTCTTCAGCGCCATCGGCACCCTCCTCTTCTTCCTCATCACGGCGGGACGACTGCCCTCCTACCTCGGCTCCTCCTTCGCTCTCATCGCGCCGATCGTCGCCGTCTCCGAAACCCTCGGCATGAACTACGCCCAGGGCGGCGTCATCGCGACCGGCGCGACCCTCGCCCTCGTCGGAGCCATCGTCCACTTCGCGGGCGTCCGCTGGATCGACGCGCTCATGCCCCCGGTCGTCACCGGCTCGATCGTCGCCCTCATCGGCCTCAACCTCGCGCCCGCCGCGTGGAACAACGTGAAGGAGGCGCCGCTCACAGCCCTGATCACGATCGTGTCGATCTGCATCATCACCGTCCTCTTCAAGGGCATCATCGGCCGCCTCTCGATCCTCTTCGGAGTCCTCATCGGCTACCTCGCCGCCGTCCTCCAACACCAGGTCGACTTCTCGGCGATCTCGCAGGCCGCATGGTTCGGCCTCCCGCAGTTCCACGCCCCCGCATTCGACCCCTCGACCCTCGGCCTCTTCGTCCCGGTCGTCTTCGTCCTCGTCGCCGAGAACGTCGGCCATGTGAAGTCCGTGTCGGCGATGACCGGGGAGAACCTCGATGACGTCACCGGCCGAGCCCTCCTCGCCGACGGCCTCGCGACGGTCCTCGCGGGCTCCGGCGGCGGCTCGGGCACGACGACCTACGCGGAGAACATCGGCGTCATGGCCGCGACCCGCGTCTACTCGACCGCCGCCTACGTCGTGGCCGCGGGCTTCGCCTTCGCGCTCTCGCTCCTGCCGAAGTTCGGCGCGATCATCGCGACGATCCCCGCCGGGGTCCTCGGCGGGGCCGGTACCGTCCTCTACGGCATGATCGGCATGCTCGGCGTGAGGATCTGGGTCCAGAACCGCGTCGACTTCTCCAACCCCGTCAACCTCAACACCGCCGCCATCGCCCTCGTCGTCGCGATCGCGAACTTCACCTGGAGCCCGGGCGGCATGACCTTCGAGGGCATCGCCCTCGGCACGGCCGCCGCCCTCGCGATCTATCACGCGATGAAGTGGATCTCGAAGATCCGCGGCACCAACCTCGAGCAGGCCTCCCCGGCCTCGGCGCCCGCGGGCACGGAGCTGGAATCCGAGGCCTACGCGAAGCGGCACAGGGCGGCCCCCGCCGCCGAGTGAGGCTCTTCCCCCTCGTATTCACGCAGGAGGGCCGGTCGTCCTTCGGGGCGGCCGGCGCTCGCTTCTTCCGTCGCCGAGGGCGGGGCCGCTGCGCTGCGGGCCCCGGTCCCGAGGGGGCCTGGGAGGGGAGCCCTCGACAAGTATATAAATGACATGTAATCTATTGAGATGTTGAAAGATCGGGTCCGCGCCGCAAGCGCCCTCCTCGACGCCCTCATCAGCGCGGAGATCTCCGTCTGGAATCGCCTCGAGCACACGCTGAGCGCCTCCGAGCGCGCCACCAGCCTTTGCCGCTACTTCACCCTCCGCTCCATCGACGCGGTGAGCGAGCGCGACGCGAAGGTCAACGACATCGCCCGCGCCCAGAGGATCACCGTCGGAGCCGCATCCCGCCTCGTCGACCGCCTCGTGAGCGACGGCCTCGTCGACCGCCGCGCCTCCCCGGCCGACAGGCGCGCCACGAGCCTCGCCCTCACCGCCGAGGGCCGCGACCGCATGAGCGCCTCGCACGCCCCGATCATCGACACGCTCGAAGAACTCCTCGCCCGATTCGACGACGCCGAACTCGCCGCCCTCATCCGCTTCCTCGAGCGGCTGACCGACGCTGCGGAACGGCCCCGAGCATGAGCGGCACGATCTCAGACCCGATGCCCGCGACCCGCCCCGGAGGGGGCCTGCGCCTCGGCGGAGCGCCCTCCCGGAAGAGGAGGCACCCATGATCGTCTTCGACACGGTCTCGCACACCTACCCCGACGGCGCCCGGATCCTCGACTCCGTGAGCCTCGAAGCCCCGGCCGACACTACCACCGTCCTCCTCGGCACCTCGGGTTCGGGGAAGACCACGCTCATGCGGATGGTGAACCGCATGATCACCCCGACCTCCGGACGGGTCTTCGTCAGGGGGAAGGACGTCGCGGGGGAGGACCCGGTGAGGCTCCGCCGCTCGATCGGCTACGTCCTTCAAGACGGCGGCCTCTTCCCCCACCGGCGGGTGCTCGACAACATCGCCACGGTCCCGAGGCTCGAAGGCATGTCCCGCAGCGCCTCGGCGGAGCGCGCGCTGGAACTGCTCGACCTCGTCGGACTCGACCGCTCCCTCGCCCGCCGATTCCCCGCCCAGCTTTCGGGCGGACAGCGCCAGAGGGTCGGCGTCGCGCGCGCCCTCGCCAACCGGCCCGACATCCTCCTCATGGACGAGCCCTTCGGCGCCCTCGACCCCCTCGTGCGCGCCGACCTCCAGAACGAGCTCAAATCCCTCCGCGAGCGCGTCGGCACGACGATCCTCTTCGTCACCCACGACCTCGACGAGGCCTTCGCCCTCGGCGACCAGATCGCCCTGCTCCGCTCGAACGGAACGCTCGCCCAGGTCGGGACGGGGCGCGAGCTCGTGTCCCGACCCGCCGACGAATTCGTCCGCTCCTTCGTGGGAGCCTCGGCGGATCGCGCGCTCACCGCCCTCGAGACCCCGGCGGGGCGGATCGTCACCGATGAACTCGGCCGCCCCCTCGGGCGCCTCAGCGCCCCCGACGAAGCCGAGCGCCGATGAGCTGGCTCCCCTCCAACCTCCCCCTCGTCGGCGCCCTCGCCCTCGCCCACCTCGCCATCGCCCTCCCGGCGATCGCGGCCGCGATCCTCGTGTCCATCCCGCTCGGCTGGTGGGCGCATCACTCGCAGCGCTGGGGCGCTCCGCTCCTCACGGGCCTCTCGCTCCTGTACGCGATCCCCTCGCTCCCGATGTTCTTCCTCATCCCCGTCCTCATCGGCATCGCCTTGAGGTCGAACCTCAACATGATCATCGTCCTGGCGCTCTACGGGATCGCCGTCCTCGTCCGCCAGGCCGCCGACGCCTTCGCATCGCTCCCCCGCGACGTCCTCGAATCCGCCGATGCGGCGGGATACCCCGCATTCCGTCGATTCTTCGCCGTCGAGCTCCCCCTCGCGCTCCCCGCGATCATCGCGGGCATCCGCGTCGTCATCGTGTCGACCGTCTCCCTCGTCACCGTCGGCGCGGTCATCGGCATCCGCTCCCTCGGCACCCTGTTCACCGACGGCTTCCAGCGCGGACTCGCCTCCGAAGTCGCCGTCGGCCTCGCCGCGACGATCGCCCTCGCACTCGTCCTCGACGGCCTGACGGTCGCCCTCGGCACCCTTTCCACCCCGTGGACGAGGGCGGAGCGCCGGAAACCGGAGGACGCGGAAGGAGCCGCCGCATGAGCATCCTCCGCGACGCGTTCGCATGGCTCGCCGATCCGGCCCACTGGAGCGGACCGAGCGGGATCCTCATGCGCCTCCTCCAGCACCTCGGCGTCACCGGGGCCGTGGTCATCACCGCGGCGCTCATCGCCCTGCCCCTCGGCATCGCCATCGGGCACACCGGGCGATTCCGCTTCCTGGCGACCTCGGGCGCCGGAGCGGCGCGCGCCGTTCCGACGCTGGGCCTGCTCACCCTGGCCGCGCTCTGGCTCGGCATCGGACTCAAAGGGCCCTTCCTCGCCCTCCTCGTCCTCGCCGTCGCACCCGTGCTGTCGGCCGCCTACGCGGGGATCGAATCCGCGGACGCCCGCACCGTCGACGCGGCGCGCGCCATCGGCCTCACGGAGTTCCGCATCATTCGCGAGGTCGAGCTCCCCGCGGCCCGCAACCTCATCCTCGGAGGGCTGCGCTCCGCCACCCTCCAGGTCGTCGCCACCGCGACCCTCGCCGCCTACACGGCCGATTCCGGCCTCGGGCGCTTCCTCTACACCGGCCTCAAGACGCGCGACTACGGGCAGATGATCGCCGGCGCGATCCTCGTCATCGCCCTCGCTCTCGCCCTCGACGCCGCATGGGCCCTGATCGGGCGCGCAGCGCGCGCCCGCAGCCGGGCCTTCGACACAACCCCCGCATGACGGAAAGGACCCTCTTCATGCGCACTCCCCGTCTCATCGGACTCGCCCTCGCGGGAACGGCCGCACTCGTCCTCGGCGCTTGCGCGGACTCCGCCACGCTGGAGGGCAAGGCCTCATCGAAGGCCATCGTCGTCGGCTCTCAGGACTACTACTCGAACGAGATCATCGCCGAGGTCTACGCCCAGGCCCTCGAAGACGCCGGATACGAGGTGGACCGCCAATTCCGCATCGGCCAGCGCGAGGTCTACATGCCCGAGCTCCAGGCGGGCTCGATCGATCTGCTGCCCGAATACACGGGCAATCTCCTCCAGCACCTCGACCCGTCTGCGAAAGCGACGAGCGCCGATGACGTCATCGCCGCACTGCCGGGCGCCCTGCCCGACGGCCTGCGCGCCCTCGACGCCGCACCCGCGAGCGACCAGGACTCCTACGTCGTGACGCGCGCATTCGCGCAGGAGCACTCCCTGAGGTCGATCGGCGACCTCGCGGGGATCGAGGGTCTGATCCTCGGGGGGAATTCTGAGCTGGAAACGCGCCCCTACGGCCCGACCGGCCTCAAGGACGTCTACGGCGTCACCGTCTCCTTCGCCCCCATCGAGGACTCCGGCGGCGCGCTCACCCTCAAGGCCCTGCGCGACGGGTCCGTCCATCTCGTCGACGTCTACTCCGCCGACCCCGCGCTGGCCTCCGAGGATCTCACCGTCCTCGAGGACCCCGAAGGCATGTTCCTGTCCTCGCGGGTCGTGCCCCTCGTGTCGGACGCGATCGACGAGGGCGCAGCCACCGTCATCAACAGGGTGTCGGCGGCTCTCGACCCGGACGACCTCATCGGGATGAATCGCCGCTCGACCGAGGAGGCGGCGTCCGCCGCGGCGATCGCGACGGCGTGGCTGAACTCGGAGGGCCTGCTGGGCAAGTGAGGCGCCGCCCGGGAGACCCGGCTCAGCGGACGGACCCCGCGACCCCGAGGTAGTCGATCCAGCGCTCGAAGTGATCGAGGACGTCGTGCGCGACCTGGTCGCTCGTCCAATTCATCACGTCGTAGCCCTGGCCGCCGCCGCGCGGCCTCACCTCGAGACGGACCGTCGTGTCATCGTCCTCGGGCATCGACACGCCGAAGGCGGGCACCGGGGAAACGACCATGCGGACCGTGTACCGGAAAGCCTCGGCATCGACGGGCGCGCCGCCGAGGAGGACGTCGAGGAGGCGCGCAACGAACTGCTCGAGCACCTCCGGGCTCGCCGACACCGCGAGGGAGGCCCTTCCGAGGAACTCGCGCTCATCGTCCGGATCCTCCGCCTCCGGCCCTTCAACGACGACCTCCGCGATGAGGCCCTCAGACCGCAGGGCTTCGGCGACGGCGTCGAGCGCGGGGACGACCCGCGTATCGAGGGCCCTCTTCGCCCGCGCCGGGCTCACCGCGTCGAAGGTCCTCGAGAGGCGGTCCCGCCAGGAGAGGCGGACCCGGCCCGCGGCCGTGCCCGACATGCCGATGAGACCCGAGGCGAGCGCCCTCGTCCGCGCCGCCGCCCTCGTCGCCTCCGAGCGGAGGGCCTTCCACAGGGAGGCGGCGATGAGGATGAGGACGAAGGAGAAGGGGAGCGCCATGACGATCGTCGCCTGCTGGAGGATCGGAATGCCCCCGGCGAGGAGCATCGCGATCGTGAGCGCACCGGTCGCGGCCGCCCAGAAGATCCGCAGCCAGGGGGCGGCGTCGCGCCGGTCGGGAAGGTCCCGGGTCGACAGGTTCGCCATGACGAGGGAGCCCGAATCCGAACTCGTCACGTAGAAGAGGACGCCGACGAAGAGCGCGAGGGCGATGAAGGCGCCGCCCAGCGGAAGGGAGTCGAGGAGGGCGTAGAGGCCGCCCTCGGGGGTCGCGTAGGCGATCTTCTCGAATTCCGCATCGCCCGAGCGGATGAGGTCGAGCGCGGTGTTGCCGAAGATCGACACCCACATGAGGACGTAGGAGAAGGGCAGGACGAGGGCGCCGATGACGAACTGGCGGATCGTCCGACCGCGCGAGATCCGGGCGAGGAACATGCCGACGAAAGCCGCCCACGTGATCCACCAGGCCCAGAAGAAGAGCGTCCAGCCGTTGAGCCAGGCGTCGGGCCGATCGTAGGGGAAGGTCTCGAGGGTGAGCACCGGGAAGCGGGTGAGGAAGTCGCCGATGTTCGCGACGAGCGCGTCGAGGAGGAAGGCCGTGTTCCCCGTGATGAGGACCCACAGGGCGAGTCCCATCGCGAGGAGGACGTTGATGTTCGAGAGGATCCGCACACCCCGGTCGACGCCGCTGACCGCTGACACGGTCGCCATGAGGACGGCGAGGGAGACGAGCCCGATTTGCGCGGCGATCCCCTGCTCGACGCCGAAGAGGAGCGTGAGCCCGACGTTGAGCTGGACGACGCCGATGCCGAGCGATGCGGCGATGCCGAAGACGCCTCCAACGAGGGCGAACACGTCGACGATGTCGCCGAGCGCACCGTCGACGCGCGAGCCGAGGAGCGGGCGGAGCGTCGAACGGACGGCCAGGCGGTCGCGCTTGCGGTAGGCGAAGTAGCCTAGGGCGATGCCGACGACGCCGTAGAGGCCCCAGCCGGAGATCCCGTAGTGGAAGAGGGTCCAGGTCACGGCGCTCCGCGCGGCTTCGACGGTCTCGCCCTGCCCTGTCGGGGGCGCGATGTACTGGGCGACCGGTTCGGCGATCGCGTAGAACATGATGCCCGTGCCGATGCCCGCGGCGAAGAGCATCGCCGCCCAGGAGAAGGTCGAGAAGTCGGGGGTCGAGTTGTCCGGGCCGAGCCGGATGTTCCCGAACCTCGTGACGGCGAGGACGCCGAGGAGGACGAGGGCTGCGGTCGTGAGGAGGATGTAGAACCAGCCGAACCAGCGCCCGGTCCAGGCGACGGCCGCGTCGAAGGCGCTCTGGACGGCATCCGGGTTGAGGATCGCGGCGAGGCAGACGCCGACGATGATGAGTGCGGACAGGGCGAAGACCGGCCGGTTGAGCCGGGGTTCGACCGCTTCCGGCAGCGCTCCGGACAGACGGGGGTCGTGGTGGCGGCTCCCGGATTCCGCGTTGATCGGCGAAGTCGGGGCTGTGCTCCGCGGGGTCGGCGACTGCGCTGCGGTCGGATTCATGGGCGCTCTTCCGGTCGGGGATGGGACTCGACGCCGACGCTCGCGGACGAGGGCGGCGCCTTGTCCAACCTTTCACGGACCCTCCGCGCCCGCAACCGCTCGAGGCGGCCCCCTCAGCAGAGCGCGCCTTGGGAGCAGTGCGCCGATGCGAGGCGAATCGCCTGTTCGACGATGACGCTCGGCCGTTCGGCCTGCTCAGTTCGAGAGGGAATCCGCGATCGACGAGGCCGCCTCGAAGCCGGAATCGTCCCTCGTATCGTCGTCGGGGGATCCCGGGTCCGCGCGAGGGGGCTCCTCTTCGCGCGCATGGGGATCCTCCAGGTCGAGGAATTCCGCGTCGTAGCCCTCGGGCAGCTCGCGCGCCCTGGTCCACCGCTGAAGCTCGCTCAGGGTGGGCGCGTGCGTGAAGGAGCCCATCGTCTCCGTCGATCGCGCCGAGGCGAGCAGGGCCATCGACACCGCCGCCCTGGCGCCCAGTCCGTTCATCCGCGCGCAGACCAGCGCCGCTGAGAATGCGTGCCCCGCGGACGTGGTGTCGATCGTGTGGGCCGGAGCCGCGGGCAGGAGGATCTCCTCATCGTCGATGATCGCGAGCGCGCCGCGCGGCCCGAGGGTCACGACGACCTCGGGAACCGACCACAGGAGCTGGCGGGCGGCCTGGCGCGCGTCCGCCTTGCGCGTGTAGTTCTTCGCCTCATCCTCGTTGAGCGTGAAGGCGTCGACCTGTTCGAGGGGATCGAGGTCGTCGCCGCTCCACCGTCCCGTCGGATCCCACCGGCATTCGGCGAGGACCCAGGTCCGATCCGATCCCGCCCTGTTCGGGCCCTTGAGGGATCCCGGTCGGCGCCACTTCGCGATGGTCTCCAGATTCTCCCCGAGGACGCCGAGCTCGCCGACGAGGGCGTCCGGCGGAACGAGCATCCCCTTCAGCGAAGGGGCCGAGAGGTCCCCGTAGGTCGTCAGCGCGCGATCGCCGTCGAAGCCCAGGGCCGCGGTGATCGCCTGATGCGGAACCCGCGTCGCATGCTCCACATCCACCGAGTGGGTCGCGAGCATCCTCCTGACGATCGCGCCGGCCTCATCGACCCCGATCGAGCAGACGAGCTCCGTGTTCAAGCCCATGCGGGCGAGGGCGACCGCGCGGTTCGCCGATCCGCCCGGCGCGAGGGAGGCCGTTCGGGCGATCTGCTCCTCCCCGGCCCTCGGCGCGTGGTCGAGGGGGCCCATGACGAGGGCGAGGACCAGTGGGCCGAGGACGCACACCCGCGGGGCGCCGGGGATCTGCGCTTCCCCTTCAGTCATGAGCCGCTCCTTCTCTACCTCTACGCGCTCTGCGCGTCGCTTCGGCCCACTGTAGTGGCGCCCGGACGGGGGCGCGCCGACCCCGTCCCCGGGATCGATGCCCCGATGCCCGAGGAGCTGCGAATACGCCACACCTTTATCAAAGCTTTACCATTCGTGACCAAAAAGCAATGTTCAATTGATGAACCGGGAAAGAAGTCCCGCGCGGATCCGGTTACCCTCGAGCCCAGAGCCCGCGCCCCCGCGCGGGTGGGACCCATCGATCAAGGGAGTTCTTCATGAACCTCAAGAGGACTTGGCTCGCCGTACCGGCCGTTCTCGCACTCGGCCTCACCGCGTGCTCCTCCGGCGGCACCGCCTCCGACTCGTCGGCCTCCGGCGCCGCCGCGGGCAGCTCGACCGCCGTCATCACCACCAACGGCTCCGAGCCCCAGAACCCGCTCATCCCGGCGAACACGAACGAGACCGGCGGCGGCAAGATCCTCGACCTCATCTTCGCGGGCCTCGTCTACTACGACGCCGAGGGCGCGACCCACATGGAGATGGCCGAGTCCATCGAGCCGAACGAGGACGCCAGCGTGTGGACCGTCAAGCTCAAGAAGGGCCAGAAATTCTCCGACGGCACCGAGGTCCAGGCCCACAACTTCATCGAGGCGTGGAAGATGGGCGCCAAGGAGGCCATGCTCTCCTCGTACTTCTACGCGCCGATCCAGGGCGCCGATGATGAAGGCGCCGGCGATCTCACCGGCCTCGAGGAGATCGACGACTACACCTTCACCATCGCCCTCAAGGAGCCGACCGCCGACTGGTCGCAGCGCCTGGGCTACTCCGCCTACGTGCCGCTTCCCGACTCGACCCTCGCCGACCCGGCCACCGGCGGCGAGAAGCCGATCGGCAACGGCCCGTACATGGTCGCCGAGAACGGCTGGGAGCACAACGCCCAGATCAAGCTGATCCCGAACCCGGAGTACAAGGGCGACAACGTCGCGAAGAACGGCGGCGTCAACATCATCTTCTACGCCTCGCAGGACGCGGCCTACCAGGATCTCCTCGGCCACAACCTCGACGTCCTCGACGCGATCCCGGACTCGGCCTTCGCCACCTACGAATCCGAGCTCGAAGGCCGCTCCGCGAACCAGGCGGCCGCGATCTTCCAGTCCTTCGCGATCCCGATGAAGCTCGAGCACTTCTCCGGCGATGAGGGCAAGCTCCGCCGCCAGGCCCTCTCCTACGCGATCGACCGCGACACCATCACCGAGACGATCTTTTCGGGCACCCGCACCCCGGCCAAGGACTTCACCTCCCCGGTCGTCGACGGCTACAACGACGCCGTCCCCGGCTCCGAGGTCCTGAGCTACAACCCGGAGAAGGCCAAGGAGCTGTGGGCCGAGGCCGACAAGATCTCGCCCTGGTCGGGCACCTTCACGATCGGCTACAACTCCGACGGCGGGCACCAGGCCTGGGTCGACGCCGTTGCGAACTCGATCAAGAACACCCTCGGCATCGACGCGGTCGGCAACCCCTACCCCGACTTCAAGTCCCTGCGCACCGAGGTCACCAACCGCACCATCACCGGCGCCTTCCGCACCGGCTGGCAGGCCGACTACCCCGGCAAGTACAACTTCCTCGCCCCGCTCTACGGCACGGGCGCGGGATCGAACGACACCGACTACTCGAACGCCGACTTCGACGCCCTCCTGACCAAGTCCGCGTCCGCGCCCTCCGTCGAAGAGTCCAACAAGCTCCTCGATCAGGCTCAGGAGATCCTCTTCAAGGACCTCCCGGTCATCCCGCTGTGGTACTCCAACGTCGTCGGCGGCTGGGCGCCCACGGTCGACAACGTGGTCTTCAACTGGAAGTCCGTCCCGGTCTACCAGAACATCACCAAGGCCGAGTGACCTTCGCGCGGGCTCTCAATGCACGGGAGCCTCACAGCTGAATCCCACCCGGGGGGCGGGCGGACGCGAGTCCACCCGCCCCCCGGGCTTTTCAAGCCCGAGCAGGTCGAGAAGAATCCGCGACCACGACGCCCGCCCCTCCCCGGCTCCGGCCCGGCCCCGATCAAGGGGCCCTTTCAGGGATTCCGACCGCCCCTCGGGGCCTCCTCGCACCGGTCCGACTCCCGTTTGCCGAGTGTTTACCCTATGATGCCCTAAGTATGCACCGGCACCACCGGTGCCAGTCGCCCCAGTGACGACGCCACCGAAAGCGGGAGGACCACTCCCGTTCCACTGTCAGAAGGACTGTCCATGCTTCGCTACATCGGACGGCGGCTCCTCCAGACCATCCCGGTCTTCTTCGGCGCCACGTTCCTGATCTTCGCGATGGTGTACCTCATGCCGGGTGACCCCGTCGCAGCCCTCGGAGGCGACCGGGGCCTCTCCGACGCCGCCTACGCCGAAATCGCCGCGAGGTACAACCTCGACAAACCCTTCTGGATGCAGTACCTGCTCTACCTCAAGGGCGTCTTCACCCTCGACTTCGGCACCACCTTCTCCGGACAGCCCGTCACGGCGGTCATGGCCCGCGCCTTCCCGATCACCGTCAAGCTCGCCCTCTACGCCCTCGCCATCGAGGGCATCCTCGGCATCGCCCTCGGCGTCATCGCCGGAGTCAAGCGCGGCGGGATCTTCGACTCGACGATCCTCGTCCTCTCCCTCCTCCTCATCTCGGTGCCGACCTTCGTCCTCGGCTTCGTCCTCCAGTTCATCCTCGGCGTCAAACTCGGGGTCTTCCCCACGACCGTCGGCGCGAACGTGACCCTCCAATCCCTCACGATGCCCGCCATCGTCCTCGGCGGCGTCTCCCTCGCCTACGTCATCCGCCTCACCCGCCAGTCGGTCTCCGAGAACGTCTCCGCCGACTACGTGCGTACGGCCCGCGCGAAGGGCCTCGCCAACGGCACGGTCATGACCCGCCACATCCTGCGCAACTCCCTCATCCCCGTCGCCACCTTCCTCGGCGGCGACCTCGGCGCACTCATGGGCGGCGCCATCATCACCGAGGGCATCTTCAACATCTCCGGCGTCGGCGGCACCCTCTGGCAGGCCATCATCAAGGGCGAGCCCGCAACCGTCGTCTCCGTCACCACCGTTCTCGTGCTCGTCTACATCGTCGCGAACCTCATCGTCGACCTCCTGTACGCCGTGCTCGACCCGAGGATCCGCTATGAGTGATTGCATCCCCTCCGCCAACATCGAGCGCACCCGCGCCGGCCAGCGCCACTACGTCTCCGACATCGACGAGACCGGCCTGGGCGCGGTCGACGCCGTCGCCGACGACTCCGCCCCCTCATCCCTGTGGGGCGAGGCCTGGAAGCGCCTCCGCAGGCGCCCGATCTTCTGGATCGCCGCAACGATCATCCTCATCGCCCTCGCGATCGCCCTCATCCCCGGCCTCTTCACGAGCCAGGACCCGCGCTACTGCGAACTGTCCAACTCGCTCGGCGCCCCCGCCGACGGCCACCCCTTCGGCTTCAACCGCCAGGGCTGCGACATCTACGCCCGCGTCATCTACGGCGCGCGCGCCTCAGTCGCCGTCGGCGTCTTCACCACGATCTTCGTCGTCCTCATCGGCGGACTCATCGGCATGATCGCCGGATACTTCGGCGGCTGGTTCGACGCTCTCCTCTCGCGCATCACCGACATCTTCTTCGCGATCCCGCTGCTCCTCGCCGCGATCGTCTTCATGCAGATGTTCAAGGACAACCGCAACGTGTGGATGGTCATCACCGTCCTGTCGATCTTCGGCTGGACCCAGATCGCCCGCATCACCCGAGGCGCGGTCATGACCGCGAAGAACGAGGAATTCGTGACGGCCGCGAGGGCCACCGGCGCCTCCAAGGCGCGGATCCTCCTGTCGCACATCCTCCCGAACTCGATGGCCCCGATCATCGTCTACGCGACCGTCGCCCTCGGCACCTTCATCGTCTCCGAAGCCTCCCTGTCCTTCATGGGCATCGGCCTTCCCCCGACCGTCGTCTCCTGGGGCGCGGACATCTCCGCCGCGCAGGCCTCCCTGCGCACCAACCCGATGGTCCTCTTCTACCCGGCGCTCGCCCTCGCCCTCACCGTCCTCAGCTTCATCATGATGGGCGATGCGGTCCGCGACGCCCTCGACCCGAAGGCACGCAAGTGACTGAGCAGACTGAGCAGAACACGACTCCCATGACCGAGGAAGCCCGCGAGGAGGCGATCACCGTCGCAGTCCTCGACAGCGCCGAGACCGCCGCCGGCTCCGAGGCCCTCCACCCCGAGGATCTGAACCCGCTCCTGAAGATCACCGACCTCGAAGTCACCTTCACGACCTCGACCGGCGTGGTCCCCGCCGTGCGCGGAGCGAACCTCACGATCTACCCGGGCCAGACCGTCGCCATCGTCGGCGAGTCCGGCTCCGGCAAGTCGACGACCGCCGCCGCGGTCATCGGCCTGCTGCCCGGCACCGGCAAGGTCACCGGCGGCTCCATCGAGTTCGACGGCGAAGACATCACCCGCCTGTCGACCAAGGAATGGGTCCGCCTGCGCGGCTCCGGGATCGGCCTGGTCCCCCAGGACCCGATGACGAACCTCAACCCGGTTCTGCGCATCGGCACCCAGGTCAAGGAGGCCCTCAAGGCCAACAACGTCGTCCCCAACTCCGAGGTCGGCCAGCGCGTCGCCGCCCTCCTCGAAGAGGCGGGCCTGCCCGACGCCGAGCGCCGGGCGAAGCAGTTCCCGCACGAGTTCTCCGGCGGCATGCGCCAGCGCGCCCTCATCGCCATCGGCATGGCGGCCCGCCCGAAGCTCCTCATCGCCGACGAACCGACCTCCGCCCTCGACGTCACCGTCCAGCGCCGGATCCTCGACCACCTCGGCACCCTCACGCGCGAACTCGGCACCGCGGTCCTGTTCATCACGCACGACCTCGGCCTCGCCGCTGAGCGCGCCGAACAGCTCGTCGTCATGCACCGCGGCCGCATCGTCGAGTCCGGTCCCGCCCTGGAGATCCTCCAGCACCCGCGCCACCCCTACACCAAGCGCCTCGTCTCGGCGGCGCCCTCGCTGGCCTCCGCGCGCATCGAGTCCGCCCACGCCCGCGGCATCCAGGTGACCGAGGAGGAGCTGACGGGAGCGGGCAAGGGATCGACCTCGACCGAGGAGATCGTCCGCGTCGAGCACCTCACCCGCGAATTCGACATCCGCGGCTCCAAGGGCGAGGCGAAGAAGCTCCTTGCCGTGGACGACGTCTCCTTCGCGCTGCGCCGCGGCACGACCCTCGCGGTCGTCGGCGAGTCCGGTTCGGGCAAGTCGACCGCGGCCAACATGGTGCTCCACCTCCTGTCCCCCACCTCGGGCAAGGTCTTCTTCGACGGCCAGGACACTTCGCTCATGAGCGACAAGGAGCTCTTCGCACTGCGCCGCCGCCTCCAGGCGGTCTTCCAGAACCCCTACGGCTCGCTCGACCCGATGTTCTCGATCTTCCGCGTCATCGAAGAGCCCCTGCGCGTCCACGGCTACGGCACGCCCGCCTACGCCGAGCAGGAATACGAGCGCGCCAAGGCGACCGGCCGCGAGCCCGAGGAGTGGATCGCCGCCCTCGTCGAGGCCAGCCGGGCCGGACGTTCCCTGAGCGCCGCGGAGAAGAAGGAGTTCAACCCGAAGTCCCTGCGGGTCAAGCGGGTCTCCGAGCTCCTCGACATGGTCGCCCTGCCGCGTTCGGCGATGCGCCGCTACCCGAACGAGCTCTCCGGCGGTCAGCGCCAGCGCGTCGCCGTCGCCCGCGCCCTCGCGCTCAACCCGGAGGTCATCGTCCTCGACGAGGCCGTCTCGGCCCTCGACGTGCTCGTGCAGAACCAGATCCTCTACCTGCTCAACGACCTGCAGGCCCAACTCGGCCTGTCCTACCTCTTCATCACGCACGACCTCGCGGTGGTCCGCCAGATCGCCGACGACGTCGTCGTCATGGAGAAGGGCAAGCTCGTCGAGCAGAACACGACGGACGAGCTCTTCGCGAACCCCGTGCAGGACTACACGCGAGAGCTCATCGAGGCGGTCCCGGGGCGCAAGATCCAGCTCAACCTCTAGCCCCTCCGACCTCGCTGATCGACGGGTCCTCACCCGTCGAACCGTGAACGGCGGAGGTGCGCGGCATGTCGCGCACCTCCGTCGTTTTCGCTTCCCCCCGCCACCCCGGCGTGAACCCATACGGGTTCCACGGGGAAACAGGGCGGCTCTCAGCGCAGAACAGGACGGGTTCGGCGGGATGGGGCATGACAGATGTCATGCGGGGCGCCCCGACACCCGGCACTGCCGCGAACACGCCCCCGGCCCGACGATGGAGTCATGAACACAACGCCATCCGCCCACGCCGCCGCGCCCGCGATCAGCGTCCGCGACATCGTCAAGACCTTCGCCACTCTCACCGCGGTCGACCACATCACTCTCGACGTCCCTCGCGGACAGATCATGGCCCTGCTCGGCAGGAATGGCGCCGGCAAGACCACGCTCATCGACATGATCCTCGGCCTGCAGGCCCCGACCTCCGGCTCCTGCGAGCTCTTCGGCATGAGCGCCCGCGACGCGATCCGCCGTTCCCTCGTCGGCGTCGTCCACCAGAGCGGCGCGCTTCCGAGCGACTTCACGGTCGCCCAAACCCTGCGCATGTTCGCGGCCAGCCACCAGTCGACCCTGCCCCTTGACCGGGTCATGGCGGAGACCCGCCTCACGGAACTCGCCAAGCGCCCCATCCGCAAGCTCTCCGGCGGCGAGCAGCAGCGCGTCCGCCTCGCCCTCGCGCTCCTTCCGGACCCGCACCTGCTCATCCTCGACGAGCCCACCGCCGGCATGGACGCCGGCGCCCGCCGCGAATTCTGGGCGCTCATGCGCGACCAGACCGAACGCGGCCGCACAATCGTCTTCGCCACGCACTACCTCGCCGAGGCCGAGGACTTCGCCGAACGCACCGTCATCATCAAGGACGGCGCCATCGTCGCCGACGCGCCCACCGCCGAGCTGCGCCGCACGGGCACGACGAAGACCCTCCGCGTCCTGCTGCCCGCCGATTCCCGCGACGAGGCCCGACGCGCCCTCGCCGCCCTGCCCGGCGCCTCCGGCCTGGCCGTCTCCTGGACGCTGTACGAGGGCGAGGCCGATGCCGGAGAGCTGACCGTCACCGCATCCGACACCGACGAGGTCGCCCGGGCCGTCCTCGCCCTGCCCGGCGCCCACGACCTCGAGATCACCTCGTCATCCCTCGAGGACGCTTTCACCTCCCTCACCGCCTGAGCCCCAGCGGCCCGCACGCCCCGCCCTCGGCCGCCGGAACCCACCGACCGAGCACTAAGAAGGACACGATCATGACCTCCGCAAGCATCTCCCCTGCCGCGCCCATCGTCGGCGCCGACGCCGACCTCGACATCGCCCGGCGCACCCCGGGCTCAGGCTGGAGGGGCTTCGGCATCCACCTGTGGTACTCGTTCTACAAGCTGCTGACCAATCCGTACTCGCTCAGCTTCGCAATCGGCCTGCCGATCTTCATGTACCTCATGTTCGGCGCCGGCCAGGACTACTCCGACGAGTGGATCATCCACTCCAACGTCGCCGCGACGGTCCTCGTCAACATGACGGTGTACGGGACGATCATGACCGCTTCGTCAATGGGCACGAACGTGGCTCTGGAGCGCACCTCGGGCATTTCGCGCCTCCAGGCGCTCACGCCGATGTCGTCGCTCGCGCTCATCACGGCCCGCATGATCGCCTCCATGCTCATATCCATCGTCGTCACGGGCATCGTCTACGCAGTCGGCTGCTTCACCGGAGCGCGCATGGAGGCCGCGGCATGGATCGGGTCGTTCATCCTCATGATCGCCGTGTCGGCCCTGCCGATCGTGCTCGGCCTGGCCGCCGCCTTCTCGGTGCGCTCCGACGGCGCTTTCGCTCTGACCAGCGCGATCACCGTGCTCGGCTCCTTCGTCGCCGGCATGTTCATCCCGCTCGAGCAGATGGGCTCCTTCTGGGCGAAGATCGCGCCCTGGTCGCCCTTCTACGGCCTGTCGCGGATCGTCCAGACACCGTTGTACGGCTGGGACGGCTTCGAGTGGGCATGGCTCGCGAACTACGCAGCGTGGACCGCGTTCTTCGCGATCATCGCGGTGCGGGCCCAGCGTCGCGACACCGGCCGCTGACGATCTTCGGATGACGAGGGCGAGGAAGAGGGCGGGGACGGGTTCAGCGGGCGATGCGCCGGGGGCGCCCCCGCCCTCGGGTACTCTCAACAGCGGAACAAACGAAGGACTCCGAAGTGAAAGACCAGCTCACCCCTGCGAGTGCCGCAGCCGCCCCTGAGGCCGTTTCCTCCCCGGCTCCCGGGCGCAACATCGGTGCCGGCCCGGGCAAGCGCGCCAGGCGCACCATTCCTCCGCGCGTCATCGCACTGTTCTGGTCCGCCCCCTTCATCGTCTTCCTCGCCTACCCGATCATCGGCGCTGTTCAGGCGGGCCTGGACAAGCCGGGTCCGCTCCTGCTGCTCTCAGAAACGCTCGCCCTCGGCATCGTGTACATCGCGGCCTGGCTCGTCCTCGACTCCGCGCCGCGCGATGCCTCTCATTGGAAGCGCTACCTCGTCATGGTCGGGCTCATCGCCGCCCTCCAGGTCGTCATACTCGTGACGACTGCGCCATTCGGCGGCTCCGGCGCAGTGTTCCTGATCTGCTACCTCGTATCCCCCATGGCGCTGCTCAGCCCGCCGCGCTGGATGTTCCCGTCACTGGCGCTGGGCCTGGCTCTCGCGGCGATTGAGATCCTCGTCCGGCCCTCGGAGGGCTACTTCCCTCTCGTCGTCATCCTCATGACGGCGAACGTCACGATCCTGTCGCGCCTGGCGATGGACCACGAGCGGCTCAAGGACGTCGAGACGAAGCAGGAGATCGCCCTGTCTCGCGAGCGTGAACGCGCGCGCATCGGTGCGGATCTGCACGACATCCTCGGCCAGACGCTCACCGGCATCACCGTCAAGGCGGATCTTGCCGGGCGTCTGCTCGACGCGGGGCGCGTTGACGAGGCGCGCGCCCAGCTCGACGACCTGACGGAGATGTCGCGTGCGGCCCTGAGCGATGTGCGCGACGTGGTGGCCGCGAATCGGACGCTGCTTCCGGACACGGAGATCGAGGCGGCGCGCGAGGTCCTCGAGACGGCTGAGGTGCGCTTGGTGGTGATCCGCGAGGGCGAGCCGGCTCCGGGCGCGCCCTCGACGCTCGTCGCCCACGTCATTCGCGAGGGGTGCACGAACGCCTACAAGCATGCGGCACCGACCGTCGTGACGGTGACCGTGCGCGCGGATGGGGCGTCCGTGGTCAATGACGGCGTGAAGCGGCGCGGGATGCACGCCATGAGGAGCGCGCTCGGGTCCGTCGAGTCGGCCGGAGATGCCGGGGGCGGCGTCGGCCGAGGAGGCACGGGCCTGGACGGGCTGCGCGAGCGGGTCGGGTCGCGCGGAACGCTGACCTGGGGCGGCCAGGGCGATGCGTGGACGCTTGATCTTCGGCTTCACCAGGTGGGAGGCGCGTGATGAACGCTGCGGGTACGGGCAGTGGCGCGGGTGCGGGCCCGATCCGGATCGTGGTCGTCGATGATCAGACGATGGTGCGCGGAGCCCTGGCGACCCTGCTGTCGCTTGAGCCCGACATCGAAGCGTGCGGCCAGGCCGGCAACGGTGCCGAGGCTCTGAGCCTGCTGACCTCGCTGGTGGCGTCCGCGCCCGGCGGGGCCGCAGCGCCCGTCGACGTGGTGCTCCTCGACGTGGAGATGCCCGTGATGGACGGGATCACCGCCTGCGCGGCGATCCGCTCGAAGTTCCCCAAGGTCCGCGTCCTCATGCTCACGACATTCGGTCGGCCGGGATACGTTCAGCGTTCGCTCGACGCGGGAGCCACGGGTTTCGTCGTCAAGGACGCCCCCTCGGCGCAGCTCGCCGATGCCGTCCGGCGCGTGGCCTCGGGATTGAAAGTCCTCGACCCGACTCTCGCCCTCGAAACCCTGGAAAGGGGCGCCTGCCCGCTCACCGATCGGGAGGTCGAGGTTCTTCGCGCCGTCGCGGGCGGCGGGACGATCGCCGATATCGCCTCCGAGCTCGGCCTCTCGCAGGGGACCGTCCGCAACCACGTGTCCTCGGCGATGCTCAAGACCTCCGCGAGGACCCGCGCCGAGGCCGTGCGCATCGCGACGGAGAACGGGTGGTTGTGATGGAGAACGGGTGGTTGTAGGGGCGCCCTTGGATCGCTCCGCCCCCGCGCGGCGCAGTAGCGAGTCCGGCCTCCGCTAGTCACGATCCGCCGGGCAGGACGCGAGGATTCTCGCCATCGCGTCGCGCTCCTGCGCTGTCACCGACAGGCCCCAGGTCGATTTCACCTCGATCTGCCGGGTCACGTAGGCGCAGCGGAAGTCCGCGTTCGACGGCAGCCACTCATCCGCCGATGAGGCGCCCTTGTCCTGGTTCGCCTGCCCGTCGACCGCGAGCAGGTTCGCCGGGTCGTTCGCGAAGCGCTGGCGCGTCGGCGCATCCCACGCCCAGGCGCCCGAACGCCACGCGTCCCCGAGCGCCACGACGTGATCGATCTGGACGAGCGCGGAGGTGTCCTGACCGCGTTGGAACTCGATGACGGACCCCGTGTAGGGCTCGGCGAGGGTCCCGGACAGGACCACGCAATCGTGCGTGCCCGGCTTGAAGACCGGCCGGGCGAGATCGCGGGCGAGGATGTCATTGCGGGTGTCGCAGCCGTTGCGGTCCTCGTCCGCCCACGCCTGCCCGAAGGCCCCCCTGTCGTATTCGGGGATCTCCTCACCGGCCCCCTCGCGCAGGCCGAGGCCCATGAGCAGCTGGCCGCTCGGAGTGGCCGCGACATCCTCGAGGGGCGCGGACGAGCCCGGCAGCCGGCCCGCGCTCAGGTCCTTCCACAGCTTCGACGCCGCCTCGGGCACACCGGGGATGAGGAACCAGGCGAGCAGCGCGGCGGCGAGGAGCACGACCAGGGCATCGCCGATCGTCGGCCCCTTCTTCCGTTTGCGTCGCGTCACCCTCGTCCCCTTCCCGTCCGCGCGTCCCGCCTCGGCCTGCGCGTCGCTTCAGCCCGCGCGCGCCGCAGCGCCCGCCGCTGCGGGCCCATCCTTCCAGACCCGATTCTCACCCTCGCCACCGGCATCTGCGGCCCCGCCCTCGTCCGCCTGTGGATCACCCGCGCAAGACGAGCGCTCCGCGCCCGATCGGGCGCGCAGAAGCCGCACCCCTCCGCTCACGCCCTCGGCGCGCAGCGGGCCGCGCTCCGCCTGAACAGGGGGCGGAGGATCAGCCCCTCCGCCTCCTCAGTGCCTCCTTGGCGAAGAAGACGGCGATGATGATCAGGGTGAGCACCGTCATCGAGACGAGCTGGGCCCTCGCCACCGGATTCCAGGCCATGATCCCGCCGACACCGACCAGGGCCGCGAGCACCAGGCGCGGCAGCCACGGCCAGCCCGGCGCGCGCAGCGCGATCGCGCCCTCGGCCTCCAGGACCGGATGGAGGCGCACCTGGGCGACGAGGATGAACACCCAGATGATGAGGAGCACCATGCCGACCGCGTTGATGAGGATCCCGAGGAGCTGGGACGGCAGCAGCCAGTTGAGAGCCACGGACACCAGGGAGAAGAAGATCGACACCCACACCGCGCGCCGCGGGGTCCGCCCCCGGGCGATGTCGCCGCCCGCGCCCTGGGAGGCCACGAGCCCTCGCAGGTCATCGGCCTCGCCCGAAGGCGAAGCGGGGGTCGGGACCGAAGCGCCCGCCTCGACGACCGCGCCCAAGCGGCCCGCGTCGGCGCCGAGGAGCCAGCGCACGCCCATGCCCCGCGCCGACAGGGAGTAGGCCATACGACTCGAACCGTAGACGTTCGCGGAGAAGGCGGAGATGAGCGCGATGAAGACGACGACCTCCATGATGCGCGCGACCGCCGGGATCCCCGCCATCTCCAGGACCGCGGCGAAGGGGCTCGTCCGCATCGCCTCCGAGTCCCAGGGGAGCAGGCAGATGAGGAGGACCACCGAACCGACGTAGAAGACGAGGATCCGCCCGATCACGGAACGGATCGCAGAAGCCATCGCCGACTTCGCGTCCTCGGCCTCGGCGGCCGCGATCGTGACGATCTCAATCCCGCCGAAGGAGGTGATGATCGCGAGCAGGCCGACGGCGATCCCCGCGAAGCCCTTCGGGGCGAAGCCGCCGTGCCCCAGGATCATCTCGGCCGGAGCCGCGCCACGGCCCGGTATCAGGCCGACGAGCAGGCCGATCCCGATGAGGAGGAACACGACGATCGCCGCGACCTTGAGGCCCGCGAGCCAGGCCTCCACCTCTCCGAAATCGCGCGCTGCCAGGAGATTCACCCCGCCGAGCACGACGACGATAACGAGGGCGACTGCCCACTGCGGGACGGAGGGGAACCACGACACGAAGATGCCTGCGGCGCCCGTGATCTCCATGCCGAGGACCATGATGAGCATCGCCCAGTAGAGCCACCCCGAGGTGAAGCCCGCCCAGCGGCCGATCCCCACCTCGGCGTAGGTGGAGAAGGAGCCCGTCGACGGCAGCGCGGAGGCGAGCTCTGAGAGGGCGTACATCACCGACACTGCGATGAGGGCCGCGAGCGCGTAGGACACGAGGACCGCGGGGCCCGCCTCGGCGATGGCGACGCCCGTGCCGAGGAAGAAGCCCGCCCCGATCGCGCTGCCGAGCGCCATCATCGACAGGTGCCTGGTGCGGAACCTCCTCGGCCCGCCTCCGGCGACCCGATCTGCGGGCGCGTGAGGAGCGGACGGGGCGTCTGTCGGGCGAGCGGATGAGGAATGGGCGCCGGAAGCCGCCGAAGCGGATCCGGACGCGTGGGGACTCGTGGTCACTGTGCGCCTACTCCCGGGCGGGTCGCCCGTCGTCGTTCGGGCTGGTCGCCCTGTTGCTTCGGGCTGGTCGCCCCGTTGTTCGTCTTCACGGGCGCGGGGCCCGTTCTCCGTGCGCATCGTGCGGAGGGCCGTGTCATGGGCGGACTCCCTCGATGAGCGCCGGATCATCATTGCGCACATTACCGACTCTGGGCGACACCCTCCTGGGCGCGAGGTCCGGGACGGGGATCGCCTCGATGAGCCCGCGCACCTCCGCGCGGTCCGAAAGCGCCGGGTCGAGCCAATCGGCGAACATGTCGCGCGGCACGACGAGGGGGCTGCGGTCGTGGATCGCGCCGAGGGCGTCGGGCGCGGGCCGCGTGAGGATCGCGAAGGTGAGGAGCCAGGCGTCGTCGCCGCGATCCGGATCGGCGGGCGGTGCCGGATCGCGCCAGGCCTCGTAGACGCCCGCGAAGGCCATGAGGGGATCGTCCTCGCCCGCGGAGAGGAACCAGGGCTGCTTCTTCCCCGCGGCCCCCGCCTGCCACTCGAAGTATCCGTTCGCGGGCACGAGGCAGCGCCTGCGCAGGGCGGCGGCCCTGAAGCTCGGCTTCTCGGTGACGGTTTCGGCGCGAGCGTTGATCATCGGACGGCTCGGATCCTTCGCCCAGCTCGGCACGAGTCCCCAGCGCAGGGGGCGGAGTTTGCGGATCGCAGCGCCCTCGCGCTCCGCGGGATCGGGGGACGAGGGCGGGGCTGCGGGCCGGATCCCCTCGACGGACGAAGGTGATGACTTCGACGGGGAGGCGGCGGGAGGATCTGCGAGGAGGCGCTCGTAGACGACGCGCGCGGATTGACCGGGGGCCAGGTTGTAGCGGGGGCCCGCGCCCTCGCCCTCGAGGAGGTCGGCGTCGAAGAAGTCGATGCCGAAGAAGGAGACGAGTTCATCGTCCTCGACGAAGATCGAGAACCGGCCGCACATCCCTACTCGGCCTCCGCGATTCCCCGGCCGTCGCGATCATCGGAGCGGACGACGCGGATCGCCGAACCGCGCATGAAACGGCGCAGCTGACTCGAGGTGACCGTCAGGGTCCAATCCCCGGTCGAGGGGAGCTGCCAGCGCCTCCAGTGGGACACGACCGTGAATGCCGAACCGACGATCGTCGCGACGAGCATCCCGATCGTGGACAGGGCGAAGCCGTGGAAGGCGACCATGATCGCCGCGGACACCGCCGCCGGCGTCGCATACAGATTGTTCCCCCCGAACACCTGGGGGATGTTGCCCGCGGAGATGTCGCGGATCGCCCCTCCGCCGACGGCCGTGATGATCCCGAGCATGAGCGCGGGCAGGACCCCGAAGCCCGCGTTGAGGGTCTTCAGGGCCCCCGTCGCCGCCCAGCATCCGAGGACCGTGCCGTCGGCGACGACCATCGCGATCCGGGCGGGACGAGAATCGAACTTCCACAGCATCGCGATGACCGCGCCGGTCAGGGCGGTGCCGAGGTAATACGGATCCGTGAGCGCGACAGGGGGGCCCGATTGGAGCAGGACGTCCCTCAGCATGCCCCCCGCCAGGGCGGACATGATCGCGAGGACCGCGAATCCGACGGCGTCGAAGCCCTTGGAGCGCGCGAGCCTGCCCCCGAGGATCCCGTTGAGGAGAACCCCGAGGAGGTCGATCGCGCGGAAGAAATCGGGCAGCGCGTGGTTGAGGGCATCGAGCACGTTGGTCATTGTCAGGTATTTCGAGGATGTTGCGCATCTCGGGTCACGCCATGCAGGAAAGTCGACCAAGGCACCCCCATTGCATAGTTGATCACAGGAGAGCGTCGATCAGGCTCCTGAGCACATTCGTTGTCGCAAGTGCGTGTGGAGTCTGAGACGATGGACCCGGCAAAACCGTTGAGAATCAACTCCTCACAATCGGAAAGTAGAGGCTTCATGTCGACCACGGGCGCAACTGCTTCAACGCCCTACACCACGCTTGAGCTGTGTGCAGGCGCGGGAGGTCAGGCGCTCGGGCTAGAGCAAGCAGGGTTCGCTCACTTAGCCCTAGTCGAATTGGAGGACTGGGCGTGTAACACTTTGCGACACAATCGCCCCGACTGGAACGTCGTTCACACCGATCTCAATGAATGGGTTCCCGAGGATGACCTTAAGAACATCGACCTCCTTGCCGGAGGCGTCCCCTGCCCGCCCTTCTCCGTTGCCGGACGACAGCTTGGCAAAGAAGATGAGCGAAATCTTTTCGACCGAGCAATAGATCTCGTTGGCGACTTGCACCCTCGCGGAGTGATGATCGAGAACGTGCGTGGACTCCTTGACCCCAAGTTCAGCTCCTATCGAGAAGAGATTCTCCACCGTCTCAGTTCAATGGGGTACCATGGCGAATGGAAACTCATTCACGCCTCTGACTTCGGGGTACCTCAGCTGCGCCCTCGAGCAATCCTGGTCGCCCTCAACAAATTCGATAAGCAGTTTTTCATCTGGCCTCAGCCACTTCCAGTGGATACTCCCACCGTCGGAGAGATCCTCGTTGATCTCATGAGCGAACGTGGGTGGAAAGGTGCGATTCAATGGGCCGAACAAGCCAATCGGATAGCACCGACACTCGTTGGAGGTTCCAAGAAGCACGGAGGACCTGACCTTGGTCCTTCACGGGCACGCCAAGCGTGGGGTGAGTTGGGAGTAACTGGCACCTCCATTGCTGACACAGCTCCCGATCCCGAATTTGAAGGAAAACCTCGCTTAACCCCAAAAATGATGGCACGCATACAGGGATTCCCCGATTTCTGGCACATCACTGGAAAGAAGACAAACGCCTGCCGTCAGATTGGTAACGCATTTCCTCCACCCGTTGCCAAAGCAATCGGTTCAGCGATTATTTCAGCCTTTCAGACAGCAGATTCTCAAGGCTTCCCAGGACGCGATCGATGATGATGCCTTTCAGAGGCATCGGTTAGGTAGCTAAGGACTGCTTCTCGAACAGCAGGACCACCGAGACGAACAGTGTCATACACCCGATCAAGTTGCGTTCGAGTCCGAGATCCTCGCCGGAGCCATTCAAGAAGTTCCATGCGTTCAGGGAATCTGAGCGACTTGACAGACTCAAGAACCGCCTGAGGATCGAGCGCACTCCCCGTATCGGCACGAGCAGACTCATTGCATCGACGACATTCCGTCTGCAAATTATCGAGACTGGCACTTCCACCATGAGAGTTGGCAATGACGTGCCCTGCAGTAAGTACTACGACACTCCCATCTTCATACTTCTCACCGGCCGCAAGCCCGCAAATTACGCAGCGCCCACCATCTCGCTCGAAAACTTGACGCCTCAATTTAGACGAAATTGTCGCCTTCTTTGGCCGAGGCCCTTCACCGGGCCACCAGCCGTAATCAAGAAGCTCACACTCCTCCCCTAGGCTCGGGTCTTCCTTTGCAGACAGATATCTCCATCCCATCTCTCGAAGCTCACGTTGACGGCGTTGGAAGTGTTCGTCATCTATACCCAACACAAGGCGAAGTTCTCGAGTACTGAACCGTTCGCCAATTTGCACATTCCACCTGAGCCAAGAAGCCAATCGAGGAGTACTTCCACACGCGCCCACTGGCCCGTCGCTCTTCTCTCGATCCCACCACAGCTTGCCGTCGTAAGGGCAATACGCCTCTTCTGGGTAGCTCTTCTGTTCAGACATGACCTCATAATAGAAGCCCTACTGAAAAGCACGTAACGGTTCGTGAGGACTGTGGACTGTCATCCATATGCCCCGTACAAGTCAGAGGCGCACAACATGCTCCACGCGCACAGAAACCTCTTTCTCCTCGACGGCGAAAAAGTCAGGCGGCCGTCGTCCCGAAGAGGAGACCGAGGACGTAGGTGACGCCGGCGGCGCCGTAGCCGATGAGGAGCTGGCGCAGGGCGCGCGGGGCAGGGGACTGGCCGGAGAGGATGCCGACGACTCCGCCCGTCCCCAGCAGCGCGAGCCCGACGATGAGGGCCGCGAGCGCGATCGCCCCCAGACCCGACATGCCGAAGATGTAGGGGACGAGCGGGAAGAAGGCGCCGATCGCGAAGAAGCAGAAGGAGGAGGAGGCCGCCCTCCAGGGCGTGCCCACCTGTTCGGTGGCGCCGTTGGCCGCGTCGCCTCCGCCGAGGGCCGCGTGCACGGCGATCGCCCCGGATTCGGTGATGGCGGGACGGGCGAGCTGGGCGAAGATCGTCGCGGCGTGCGCGTCCGCGTCTTCGGGGCTCTCGCCGCGAGCCCTGAAGACGAGGGCGAGCTCGTTGGCGTTGACGTCCAGGGCGGGCACCGCCTGATGGGCGTCCGGATCCGGGATCGACGCGTCGAGGAGCTCGCGCTGACTGCGCACGCTCACCCATTCACCCGCCGCCATGGACAGGGCGCCCGCGAGGAGGCCGGCGACGCCGGTCGCGAGGACGAGGCCGGGGGCCATCCCGGTCGCCGCGACGCCCAGGACCAGGGCGAGGTTGGAGACGAGGCCGTCGTTCGCCCCGAAGACGGCGGCGCGGAAGGTGCCCGCGAGGGCCTCGCGGGAGCGCGCGGTGAGGCCGCGTATGACCTCCCCGTGAATGTGCTCGTCGGCCGCCATCTGAGCGGGGGCGTCCTCGTCGATGTCGTAGGTCGTGCGCTGCTCGGCCCGCTGGGCCATCGCGAGGATGAAGATCGTCCCGAACATCTGGGCGAGCCAGGCGGAGATCCGCACGCGCAGGCGCGGCTTCGGAGCGGGCAGGGCGCGCTCGCCGAGCAGGGCGAGCCAGTACTCCTCGTGGCGGCGCTCGGCCTCGGCGAGCTGGAGGAGGACCTCCCTCTCCCAGCCGGTGCGGCGCTCCGCGAGGGAGCGGTAGGTGCGCGCCTCCATCCGCTCCTCGGCGAGGTGGCGGCGCCAGCGACGGATCTGGGCCTTCGTCGGCGCCTGGGCGCCGCCGACGGCTTCGGGGCCGAGGGCGGGAGCGGGTGCCATGGGGGCGCTCATCGAGCGCGAGTCGAAGGGGCGGGGGCCTGGCCCCCCTCGGCGTCGACGTCAACGACTCGGGAGGGCGGGGTCGAGGGCGGGGCTCCGAAGAGGCGCTCCTTCACGGCGTCGGCGACCTTGTCGGTGACGCGTTCGCCCTGCGCGCGCACGATGTCGGAGACCTTCTCACCGGCGCGATCGAGGGGCTTGGCCACCGGGGGGAAGCGACGGGCCCTGGCCGCGGCCCGACGGATCTTCTCGTACTGTTCGCGCCCGGCACGCGTGCCGAGCACGTAGCCGGCTCCGAGGCCGAGGATCAGTCCGAACTTCGTCCCCATCGGGTCTCCTTCACTCAGGTGCTCACCCCGGGGCGAGGCGCTCCAGGGTCGGCTCAAGCCTAACCGCCCTCACCTCCCGCCCTGAAGCCCGCTCGGAAGCTCCGCCCGGTGCGACGGCTCACGTTACAGATGAGCGCTTGTCGGGAAAGGGCTCGCCCTCGTTTCCGCGGGCCGCTACGGTGGAGGCGTGGTCGAGACGAAGATTCCCACACCCCGCGGCGTTGAGCTGGCGGGGACGTTCGTCAACCCCGTCGATTCCGGGGACGCGGCGGTGCTCTTCTCGCACTCCTTCCTCGCCGACCGGCATTCGGCGGAGCACTTCGACCGTCTCGCGCGCCGCTACCGCGCGGCGGGCTACGCGACCCTCGAGTTCGACTACTCGGGCCACGGCGAATCGGGGGACGACATCATCACCTTGGACGCCGAAGTCGAAGACCTCCGGGCCGCTTCGGGGTGGCTCGCCGATCAGGGCTTCGCGCGCCAGCTGGTGCACGGCCACTCCTTCGGGGCGACGGTCGCCCTCGCCGCGCGTCCGACGGCCGTACTGGCCTACGTGCTGTCCTCGCCCTCGATCGCCCCGATGTCGATCGATTGGACGCAGATCTTCTCCGATGAGCAGCTCGGGGACCTCGAGGAGATCGGAGCGACCTCGATCCCCGATGACTCCCCGTCGAGGCGCCGCAGTTTCACGATCTCCAAGCAGACCCTGGCCGACCTGTCCTTGTGCGACCCGGTCGCCCTGCTGGACGGATTGGATCAGCCGACGCTCGTCATTCACGACTCCACCGACGCCGATCTCGGCCTTCTCGGAGCGACGCAGGAGGTCTTCCACTTGCTCCCGGACGGATCACGGGTCGAGGTCGCCGACGCCCGCTTCGGTCTCGGGGAGAACGTCGAGGCACTCGACGCCCCCTCCGTCGAGTGGGCGAAGCGCTGGGTGCCGGTCGTGCGTTCGCGGTGAAGCCCGCTCGGGCGAAGCGCTTCCTCCCTCAGTCGTCGAAGAATGCCTCGACTTCGGCCCCGACCTTCGGGTCCTCGCGCCACGAACGCGTTCCGAAGCGCGTCGTCGAGGCGCCCGCGATCGCCGAGGCGAAACGGATCAATCCCTCCGGTGTTTCGGGCAGCGGCCGACCGGCCCGGTGAAGCACGGCGAGGGCCCAGGCGAAGGCCCCGTGGAAGACATCACCCGCGCCGAGGGTCGACACCGCTTCGACCTCGTCGACTCCGGTGGTCCCGGAGAGGCCGTCCCACCACCATTCGACGGCTTGAGGCCCGCGGGTCCGGATCGTCCGGGTGATCCCGAATCCCCTCAGGAAGTCGGCGACGCCCCCGCCCTCTGCGGTGGACAGGAGCGGCGGGCGGAAGTCGGCGGACACGACGGCGATGTCGATGAGGGGCAGGAGGGGCAGGAACCATCCCTTCCAGGAGCCGCCGTCGAGGACGCGCTGGTGAGAGGGGCGCGCCTCGAGGCGGGCGAAGGGATCGTCGTCGGGACCGGGTTCGGGGGCGACGCCGACCTGGAGGACGAGGGAGGCCAGATCGGGGTTGTGCCCGTCGACGAGGACGACGTCCGGCGAACCCGCGGATCCGAGCGCGTCCTCCAGGAGCCGCGCGCCGAGGGGAGCGTCGACCGGGATGCGCGCGTTCGTGGAGGCGACCATGCGACCGCCCGGGTGCTCGATGATCGAGGAGATCGCGGGTTCGCGCACCGAGGATGCCGGATCGCCGGCGTCTCGCACATCGACCCGGCAGTTCGCGAGGTCTTCGGCGAGGGTTCTCGCGATCGCGCCCTCGCCCAGGGCCGTGAGGAGGGTGACCGCCGAGGGCGCGTCGGCGTTTAGATCGGGCTGCAGGGCGTCGAGGGCCGCGATGGTGACTGCGGCGTTCGTCGCGGGGCCGCCTGCCGCCATCGCGTGGTCGATGCAGGTCGTTTTCGTGGTCGTGTTGGGCTTGTGGTCGAGGGCGTGGATGACGTCGAGGGTCGTCAGTCCGGCGAGGAGTGCGTGCATGGGCTCATTGTCGCAAAGCGGATCGCGCGAACGGCACGAATACTCCTCTTGCTGTCATGTCAGCGGTGATCGAAGACCAATGATCGGGGCTATTGACGCTGTGCTGACACCATATGTTTGTCCCCCGTTCATCGCGGCCGATACACTGCCCGCGAGTCGGCGGCCGTTTGGAAGGTCATCATGGATCTTGAGTTCGATCGCGAAGCTGTGGGTGTGAATGCCCGAAAAGACTGGAGGGACTGCGAGGAGTTCGGCAGAATCGGATCGTTTCTTTCAACGATTCCGACAGCCTCTGTGGCTCTGAGTCTGCCTGTCGGTGGCAACAGTGGTGTGAGCGCATTGCGGCAGGCGGCCGCAGACTTTGTTCGGGATATGCGGGTGGTCGCTTTTGAGTTCAATGATGCCTGTGCAGTCTTGGGTGCCGGGCAGGAGTCCGTGATCGGTGCTTTCGATGTCTCGGAGTATCAATCCACGACCGGTTTTGCCCAGATCGCAAAGCGCTTGGGAGGTGGCCAGTGACAAGCGGAGCCGAAGCGATGCCCCTCCCTGACGATGTGAGCGGCGCGTGTGAGACCTTACGTGAGGACTTGTGGGCCGTTGCCACCAGGATCTCTCATACGCAGGTCGCCGCCGACACGGCTGCGGGTGTGCCCGGATGGTCAGGCGAAGCAGCCGACGCCTACATCGATTCTGTTCAAAGACTCGGTGAGCATGCTCGCAGCTTCGCGGAGGCTTTCGCCGGGCCGAGGAATGCGATCCTCGCGTGGTCTGAGGCTGTCGCTCATGCTCGCAGCGTCACGGTCCCCGATTTCCAAGCGCGTTATGACCAGGCGCAGGCTGACTATGACAATGCCGTCAACGCCCTCAATGATGAGGTCCGCGCTCGTATCGCTGCCGGAGAGGACGTCTCCCGGGCGGAGATTGATATGCGCGTCGATTCCCTGAAGGGTATGCGCGATGACACCCGCAACGAGATCATCGGCGAGTACAGCACCGCGATGGATACTCTCGACGGTGAGGCGCAGACTGCCGCGAACGCCTTCATCGGGGCCGCGAGCTCCCTCATTGGAGAAGGGCCGAAGCGCACCCGAAACGAGATCGGTGCCGCACTCTTCAATGATATCCCCCTGGTTGACGGGCAAGCCGAATGGGAATACGCCCAAGAAATCGCACCGCGCATCGCCGCCGCCTTGCGCGATGAGGATCTCACCGCTGATGATCTTCGGGCGATTCAGGACACGTACGGCGCCCTACTCGAAAACCCATTCATAGCGAATGCGCTCATGGAAGAGCTGAGTGCGGATGAGCTCAACGGTTTCGCCGTGCGCGCCTCCGCTCTGGGGTTCGAACCCGCCAGCCCCGAGTCGGAGCTCGTCTCTACGGTCCTGAGTGAGGTCGGCACCGCGATGGTCTTGTCGACAGGAGGGGTCAATGCCACGGGGGTGCTCACTCAGCAGAACGAGGCTTTCCTTGCCGCTCGTGATGGCCTCCGCGGCACGCAGGGCACCACGATGGATCAGCTCGTCGCCAAGCAGATCCAGGAGTACAAGGATTCTGGTCGTACCGTCTATGACTACGCCGACCTGTGCGAGGACGCGCCCTATGGCGAACATGTCGGCTACTCGATCTTCTCCCAGCTGGCAGGCCTTGCAGCGCAGACGAACCCCGATCTTGCCCTCGGGCCCCAGTTCTACACCTCCGATAACGGTCCTTCGATGGCGGATGATCTGGTCGCCTGGGATCACGAGAATTCTGAGGGCGCATACGCTAATCGCATCAACGCCGGAGCGGTGATGCCTGGGGTCCTTCTGACCGGGTATGACGCTTCGATCCTCGATCCTGTTCATTCCCTCGCTCTGCTGTCCGATACGCCGGATTCCCTCGAGGGCGGGGCCGGTTCTGAGGCGCTCCAGGCGGCCGAGGGCGAACGCCTTGATGCGATGCGTCGTTTCCTCACGCGTGACACTCCCTTCGAGGTCGGTGATGCTTCGATGGATATGACCCGGTATCTCACGGGTCATCGGGGCCGGGGCAACGAGTTCTACGGTTTCCAAGACGGCGGCGAGGCATTCGGGAACATGATTTCCGATGCGAGCAGCCCTGATCCGAAGGCCGATCTCACCTTCCCCGACCCCGCCGACTACGGCGGCTCCAGTGATCCCGACTACCTCGAAGCCGAGCGCCGCTACCGCCAAGCGAGCGCAGATGACGAGCGACGCACCCAGATCGGCGCGAACTTCCTCTTCGGCTACGAGGACGGGCTCGACGCCGACCATGACACGTGGTGGTTCGGCGATCAGGACCAGGATCACGGCCAAGACGTCTTCGGGCATGCGAACAGCAAACTGCGTTCGTGGGCCGGAACGATCCTCGCGCCTCACATTGAAGGGATCGCCGGAAGTCTTGACGAGGTGGCCAAGCATAACGGTGTCGTCACCGGTGCCGGTGGCCGTCATTTCATCGCCTTCGACCGTGTCATGAGTCAGCGGCTGCTCGGCAAGAATGGCTTCTTCACCGACATCGGCTTCGACAACCCCGAGATCAGTGACAATGGGACTCCCGACGACACATCCGATGACTTCTATATCGGCGGACGCGCACCCGCCACCGACAATCTCCTACTCGCCGCACAAAGCGCGTATCGCGCTGATCTGGCAGATGCAGTTCAGGGCATCGGCGGCCGCTCCATCAACAATGTTACGGACGGGTGGTCGCCCCTGATGGAATCGCTCTTCACCGCGCCTGAAAATGCCAGCCAAGAAGCCATCGAAGCCCTCAACGCCCGTAACGAACGCTGGCAGGGGCTGATCCAGGCGGGGATCGGAGCCGTACCCTTTGGCGACATCCTCGAAGGGGCCATCAACAACGAAGCGACGCGCGAGGTCGCAGGGTACTTCATCGAGCAGGCGAAATCGAACGGCGTCGCCCCGGTCCTCGACTCCCTTCTCACAACCGACGCGAATAACACCACCGAGAAGACGACGAGAGAGACAATGGTCTACGACTACATGAAAGACTCCCTCTACCAGGAGATTTCCACCCACGGGGACTTCACGGGAGCACAAATCCCGCTCGAAGAACACCACCAGAAACTCGACACCTCGCAGCAGTTCCTCGATACGAACGGACACGTCATCCCCTACGACACCATGCGCCCGGAGCAGCGGACCGCCTTCCATAATTTCATCAGTGAGAATGGCGATTCCCTCAGGTACTCCGCCGCCTCCAACTACGTCGAGACCTCAGTCAACAACGCCCGCCAACTGCACGGCGATGCCCGCATCATCTACGGAGACTGACCCATGATCGTGCCCCACCACCCGAAAAGTCGACGCTTCGGCCTCGCCCTCGCCGTCGTATTCGCGGCAGCTGCAGGACTCACCTCCTGCAGCCCGGCCCCCACATCCTCGATGTCTGCCAAGGAGTCCCCCATGTCCACCCCGATGATCGTCAGCATCACCCAAAACGAATACGACCATGTGAATCTCACTCTGCCCGAAGGCTGGGCTATCGTCCAGAATGCGGCGACCAGGCCCGACTCCTTCCTCGCCACGGCCAGCGAAGGCGAAAGCGGCGGCGCGATTCGCATCAATCGAATGTCTCCGGAGTCTCTCGCCTTCTCCTTCAACTACCCCGATGAGGTTCCCTTCGACATCGACCTCACCGCCCACTACCGGCAGGCATTCACATCTGCCGAGCAGCACGAGGAGACTGCGGACGTACAAGAAGTTCCCGCCCGCACCATCGGCGATGCCCACGCCCTCGGATTCTCCTACCAGTGGACGAGGGCAGACGACCCCCACTACGAACAGGTATGGGTGCTCGCACGCCACGACGGCCTTTGGAAGATCTCTGCCCGCTCCGCAACCGGTGGCGACTCCCTCTCCCCCGAAGTCCTCACCGCCCTCGACTCCATTTCCTGGACCCCGGCAGGATCGTGAGTATGTGCTTCGTGCGGGTCGGGCACGCAAGCATGAGACACCGACGATGGGAGTGTTGATGAATGATTTGCACCGCTCCCCGAATCAGGGGCGAAAGTCCGCCCCGCGCTTCGGCCTCGCCCTCGCCGTCGCATTCGCGGCGGCTGCAGGACTCACCTCCTGCACCCTCCCCAACACGTCACCCATGTCCGCTACGGAGTCCCCCATGTCCACCCCGATGATCGTCACCATCACCCAGGAACAGGCCGATCACCTCAGCATCGACCTACCTGAAGGCTGGGCTATCGTCCAGAATGCGGCAAGCGGACCCGATCACTTTCTCGCCACGGCCAGCGAAGGCGAAAGCGGCGGCGCGATTCGCATCAACCGAATGTCGCCAAAAGTTCTCGCCTTCTCCTTCAACTACCCCGATGAGGTTCCCTTCGACATCGACCTCACCGCCCACTACCGGCAGGCATTCACATCTGCCGAGCAGCACGAGGAGACTGCGGACGTACAAGAACTTCCCGCCCGCACTATCGGCGGCGTCCACGCCCTCGGCTACTCCTACCAGTGGATTAGAACGAGCGAGCATAGCTATGAAGAGTCGTGGATTCTCGCACGCTGCGACGGCATCTGGAAGGTCGGCTTGAGTTCAGCAACCAATGCAACCACCATCCCCTTGGAAACTCTCGCCGCCCTCGACTCCATTTCCTGGACCCCGGCAGGATCGTGAACACCCAGACCACGCCAGAACCCAGGCCAGCACAAGAAGCAGCACCGCACGGCACGCGAAGACCCCACAGAACACATCGCCCGCACCGAGGGTCAACACCGCCTTCAACTCAACAACCGAAGTCTCTTAGGCTGCCCTCCCCGCCACCACCGGACCAGCCCAGACCCGCGCGTTCGTGGAGGCGACCATGCGACCGCCCGGGTGCTCGATGATCGAGGAGATCGCGGGTTCGCGCACCGAGGATGCCGGATCGCCGGCGTCGCGCACGTCGACCCGGCAGTTCGCGAGGTCTTCGGCGAGAGTTCTCGCGATCGCGCCCTCGCCCAGGGCCGTGAGGAGGGTGACCGCCGAGGGCGCGTCGGCGTTCCGATCGGGCTGCAGGGCGTCGAGGGCCGCGATGGTGACTGCGGCGTTCGTCGCGGGGCCGCCTGCCGCCATCGCGTGGTCGATGCAGGTCGTTTTCGTGGTCGTGTTGGGCTCGTGGTCGAGGGCGTGGATGACGTCGAGGGTCGTCAGTCCGGCGAGGAGTGCGTGCATGGGCTCATTGTCGCCCCAAGGCCGCCGAAAGCATCACCTTTCCCCGCCGAAAGCATCACCTTTCCCCGCCGAAAGCATCACCTTGCGTTGTCGAAGGGATCTCAGCCCTCCGTGATCCGCAGGTAGTGGACGCTGAAGGATGCGCCGACGAGCCGGAACCTTTGGTGCCTGTGCGCGAAGTCGTAAGGGTTGTCGCCCGGCTTCTGCCAGATATCGAGCCCCTTGCCCAGATCGATCCGCCACCCGTGGTCGGTTTCGATGCGCCGGTCGTGGATCGCATCAGCGAAACGAACGTTGAGGCGGACGCCGACGGCGCTCGCAGCCTGCTGGATGTCACGCAGCATCTGGATCTGCGCGACCTTGTACTCGTCCTTCGGCTCTTGCACGGTCACGAGTTCGACGTCGATTTCGTCGGCGTCGTCCTTCGCCTCGGCGAGCAGGCTGAGAAGGTCGGCGAGGTTGCGCCCCTGGTGCCTGAGCCGGATGTACGGGTCGGTGATCCTGATGCGCGCCGCCCCGCGCAGGTACGGCAGGAGCACGTCCTCGTAGGTGACTCCCCTCTGACCGGCGACGAAATCGCGATGCCCCTCGGTGGGGGCCGCGTCCTCGGCGGCCGTCGACCCGGTCGTCGCGTTCGCCTGCGTGTCCTTCGCGTCTCCGGTCTCCGCCGGCCCCGTTGGAATCTCCGAGGACGAGCCTCCGACCGGGAGAGGAGCTTCTTCGTGACCCGCGCCGTCGACGTCCTCCTTGGCGACGGACCAGTCCCGCCGATAGAGGTGGGGGTACTGGGTCTCCTCGAGCGCGGCGACATCGTGCCACGCCCCTGTCGAGTCGGAGTAGCGGAACCGGACGGGGGTGTCGCGCATCGTCGCGTCGATTCGAAGGATCGAGTCCTTGACGCGCTTGCGCCCTTCGATGGCGTATTCGAGGAGAACGCGAGTGTCCTCCTCAGAGGCCTGACCGGTCGGATGAATGAGCTTCATCAGTCCGGAGAAGGTCTTGCGTATCGCGTCTTGGTCCCGGGTCGAGAGGGACGGGTCGAGGGCGAAGTAGGCCTTGTACTTGTCGGAGTAGTCCTCGCTGCGCTTCGCCCGGAGGATCTCGGCGAGGTAGTCGACGACGAAGCCGTATCCAAGCGAGAACATCTCGGTGCGGATGGGCGCGACCTCCCAGCCCGGGATGTAGTGGTGGATGCGGTCGAGCCAGGCCGGGTCTCGGTAGGAGTCGGGGAGCTCGTCGAATAGGTCGGAGTTCTTCAGCATGTACGGGACCGTGTGCGTCGTGTTGCCGATGAACGCCATCGAAGCCTCGGCGCCGTAGATGCTCGTGCCCCGCGAGAAGGACTTGTTCGCGAGGTAGTTCTTCATGACGTTGACGAGGTTCTGGTCGGTCCGCTTGTTTGCAGCGAACTCGTCGAAGGCGACGCAGTCCCAGTAGCCGACGAGCCCGATGCGTCCGCTCGCATTGTTGACGAAGAGCTTCGCGACGGTGACCTCGCCGCCGGAGATGAGGATTCCGTTCGGCGAGAATTCGCTGAAGGTGTGCGATTTGCCGGTGCCCTTCGGCCCGAGTTCGACGAGGTTGTAGTTACGCTCGACGAAAGGGATGAGTCGTGTGAGGGCGATGAGCTTGCCCCGGTCGCTGAATTGCTCGGGGTTGAGGCCGATCGACTGCATGAGGAGGTCGATCCACTCCTCGGTGGAGAAGGCGCTGCGCGCTTGGAGGTATTGCTCGATGTCGACGGCCGCAACCTGGATCGGCTTGAGCGAGGCGAGGATCCACGGCACGGCTTTCGCGTCATCGGAGTGGAAATACTCGATATCGCAGATGCACCACACGCCGCCGACGAGGAGCTTCGGGTTCCTCGTCACTGTGGCATCGTCGACGATCACTCCCTTGATCTGAAGATTCTCGAAAGCGGCCTCGTGGACGTCGTTCTTCTCGTTGAGGGTGACGGTGACCTTGTCGATGACGCGGTGGCGGCCTTTCCGGCGGATCTCGGATTTCGCGAGCATGTGCTCGTTCCGGTTGACGTAGTGGGCCGCGAGGATCTTGCGGACGGCATCGATTCCGGCGACGATCGTCGATTCGTCGTCGGAGGTGGCGTACTGGCCGAGGAGGTATTCGAGGACGTAGGAGGGGACGACCGCGTTGCCGCGGACGGCTTTGACGAGGTCCTTGCGGACGACCGCGCCGGCGAACTGCGCGTTGATCTTCTCATCGAGGGCGGATTTGACGGGTGCCGCGGCCGACTGCGGTGCCGGGTCGGGTGCGTTCATCGCGTCGAGGGCGTCGTCGAGGGTGCTCATCGCAGTCTCCTAGAAGTCGAAGTCGGTCGTGAACGATCGCCGCAGCGTGTAGTTCGCGGTCGAGAAGGTGCGCCATTGCGTGGTGTTGGGGATCGGCTCTTCGAGTCGGAGTTCGACGCCGCGGCGGTTGTACTCGTCTGCGTCCTGGGTGAGGTAGAGGACGGCGCTCTGATACCGATCGTGCTGGTTCTCGGAGGTCGAGTCGAAGGTGAGGATCGGCTGATCGGAGATGAGGACGTCGCCGATGTAGAGGCCGAGGCGCACGCGCAGCGGTTGGATCTTGTCGGTGATCGCCTCGCGCTGAACGAGCTTGATGGCGAGCTGTCCCGTCGTGATCTTGTCGGTTTCCGGCATGAGGTCGACGGCGACGGTTCGGACGTCGCTCTTGCGCTTCTTGTTCACCGCGATGACGGGTACGACGATTTCTTGGAGGGAGGCTCCGCCGTGGACGTATCGTGTGCCTTTCCCGGGCTGCGGGATCCGATGGATGGACTTGGGGATCTGGATGTCGAGGTCCCCGGTGAGCCCTGCCTGTGCTGCGGTGAAGGTCATGAAGGACGAGGACGGGTGCAGCTTCTTGCCGAGGGCGAATCGGCGGGTCGAGTAGCTCACCTGGGCGCCCTGGGGCTTTTCGGAGAGGAAGTAGGACTGCTCGAGCGGAATGTCCTGATAGAGGAATCCGTGGTCGGCGGTGACGAGGATGTTGGTCGCGTTGGCGCTGGTCCATCGCTTGAGGAGCTGGATGATCTCGTTCATCGCCCTGTTGGCGGCTTCGAAGACTCCCTGTTCGGTCGTCGCGTCGTCGCCGGTCGCGTCGATGACGTTGTGGTAGACGTAAACGACCTGGTTGGCCTTGTAGAGCTCGCGCAGGTCCTCGATCGGCATGGTGAGCACGTTTTGAGCGCCGATCGCGGTTCCTTTGACGGTCTGCAGGATCTTCGCCCGGTTCACCGTGCCGTCGGTGCGGTGCCCGTCTGCGAAGACGGGCGTGCTGCTCGGGTCGATCTCGAGGCTCGAATGCGGCAGGAGAGCCGCCATCCCGAGCTGCGTGTAGCTGGGGAGGGAGCCGAGGACGGCGCCGAGTTCGGCGTTGTAGCGATCTTCGGAGCGGATCTTCGAGGCGAGCTCTTCTGCGATCTCGTAGCGAAGGGCGTCGGAGATGATGACGACGGCTTTCGAGCGGCCGCCGCTGAGGATCGGCGCAACGCGCTCGTCGAAGAAGCGCCGTTGGGGGGGCAAGACGGGCGTCTTCCACTCGTGAAGAGTGTCGAGGACGGCCTGCCAGGCGCTTCCGAGGGCGTAGAGGTACCGGTTCGCGTACTGCTTGTCGATTTCGGCCTTGAGGGCGATGAGGGGTTTCTGGTATTCGGCGGATCTCCCGGCGACGATGAAATGGCGGTAGTGCTGGTCGATTCGGAACCACTCGGACTGGTACGTCGTCAGTCCTTCAGCGACTGAGTCGATGGTGTCGGGGAGTGCGGCGATGGCGGCGAGCAGCTCGGCGGCGCTTTGAAGCGCGGTGTAGAGCGGCTCGTACGTGTCGTACCAGAGACCGTCGCGTCGACGACGGACGATGGTCTCGACGTCGCGTGGGCCTATCGTCCGTTCGGCGATCGCGGCCGCGAGCTCGGCGACGATCTTCTGCTCGATCTCCTGGAAGGTCGTCTGGTCTTGGAGGTCATCGAGACTCCGGTTCTCGATCTTGGCGGTGACGCCGAGATCCTTGGCAGCTCGAGTCGCGAGAGCCTTCATGGCCTCGCGCGTGCGCACGTCGTAGATGAGGCTCCGGTAGTCGTTGCGGATGTTCCGGTAGGCGTCGGGGGTATCCGAGGCGAAGTCGTCCATTGCTCGGGCGAAGATCCACAGGATGAAGTCGTCGACGGTCGGCGCGTCGCTCCGGTATCCGTAGATGTCGTGCAGCCCCGCCCAGAAGAATTCGTCGAGGCCGTAGGCTGTGAGGTCGTCGATCTTCGCGTGTTTGGAGTCTGCGGCCTCGAGGAGGATTTCCCGCATGATGTCGGAGAGCCGGTGACTAGCGGATTTGAGGAGCACCTGGCACATCTTGGCTCGGAGGAGTGCGGGGTCGTCGCCGTCGATGTGGAGCTTTTCGAGCGCCTGCTTGCGAGTGGCCGCTGCGAAGAACTTCGGGTGGGCTTCGATGATGGGGAGGAGGTGCGGGTTTTCGATCCCGAGTTCCTGCTGGATGATCGCGGTCTTGTCGGCGACGAAGATGCCGTGGGTGAGTTCTTGATCGAGCAGCCAGTCACCGGTCCCAGCGGGGATTTCTCCTGTGCGGTAGACGAGGTACTTGCTCTCCTGGTCGGTGAGCAGGCGGTGCTTGATGCCGAATTCGTCGCCTTGGACACGCAGAAGCGTGACGTCCTCGGGAACGAGCTGTTCCGCACTGTCGGCGTAGTCGCCCGCGGCGTCGTGCCAGAAGAGGATCCGCTGCGTTTCGAAGCGTTGGCGCAGGTGGCGGGTGATTTGGTCGCTCATTCGCGGTTCTCCGTCTTCTGCTCGAGTTCTCGGAGGATTCGGGCGTCGTCTTCGTCGGCGGCGATCGCCTGCTGGTGTCGTCGTTCGGCATCGAATGCGTCGTAGCGTTCTTCGGCGAGTGCCTTGGCGACCTTCGCGCGCACTGTGCCGGAGTGAGTGAGGAGTTCGCGCTCGTTGAAGCTGAGGAAGGCGTCGAGGCGTTCCTCCCACTCGCGCATCGTCATCGTCTGTCGGCGCTTCGCCTGGTCCTCTGCGTAGTCCAGGTACATGGTGACGATGCGGTCGAGTTCTGAGATCTCGGTCGTCTGGAGGTAGTTCTTGGCGGTCGTCACGTCGCGCTTGCGCACGACGCTTCCGCTCCACGAGGTGAGGCCCATGTTCGAGGCCGTGGGGTCGGAGCGCAGGTAGATGATCTCCGCAGCGGTGTGCCCCGTCACCGCCCAGAGCATCTTGTTCTGGACCTTCGCGAAGAACGCCTTCGCCGCGTCGCTCGACGGGTCGTAGTCGATTGCCGTCGTGTAGAGGTCGCGGACTTTCTGGTAGAAGCGCTTCTCCGAGGCGCGGATGGCGCGAATGCGCTCCAACCACTCGTCGAAGTAGTCCCAGCTGTCCGAACCCTTGAGCTTCGCGTCGTCCATGGCGAAGCCCTTGACGAGGTAGTCCTTGAGGATGCTCGTCGCCCACTGCCGGAACTGGACTGCACGAGGAGTCGTCACGCGGTAGCCGACAGCAAGGATCATGTCGAGGTTGTAGACCTTGAGCTGCCGGCGGACGTCTCGCTCGCCTTCTCGACGAACTATTAACTCTGAGTGAATAGTTGCTTCGGTGACTTCTCCGTCCTTAAGAACGCGTCCGATGATCTGAGCAACGTTGGGGATCGAGGTTCCATACAGCTCCGCCATTTCGGCTTGAGTCAGCCATACCGTTCCTTCCGAGGCGCGCAGTTGCATCTGCGCCCCGTCGTCGGCGTTGTAGAGGATCACCTCGCCGCTCATCCGCTCACTCCTCGTTCTCGGTCAGTCTTCCGCCTTTTCGAGCCCTTTGATCCGCTTGAGCGCATCCCCGAACTTCGGGTAGTTGGTGCGCACGCCGTCGTCGAGGTCGATTTCGATGTTCTTTGTCGCTGTGGGGAAGAGGACGTCGTGCTCGTACTCGTTGAGTTCGATGAGGACGGCGCGCAGACGATCCGCTTCTTTCGCATCATTGTCGCGCTCGGCACGGGCGAGTGCGGACTCGAGCTTCGTCACGTACTCGCGGAGGTAGGTGAGGACTCGGGACACCGTCGAGGGCGTGTAGCGGTGCATGTAGATGAGTGCGTTGAACGAGCCCTTGGGGCTGGAGAAGAGCCAGTAAATCGGACGTTTCTTGTAGCGCTGCACGTGGTCGTCGTAAAACTTCGAGGAGGCGCCCCTCTTTCCGGGCTTGACGAAGTACTCGCGCAGGTTCTTCAGGCCCAGGAGATCGACGATGTAGCGGAGGTTCGCTTCGAAGTGCTCCTCGCCGAAGACGGTGCGGAGGAAGAGTCGGAATCGTTCGACGATGTCGTCTTCGAACCAGTCGGCGTCGAGCATGGGAATGACATTGTCGGCGTCGGGCATGAAGGTCGGCGAGGGGATCTTCTCCAGGTAGTCCTCGAGGGTGGATCCCTGGTCAGCGAGGATCAGTCCGGGGGCGTCGAGGCTGTAGCGGCCGAGCATGCATCCGACGGCGTAGGAGATGAGGTCGATGATTGCGGATTGGTCGAAGAGGACGTCGCGTTCTTCGGGCGTTTTGTTCGGCCACCGGAAGGCTGAGTTGTTGGTGAGCGAGACTCGTTCGAGGGGCACGTAGGAGGGCACTTCGTCCTCGAGGCCGTAGAGTTTCGCAACCGCTTCATTGTTCTCGATTTCGAGTCGCTGCTGTTCGAGGGAACGCTGTTTCCATTCCTCGCGGTGCTGGGCGACGATGTCTTCGAGAGTCTTCACTGATACCTCGCGAGTGTTCATCGGACGGCTGTTCCCGTGTTCATCAGAGAAAAAAGCTCTCGGGGTAGCCATTCGGGTAGCCGGTGTGCGGGTTCAAGGTTACCTTCCGAGCCCGAGCATTTCAGCCGACGCGGCAAGCGCTGCGCGGGTCCGGGTGCGGTCGGTGTGGAGGTAGGTCTGGGTGCTGAGAATCGTTGAGTGACCGAGGATCGCTTTGATCGTGGTCTCGTCGACGCCGCTGGCGAGGAGGAGTGTGGCCGCTGTGTGACGCGCTTCGTAGAGCAGGGGGCGTCTTCTCGTTCCATCGGGCAGCGTCACCTTGACCCCTGCCTCGTCAACGATCTCGTACCACTGCCCACGGTCGAATTCCGCAGATCGTGGTGATCCGTTCTCCCTCGGCCACACGAGGTCGTGCGGCGAGGGAGCTCGTCCCTTCCAGCTCTTCAGTGCATCGACGAGGGCGGGGGCGAGGGGTACGACGCGGGTGCCGGCACGGGTCTTGGGGCGCACGAGGTGGTAGGCGCCTTCGAGGTGCCGGTATTCGAAGCCTCTGGGAACACGGAAGCCACTCGTCGGCTCTCTGTGCCTCCTATACGGCAGGGCTTTGAGCTGCCAGGCGAGGATCATTGTTTCCGTATCGAGGTCGATCTGGTCCCACGTGAGTCCGAGTGCTTCGGCGGGCCTGAGTCCTTCGACGAGGGCGGCGATCCATCGTGAGCTGTCGGGACGAGCCTTGGCGATGTCGAGAATCCGCATGGCTTCTTCGACGCTCAGGGCTTGGCGGGGGGATGTCCCAGCGCCCGGACTGCTTGCGTCGCGGGTCCGGTGACTAACCTGGTATCCCTCGGCCACGGCGTCGGCGAGCAGCTTCTTCAGCACGACGTGAGTGCGCTGCATTGTGGGGAGCGCGAGTCCTTGCTCCTCTTGAGCTCGCGTGACGGCACGAATATCAGCCGGTGTGAGGACGTCGAGCCTGATGTGCCCGATGATAGGAATGATCCATCTGCGGATCGAGGACTGGTCTGAAACAAAGGTGCCGGGTCGGACGAGGCGTTGCCTGTGTTCAAGCCATTCGTCCGCCCATCGCTTCAGGCTGATCGACGCGAAGGATGCCGTCGGGCCTTCCACCGCGATACGTTGTTGTGCGTGAGCGAGTCGGGCGCGCACTTCGGATTCTGTTCGCGCCTTGAAGGTGAGCCGACGTCGCTTGCCGTTTGCCGACCATCCCACGTCGATCGCTGCCACCCATTGGCCGCGCGAGTTGCGATAGATGGATCCGGTTCCTTTTCGCCGAGGTCGTCGTTGTCCCATGCTCATCATCTTCTGAATTGACGAGTTGCAGGGGGTAGCCAGTGGGGTAGCCATCTGCGCGATGACTGGTGCATCCATGCCACTGAAGCCTCCAATGGACTGAGCACCAATCTCCGTAAACGAGTCACGGTTCATGAAAGAGACCTTCCCGGAGGGGAAGTCGGATCTGTTCGCCGCATTCATCGAGCGATGTCTGACTCTCCTTCGCCCGCACGGCTTCATGGCTCAGGTCACCATGCAGTCGTGGATGTTCCTCTCCTCATTTGAGAAGCTGCGGAACAAGCTGCGACGCTGCGCATCGATTGTTGCGATGCTCCACATGGATAACATGGTGATGCGCATTGCCTTCGGGACTTCCGCAACCGTATGGGAAGTTGGCGGAGACCCGACGCATCCAGGGAAGTACACGTGGATGGAGCTCTCCGATATCGAAGGGGACAAGCCTCGTGTCTTCCCAGCGCACAACGAACGCAACGCGCGCGCGGGCGACGATGGGTTCTTCTCTGTCGCACAGAAGGACATGGCGGTCATCCCCGGATCTCCGATCGTCTACTGGCTGAGTGAAAAGATTCGAGCATCCTTCTGGAACTTTCCTCCGTTAGACACTCGTTCAAGATCTGCCAAAGGCCTAGTAACAGCGGACAATGAAACCTTTGTTCGCCTATGGTGGGAAATTGAACTTCGCGACTTCGGTTTTGGTTACGCCGACAGGGAAAGTGCCAAACGCTCGAAGAGGCGCTGGTTCCCCTATGCGAAAGGAGGTGAATTTCGTCGCTGGGCTGGAAATCTGGAGTCAGTTGTCGATTGGGAGGATGATGGTCGACGTATTCAAACAACAATGACAAGCGATGGTTCCCGAGTTCGAGCAACCAACTTGAATTTAGACAGAATATTTAAGGAAGGTATCGCTTGGACAGTGGTGACTTCGGGTCAACAGGCATTTCGTCTAGTTCGGGCGGGGGCGTTATTTGACGCGGCTGCAGGAGTATGTCAATCAACAACTAACGAGGAGCATCTGGCACTTCTCAACTCAAATGTTGCGAACACTATCCTGTCGGCAATCAATCCTACATTGAACCTTCACCCTGGTTACTTAGGAGCAATACCAATACCAAACGGCATAACAATGTGCACGATCGGCGACGTTCGCGCATTGATTAGAAATTCACAGGACGATTGGGATGGGTTTGAGACTTCGTGGCAGTTTGCATCGAATCCCCTCGTAGCTATCAGCCAAGAGCTTCACTCTTTGCAACGATAACTATCGGATTCAAAGTGAATCCCCAAGAAGTCTCAAAGGAATCCCAGTCTTCTTGCGAACTGGTTACGAGAGTCGCCACTCGATCGATCATTTCATTTGATACGCCCTCTATTGGCGGCAGACTAGCCACCTGCCCCACTTCGAAGTTCAAAGTGGGAGCAAGGGCTGACAGTTGTTCAAATGCGAGCTGAGAGTTGGCGAAAGCGAGCAGTGCAATTCGTTCTCGACGACTCTCGGTAAACATGGATGTTCCAGCCACATCGAAGACGAAACCAGGTGGGTATGCACGGAAAGCCGGGGCGCCACTACTGATCTTTGACCATGAAACTGACGGCGAAAAGTAGGAGTCTTGATTCTTGGCTACCCAATCAACATTTCCATTTAAGTAGGGGTACCTCCGAGCGATCTCTGCTTTGATTTCGCAGCCGTCGGATTGCCAGTTGACAACGTGCTCGTGATTCCCGTACCAGCGGCGGAACGATCCCCCCTTGTTGTAGGGGAACCAGCGGAGGCCCGACCTGAGAGCGCTCGCACGTGACAAGCCGAAACCTATCGCGCGATGGGATGGCTCCCACCATAGCCTGGTGAAGCGCTTGTTATCAGTCGTGGCCAACCCCTGTTTGGGATCCGCGATGTCACGCAGTGATCGCTCAGACCTGAAGGTTGCCCGCATCTTTTCACTCAGCCAGTAGACGATCGGGGATCCGGGGATGACGGCGAAGTCTTCGGGCGAAGCGCCGTGGAATCCGTCCTCGGCTTCCCTCGTATGCCGGGCGCGGTCAAGCATCGTGATCTTCTCGGCCTCGGACTTGCCGTCGACAATACGGACGAACGAGCCTCGTCGCGCAGAAGCAGCTGTCCGTCCCAAAGACTGAACATTTTCAATGACGAACGCCGTCGAGGAGACAACTTCGCCGCCGATGGAATCGAACGCCCGGGTACCGAGATGAAGCATGGAGACGATCCACTGCTTCCGCAGCATGGTGCGCCGTAGCTTTTCAAAAGAGCTGAGGAACATCCAGGACTGCATCGTGATCATCGCCGAAAGCCCCTGCGGGCCGGCGAGGCGGGTGCATCGCTCGATGAATGCGGCGAACAGATCCGACTTCCCCTCCGGGAAGGTCTCTTTCATGAACCGAGAGAGCAGGTCGTTCATCTGCTTCGAACCCATGTACGGCGGGTTCGCGATGACGACGGAGTAGCCGGGCAAGAGATACTCCGCCTGAGTGATCACACGTTTCGCCTTGTCGAGCGTCTCCTCAACGAGCATGTCACCCGCTCCATCAAGCATCCTAAGACGCAGCGAGGCGCTTGCCACCATGGAGGGGTCCGCTTGGATGAGCGAGCCGAAGGTATCGGCATGCTCGAACATGTTCCAGAAGGCCTCTTCTGCCTCGCGATCCCCCGCTCCCGACGCGAGGAAGTCGAGCTCATCGGGACGGAAGACGATCGGTTCGAGCACTTGGATCCGAGGGGCAACGGCCTCCTTGAGGAAACGCTTCCTCTTCGACGCGGCCTTCATCGACAGGGCGAAGGAGGCAAGCGCACCGGCACGCTGATCAATCTCCGTGCCCCGCAGATTCTTCTCGAGGATCAAAGTGGGGATCGAGGAAGGCGCATAGCCCTCCTCCTCGTAGATCGCGTAGAGCAGATCAAAAGCGTAGGTGAGCATATGCCCGGAGCCGCACGCCGGATCGATGACGGTGATCTCCTCGGGCGAATCGATCCGAAGGAAATCGTTCTCCTCATCGACCGGTTCGATGTAGTAATCCATCCGCTCGATCAACGTCGAATTCGGATGATTGAGCATCCACAAACGCCCGATGGAGTTCTCCGCGAGGTAGCGGACGATCCAGTGCGGCGTGAAGAGCTGCGTCGCCGCAGGGATCTCCTCAGCGCCCGCCTTCTCGTTCTTCTTGAACCCCGCGAAGACCTCGTCTTTGCGCTCCGAGATGTAGAACTGGTAGAGCCACCCGATCACCTCGACGTCCTCGCATACCTCGGCGGACAGCACACTGCACGCGCGATCGAGAACAGACCCCTCAGCAAGGAGATTCCCCGGAATGAGGAGCTCCGAGAAGTCGCCCTCAGCCTCGAACATGGACGGCATCGCGCGATTCCAGAAACGGCAGTAGCTCGTGAGGAGAAGAGCGTACGCCTCCGCCTGCGCCTCGCCGCCCGGGCTCGGCAGCACGGTGCCGGAAAGCAACCCGAAAATCGTCGCCGCTTCCGCAGGACGCACGACCTCACCGTCGATCTGGCCCCGCTTCGCGACCGCCAAGACCTCCGGCTGACCGACCTGATCGGTGGCCGGCGAGACGACGCCGATCCCCGTATAGCCATTAGCATCCATGAAGCGCAGTGCAACAATCCGGTTGAACCACATGTAGGCGGCCCGGTCAATGACATGCTTGCGGCCGGCCTCACCGCCTCCCGCCTCGGTGATCGCGTCCTCAAGGGATGCAACGATCGAGGGACGCTCGACCCGCTCGGAGGACCCCGGGGCGAGCACAGAGGTGAGGCGAGCACCGACCTCGCGGAGGAGTTCCGTGCGCGCCGAGGTGGCAAAGGACTTCAGAGGTGCAGTCTCCATCAGAGTGCGATTCGCTTTCCATCATTGAGTTCGGAAATGAGCGCCTTGCGCAGGGCAGCGAGATAGGCGTCGACATCGGTCGCGGACTCGAGGATCCCCGAGCCGCTCTTCACGCTGATCGTCGTGATCGAGACGACGCTCTTCACGGGCTCCGGCTCCGGGTCATCGACACGAGCGGAAGCATCGAGACTCTCGATCATCGCCGTGTAGCGGTCACGCTCAAAAATCGACCGCGTCTGATGGATCATCGAGATCTCGTTCTGCCGACTGAGCGACGCGACCACTTGGTCGATCTCAGAGATCACGCTCGCACGAACAGAATCATCGGCGCGCGCGTAGTCCGGGCTCGCGAGCAGCTCCTCTCGCCGGCCCTCAATCGCCGCGACGACTTCCTCTCGCGCCTCGCGCACGCGATCATCAACCTGTCCGCGCAACTCATCAACGGCCGCCTTCAGCGTGTTCATCTTGGCGCCGCGGAAGGCGTTGGGGTCATCCAACAGACCCCTCACTCGATCGGATGCGCCCGCGGGGAGGAAAGCGAGATTACCGGCGTTCGCAGCGAGGAATGACTGTGCGTCATCGAAGATCCTCGCCTGGGCGCCGTTCACGAAAGTCCTGATCGGATCGATGAGGTCTTCCTTCGCATCAGCCAGCTTTTCGGCTCCGTCGAACTCGGTGAGATACCACTCAGTCGGATGTCCCGCCACCTGGTCGAGAAGGGCGATGACATCGGACAGGCGCGCGACGAAGGGGTAGCGACTCGAAGCCACAATGGCCTTGAGCTCATCGCGCTTGGCAGCAAGCCTCGCCTTGCCATAGCGAGCGAGTTCGGTCGCGTCGCTCGGCGCCGAACCGTCGTCGAAGAAGTCCGCGCAGAATGTCCGAAACTCGGCGACACGGAGCGGATCGTAGGCCTTCTGCGGCGCAACGAGGATGCACGGATGCTTCGCCGTGTTGCGGATGACGGACGCAGCCTCCGTCCTCATCACCGGATTCGCATCAACGGTGAGGACGATCTTCCCCGTACCGAGGAGCCACGCGAGAACCACTTCGATCGACCCGAGATCCCAGCCGTAGGGCTTCGTCTCGAAGCGATCGACGATCTTCTTGATCGTCACTTGCTCGCCACAGCCCGACTGCATGTCGATCCACGACTCGACCTCCGCCGCAGGAGACACGAGCGCGCTCTGCTCCGTCTGATCGACAAGACCGGGCTCGTTGCGCACCATCTCCGCTACGCGCTGCTCGGAGTAGACCCGACCGCCGAGAAGACCGAGGTTCGTGTACGTGCGGCTGATCAACTCCTGAAATCCGTCACGGACTCGCATCACCGGATCCTGGGCGTTCGACTGAACCTCCGTCGCATTGACGATGAGCTGAGCCCTGCCGAGCAACTGACGCAATCGCTCAATGAGGTCCTTGTCCCGCTCCACGACAAGCATCTGTTTCGACTGAAGGATCGCGCGGACCGACGGGGTAGTCCCCGAATTCGTCCGCTGCTTGATGTACTTCTCGGTCTTGAGCAGGAGGCGAAGATCCGCAAGAACGCGCTTGTCTCGCCCGAGGAAGACACGCAGCTCATCGGTACCCATCGACTGCGCGAGGATCTCCCTATCCTCGTACACGGTCTCCGGGGTGATGAAGTGGATGGTCAGATCGTGTTGTTTGCCCTGAACGATGTCATCGAGCTTGTAGCCGAACGAGAAGTCCTGGCCGTTCTTCTCATACCGCATCTTCGTCGTCCGGAGGATCTCCGAACTGAGGTAGCGGAAGAGCTTGGCGGAAACCTCGGACGAGTCGATCTCGACAGCCTTGATCTCCTTCTCAATCTCCTGTTCCTCATTCGTCAGGTACTCATAGAGATTGCCGTTGCGCTGGACGTAGGACTGAGCCTCGAGGAGGTTAAGGGCCTCCTGGACCTGCGTCCCCAAGCCCGGAAGATCGAGGCCGAAGCGGTCGTAAACGAGGACGGCGAGATTGCGGGGCGTCGCCTTGAAGGAGTCGACGTACTTCACGAGGAACAGTGCTTTGAGCAAGCGATTCGCGAGGATCGTCAGCTCCGACTCCGGATCCGGCAGGTGCCTCTCCGCCTGGAGGATCGCGCTTTGCGCCGCCGACTTCAACGAGGCGCTGATACCCGCGAACATCTGATCGAAGGTCGCGAGGTACCCGATCTGCTCCTCACCGATCCGCTTGGCAACCTGCTGAACGACGCCGAGCATCGAGCGCTCGCCGACCGAGGAATTACGCCCCTCGAACATGTTGTGATCGGAGAGCCCCTCGATCGCCGCCTGGAACATCGGTATCTGATACGTGACAAAGGGGTACGTCGCGACGAATCGCGACTCCTCGACGTAGTTCCGGTAATTCTTCGCTCCGTCGGCGAAGTTGAAGATTGTCGGGAAATTCGCTGACTCCGCCCGGTAGACCTCCGCGAGCGCGGCCACACCCTCGGTGTTCTTCTCCAGGAGGCGCTTCGCGATGACCTCCTCGACGTCCTGGCTCGTGAGCTTCACCTTGACGCCGAAACGCGCCTGGATCTTCGAAAAGTCATTGCTCTGCTGCCGCGAACGGTCACCGATGACCTTCTCCATGTCCTCCTGCGAGGTGACGAACACCCATGCGCGCCCCCGGCACTTCGTGTTGAGAGACTCGACGATCGTCTGAAGATTGAGCATGAGCTTGATGTCGTCGGCGATGAACTGGCCGACCTCGTCGATGAAGAAATTCAGGCGGTAGCCGGGGGCCTGCTCGTCGATCCATTCCTTCACGGAATCCGCGAAATCCTCGATCGACACGGCGTACGAGGACTGGTACTGCCCGATGATCCCGGGATTCGCCTCCCCGTTGACCTCGGCGAATGCGGCGTCGATATTGTGCCCCTCGAGGGCGGTCTGCTCGCGTCCCTGCGACCAGGCGATGCCGGCATGCCGCTCAAAGGCCTCCTTGAATGCCCCGTACTGACCGCGACGATCAAGGTCCCGCTCGAAGCGCGCGACAGCTCCGTCGTTGCCGTAGTAGCCCCGACTCTCGTCGAAAACCTTGACGAAAACCTTGAGCAGGGCGTCCGTCTGGTCCTTCGAGATCAGGGTTGCCTTCTGATCGATGTTGAACAGTAGGGACTTCGCCGGGATGCTCGCCGCTTTGCGCAGCGACGCCTGGAGCATCGCGTCGTCCGCCTTCGAATGGAAGATCGCGGCGACCTCCTCGCGGGGAAACTCCTGGCCCTCGACGTCGCCAAGCAGGTGGGCGAGCATCTTCAACAGGTGCGACTTGCCGGAACCGAAGAAGCCCGAGATCCACACGCCGTTCGCGTTCGTGTAATTCGTGTACTCCTCAAGGAGCGGCGCGACCCCTTTGGCTGCGTCGTTCGTCAGGACGTACTCCTCGACCTCGACCCGCAGATGGTCTGCGTCATCGGCTTTGACGACGCCCTCGATGGAACGTGCGACGTCCTTGAGGAATATCTCGTTGATTCTCATCGTCAGGCCTCCTGATCAAGAATGCGCTTCGCGCGGTAAAAGGAGTCGTCCTTGAGCCGGCCGAAGAGAACCAGGGCCGACCCCTGAGTCGCCGATACGTCGTATCGGCCGGGGAAGAACATGAGAAGCGGGCGATCCGCAACCGCGGTCTGCAGGTTGTTGAGGACCGTGTGTGAACGGATGAAGGGGAACACCTGCCCGACTCCCGTGAGGAAGAGGATCGTCGGATCTTCGGCGACTACGCGCTCTTTGATCGCAGGAGCAAGGTGCTGCTGCGGGTCGAGCATGTTCTGGAGCAGCTTGAGAAAGTCGCTCTTGTCCATCGTCGGTTCCACATCGAGGACCCGATCCCATACCTTGCGCGCCTTCAGCAGGTCAACGCACAGGTCGTAGAGGTTGATCTCGAGGACGCAGATCCCGTGATCGCTTCTCAGGCGATTCTTCAGACGTCTCACCATCTGCTCGACCTCAAGCTCTTGTGCCGGGTCGTAGTCGTAGACGAAGTGGGCGACCTCGTTTCCCAGTCCCTCCATATTGAGGAAACGCTCGCTCGAGAGCACGCGGTAAAGGTGCTCCTCCTGCTGCGGCAAGGTCAACTGCTTCTCGCTCGGCATCAGGCCTCCTTCGTCGGGAAGAACTGCACATCGGTCGACGGGAGCAGAGCAGCGACGCGCGGTGACAGCATTGCCGTCTGGATCAGCCCCTCCTTCGACAAGAGCCCCGCCTCGGTCATCATCCGGAACACGGTCTGCCGGAGCTTGCCGTAGGTGCGGGGCGTCAGCTCGACGAGCTCCTCATGCCAGAGCGCCTTCTGTCGAACGAAGGAATCGAAGTCCTCGTAGTCGAGCGTTCCGGCGAGCATGAGGAAGCGCTCTCTCAAAACCTCCTCGGCGAACTCGCCGATGAACGCGCTCTGCCTGCACGCCGCCACCCACATGACGTGCGACCGTTCTGCCGCGGTGAGGCCGGGAAGAACGCGGAGTTCCTCGTCCGACAGGACGGCTAATCGCTTGAGAGTCTCTCGCACCATCCGAATGCCCGTGGAGCGAGTTCTCGCCTGGAGGAGGTTCTCCTCGATGGCGATTCGGCGGACGGTCGACCAATCAGGCTGCTCCGCGTAGACGCGCGCGAGAATCTCGGCCTCCCTTTCGAAGAGGCCGCCGACGGTGAAGGACAAGGAGTACCGCTCGGTGGAAGCGGAGCGCTCAGCAGACATGGCTTGCCTCACGGTATGCCCGCCCACACGGCGGAATTCGCCGAATAGTACGGCTCTTCTCCGCTCGGCGCATTGCAGACCTTCCGCATCTTCGACCCGTCCACAGGACTCCTCACGAGGAGGCCAATAGTGAATGTTACGTCACTGATGAAGCCCGCCGCTCGCGAATCCAAATCATCTCCGACGTGCCGCGACCGCCCGGGCTCGCCTCGAGAGGAGCACGCAGCGGCAACTCGCGGACCAGGCCGGGAGTGTCGCGCAGTGGATCAAAGCCGCCGGACTCCCGCCGCCCCGGCCGGACCGTGAGCCCCATCCTCGCTAGACTCTCAGGGTGCCCGACGTCCCCGAACCCCGCCGCCCCCGCCCCCAACGCGACAGCGCCCAAGGCCGAGGCGATTCGCGCCCGAAAGGGAACGGGAACGACTCCGATCGTCCTCTTCAGCCCCGAAAACAGCCACGAGGCCGGGGGCGCGCGCGGGATGAACAGAAGGAATCGTGCAAAGCACCCCGCCGCACCCGGCGCCCCCGGCACGAACGGGCCCGGGCGTTCCGGCCCTTCACCCCCGAGCAGCTCGCCGAACGGGCCGCCGCGATCCCCGTCATCACCTACCCGGACCAGCCCAGACCCGCGCGTTCGTGGAGGCGACCATGCGACCGCCCGGGTGCTTCATGATCGAGGAGATCGCGGGTTCGCGCACCGAGGATGCCGGATCGGCGGCATCGCGCACGTCGACCCGGCAGTTCGCGAGGTCTTCGGCGAGGGTTCTCGCGATCGCGCCCTCGCCCAGGGCCGTAAGGAATAGGGATCACCTACCCGGATAAGCGCTCCGCACAACGAACCAGGGGGATGGGGCCTCGGCCCCATCCCCCTGAGCGGCGTCTTAGAGAGAGCGCCACCGTCGAAGAACGAACCCTACTCCGAAGAGCATCACGACGGCAGTCGTGAAGATGAGTGGCAGGCTCACCCCAGTTTTGGCGAGTGCGTTCGTCACTTTGACGCGTCCCGTAGTCTCAGCGACATTATCCGTGCTTGCGCCCTTCGTCACGGTTCCGTTTACCTTAGAAGATGCGGGCGGGTTCTCCGATTCGGAAGACACCGTTCCCGAAGGATTCACATCGCGCATGTCGAGTGTCAAGGAGATTTCGGCGGCAACCAGGAAGCGAGCATTGTTACCCGAGGAATAGCTGTTCATCGCCATGAAACGCACATAACGGGACTGCACATTCAAAGGAATACGCTGCCAGTCGGCGCTGTCCTGAAGGGTGCCAGTAACGGCCGGCTCCGTCGACCAGGTAGACCCGTCATCAGAGGTGTAGATTCGGAACTCCTTGGCGCGCCCCATGTTGAGTCCTTGGCGAGCGAGGTAGTTCAGAGTTGCCAAACGCGGTTTCTGATCCGCGGGAACATCCGATTCCTTGACCTTCAAGTCGATCCAGTGCCCCGTTTCAGGATCGAACCCGGGACTCGCCCCTTTCCACTGCGTATGCCAGAAGGTCGAGGGGTCTCCATCGACTGCTGCCGAGGCAGGTCCGGAGGGCTTCGCCTCTCCGACGAGTTCCTCGGAGTCCGCATCGCTCACCTCGGGATGCACTTCGGGTCCGGGCGCGGAGTAGACGGAGGTCTGCGCTTCGACGGATCCTCCGTTCCAGGTGACGGGGAAAACCAGATCGACTTTCCCGGGTTCGCCCCGACTGTGCACAGTGAAGGCATATTCGGCGGAGGCGCCGGGAGCAATCGTGTCGACAGGAGAACCCTTCGGGGTGATCGTCAGGCCATCGGCCGCAGCGGAGGCGACATCGACTTCTGTCAACGGATCGGAAGTCGGGTTGGTGACTGCTACCGTCACGATCGTGTCGGCTCCAGGATGAACGGTGGTCGACGAAAGTGAGACCGATGCGTGAACCTTCAAGCACTGATCTCCGACCCAGTTCATCGTGAAGTTGCGGTACCAAATGCCCCCGTAGTTCTCATCCTCGCTGAGCAGCCCGATCGTTCCATTCTTCTGAACGGCGATCGTCGTGTATCCGACGAAGCTCTCATTGAACACGCGACTCGATACCCACGATGCCCCGTCATCACAGGACATCGAAATAGTGCCTCGGTCGCGCGACCACGCAACAGGGTTCGGGGAATGGGACAGCAAGAGGATTCTCGCTCGGGGATCGCTCGGCTCGGCATTGGGGAAGGCCCGAATGATCTGAGCGTTATCGACGGAATCGGGAAGACTCGTGTCGGAATGGAGGCCGCTCCAGGTCTGCCCGCCGTCGGACGAGATCGCGACCTTGCGGAATCCGGAACCGTCGGAGACTCGCGAGTTGAGCATGAGCGTGCCATCGGAGAGCTCGACGACCTTGTTCTCATCCATTCCCGTACCTACGGGTTCGCCGACTCTCCAGGTTTCGCCATGATCGTCGGAGTAGACCGAAACGGCGCGGATCTGCTCGCTGGTGGTCTTGATCGTGTACTGCTGGACGAGACGACCGGCGTGGGGACCGTGATGGATCTGGATGCCCTGCCCTGAGGCGGCGAAACGCGCTTTCCAAGACGGATCAGCCGTAATATCGGCGGTGATGGTCCTGTGCGTCCACGTCCAACCGTTGTCCCTGGAGGTGGAGACCTCGGCTTGAACCACAGAGCGATCATCGTGATCGGAACCGGTATGGGACCCCGGCCACCCCTCATCGTAGGACTTGACGTGGAAGTTGAAGATCGTTCCGGTTTCGTTGTCGACAACGTAGCTGGGATCCGAATAACCGACCTTCGCGCCCGTCTCAACGCCCTTGTGGATGTAGCGAGGCTCCGACCATGTTTTCCCGCCGTCAACGGAACGCAATTGGACGATGTGGTTCGGATTGGGTGAATCCCCGCCATTGTTCCCATTATCGGTCGGCCGTTCATCGTAGGCGACGAGCAGATCACCATTGGGGGCAGTGGCGATCGCGGGGATTCTGTACTTGTCGGTCGCTGTGTTGGACACGAGGCGCTGTGCGTCGCTCAGCGACGCGGGTAGTGAGACGTCCACGTCGGGCGCAGGTGCGGGAAGCGCATTCGGATGGTCGACAGCGACTTCGAGAGGCTCGCCGGAAACAGCGAGGGTCTGAAGCTCGGCTCCGGTATCGTCAGTCGCCTTCAGCGTGATGGATGGGTTCCATTTTCCTGCATCAGCATCGGCCTGGGTGATCGTGTGGCTCAGTGGCTTGCAGTTGTAGACGGCTCCCGCTCCCGGAACGAGGTTCTTCCAGTTGCACTGCGCGGCCAGATCGTCGAATGACGAATCGATGGCCGCGACATTGATGACCTTGTCGAAGACCGAACGCACACGCACCGTGTAGGTGGCTACGTCGCCGACCGTGTAGGAACTCTTCGGATCATCGAGGCTGATCGACTCGACTTTGATGGCTGCTCGGGTGATCGGCGCTTTCTCACCGCTGATCTCCTCGGGGGTATTGAGAACTGGCCCCGCGTAGCCGACCTCCTTGATCTCATAGACGATCTTCGGGGTGAATCCGCCTGCCGCGATATCATCGGCAGTCACCGTATGGGTAGCCAACCCCGTGCAGTCGGTTTTGGCGACTCCTGCCGGAATGTTGCGCCACCGGCACTTGTCGATACCCCCCGACAGATTCGTGGAGACCGGCACGAAAGAGCGGGCTTCAGTACCCGTGTTCTTCACGACGACATCGAAGTGCATGATGTCGCCGATGGTGTAAAGGCCGTCAGCGGGGGCGTTCACCTGGGTGATCGTGATGTCCGCAAGGCCATCGGATGTCGGGCTCGCTTGGACGGGCACCTGGATCAGGGCGACACCGCCTATGGCGAGCACCACCGTTGACAGAGCAGCGACCGAATGCCGCGGGGAAGGGGACGTCCTCGTCCTCATACGGTTTCCCTTCGTGATGTGAGGCTTCTTTGCCTCAAGACAAGACAGACAAATATGTCTGACAACTTCTAGACTAATCGACACCCCTACCATTCACAAGGCATTGGGCAGAAGACTTCGACGACCGCATTCCCTCGGGCAAAGGGCCCGCTAGACTTGTCGGGTGCCCCACTCGCCCGACTCCCCGTACCCCGGCGGTCCCCACGACCACGCCGAGGAACACGGCAAGGCGCACCCCACCGCAGACCAGCAGCACGAGCGAAGGCGACACGGGCACTCCGGAGCCACAGCCAGCACGGACGCAAGCACAGGTCCGGCACACGAGCGAGCGCAAAGCGAACACAGGAAACGACAGTCCAATCGGCGAGGCCGCCCCCACGAAGGCAAGCAGAGGAACAGCGCCGGAATCGAGCAGCATCCCCGCCCCCGCCGCACCCGGCGCCCCCGGCACGAACGGGCCCGGGCGTTCCGGCCCTTCACCCCCGAGCAGCTCGCCGAACGGGCCGCCGCGATCCCCGTCATCACCTACCCGGACCTGCCCGTTTCCGCGCGCCGCGAGGAGATCGCCGAGGCGATCCGCACCCACCAGGTCACGATCGTCTCGGGCGAGACCGGCTCGGGCAAGACGACTCAGCTGCCGAAGATCTGCATGCAGCTCGGCCGGGGCGTCACGGGAATGATCGGGCACACCCAGCCGCGCCGCATCGCCGCCCGCTCCGTCGCCGAGCGCATCGCCGAGGAGCTCGGCCAGACGCTCGGCCGCGAGGCCGGTCAGGTCGTCGGCTACCAGGTGCGCTTCACCGACGAGGTCGGGCCGACGACCCTCGTCAAGCTCATGACCGACGGCATCCTCCTCGCCGAGATCCAGGCCGATCCGCTCCTGCGCCGCTACGACACGCTCATCATCGATGAGGCCCACGAGCGCAGCCTCAACATCGACTTCATCCTCGGCTACCTCGCGCGCCTCCTGCCCGCCCGGCCCGACCTCAAGGTCATCATCACCTCCGCGACGATCGACTCGGCCCGATTCGCCGAGCACTTCGGGCGCTGGGAGGGGACCCCCGGGCGCGGGGCACTGCTCGAGCCGGCGCCCGTCATCGAGGTCTCGGGCCGGACCTATCCGGTCGAGATCCGCTACCGGCCGCTGGCCCCCGATGTCATCTCCGCATACTCGACCTCGACGCCGAGGGGTGCGAGCGATTCGGACCCCTCGGTCGGCGCTCAGGCCCCGGGCGTTCCCGGCAGCGCCCCCGAGTCGCCTCGTTTAGCGGATGCGCCCGGCCCCGCCCCCGTCGACCAGTCCGGCTCCGAGCAGCTCGTCCTCGAAGACCCCGACGACGAGCTCCCGAGCCTCGGTTACGGCCTCGGCGAGGAGATCGACGTCGAGACCGCGATCTGCGACGCCGTCGATGAGCTGTGCGCCGAAGGCGAGGGGGACATCCTCGTCTTCCTGCCCGGTGAGCGCGACATCCGCGACACCGAGCAGGCCCTCCTCGACCACCTCGGCCCGAGGGGCGTGCGCGCAGGCGAAACGAAGGGCGCCCGCCCGACCGACATCGAGATCGTCCCCCTCTTCGCGCGCCTGTCGGCCGCTGAGCAGCACCGCGTCTTCGAGGAGCACCGTCTCCGCCGCGTCGTCCTCGCGACGAACGTCGCCGAGACCTCGCTCACCGTGCCGGGGATCCGCTACGTGATCGACCCCGGGCTCGCGCGCATCTCGCGCTACTCGAATCGGACGAAGGTCCAGCGCCTCCCCATCGAGCCCGTCTCGCAGGCGAGCGCGAATCAGAGGGCCGGGCGCTGTGGCCGCGTCGCCGACGGCATCGCGATCCGCCTCTACTCCCAGCGCGACTACGAAGGGCGCCCCCGCTACACCGAGCCCGAGATCCTGCGCACCTCGCTCGCCTCCGTGATCCTCCAGATGGCGGCCCTCGGCCTCGGCTCGGTCGAGGACTTCCCCTTCCTCGATGCGCCCGAGCGGCGCGCGGTCCGAGACGGCATCGCAGCCCTCGTCGAGATCGGGGCGCTGGCCGCGGACGAGGGCGGGCGCGGCATGGATCACCGTCTCACCCGGATCGGGCGCGAACTCGCGCGCCTGCCCATCGACCCCAGGCTCGGCCGCATCCTCCTCGAGGGCGACGCGAACGGCTGCGCATCCGAGGTCCTCGTCATCGTCGCCGCCCTGTCGATCCAGGACGTCCGCGAGCGCCCCCTCGACCATCAGCAGGCGGCCGACGCCGCGCACGCGCGCTTTTCCGATCCGCGTTCGGACTTCATCACCTACCTCAATCTCTGGCGCTACCTCGAGGTCCAGTCCCGCGACCTGTCGGGTTCGCAGTTCCGCAGGATGTGCCGGGCTGAATTCCTCCACTACCTGCGGTACCGCGAGTGGAGGGACGTGGTCGTCCAGCTCCGCCAGATGGCGCGCCCCCTGGACCTCGACGTTCATCCGATCGATCTGCCCGCGCCCGGCGACGTCATCGAAGCCGCGCAGTCGGGCGGGGTGAAGGACGCCGCAGCCCGCGCGGCCGTCTCCTTCACCGCCTCGTCGAGGACGGTCGACGCGGACGAGATCCACCGTTCGATGCTCGTCGGGCTCCTCTCCAACCTCGGCTCCTGGGATGAGGCGAAGCGCGAGTACCGGGGGGCGCGCGGCACGCGCTTCACGATCTGGCCGGGCTCGGGCCTGTCCCGCTCGCATCCGGCGTGGGTGATGACGGCCGAGCTCGTCGAGACTTCGCGCCTCTTCGCGCGCACGGTCGCCCGGATCGATCCGGCGTGGATCGAGCCCCTGGCCGGGCCGCTCCTCACTCGCGTGTACTCCGAGCCCTTCTGGTCCTCGGCCAAGGGGGCTGCGATGGTGAAGGAGAAGGTCCTCCTCTACGGGCTGACGATCAGTGCGGATCGTCCGGTGCTGCTCGGCCGCCTCGGCGAGCGGGTGATCGATGAGGATGCGACGCGGGCTCCTCGGCTCGTCACCGCGGGGAGCCTCGCGGGGATCGCGCAGGGCCTGCTCGGTGTCGGAGAGGAGGCCCGTTCCGCTCGTCAGATCGGCTCGGTCGGCCGCGACTTCCTCGCGATGGCGCTCGCGGCGGGGCTCGATCCCGGTGACGAGGCCGGGGCGGCGTCTTCCAGCCCGGCGTCTTCCGCTCCCGCCCGTCCCGACATCCCGGACCCAGCGGACGCCCCCGCCCGCTCTGACGCCCCCGACGGCGCGAGGACCCCCGTGAGCCCAAACGCCCCGGAAGCCGCGGATACGTCATCGGGCGCTCGAGCCGACGCACCGGCCTCGACCGCCGAAACGCCCTCGCAGGCCCTCCTCCCCTCCCGCCTCACCGCCCGGGAACTCGCCCGCGACATGTTCATCCGCCACGCCCTCGTCGAGGGCGAATGGCGCGAACGCCACCGCTTCCAGGCCCGCAACGCCGAACTCCTCGAACAGGCCCGGGAGGTCGAACGCCGCTCGCGCACGCACGGACTCGTCGCCGACGAGGAGGCGCGCTTCCGCTTCTTCGACGACATCCTCCCCGAGGGCATCGTCTCCGCCGCCCACTTCAACCGCTGGTGGAAACGCGAACGCGAGCAGCGCCCGGAGCTCCTCATCTACACCGAACGCCTCCTCCTGCCGCGCGGCATCGGCGAGGACACTGCCGGATTCCCCGACACGTGGCGCTCCGGCGACCTCGAACTCGCCCTGTCCTACGCCTTCACCCCCGGATCGGAGCGCGACGGCGTCACCCTCACGATCCCCGTCGAGGCGCTGCCGCGCGTGAGCGACGAGGGCGCCGATTGGCTGGTCCCCGGCATGCGCGAGGAGCTCATCACAGAGACGATCCGCGCCCTCCCGAAGGCGAAGCGCCGGCTCCTCGCGCCCGCCCCCGAGGTCGCTCACCGGGCGAACGAGTGGATGGACAGGGCGATCGCCGGCGCGCTCGGCCCCTCCGAATCGACTACGGCCGCGCCCCTCTCCCATGATGAGGCGCCCGACCCGACGAGCCTGTCGGCGGCGATGGATCGCCTCGCCCGCTGGGGGGCCTCGACCGGCGTCGCGACGCGCAAGGCCCCCGGCTCGGCGCCCACGCCCCCCTCAGTCCCCTCCGGGCCTTCTCCGGCCCCGCCCTCGTCGACCGCCGGAGCGCCCGACGCGTCGATCGACTGGTCGGTCAAGAGGCCCTCCTTCTCCAGGGCCTTCGCCGATGCGATGCGGATCCTGCGCGGCGTCGAGCTCAGCGAGACGGACCTCGCGCACGCGCGCGCCCAACTGCCCGCCCATCTCCTCATGACCTTCAGCGTCGTCGACTCCGCCGGGAAGGAGCTCGGAGCGGGAACCGACCTCGTCCACCTCCAGCACAGGCTCGCCAAGTCCGCCGACGAGGCCGTGCGCAAGGCCGTGCGCGGGGCGGTCGCCGAAGCGATGATCGACGCCGCGGCTGCCGGGGGCCGAGGGCGGGGCCGCGCTTGCGATCCGGCCGGGAAGAAGGGGGGCGGGCGCCCCCAGAAGGCCCGGCGCGACCAGGAGCGGCGCGCCCCCGAGGGCCTTCACCTCGACGCTCTCAGCGCGTTCCCCGCCGCGCCGCTCCCCCGCTCGGTCGATTCGCCGGGGGAGTCGATGACCTTGCGCGGCTTCCCCGCGCTCGTCGCCCAGGGATCGGCGGGCGAGCCGGCGGCGGGCGTGCGCGTCATGGCGAACGCCCAGGAGGCCGATCGTCATCATCGCGAGGGCCTCGCCCGTCTCCTCCTCCTGCGCGTGAGGCTCCCGCGGACGCGGGTCACGACCCGGTGGACCGGCCGTCAGGCCCTCATGCTCGCCGCCTCGCCCTATCCGGACACGCCCGCCCTCGTCGATGACGCCCAACTCGCCTCCGCCCTCGCCCTCGTCGATGAGCTCTGCGCAGAGCGCGGACCCGGGTCGATCCGCGACGCGGGGGCCTTCGAGGCGCTTGTCGCCCGCGCCCGCGATCTCCACGAGGACAGGGTCCACGCCCTCCTCGGGCACGTGGTGCGCGCATTGGAGGCCCAGTCCGAGGTGGCTGACCGGCTCGCCTCTCATGCGGAGAAGTCGATGCGCGAGGTCGTCGGCGATGTCCGCCGCACCGTCGACGCCCTGCTCGCGCCCGGTTTCGTGTCGGGCACTCCCGCCTATGCGCTGCCGCATCTGGCTCGCTACCTGCGCGCGGGCGCGGTCCGCATCGACCGGGCCTCCGCTTCGCCGGGCGCGCTCGACCGCGACCTCGCCGACATGGACCGCATTCACGAACTCCTCGAACGGATCACCGCCGCGCGCGCCGAGTTCGACCGCCGCCCCTACGACGCGCGCGCCGATGCGGAGCTCACCCGAGCGCGCTGGCTCGTCGAGGAGCTCCGGGTCTCCTGCTTCGCGCAGACGCTCGGCACGCCGAACAAGGTGTCCTTCAAGCGGGTCGCTTCACTCATCGAGCAGGTGTCGTAGCCGAACTCCCCCGCCGCCCGCGTCCCTACGGCTGCTCGTCGCCGAGTTTTTCGACCTCGATGAGCACCGCCGAACCGGGGAGGAGGTGCGGGGGACGGATCCCCCACTGGGCGAGGACGCCGCCGGGGAGGCGGACGCCCTCCTCGTCCCACCATTCGAGGGGCCCGAGCGCAGACGGGTTCATGAGCCGGGCGTACATTTCGGGCCGGCCGTGGGGGCGGACGCGGTACAGCCCGCGCGGGTCGAGGCCGGGGAGGCGGATGAGCTCGTAGGGGTAGTGCTGCGACGTCGTCAGGGCCGCGAAGCGCCAGAGGGAGCGCCTGCCGCCCGGGAGGAGGAGTCCTGTGACGCGCACCGCCGGATCCGCGCAATCGACGTGGACGAGTTCGCATCCGTTCGGACGCGCGCCCTTGTACAGGCTCACCCATGCGCGAAGCTGCTCGAGGTCGGCGGGGTCGGCGTCGAGAAGGTTCCACTCGACTCCCAGGTGCCCGGTCAGGGCCGTCGCCGCCCTCGTGGCGAGGGCGGTGGCCCGCCCCGTCATGTGCGAGGGCGATTGGGCGATGTGCGCGCCGATCATCTCGGGCGGGACGAGGAGCGAAGTGCCGCGCTGGATGTCGATCCTCTCCAGAGGATCGGTGCAGTCCGACGCCCACACCCGGTCGGTGCGCGCGAGGATCCCCAGGTCGATGCGCCCCCCGCCTGAGGCGCAGGATTCGATTTCCAGTCCGGGGCAGCGTTCTTTCAGTTCGTCGAGGAGGCGGTAGAGGGCAGCGGTTTGCGCGTGGACGGCCGGGCGTCCGCTCGCCGGGGAGATCGCTTCGAGGACGAAGCGGTTGTGGTCCCATTTCAGGTAGTCGATCCCCTCGTCGGCGACGAGGGCAGACAGGGTTTCGACGAGGTGGTCGAAGGCCTCCGGGTTCGTCAGATCGAGCACCTGCTGGTGGCGGCCTTCGAGCGGGAGGCGGGCGGCGTTCGGGCGCAGGATCCAATCGGGGTGCGCCTCGGCGAGCAGGGAGCGCGGGCTGATCATCTCGGGCTCGACCCACAGCCCGAACTCCATGCCGAGGGCGTGGACGAGGTCGGAGAGGGGGCGCAGGCCGTCGGGCCACACCCCGGTGTCGACGCTCCAGTCGCCCAGGGCGCTCGTGTCGTCGCGTCGGCCGGTGAACCAGCCGTCGTCCACGACGAAGCGTTCGACGCCGATCTGGGCGCCGAGGCGGGCCAGGCGCATCATCTTGTCGATGTCGTGGTCGTAGTAGAGGGCCTCCCAGGTGTTGAGGGTGACGGGCCGCGGGCGCTGGGAGAATCCGGGGTGGAGTTCACGCAGGTGCGCGTGGAAACGAGAGGCGAGCGCGTTCGTGCCCTCGCCCCAGGATGCGAAGAGCTCCGGCGTCTCATAGCTCTGCTCGGCGCCCAGGTGGACTTCGCCTCCCAGGAGGAGCTCCCCTGCGCCGATGAATCCCCGCGTCGCGGGGGTGCGCACCGCGAAGTGCACCCCGTTGCCGCTCCAGGCGAGGTGGACGGCGCGTTGGGCGCCCGTCTCCCAGCCCGCTCCACTTCTCGCGGCGATCAGCGCGCTCGTCGAGTCGAAGTCCGGTCGGCCGACCCAGGTCTCCTTCGCGAAGAGGCCGTCGACGAAGGCATGAGTTTGCATCGAGCGTTCCCGCAGATGGTGCCCTGTTTGGGAGAGGATCTCATCGTGGTCGGCTGGCACGGGCACGCCGAGCCACAGCCTCTCCACCTCCAGCTCGGTGTCGGAGCGGTTCGTGAGCGTCGCCCGCAGGCGGACCAGGCCCGAGGCTTCGACTCCGATCCGGAAGGCGAGGGAGAGCCCCGCCTCGGGGTCCTCGGCCTCGATGAGGCACGAGGACCCTTCGGCGCGGGTCGCCCGGAGCAGGAACTTCGGGAAGACTTCGATGCCCCGGCGCCGCAGGGAGAGCATCGGGGTCCCCGTCCATCCCTCCGACTGGGTGGGGAGGATGCTCGGCGATTCGGAGGCGTCAACGCCCGCGGACATGATCTGAGCGCTGATCGCAGCCAGGATGCCCCTGCCCGGGTCGACCCCTTCGGCTCCCGTCTCCGGCGCGTCGCCGAGGTCCTGCCCCCAATAGACGATCCTCGGGAGAGCATCGCCGTCGAGGGCGAGGACGAGTTCGGTCGGGGCCGTTCGCCGCTCGGAGCGCGATTGGCGCTCGTGGGCGGGTCGGCGGAGCCGGATGTGGGAACGGGGCATGTCCTTCACCTGTTCTGTCGGGGTGATCGGGGAGTGGGGGTATTCACGAGCGGAGGCGGCGCAGGAGCGCGCCCGCGCCCAGGAGAAGGAGGGCTCCTCCGGTGATCCCCATTGCGTTCGAGCCGGTGCGCGCCAGCGAGGACGATCCGGGCTTAGCCTGCACGGCCTTGGCCTTGCCCGCCCGGACGTCCGGGAGCGGGGGCGCGGCGGGCCGCTCGTCGGACGGTGAGGGCTTGTGCGGGGCCTGGGGCTCTGCTCCGCCCCCGTTCGGGGGCATGCCGGGGTCCTCGGGCGAGGGGGCGGCGGGCCGGCGTTGGAGCATCGTCACCTTGGCGAGTTGAACGTCCTGCGCCCCCGGGCCGGCCTTCTCTCCGGCGCTGCGCGCCGCGCTCGCGGAGCGGGGGAAGACAATTTTCACGAAGCGCGTGTCTTCGGGAAGACCGCGCACGTCGTAGGTGGTGCGCGCGAAGGCGGGATGGGGTTCGACGAAGTTGTCGACCGTCGTCGCCGTGGCGGGCTCCCAGTTCTTCCCGTCGACGGAGCGCCATACGGAGAAGTCGTAGTGCCCCTCCGCCCCTTCGCGGATCGAGTGCCCGTGAGGCATGTCCTTGAGGGTGTCGTTCGCGTGCTCGAGGGTGCGGTGGTAGGCGGTGAGGTGGACGTCGCGGACCCCGGGGACCTCGTAGACGAGGGACTGTTCGCCTCGCGCCCCGTCGGCGACGGCGAGCCTGCTCGTCTCGTAGCGGGGCTGGCCGCCGTAGAAGAAGTTGTCCTTGTCCTCGTGCGGTGCGCTCCCGTCGCTCAGGGCGACGAGGCCCTCACTGCGGGAGGAGGGGCTGATCGAGTACTCCCCCGAGGCGCCTCCTTCGGCGAGGTCGTCGAAGCGGACGAGGTCCTGGTCCTTCGTCTGATAGACGCGCACCCAGTCGATGAGGAAGTCGCTGGATTGCTTGGTCCGCTGGCGCGTCGTGTCGACGTCGCCGACCCATCCCCCGTTGACCTGCGTTTCGAGGATCGGGAACATCGGGCGCGAGTGCATGCCGTCCAGGTCCGCGCCGGCCGTCGTCGAATGGACGCGTTTGCCGTCGATGTACCAGGTGATCCTCTCGGGGGACCATTCGACTTCGAAGACGTGGAAGTCCTGGCTCCATGCGACGGGCGAGACTTCGGCCCGACCGTCCGACGCCTTGTTGAGCCCGAGGATCCCGTAGTGGTTCGTGGTCCACGCGTTCCACGGCTCCTGGCCGAGGTATTCGAGGACGTCGATCTCATCGTGCCCGGTCTCGTCCTGGGCGAGCATCCAGATCGCGGGCCAGATCCCCTGGCTGTCGTTGGGCTTGGCGCGCACGGCCATCCGGCCGTTCTCGAAGGAGAACTTGTTCTTCGTCTCGACGCGGCCGGAGGACCAGGTGACCTTGTCGCTGAGGGTCTCGTTCCCGTAGCGGTCCCAGTGGACGGCGTCGAGGAGGTCCTTCGTCGTGCCGTGGTTGCGGGTCCGGATCGCGAGGTAGGACTCGCCGTCCTTCTTCTCGATCCTCACAGCGCCCCGGTTGTAGATGGCGCCGTGGTTCGCCATCCCGTCGATGATGTTCCATTTGGCCTCGTCGACGGCCTCTCCGTCGAATTCGTCGTTCCAGACGAGTTCGGAGTACTGCGAGGCCGGGGGCGTGTAGGCGGGCGCGCTCTCGTCGTAGGAGGAGCCGGTGCCCCAGATCTCGATTTCGCGGTACTTCGTCGCGGAGGCCGCGTCCTTCTCGACGGTGAAGCGGACGGCGCGTCCGCTGATCTCCATGTCGTCGAGATCGATCACGATCGGGGACTGCTCGACGTGCGCGTCGGTCTTCGAGTAGACGATGCGGCCCTGCGGAACTGAGGCCGCTGCGCGCACGTCGACCGTGATCTTCCGGTAGTCCCCGGGTTCGAGGGCGAGCGAGATCTTCGAGAGGCGGTAGGAGTTCCGGTATTCGAATTGGAGCCATTGCTCGCCGAGGCCGTTGTGGACGGCGGGCGGGCCATCGAGGGTCCCGTCGGAGATCGCCGCGATGTTGTCCGGGTCGAGGCCGTAGACGTAGGGGATCCTGCCGAGTGCGAGGTTGCGCGGTGCTTCCGTCCCGGGGACCTCCTCCCCCTCCTTGGCGGTCGCGAGGACTTCGATCTCACGGAATCCGACGCCGTTGGAGTAGCCGGACCATGCGCCGTTGAAGTTCTCGATGAAATGGCCCTTCTGCCAGACGCGCAGGTATCGGGCGCTGATCGGGCCCTTGGCGGGCTCGACGATCTGCGGGGCGTATTGGGCCTCGCGCGTCTCGCGGTGATCGGCGGTGTCGAAGAGCACCGTCGGAGAGGCGAAATCGGGGCTGTCCGAGACTTCGACCTTGACGTTCTTGAAGGTCGAGGCGGCCGCGGGGTATCCGTTGCGGAAGAGGCGGATCTTCGCGATGTCGCGGGATTCTCCGAGGTCGTATTGGAGGTAGACGTCCTGCCAGTCGTTGAAGCCGTTGAGCCTGGCAGGGTCGCCGTTCTCCTTCCCGGCGAGGATCTTCGTGACGTTCGCGTCGTCGGAGAGGAAGCCGGTGTCGCCGTCGGTGGCGGCTTCCGGGTGGAGGATCGCGACTTGCGGAGCGGTGGAGTCGCCGTCTCCGTGGAGAAGAGTCGCGTTCGTCGTCGGCGTCTTGCCGAGCAGGACGTTGACGAGCGGGGGCTCGGCGGCCGAGGAGGCGGCCGGCAGCGCGGTGAGGAGGAGGGAGAGGCCTGCAACGGCCGCGAGGATCGGTTTGAGGGGTGTGGTCATTGAGTCGTTCCTTCAGCCGGGCGGACATCGTCGTCCGTGCGATTCCGAAGCGGCCGCCGACCCGGTTCCCTGAGGGGAGGAGCGCGGGCAGCGACGCGCGGTAACGATACCAAGACTTTCCGACAGTTGGCTATATGCGCTGTCATAAACTCGCAATCAAGCCATTTTTCAGTAATGGCATTGCATGAAATCGGTACCACTGTTATCGTCCTGACACGGCAGCACTTCCCGCTCCGAGAAGCGCTCCGAAAGTCATCACCGGCACTCGCCGCTCCGATCCCGGTTGCGTCGAGTCCCCTTCAAGGAAGAAGGCCCCATGACGCGCCACCGTCTCGCGCCAGCATTCGCTGCGCTCCTCCTCACCGGCACCGCCCTTCTCGGCGCTTGCTCCAACCCGGCCGCGACCACCGATTCCTCGAGCTCCTCCGGCTCGGCGAGCACGGAGCGCTGGCCCGACGCCACCGCCCCCCTGAACGGCACCACTTTGAAGATCTGGGCCGCGCAGACCTCCAACAAGATCCCCACCAAGGTCATCGAGGACTTCGAGAAGGCCACCGGCGGCAAGGTCGAGGTCGTCACCGTCCCCGACAACTACGAATCCAACGTCCAGACGAAGATCGCCACGGGCGAGCGCCCGGACCTCCTCTTCTGGCAGCCGGTCCGCTCGACCCTCGCCGGCTTCGTCGCGCAGGACCTCCTCCAGGACCTCGAGGGCGCCCCCTGGGTGGACGACTACGCGGACGGGATCGCCGACGCCGGAGGCACCTACGACGGCAAGCGCTACGCCGCCCTCATCTCCTCCCCCGACGTCGAGGGCATCTACTACAACAAGAAGGTCTTCGAAGCCGCCGGGATCACCGAACTGCCCGTCGGATGGGACCAGTTCATCGACACCGCGAAGAAGATCAAGGCCGCGAACGTCCCCGGGGTCGAATCCCCCCTCTTCGAGATGGCCGGCTCGCAGTGGGGCACCCAGTGGGCCGTCAACATTCAGCTCGCCGAGGCCGCCAAGGACGGCCTCTGGGACCGCATCAACGCGAACAAGGACTCCTTCACCGGACCCGATGTGCTCGGCGCGATCGAGGCCTACAAGGCGATGTTCGACGAGGGCCTCTACAACGCCGACGCCGGCTCGGCCAAGGACACCGAGCAGTCCGCCGCCCTTTGGGAGGGCAAGACCGCGATGATCATCCAGGCCAACGGCACCTTCAACGCGATCGCCGCCCTCGCGGGCAACGACAAGGCGGCCCTGGACGAGACCATCGGCTTCTTCCCCCTCTCCAAGAAGGGCTCGATCGGCACGTCGATCCCGCAGCAGACCGGCGGCGTCGTCGCCTTCAAGACCGGGGACTCCGCTCGTGAGGCCGCCGCACGGCAGTTCCTCAACTTCTGGATGTCCGACGGCTACAAGGCCTTCGTCAACGACCAGAACATCGTGTCCGTCCTCAAGTCGGTCGACAGCCCCGACACCGTCCCGCAGGCCCTCCTCGACTCCGCGGCCTCCCTCAAGGACGCCGTCGGATCCATGCAGTCGCAGGCGATCGCCAACCCCGATCTGTACCTCAACCTCGCGAACATGGTGAACGGGGCCGTCACCCCCGCCGAAGCCGCGAAGGCGACGCAGGACCAGTTCGCAGAACTCGCAAAGGCGCAGGGAGCCCCGGGCTTCTGAACCCGCCGCGAAGCACGCGCCGGGGCGGACGGTCACTCATCCGCCCCGGCAAGTTGCACGAAGGGGAGCACATGACACGCAGCACCACCAGCCCTACCACGACGACGGACCCGCGGACGCGCGCCCGAAGGGGTCGGCCGAAGCACGACCACCCCCTCTTCTTCCTCGTGCCCGCAGGCGCGATGCTCCTCGTCTTCTTCGTCGTCCCGACCATCATGAACTTCGCCTACGCGTTCTCCGACTGGTCGGCCTTCAAGAAGAGCATCGAGTTCAACGGCCTCGACAACCTCCGCTCGCTCTTCAATTCCGGCGCACTGCTGGCCGATATCCGCATCACGATCATCTACGCCCTCCTGGTCGCCCTCTTCCAGAATTTCTTCGGCCTCGCCCTCGCCGTCCTCTTCGAGAAGGACACGGCCCTCAACCGAATGGGCCGCACCCTCTTCTTCGTCCCGGTCCTCATGTCCGCCCTCGCCGCCGGGTACATCTGGCAGGCGATCCTCAAGACCGACGGGGCGCTCAACGAGATCCTCGGCTGGGGGCTCGGAACGGACGTCCGCATCCAATGGCTCGGATCCACGACCTGGACCCTCGTCATCCTCGCCGTCGTCCACGCCTGGAAGTGGATGGGCTTCTCGATGCTCACCTACCTGGCGGGGCTCAAGACGATCGACGAGGAGATCCTGGAGGCCGCGGCGATCGACGGGGCCTCGAAGACCGCGATGTTCTGGCGCATCAAATTCCCCCTCATCGCACCCGCACTCACCTTCAACGTCGCGACGGCCCTCCTCGGCTCGATGAACTCCTTCGATATCGTCCAATCGCTGACCAACGGGGGCCCGGGCGGCTCCACCGAGATCCTCAACCTCTTCATCTGGAGGACGTTCGGGAAGGGCCTCTACGCCCAGTCCACCACCATGAGCCTCGTACTCTTCGTCCTCGTGACCCTCATGGCGATCCCGCTCATCACGGCCCTGCGCCGAAGGGAGAACTCGATCCTGTGAACACCACGCCCGTTCGCGCCCCTCGCCGCGCCCGCCCCCTCCTCGGCGGAGCCCTCCACGCGCTTCTCGTCCTCGCCGTCATCATCGGCTTCCTCGGCGTCCCCCTGTGGGTCGCGGTCGTCACCGCGGGGAAGAACCAGTCCGAAGCGGTCATCCCGGGGATGTCCCTGCCCACCCAGTGGCATCTCCTCGAGAACTTCCAGACCGTCATCACCCAGGGGCGGATGGGGCCCGCCCTCATCGGCAGCCTCATCATCACCGCGCCCTCGGTGTTCCTCGCCCTCCTCTTCGGGGCGATGGCCTCCTGGATCCTCGCGCGCCGCACCTCCAGATCGATGGCCCTCGTCTACGCGGTTTTCATCTCCGGCGTCATCCTCCCGCCCTCGATCATCACGATCATGATGCTCCTGAGGATGACCGGCCTGGCGGGGAGCGCGATCGGAATGATCTGCGTCTACGTCGGCATCTACCTGTCGATCGTCATCTTCTTCATCACCGGGTTCATCAGGACCATCCCCGTTTCCCTTGAAGAATCCGCCCGGATCGACGGCGCGGGCCCCACGAGGATCTTCTTCACGATCATCCTGCCGCTCCTGAAGCCGACCCTCGCCTCGGCGACGATCCTCATCGTCTTGTACATCTGGAATGACGTCTTCTACGCCCTCTTCATCCTCTCGGGCAAGATGAACACTCTTCCGTTGAACTTGTACACTGTCGCCAGTGAGGGCCTGTACCTGAACAACTGGCACCTGATCTTCTCGTACATCCTCCTCATGACCCTCCCCCTCCTCATCCTGTTCATCGTCGGGCAGCGGAAGATCATCTCGGGGATCACCGGCGGCGCGGTGAAATGAGCATCGCCGACCCGATCGACGAGCGCGCGCCAGAAGGAAACGAGCCATGAGTCCCAAGAGAGAACGGCGCACACCGGTCATCTCGGACGTCGCCGCCTGTGCGGGTGTTTCGGTCTCAACGGTGTCCCGTTACCTCAACAACTCCTCGCACCTGTCCGAGGACTCGTCGAAGCGGATCGCCCGCGCCATCGAAATCCTCGGCTATCGGCCGAGCTCGATCGCCCGGGGGCTCAAGGGCTCGACGATGAAGCTCATCGCCGTCCTTTCGACGAACACCACCCTGTTCGGCTCCGCGACGACCATTCAGGGCATCGAGGACGAGGCGCGCACCCGCGGCCACTCGGTGATGATCTCCAAGCTCGACGACGCCGATTCGGCCACGCTCCCCGAGACGCTCGACGCCGTCCTCGACCTCAATCCGAGCGGCGTCGTCGTTCTGCGATACGACGAGATCGCCGAGAAGGCGCTCGCCTCCCTTCCCCGGTCCATGCCCGTCGTCGTGATCGGCGGCCGTCCGAGCGAGGAGTACGACCAGGTCTCCCTCTGCGAGAAGGACGGCGGCCGCGCCCTCACCGATTACCTCCTCAGCCTCGGCCACGATACGGTCCATCACATTCAGGTCCCCACGCGCACGGACGGGACGAGCCGCTCCGACGGCTGGGCGGCCTCCTTGAGGAACCACGGAGTCGTCGCACCCGAACCCCTGCAGTGCGGCTGGGAAGCGGGTTCCGCCAGGCGACTGGGCCGCGAACTCGCCGGGCACGCCGACATCACCGCGATCTTCGCGGGCAACGACGAGCTCGCCATGGGCCTGATCCGCGGTCTCGAAGAAGAGGGGCGCGCCGTGCCCGACGCCATCAGCGTCGTCGGCTTCGACGATCACCCCATCGCCGACATCTGGAACCCCGGTCTGACCACATACCGCCAGGATTTCACCCGCGCCGGACGTGCAGCCGTCGAGCTCCTCCTCGAGAGGATCGACGCCGAGCGCGCGGGCAGGGCCCTGCCCGTCCGGAGGACCGAGGTGCCCGGAGAGATCGTCATCCGCGAATCCGCAACCGCCCTCGGCGCTCCGATGACCGCGAGCCCGGCGGGATCGAATCGCGGGTGAAACGCGAACTCGCGCGCGCCCAGGCCCGCGCCCTCATGGAGGCCTCGGGCCTGGGCGACTGGCGCTTCCGCTTCGACACGGCGCGGCGCCGAGCGGGATCGTGCGTCCATTCGACGAGGACGATCACCCTGTCAGGCCCTTTGACCGAGCTTTATGACGCCGACACCGTGCGCGGGGTGATCCTTCACGAGATCGCGCACGCCCTGGTCGGCGCGAGTCATCGCCACGATGCCGTGTGGAAGAAGCAGGCGCGCACACTCGGAGCGCCGGATTCCGCGCGGCTTCCCGCTTCGCTCCCCCGGCCCGAAGAGCCCTGGGTGGGGACCTGCCCGAAGTGCGGGGCTCAGAGGCGCCTCTTCCGCGCACCCCGCCGCGTCACCTCCTGCGGAGTCTGCGCGAGGGTTTTCGACCCCGAGCGGATCCTCCGGTGGACGCGCGAAGGCGAGCCGACCGAACCCGGCGGGCCCTACGCGAGGGAGCTGGCGAGGATGCTGCATGCCATGCCCCCGGTCAGCTGAGTGTCACCAAGCTGATGACCGAGTACATCCAGGGGTCGAGGCCCGCGAGCGCATGCGCGAGGGCCCGAGGGGCAGTCTCCTTCCGGGCTTCGCTTCCGGTCCTCGCCTCGCGGCGGCGGGTGAATTCGGCTACACCGCCGCCTCGCGGGGACGGCGCGCGCTCCCCGTTCCCCTCGAGGAAGCAGCGGGGCGGGCGGAAACGGCGTCCTCTACCGCCCCGGGTCACCGCCGCGCGGCACGTGGGCACCGCTCCCGGGGGCTAATCTGGAGACCTGAGGATCGGAGCGCCGGTCCGAGGAGCACCCGCAGGCGACGACGACAGGAGTGACATGACCGAGCAGTCCGCGACCCGACTGGCGACGAGCAAGGACGCATCGGACGCCCCCGAGCGCGAAATCCTCACTTGGGAGCTCTTCGGCACAGCGTCACGCGAGCTCACGACCCAGATCGTCGAGTCCGGATGGATCCCCGAGCTCATCATCGCGATCGCCCGCGGCGGACTCATCCCCGCCGGCGCGATCTCGTACGCGATGGATGTCAAGGCCTGCGGCACGATGAACGTCGAGTTCTACACCGGCGTCGGCCAGACCCTCGAAGAGCCCGTCCTCCTTCCGCCCCTCATGGACGTGTCCGCGATGAACGGGAAGCGCGTCCTCGTCGTCGACGACGTCGCCGACTCCGGCAAGACGCTCAAGATGGTCATGGACCTCATCGCCACCCACGGCCTCTCCCTCGACGGGGAGGCGCCCGTGAAGGTCGATGCCCGCTGCGCGGTCATCTACAAGAAGCCCGTCTCGATCATCGAGCCCGACTACGTGTGGCGGGATACCGACAAGTGGATCAACTTCCCCTGGTCGACGCTCCCCATCATCACGGCCTGACGCCCTCGCATCATGATCGTCGAGGGCGGCCCCGCTGATCCGGGCACGGACGACGGCCCCTTAGCCGTCGCCGTCCCCCGCGCTCACTCGGGCGAACGGGCGCTGGCCTCGCTGTCGATCGCGCAGCAGATCGCCGACCTCGTCCTCCACCGCCTCGCCCGCGGCGAGGACCTGAGGGTCCTCGGGCTGACCGGGCCCCCGGGGACCGGGAAGACCACCGTCGCCCAGCTCACCGCCGAGATCCTCGAAGCGGCGGGGGTCGAGGTCGCCGGCGTTGCTCCGATGGACGGCTTCCACATGTCGAACGCGCTCCTGGACGATCTCGACCGGCACGATCGCAAGGGCGCGCCCGACACCTTCGACGTGTGGGGCTTCGCCGCCCTGCTCGAACGGGTCCACCGGGCCCGCCGCCCGGTCCTCGCCCCCGACTACAGGCGCGACCTGCACGAGCCCGTCGCCGCATCGATCCTCCTGCCCGCCGGGGGGATCGTCATCACCGAAGGGAATTACCTCGGCCTCGACAAGGAGGGCTGGCGCGAGGCCCGCGCTTTCATCGACCTCCTCGTTCACATCGACACTCCCGTCGAGGACGTGTACCGCAGGCTCATCGCCCGTCATGAGGCCTTCGGCCGTAATCGCGCGGACGCCGCCCACTGGGTGAGGACGGTGGACGCCCCGAACATCGAGCTCGTCGCCGCCTGCCGCGATCGGGCCGACGCGGTCGTGTCCGCTGAAGATTGAGCGGCGCACACCGTCTATCCAACGATAGTCAGACGGGGAGGCGCTTGCTAGTGTTCCCGGAATGACTGATCTCCCCGCGGAATCTGCCGAGGCCGCTCCTCACCCGAGTCCCGCCGAAGATGAATTCCCCGCCTGGAAGCAGCGCGTCGGCCTCTTCCTCGGCGCCCAGGCGATCTCCCTCTTCGGATCGAGCATCGTCCAGTACGCGATCCTGTGGCACCTCACCCTCACCCTCAAGCAGGGGTGGGTCATCATGCTGTACTCCGTCGTGGCCTTCGTCCCCCAGGCGATCGTGTCCTTCTTCGGGGGGACGCTCGCGGACAGGATGAACCGCAAGACGGTCATCGTCGTATCGGACTCCGTGATCGCCCTCGTCACCCTGGGACTCGCCGCGTGGATGGCGGTCGGCGAGGCCTCGCTCTGGCTCATCCTCGCGGCCGTCGCGATCCGCTCCATCGGCCAGGGGTTCCAGCAGCCCGCGGTGAGCGCGCTCCTCCCCCAGCTCGTGCCGTCCGCCCAGCTCATGCGCATCAACGGGATCAATCAGACGATCGCATCCGCGATGGCCCTCCTCTCGCCGGTCGTCGCCGGCGCGGTCTACGGATGGGGCGGGCTTATCCCGACCTTCTGGATTGACGTCGTCACCGCCGTCATCGGCGTCGGCATCGTCCTCACGATTCCCGTCGCTACCGTCCGCTCGGGCGCCGAGGCAGGGACCTCCTTCACGCGCGACCTCGTCGAGGGCATCCGCTACGCCTTCGGGCATCGGACCATCGCGTGGATCCTCGTCGTCTACACGGTGATCTTCACGCTCGTCGTCGCGCCCTCGTTCCTCACGCCGCTGTTCATCGCGAAGGACTTCACCGATGCGGTCTGGCCGCTCACGGCCACTGAGCTCGCCTTCTCCGCGGGGATGCTCCTGGGCGGCATCCTCATCTCCTCGGTGGGGGCGAAGTGGAATCAGTCGCGGATGCTCCTCGTCTCGTGCCTGAGCTTCGGGCTGCTGTCGGCGGCCTTCGGCCTCACCCCCCTCCTCGGCGTCCGAGTCGGTCTTTGGACGATCTTCGCGCTCATGTTCGTCCTCGCCGTCATGATTCCCTTCTTCTCCGCGCCCGTCATGACGCTCCTTCAGACCAGCGTCGAAGCGGAGTTCATGGGCCGGGTCTTCTCCGTGACGAACATCGTCGCGGTCCTCGCCATGCCGGCGGGCATGTGCGTCCTCGGACCGCTCGCCGACCGCGCTCCGATCGCCTGGATCTTCATGATCACGGGCCTGATCGCCTTCCTGTTCACGGCGATCTCTTTTACCGTATCGCCCGATCAGCAACTTCTCTCACAGCACCGTGCTCCCGGTGACGAGGACGAGAGACCACGCAGATCGACCAAAGTCGGCCCCTGATCGATTCTCCTCCAATGTCGTCGTAGAGTGGTGACCGGGTCACGTTGAAGCGGTCGTCAACCCCGGAGCACACATGAACACAATCGCGATCAACACGGAACTTTTGCGCGCTCAAGCAAAGGCGATGAGCGCGACCGCAGAAACCCTCGACGGGACGACGATACCCGCGGCCGTCGACCTCGGACGCTCTACTGCTTCCCTGTCGAAAGTCCTCTCCGACCTCGATCAACGGGCGAAGAAGCTAGCGGAAGCCGTACGCTCCTTCTCCACGAACCTCACGCAGACCGCCAACGATTTCGAATCGCACGAAGATAGACTCCTGGAGCATCTGCGCAGCCATTCGATCCGCTGAGAGGCAAGGCATGTCGCAATGATCAATATCAGAATGCTGACCGTCCCCTCGATCCCTGAAGACCTCGCCTGGCAGCTTGAGAAACACGAGTCATCCATTGATGAGGTCAGACAGGACCTCATCAAAGCTAAAGGCGCGGTCGACGATGATTCCGATGGGAAGACTTCCGAGGCGATCGTCGCCAACGCCGATCGTTTGATCCGTACCGTTGAAGACCTTCGAGACGACGTCGAAGCCCTGATTAATGCCCTCAAAACTCTCGGGCGAAGCCTCCATTCCATTGAGAGCCGACTCGAGGCAGAAAAATCGCATGCAATTAGCGCAAACCTGACGGTGACGGTCAACGAGATTTATCCGCCGAACCACCCGGAAAGCGACTCCTACTCCGCCCAACTTGAGGTGTTCGACAGCATTGATGAGTCCGTCTATCGCATCCGCACGGACGAAGCAGAAACACATGACGACTTCGAAGATGCCTGCGACCAGATCCGCGGAATCGCAGGAATACTCGACGATAGCCTCGGGTTCCACGGCGATACGGGAGATATCGCGACGGCCGCCGATTGGGTCGAACGACTCGCCATCGCGGGAACTTGGACACTCAAGCGACTGACCGAATGCAGGTTTACGCCGCGTTTCCCGGCAGGCGCAATGGTCAATGGTGTCAGTGTCGGCGGGCGTTTTCGGAATCTGTCTAGTCTCGGCCGTCTTGAACAGATCCTTCTCAAAACGAAGCCGGAGAACTGGACGGCTGCCCCTGGCAAAGCCAGTGACTTCACCCGCACTCTAGGCAGGGGCCTATCCAAAGTCGGTGGAGTTCTTGACAAGGTCGGTAAGGGCGCCGCAGTTCTCCAAGGAGGCATCGCGGCATACGACCAGTGGGAAAAGGACTCGTCGAACCCCTCAATGGGAACCGGGGAGAAAGCCGCGCGAGCGGCGACACATGGCCTTCTCGAGGGCGCGGCGGGATACGGTGGCGCCTGGGCAGGTGCACAGCTTGGAGCAACGATCGGCACTCTCGGCGGCCCGATCGGCATCGCCGTCGGCGGCATCGTGGGAGGAATCGTGGGAGGAATTGCTGGCAGCGAGGGGGGCAAACTCCTCGCAGACGGCGCGAGTGAACTCGTGTCGAAACTGTTTCACTAGGGGAACACTGATGGATCATTTCTGGGCATACGCCCTTCTCATATGGTCGCTATTGACGTGGATCCTCTGGACGCTTGCAATGTTCACTGACACTCGGCTCGGGCGCGGCCTTCGCAAGGGACCGTCGATTACAAAGCGCCGTTCCGACATCACAGTCTTCCACCCGACTTGGGCAACCCTTACCCTGCTCGTCGGTATCAGAACGTTGATCAGAGAGAACGACGGACCCGAGATTGTCACGGACACACTGACTGGTCTTTCTCTGTTCATCATCCTGCTAGCTCTCGTCGTGTACTGGCTTCCGATCCGCCTGCCGAACTGGACGGACCCGTCCTGGCATGAGCACCGACGTGCAACCCGCCGCATGCGGAAGAAGTCGACTGCTGGGCGAGCACCCAGTTGCGCCTGCGCACTCGGCTCACCTGTAGAGCATGCGCAAGACGCCGCAGGACTGACGGGACCTGTGACGAAGCTCGAAGACACTTCACCAGACGCATGCGATCTCTAGGAGGATCAGGCCTCGATGACGACAACACCTACTCGGCATTTCCGCGGCGCCTTCCTCGGACTCGACGCTCCGGACAGCACCCTCTTGATCGAATCGGCCGCAGGTGCGCCGATTGACGAGGGGACGATCCACGGCGCATCCGACTCCTTCCGGCTGCTGCAGCCTTTCGGCTCCTCCATCGACCTCGCCCTCGCCCTTCCCCAAACCGATACGGAAACCGGCTGGACGGACACCCTGGTCGTCACGGTTGAAGACCTTCCCGCAGACCTCTCGGAAGAAGACTGGCAAGCCGCACTGACAACACGAACAACACAAGAGATCCCCGGCTTCCAGATCATCGACATCGCCCGATGGGACGGATTGTCGGACGCGACCCTCGTCCGTACGGGCCTGTTCATCCTTGATGAGCGCTCGCTCACGACCCTCCAATGGACCTGGACCATCCCCCACCCATACACTCCCGAGACCCGCCTCGGTCTATCCGCGACCTTCACCTGCCCGACGCGCGATTTCGAAAACCGCTACGAAGGCTTCATCGGCATTCTCAATACTGTGGAGGTGATCTGATGGCATCGATCGACCGGAAGGGTCCGGCCCCGATCCTCATTCTTGACGAGACCGAGTACACGATCCTCACCGCCGTCTGTTTGGGAACGATTCCGCCAGATCATCGCCGAACACGCTCTTTAAGAAAAGCCGGAATCCTCAACACAGCAGGTCCTACACCAGAATGTGCTCCCATTGTTGAAGGCCTGACCACCGCACGCCGCCGTTTCCTCGGATCACTCATGCACCCGGCAGAGGGCCGACACATCGAGACCTGGATCGGCGCCCAGAGCGTAACCGGTGTCCTTATCGAGGGCAACACGCACCGCCTGCAAGAAGTTGCCCCCTGCGATAACCCTTCGTTAGTTCTCCCTCTCCTCGATCTCCGGCCTCGTGAGATGGTCGATCTCGGCCCCCATACTCTGCCTGGAAAATTCGTGGAATTGATCGACCGCGGCAACCTTGATGCCGCGGATCGTCTCCTTCGTCAAGTCTCTAAGAACATCGACCATGGAGGAGAGCCCGGCGCTCACGATGGGCCCTCGCCTCTCACGGTCTCTTTCGCACACGGCACGTGGACTGTATCCGCGTTGGCATGCTTCGACCTTGACGGCGAGCAGTGGCGGATGAGCGACCTGATCCTTACGCTATCTGTACCCGAGTGCCTCTATGAACTCGCCTACGACGACACGCAAGACGAGGCGATCACACGCCTGGCCCCAGTCTCTTCCCTGGCCGTATGGACCCGCATCTCCTCGTGGTTCTTCCCTCGAGGCTGAGGATCCGAAGCGACCCAGCTACCCCGTCTCAGCCCCGGAGTCGTTTTGTGTACTCGAGCACGAAGGGCGTCGTCCGCTCAACGACCTCGAGAGTCTCGACGAAGTCGGAATACCCCCCGTACCAGGGGTCGGGCAGATCCCTATCGCCGGGACGCGCCTCGGGATCGAAGTCTCGGAACAGGCGGATCTCGGGACGCTCCGCTCCGCGGAGCCCCGCGCGTTCACGCAGTCGATTCAACGCGGCGAGATGGTGCCCGGTCATCGCCAAGACGAGGTCCCACTGCCCGAGCTCACCCGAACGCACCTGACGCGCCCGATGGTCGGGGACGCCGTGCCCGTTCTCGCGCAGGACCCGCGCCGCCCGCCGATCGATCGGGTTGCCCTCTTCCTCATCGGAGACGCCAGCGGAATCCACCTCGATCTCAGCGGCGAGTCCGGCCGCCTCCACCGCTTCATCCAGCAGCTGGTGCGCCATCGTGGAGCGGCAGATGTTCCCCGTGCACACCATGAGGACCCGCATCACGAGGCCGCCCTCGAGCGGAGGAAGGCGCGAATGGCGGCCGCGGAATGACGGGCCGCCTCCTCGGAATCCATGTGGAAGTCCTGGTCCGCACTCGGACCGCACAGGTCGGACACCGCCCGCAGGCTCACCCAGTCCACGCCCGCCGACCAGGCGACTTCCGCCATCGCGCAGGTCTCCATGTCGGCGCCGATCGCGTCGGGGAAGCGCTCGCGCGTCGGTTCTGCGAGAGGCGCGGTGATGAAGGAATCGGAGGAGACGACACGACCCGTGCGCACCGGGTGCTCCAGCACCCCGCCGAGGGCCTCGACCTCGGCGATCGTGGCCGGAGCCGTCGTGTAGTCGGCCGGCATTCCCGGCACCTGGCCGGGCGCGTATCCGAAGGCCGTGGCATCGGCCGCCCCGTAAATCGTCGTCACGCCAGCGGCGATGTCCCCGACCTCGATCTCGCGGGCCAGTCCGCCGGTGGTTCCCGCGGCGATGACGATCTGCGCATCGACGAGGGCGAGGGCGCGGGCCGTCGCCGAAGCGGCATTCGCCAGGCCGATGCCGGACACGGCGAGCAGTACGGGAAGGCCGTCGATCCGGCCGAGCCTGAAGGTCTGCTCGAAGCCGGACGGGTGCCCGAAGCGCAGCTCGACGGGCGAGTCCTCGCCCTCGGGCGCCTCGAGGATCCCCGCCAGGGGCTCGGCCTCCATCGGCATCGCGCACTGGATGACGGCGAGGACCTTCTCGCGGTCGGGCATCTGCAGTCTCGTCATGGGGGAAGTCTACAAACCCGCTCCGCCCGCCCGTATGAGTCGGCCCGCTCCCGACGGCGAGGCGCGGTCTTCGCCCAGCGCTCGCCGAACGGGCACAATATTCCCCATGACTGCCCAGCCCGCCTCCTTCCAGCCCGCTCCCGACCGTTTCGATTCCGGCGCGCCCACGCCCGCCGCTCTCGTGTCGGGGGAGGTCCCCGCGGCGGCCGCGGCGCACCCGCTCTCGGTGTTCGACATGTTCCGGATCGGGATCGGCCCGTCCTCCTCGCACACCGTGGGCCCGATGCGCGCGGGGCTCGATTTCACCACGGAACTCGCATCCCTCGACGCCCCCGATTCGATCGAGATCGACTTGTACGGTTCACTCGGGGCCACGGGCCGCGGCCACAACACCGACCGGGCCGTGCTGCTCGGACTGTCGGGCTTCGCGCCGGAGACCGTCCGCGTCGACGAGGTCGAGGGCCTCCTCCCCCGGATCGCGGAGACGGGGCGCCTCGAACTGCCCGGCGGTCGCGCCCTCCCCTTCGATGTGGCGCGCGACATCCGTTTCCTGCCGCGCACGCTTCTGCCCTACCACGTCAATGCGCTGACGATCACGGCCCGTTCGGCCTGCGCCTCGCCCGCCTGCCCGCCCTCGGGGGCGACGGGTGACGAGGGCGGGCAGGCCGGATCGACGGGCGGCGACGAGGTCGTGCTGCGCCGGACCTACTACTCGGTCGGCGGCGGTTTCGTCATGGTGCAGACCAATGAGGACGTCCTCGACCCGCGGGTCGCCTCCCTGGTCGCGGGGGAGTCCGCGGCGACGATCGACGTTCCCGTGCCCCACCCCTTCTCCACGGGGGCCCGCCTTCTGGCCGAGTGCCGCGATCACGGGCTCTCCATCGCCGAGCTCGTCCGGCGGAACGAGGAGTCGGTGCGCAGTCGCGCCGAGCTCGAGGGCTACTTGGACGCCGTCGCGGACTCCATGTTCGACTGCATCGATGCGGGGTGCTCCGCGTCGGGGATCCTGCCCGGAGGCCTCGACGTCCCTCGGCGCGCCAAGTCCCTGTCCGAGAAGCTCTTCGCCCGCGCCCTTTCCGGCGGTTCGCCGACCCCGGGCTCGCACTGGGCGTCGACCCCGGAGGATCCGATGCGCGCAATGGACTGGGTGAACCTCTTCGCGCTCGCCGTCAACGAGGAGAACGCGGCGGGCCACCGGATCGTCACGGCTCCCACGAACGGGGCGGCGGGCGTCGTGCCGGCCGTGCTCGGCTACCTCGTGTCCTACTGCCCGGAGGCCGGGGCCTCCCTGGGCGCGGCCTCCGGGCCGTGCGAGTGCGGGCCGGCTTCGGCCCCCCTCGCGAGGGTTCGACTGGCATCGGACCGGGCGAGCGGGGGCGAAGCGCATGAGCGCCGGCGTCGTGCCGTTCACGACTTCCTCCTCGCCGCGACGGCGATCGGGGCTCTCATCAAGACGAACGCTTCGATCGCGGGCGCCGAGGTCGGGTGCCAGGGCGAAGTGGGATCGGCGTCCGCGATGGCGGCGGCGGGACTGGCCCAGGCCCTCGGCGGGAGCCCCGAGCAGGTGGAGAACGCCGCGGAGATCGCGATGGAGCACTCGCTCGGGCTCACCTGCGACCCGGTCGCGGGCCTGGTCCAGATCCCGTGCATCGAGCGCAATGCGATCGCCGCGGTGAAGGCGATCAACGCGGCGCGCATGGCGCTGTGGTCGGACGGGCGCCATCAGGTGTCCTTCGACGCGGTCATCGAGACGATGCGGCAGACCGGCAACGACATGCTCTCGAAGTACAAGGAGACTTCGGCGGGCGGGCTCGCCGTCAACGTCGTCGAATGCTAGAGCCCCTTCGAGGCCGTGAGCGCAGGGGGATGATTCCGCTCGCCCGGCACGGGGCTCATGGGGCGACACGCCGAGGGCGTCAGGGGATTTCCGCACGCCCCACGAAGACTTATCCACACTTATCCACAATTCTGTGCACGCATGTGAACTGAGACTCCCCACAGCTGTGGACACGGGGGCGCAGAATCACACGCATGTCATTTTCCGCATGATCATGCGCCGGATCGATCCCCTCCGACCCCGGGACGTCCCCTCGCTCGTCCCCATCACGACCCCTCTCCCACACCCCGTCCACACCCGATCCACACCGCCGGGAAGCGCTATCCACAGGACGAGCCCGGATGAGGGAGGAACACAACATCTTGTGCCCGTAGCCCGGATGCAACACAAGGTGTAGTGTGAAGACATCTTCGGAAGCACTGCTCCGGAACAGCGTCCCCATCCCGGATCGCGAGTGAGACACCCGCACGATCCCCTCCCCAAGGAGCCTCAGATGACGATCACCGTCTACTCCAAGCCCCAGTGCCCCCAGTGCGAGGCGACGTACCGCGCCCTCGACAAGCAGGGCCTCGACTACCGGAAGATCGACGTCACCGAGGACGCTGAAGCGCTCGAGTACATCAAGGGCCTCGGCTACCAGCAGGCCCCCGTCGTCATGACCGCCGACGACCACTGGTCCGGATTCCGCCCCGACCGCATCAAGAAGGCCGCCGCCGCGGCGGCGGCCGCACCGCTCGCGGTCGGCCAGGCCTGATCCCCTCCCCCGTCCCGGCCGCCGCCAGGCGACCGGGACGATTCACGTCCGCCCCGCCCTCGCCGATCGAAGAAAGGAAGGCCGCCCATGGTGAAGGTCGTCTACTTCTCCTCGGCGACGAACAATACGAAGCGCTTCGTCGACAAGCTCGGCCTGCCCAATGAGCGCATCCCGCTGAGGAGAAGCGATCCGGCGCTGCACGTCGACGAGCCCTACGTCCTCATCGTCCCGACCTACGGGGGCGGCAACATCAAGGGGGCCGTCCCCAAGCAGGTCATCGCCTTCCTCAACGACCCGGAGAACCGCCGCCGCTGCGTCGGCGTGATCTCCTCGGGCAACACGAACTTCGGCACCGCCTACTGCCTCGCCGGCGACATCGTCTCGGCAAAACTGGGCATCCCCCACATGTACAAATTCGAGCTCCTCGGAACCCCCGAGGACGTCTCCCGAGTTCGCGAAGGACTGGAAGAGTTTTGGCAGAGAATCTCACCGACACCGGCCTAGAGGATATTTCCGACCCCGAGCTCGACTATCACGCGCTCAACGCCCAGCTCAACCTCTACGATGCCGAGGGGAGGATCCAGTTCGACGCGGACCGCAAAGCCGCCCGTCAGTACTTCCTCCAGCACGTCAACCAGAACACCGTCTTCTTCCACGACCTCGAGGAGAAGCTCGCCTACCTGGTCGACGAGGGCTACTACGAGGCCGAGGTCCTTCAGCAGTACGACTTCGCGGACGTCAAGGCCCTGTTCAAGCAGGCCTACGCCCACAAGTTCCGCTTCCCGACCTTCCTCGGGGCCTTCAAGTACTACACCTCGTACACGCTCAAGACCTTCGACGGGAAACGCTACCTCGAGCGCTTCGAGGACCGCGTCACCATGGTCGCCCTGTACCTCGCGCGCGGCGACGTCGCCCTCGCCCGCAACCTCGTCGACGAGATGATGACCGGGCGCTTCCAGCCGGCCACCCCAACCTTCCTCAACGCCGGCAAGCGGGCGCGAGGCGAGCTCGTCTCCTGCTTCCTCCTGCGCATCGAGGACAACATGGAGTCGATCGCCCGCGGCATCAACTCCGCCCTCCAGCTCTCCAAGCGCGGCGGCGGCGTCGCCCTGTCCCTCACGAACCTGCGCGAGGCGGGCGCGCCGATCAAGAAGATCCAGAACCAGTCCAGCGGCGTCGTCCCGGTGATGAAGCTCCTCGAGGACTCCTTCTCCTACGCGAACCAGCTCGGCGCGCGTCAGGGCGCGGGCGCGGTCTACCTGCACGCCCACCACCCCGACATCATGAGCTTCCTCGACACGAAGCGGGAGAACGCGGACGAGAAGATCCGCATCAAGACCCTCTCCCTCGGAGTCGTCATCCCCGACATCACCTTCGAACTGGCCCGCAACAACGAGGACATGTACCTCTTCAGCCCCTACGACGTCGAGCGCGTCTACGGCGTGCCCTTCTCGGAGATCTCCGTGACCGAGAAGTACCGCGAGATGGTCGACGACGGGCGCATCCACAAGAAGAAGATCAACGCCCGCCGCTTCTTCCAGACCCTCGCCGAGATCCAGTTCGAGTCCGGCTACCCGTACATCGTCTTCGAGGACACGGTGAACCGCGCGAACCCGATCAAGGGCCGGGTCACCATGTCGAACCTGTGCTCGGAGATCCTCCAGGTCTCCGAGGCCTCGACCTTCAACGAGGACCTCTCCTTCGACCACGTCGGCAAGGACATCTCCTGCAACCTCGGCTCGCTCAACATCGCCAAGACCATGGACTCCGAGGACTTCTCGAAGACGATCGAGACCGCGATCCGCGGCCTCACCGCCGTTTCGGACCTCTCCGACATCCAGGCCGTCCCCTCGGTGGCCAGGGGCAACCGGATGAGCCATGCGATCGGCCTCGGCCAGATGAACCTCCACGGCTACCTCGCCCGCGAGCGCGTCATGTACGGCTCCGAGGAGGCGCTCGACTTCACGAACATGTACTTCCTGGCCGTCGCCTATGAGGCGATCAAGGCCTCCTGCCTCATCGCCAAGGAGCGCGGGATGCGCTTCGAGGGCTTCGAGGACTCGAAGTACGCCACCGGCGAGTACTTCGCGAAGTACATCGAGGGCGATTGGACGCCGAAGACCGAGCGCTGCCGCGAGCTCCTCGCCGCCTCCTCGATCCGCATCCCGACGCCCGAGGACTGGAAGGCCCTCGCGGCCGATGTCGCGGCCCACGGCATGTACAACCAGAACCTCCAGGCGATCCCGCCGACCGGTTCGATCTCGTACATCAACAACTCGACCTCCTCGATCCACCCGATCGTCTCGCGGATCGAGATCCGCAAGGAGGGCAAGATCGGCCGCGTCTACTACCCGGCGCCCTACATGACGAACGACAATCTCGAGTACTACGTCGACGCCTACGAGATCGGCCCGGAGAGGATCATCGACACCTACGCCGTGGCGACCCAGCACGTCGATCAGGGCCTGTCGCTCACGCTCTTCTACCCGGACACGGTGACGACGCGCGACATCAACAAGTCCTACATCTACGCGTGGCGCAAGGGCATCAAGACCCTGTACTACATGCGCCTGCGTCAGATGGCCCTCGAGGGCACCGAGGTCGAGGGCTGCGTGTCCTGCATGCTCTGACCCTCCTCTTCCCGCTTCGGCATTCGGGCCCCGCCCTCGTTCATCGACGAGAGCGGGGCCTTTAGTCGAAACCCCTACCATGACCTAGGTCCCAAGTGTTAGGCTTCCCGCATCCAACGGCTTCCAGGGACACGGGACCTTCGACCCGGGCAATGACGCCTCAAGAAGTCCTGCAGCACCGTCCAGGACGCCCGCGCCCTGAGCACTCCAGGAAGGAATGCCCATGTCGACAACGACATTCCAAGCGATCGCGATGATCATCTACCTCGTCGCGATGGTGATGATCGGCCTCTTCGCCTACAACCGGACGAAGAGCCTCGACGACTACATGCTCGGCGGGCGAGGGCTCGGCCCCGCCGTCGCCGCCCTCTCAGCCGGCGCCGCGGACATGTCCGGCTGGCTCCTCATGGGCCTGCCCGGCGCCCTCTACGCCACCGGCCTCCTCGAGGGCTGGATCGCCGTCGGCCTCACGGTCGGCGCCTGGCTCAACTGGAAGTTCACCGCACCGCGCCTGCGCGCCTACTCGCAGATCGCCAAGGATTCGATCACGATCCCCTCCTTCCTCGGGGAGCGCCTGCGCGACACCTCGAAGACCGTCCGCATCGTGGCGGGCATCGTCATCACGGTCTTCTTCACCTTCTACGTCTCCTCCGGAATGGTCGCAGGCGGCTCCTTCTTCGAATCCTCCTTCGGCATGAACTACCACCTCGGCATGGTGATCGTCGCCGCGGTCACGGTCCTCTACACCCTCGTCGGCGGCTTCCTCGCCGTCTCATGGACGGATGTCGTCCAGGGCCTCATCATGCTCATCGCCCTCGTCGCCGTGCCGGTCGTCGGCATCCTCCACGTCGGCGGAATCGGCCCCCTCATCGAGCAGGTCAACGCCATCGACCCGACGATCCTGTCCTTCACCCACGGAGACCACGCCCTGTCGGGCGCCGCGATCCTCGGCATCGTCTCCGCGCTCGCCTGGGGACTGGGCTACTTCGGCCAACCGCACATCATCGTCCGCTTCATGGCGCTGCGCTCGGTCGCCGAAGCGAAGCAGGGCCGCCGCATCGGCATCGGCTGGATGATCCTGTCCGTCATCGGCGCCGGACTCACCGCCATCGTCGGCGTCGCCGTCTACCAGCACGACACCGGCAGGCTCGCCAACCCCGAGGGCGTCTTCATCGCCCTCGGCCAGATGCTCTTCCATCCGCTCCTCGCCGGCTTCATGCTCGCGGCGATCCTCGCGGCCATCATGTCGACGATCTCCTCCCAGCTCCTGGTCACCTCCTCCGCCCTCGTCGAGGACATCTACCACGCCTTCACGAAGCGGGAGCTGTCCGGCGCGGACGGCGTCCTCGCCGGGCGCATCGCAGTCGGCGCGGTCTCAGTCGTCGCCGCCCTGCTCGCATGGCCCAGGTCGGACACGATCCTCGGCCTCGTCGCCTTCGCATGGGCGGGCTTCGGCGCCTCCTTCGGGCCGATCGTCATCCTCGCCCTCTACTGGAGGAGGCTCACCGCGAAGGGCGCGATCGCGGGCATGATCACGGGCGCCGTCGTCGTCGGCATCTGGGGGAACGTCTCGGGCGGCATCTTCGACCTGTACGAGATCGTCCCCGGATTCCTCCTCAACCTCCTCGTCGCGATCGCGATCTCTTCGGCGACCCACAGTCCCCATGCTGAGATTGAAGCAGAAATGGATCAAGTCGTAGCGCAGACTAAGGGAATCTAAACCCTTCGATCCGAGTCCGCGCCCGCATTCAACAGAAGCGGGTCGGCCCCGGCGCCCAGGGCGCCGGGGCCCGGACCTTGTCCACGCCCCCGCCCGACCGCACACCGCATAAGGAACTACGCATCATGACCGACAGCACCGACTTCACCACGATCGTCGACCGCGCCCTCGAAACCGCCAGGCGCTGGGCGAGCGCCTCGACGAACCATCCGATCGACCCCGCCGCGAAACTCCTCGCGGGCGTCCTCGACGACGAGGACGGCCTCGACTACACCGTCTCCTTCGTCGACGGGGTCATCCGACCCGAGGACCGCAAGGTCGCGGCCCGCCACCTCGGCGAGCTCGGCGACAAGAACCCCAAGTTCCTCCCCTGGTACCTGCGCACGCCCGCCCTCATCGGCGGGAAGGCCGGACGCCTCCTCCCCAACCTCGCGATCCCCGCGGCCCGCAAGGTCTTCGCGCGCCTCGTCGGCGACCTCGTCGTCGACGTCACCGACGACAAGCTCGGCCCCGCCATCGAACGCCTCCGCGCCGGCGGCGCCCGCCTCAACATGAACCTCCTCGGCGAAGCGGTCCTCGGCGAGAAGGAGGCGCGCAAGCGCCTCGACGACACGCGCCGGCTCCTCGAGCGCCCCGACGTCGACTACGTCTCCCTCAAAGTCTCGGCCGTCACCGGCCCCCACAACCCCTGGGGCTACGAACAGGTCGTTGAGCACGCCGTCAGCCAGCTCCTCCCCCTCTACCAGTACGCCGCCAAGGCCGGGGGCAAGTTCATCAACCTCGACATGGAGGAGTACCACGACCTCCACCTCACCGTCGACGTCTTCAAGAAGATCCTCGACCGCGAGGACTGCCTCGGCCTGCGCGCCGGCATCGTCCTCCAGGCCTACCTGCCCGACACCCTCGACGCGATGAAGGACCTCCAGGAATGGGCCGCCGCGCGCCGAGCGCGCGGCGGAGCCCCCATCAAGGTCCGCGTCGTCAAGGGCGCGAACCTCGCGATGGAACGCGTCGAAGCCCAGATCCGCGGCTGGAACCTCACGACCTGGGACTCCAAGCAGGCGACCGACGCCAACTACGTCCGCATCCTCGACTGGGCGATGCGCCCCGAGCGCACGGCGAACGTCAACCTCGGCGTCGCCGGTCACAACCTCTTCACCGTCGCGTGCGCATGGGAGCTCGCCAAGGAGCGCGGCGTCACCTCCGAAGTCGAATTCGAGATGCTCTCGGGCATGGCGACCCAGCAGGCGGCGGCCGTGCGCGAAGAGGTCGGCAGCCTCCTCCTCTACGTCCCCGTCGTCCACCCCGAGGAGTACGACGTCGCGATCGCCTACCTCGTGCGCCGCCTCGAGGAGAACTCCGCCGACGAGAACTTCATGGCCTCGATCTTCGACATCGGAACCGACCCCGCCGCCTTCGAGAAGGAGCGCACGCGCTTCCTCGCCGCCATCGACCAGATGAGAGCCGAGGGCGAGTCCCGCGTCGGCCCGACCCGCCACCAGAACCGCCTCGCGGAATCCCCCGAGGACCTGGCCTCCGCCCTCAAGGACGAGGAGGGGACCTGGACCTTCGCGAACACCCCCGACTCCGACCCGGCGCTCCCGGCGAACCTCGAATGGGCGCGCGGGATCGCGGCCCGCGTGCCCGCCTCCACGCTCGGCGTCGACACCATCGGGGCCGCCCTCGTCGAGGACGCCGAAACCCTCGACGCACTGGTGACGGCCGCCGCCGAAGCCGGACGGGAGTGGGGCGCGAAGTCCGCCGCCGAACGCTCCGAGATCCTCCACCGTGCCGGCGTCGAACTCGCGCGCCGCCGCGCTGATCTCATCGAGGTCGCCGGATCCGAGCTCGGCAAGTCCCTCGAGCAGGCCGACGTCGAAGTATCCGAGGCCACCGACTTCGCCCACTACTACGCCCAGTCCGCCCTCGAACTCGAGCGGATCGACGGCGCCGAATTCCACCCCGTGGCCCTCACCCTCGTCACGCCGCCGTGGAACTTCCCCCTCGCGATCCCCGCGGGCGGAGTCCTCGCGGCCCTCGCCGCCGGGTCGGCCGTCATCCTCAAGCCCGCGCCCCAGGCGAAGCGATGCGGCGCGCTCATCGCCGAGTGCCTGTGGGCCGCCGGAATCCCGAAGGAGGCCCTCGCCCTCGTCGACGTCGCCGAGAACGACCTCGGCAAGGCCCTCCTCACCCACGGGGCCGTCGAGCGCGTCGTCCTCACCGGCGCCGCCGACACCGCGAAGCTCTTCCGCTCCTGGGACCCGACGATGCGGATCATGGCCGAGACCTCGGGCAAGAACGCCATCGTCATCACGCCCTCGGCGGACCTCGACCTCGCCGTCAAGGACGTCGTCAACTCCGCCTTCGGGCACGCCGGCCAGAAGTGCTCGGCCGCGTCCTACGTGATCCTCGTCGGCAGCGTCGGCTTCTCCACGCGCGTGCGCGACCAGCTCCTCGATGCGGTCCGCTCCCTCCACGTCGCCTGGGCCGATGACCTCTCCGCCCAGATGGGACCGCTCGCCGCCGAGCCCACGGGCAAGCTCCTCAGGGGGCTCACGACCCTCGAGCCCGGGCAGAAGTGGGAGATCGCGCCGCGCCGCCTCGACGACACGAACCGCCTGTGGAGCCCGGGCATCCGCTCGGGCGTCGAGCCCGGCAGCGAATACCACCTCACCGAGTACTTCGGCCCGATCCTCGGCATCATGCGCGTCGACACCCTCGACGAGGCGATCGAGGCGCAGAACGCCACGGAGTACGGCCTCACCGCGGGCCTGCACTCCCTCGACCCGGACGAGATCAACCAGTGGCTCAACGGGATCCAGGCGGGCAACGCCTACGTCAACCGCGGGATCACGGGCGCCATCGTGCAGCGCCAGCCCTTCGGCGGCTGGAAGCGCTCGGTCGTCGGCGAGGGCGCGAAGGCGGGCGGGCCGAACTACCTCTTCGGATTCGGCTCCTTCACCCCGGCGACGCCCTCGGCCGCCGGAACGCCGACGAAGCCGCAGCTCAAAGAGCTCGCCGGGATCGGCCGCGCCCTCCTCGACGAAGAGGGATCGCGCAAGCTCGACGCGGCGATCGCCTCGGACTGCGCCGCCCTCGCCTCCGAGTTCGACGTCCTCCACGACCCGTCCCGGGTTCCCGCCGAGCGCAACCTCCTGCGCTACGTCCCGCTCCCGGTGACGATCCGGGCGGGCGCCGCATCCGGAATCGGGGATCTCCTCCGCGTCCTCTCGGCCGGCCTCGCCCTCGGCGCCATCCGCCGGACGGAGACGGGAGCCTTCGAACGGGCCTTCGCGGGCGGCGGCCACGCCCCCATGTCCCTGCGCGTCTCGAGCGCGACGCCCCTCCCCGCCGAGATCCTCGCCCTCCTCGAAGCTCACGGAGTCGAATACGGGGTCGAGGACGCCGCGTCCTTCGCAGCCTCCCTCAAGCGCAAGGGGATCGCGCTCGACGAGAGGATCCGCCTCATCGGGGAGGACGGCGACGCCCTGCGGAGCGCCCTCGACGGTTCGATCGACCTCGCGGTGTGGGACGCCCCCGTCACGGCCGCGGGCCGGATCGAAATCCTGCCCTTCGTCCATGAGCAGGCCATCTCGATCACCAACCACCGATTCGGCAACCGCACGCCGCTGAGCACCCAGGTGCTCGCGGGCTGACACCGGCGGACCGCTCCCCCATGACAGGGCCGACGACGCCCGGGAGCCAATCAGGGGCTCCCCTCATTCCTCTCGAGTCCCCAGATCCCTAGAATCTGAAGTGTTTCCACATGAAGAAAGGCTTCCAGTGAGCACCGAAGAGACCACTCCCCTCCCGGCGAGCCCCGAGGACCAGGGCGCCCCCTACGACGCCCAGGGCACGGGCCCCTTCGCCGCGCAGAGCACTGAGAACGCGCAAGCGCCCGAAGGCGATCAGGCCCCCTATGCGGCCCCCAACGCCTACGCAGCCCCGAATCCCCACGCCCCCTACGGCGCTCCCGCGCCCGCATGGGGAGCTCCGCAGGGCGCCTATTTCCCCAATCCGCTCGTCGAATCGCTTCGGACGAACTCCGTGATCTGCCTCGTCCTGGGCATCCTCGGCCTCATCGCCTTCGGCCCCTTCACCGCCGTCCCCGCCTGGGTCTGGGGCAACTCGATCCTCAACAAGGCGCAGGCCAACGGCATCGACGAGTCGGTCGTGGCGAACGCGAAGGTCGGGAAGATCCTCGGCATCGTGGGCACCGCCATCTGGGCGGCCCTCATCGTCCTGTTCCTCCTCTTCCTCTTCTTCACGATCTTCGCGATCTTCGCCGGCATGGCCGCGCAGCCGATCCCGTACTGATCCCCCTCCCCATCGGCCCCGCGGCCGATGGGGACCGACACGCCCGCGCGGGGCGCACCCACCGGGTGCGCCCCGCGCCCAGTCTCACATCCGCCTCCGCCTCGACCCGCCATCAGCACCGCTAGGCTGAGCCCATGACGCCCCGCTTCGACCCCTCCGACCGACCCCGCCGACGCTCCGGCTCCGACCAGGACCTCCTCTCGGACCTCAGGCGCTTCGACGGCCGCCCCTACGGGACCTACAAGTCGGTGATCGGCGACTGGGACTACGGCGACTTCACGCTCGCCATCGACCGCGTCCAATCCGACCCCTACGCCCCGCCCTCGGCGATCCGCGCGATCGCGACGCCGAAGACCATGGGGCTGCCCGCCGAGGCCCTCGCCTCGGGGCGCGCCCGCCTCGCCGCCGCCGACTTCCTCGCCCGCTCGATCGAGATCGCCATCAAGAACCGCGCCCGCGGGGGCGGCGTCCGCATCGCCCACCCCGGCCAGGAGATCCTCCAGCGCTCCAGCGCGACCGTCTTCCCCGACCGCGTCGAGGTCCGCCTCCAGGTCCAGATGCCCGCGCGCGGCCGCACGATCCTCGGCCATGAGGCCGCCCGCATCTTCGACGTCGACGTCCCCAACGTCATCATGGACGCCTTCGACTTCGTCTCCGACGACGGCGAGACGCGCATCAAGACCGCCGCCCTCCTGTCCCACATCGCCGTCTACGAGGACCACTGCGCCCTCGTCGACGAGCTCGAAGCGAAGAACTGGGTGGCCTTCGTCGCCGACGGCTCGATCCTGGCCCGCAGATCCGGCGTCTCACAGGCGCCGCTGGACGAGGCGATCCCCTTCTCCTCGCCGGAGAGCCTGCGCGAAACCGTCGAACTCCCCCACGCGGGCGCCGTCACCGGCATGGCGATCCGCCCGGGCGTCACCCTCATCGTCGGCGGCGGCTACCACGGCAAGTCGACCCTGCTCGGCGCCCTCCAGCGCGGCGTCTACGCGCACGTCCCCGGCGACGGCCGCGAGCGCGTCGCCGCCCTGCCCGAGGCGATGAAGGTCCGCGCCGCCGACGGGCGCGCCGTCACCGGGGTCGACGTCTCCCCCTTCATCTCCCACCTCCCGACCGGCGCCGACACGCGCGCCTTCTCAACCGAGAACGCCTCGGGATCGACCTCGCAGGCCGCGGCCCTCATGGAGGCGGTCGAGCTCGGCTCGCGCCTCCTCCTCATCGACGAGGACACCTCCGCGACGAACCTCCTCATCCGCGATGAGCGCATGAGAGCCCTGGTCGCCGCGGAGAAGGAGCCGATCACCCCGCTCGTCGACCGGATCGGGGCGCTCGCCTCGTCAGGCGTGTCGACGGTCATGGTCATGGGCGGTTCGGGCGATTACCTCGACATCGCCGACACGGTCCTCATGCTCGATTCCTACCGCTGCCTCGACGTCACCCGCCGCGCGCGCGAGCTCGTCGACCAGATGCCGCGTCCGCGCAACGACGAATCCGCCTTCACCCCGCCCGAACCCCGCATCCCTCTGCGCCAGCGCCCGGCCGAGTCGAGGACGAAGACGAAATCCTCGGGCCTCGATGAGATCATCCTCGACCGTCAGACCGTCTCCCTGTCCGACCTCGAGCAGATCGTCGACCCGGGCCAGACGGAGGCGATCGCCTGGGCGATGCGGGCGATCCTCGAGCATTTCGCCACGGGCGCCGCCCCGCTCGGCGACCTCCTCGACCGTCTCGAGCGCCAGGTCAACTCCGAAGGACTGGATGCGGCGGCGAAGTTCGGCGCCCGCGAGTTCCCCGCCTTCCTCGTGCGCCCCCGCCGCATCGACATCGGCGCGGCGATCAACCGCTACCGGGGACTGCGGCTCGGCTCCTGAAGCGCGCGGGAATCCCCGCCCTGCCGACCTCGTCGCCCGCGCGCCTTCGCTTCCGGACTTCTTCGAGGGAAGAACCGAGAAGGGCCACCATCAGGGACCAGAAGAAGGCCGCCCCCGGGAGTCGGATCCCCTTGGCCATGACGTAGATCAGGATGGCGATGGCAACGAGGTTGCCGCCCCAGGTGAACAGGGGCGCCAGGTTCAAAACCCTGTCCCACCTCCCACTGCGTTTCACGCTCAGCCCCCCTTCCTCTGCCCGGATGAGAATCTCAGGATTCCGCCTTTCCGAGATTCTCGCGAGAGCATCGTCGCCTCCGCTGCACTCGATGCTACGAGCGGCGAAATGCTCGAACCAGTCTTTTCCCAGCGAAGACCATGTGGTACGGAACCGGGTCAAGCCCGCGTTCCGGGCACTTCAGGGGGCATCAGGGGACTTTTCGGGAGGATCCCCAATAGTCGCGAAGCATGATGCGCGCCACTCTTGAAGCATGAGCAATCCCATGACATCACATCCCGCAGTCCCGGCTTCCGACTCCTTCGCACCCGTCGTCCGCCTCGAACAGGTCTCGAAGATCTACGGCGAAGGCGAAACCCGCGTCGCCGCCCTCGACGCCGTGTCCACCTCCTTCGATCAGGGCGCCTTCACCGCGATCATGGGCCCCTCGGGCTCGGGCAAATCCACGATGCTCCACGTCCTCGCCGGACTCGACGCCCCCACCTCCGGAGAGGTGTACATCGAGGGCCGTCCGATCACCGGCCTGAAAGACGACCACCTCACCCGGCTGAGGCGCGACCGCATCGGCTTCGTCTTCCAGTCCTTCAACCTCGTCCCCACCCTCGACGCGCGGGCGAACATCGAACTCCCCCTCAGCCTCGCGGGCGCCGCACCCGACCGCCACTGGCTCTCGACCATCGTCGACGTCCTCGGACTCGGCTCCCGCCTCCACCACCTGCCCTCCCAGCTCTCAGGCGGCCAGCGCCAAAGAGTCGCGATCGCCAGGGCCCTCGCCTCCAAGCCCGCCGTCATCGTCGCCGACGAACCGACCGGCAACCTCGACTCCCAGGCGAGCAGCGAAGTCCTCACCCTCCTGCGCGACGCCGTCGACCACCTCGGACAGTCCGTCATCATGGTCACCCACGATCAGTCGGCGGCACTGAACGCCGATCGCGTCCTCGTCATGCGCGACGGACGGATCCGCGCCGACCTCCTCGCCCCCTCCGCCCCCGAGCTCGCCGAGGCCGCACGATGAACCGCCTCCTCCGCGCGAACCTGCGCTCCCATGCGCGCCGCTACATCGCGACCGGTCTCGCGGTCGCCATCTCCACAGCCTTCGTCCTCGCCTTCCTCGCCCTCGGCAACGGGATGAACGCCGTCCTCGAACGCATCACCGCCTCCGAATACAAGGGGGCCTCGGTCATCGTCTCCCCCGGAAACGACTTCTCCCCGACCAACGCCGACGGGCGGGACGCCCTCAAAGCCCTCATCCCCAGAATCGACGGGGTCGAAGGGGTCGGCGCCGTCGCCCCCGTCTCCTCCGCCTACCTCCTCCTCGCGAAGGACGGGACGCGCTCCAACCTCATGGTGCAGGCGCTCATGCCGACGCCCTTCTCCGCGCCCACGCCCTCGACGGGATCCCTGCCCTCCTCACCCGGGCAGATCGCCCTCGACGAAGTGAGCGCCTCCCGTCTCGGCGTGTCCGTCGGCGACCCCCTCGAAATCGCCCCGGCCTTCGCCGAGAACCCCTCTCCCGCCACCTTCACCGTCTCCGCCCTCCTCCCCCATTCGACCCTGCGTCCTGAAAGCGCCGTCATGACGCCCCAGGGCCTCGACGCCGCCTCCCACGGCGAATCCTCGACCAACCGCCTCCTCATCGCCAGCAGCGCGGCCTCGCCCTCGAACGCCGAACTCAAGGCCCTTTCCAAGAGCGTCGCCGCCGTCCTCGCCGACCAGGACCTCGAGGTCAAGACCGCCGACGAGGCGCGCGAACAGGCCCTCAAGGACCTCGCAGCCGGATCCACCGGGATCCAGGTCGTGCTCCTCGTCTTCCCGATCATCTCCGTCATCGTCGCCTCGATCGTCGTCGCCTCGACCTTCCGCGTCCTCCTCACGCAGCGGACGCGCGAACTCGCGCTCCTGCGCGCGGTCGGCACGACCCGCCGCCAGATCCGATCCCTCCTCCTGCGCGAAGCCCTCCTCGTCGGGCTCGCCTCCTCCGCGATCGGCGTCCTCATCGGCCTCCTCATCGGCTGGGGGGTCCTCACCGGCTTCGGCTTCCTGGGGGCGGCTGAGGCGCTGAAGACCGTCGTCTCGCCCTCGAGGATCATCGGCACCTTCGCGCTCGGCACCCTCATGACCCTCCTGGCGGGTCTGCGCCCCGCCCTCGCAATGGGGCGCCTCACCCCGATGGAGGCCCTCGCGAACGCGGAGGCCGAACGCACCGGATCGGCGCGCTCCCACAGGATCCTCCTCACCGTCTCCCTCCTCGTCGCCGCCCTCGGGGCTGCGGGCATGGCCTACGGCCTCCAGAACCGGGGCAGCGAATCCTCCTTCCTCATCGCCTTCTCCTCCGGCATGGTCATCCTCGTCGCCATGATGGTCGCGGGACTGGGGATCGTCCCCCTGCTCGCGCGCGCCTGGGGAGCCCTCGCGCGCGGCACGACCGGGAGGCTCGCCCGGGGCAACGCCCTGCGCAACCCGGGGCGCACCGCCTCCACAGGCATCGCGATCGCCATCGGCGTCACCCTCATCACGATGATGAGCGTCGGCGCCTCCTCGACGAAGGCGACCCTGGAGACCGAGGTCTACGCCCACTACCCCTACGACCTCAACGTCTCGACTCCTTCGGGGGCCCTCTCCGAGGCCGAACTCGCACGGATCCAGGACCTCGAGGGCGTCGACGCCGCGATCGGAGTGCGCGGAGCCGCCGGGACCATCGAGAGCGCCGCGAATACGACGAACGGCGGAGCTCAAGCCGGAACAGCGGCGGATCCCGACTCATTCGTCTCGCTGCAGGGGATTCCCGATCTCACCCCCGTCGCCCACGCCCCCGTCGAGGCGATCCCGGACTCGATCGTCCGCGTCCCCTCCGATCTGGCCGGGGACGGCGAGAAGATGCGGGTGTGCGCCGAGGGCGGTTCCTGCGCGGACTTCACCGCCGAGGCGAATGAGAAGATCCCCTACGGCCAGATCCAGCTCTCGGCGGCCTCCCTCAAGAGGATCGCGCCGGACGCCCCGATCGCCACCATCGTCGTCAAGACCGGCTCCGAGGACGTCCAGGGGCTCCAATCGCGCCTCCTCTCCCTCGACCCCTCCTACATGGTCTTCGGCCCCGCCCTCGAAAGGCAGACCTACACGAAGACCATCGACGCGATCCTCGCCATCGTCGTCGGTCTGCTCGCCGTCTCCGTCGTCGTCGCCCTCGTCGGCGTGACGAACACCCTCGGCCTGTCGGTCGCCGAGCGCACGCGCGAGAACGGGCTGCTGCGCGCCCTGGGCACGACCAAGCGAGGGATCCAGCGGATGCTCGCCCTCGAAGCGCTCATCATCGCACTCGCCGGATCGACCCTCGGCCTCCTCCTCGGCGTCGGCTTCGGGATCGCGGGCACCTACGCGCTGCCCTTCGAGGAGATCGACCGGACGATCATCTCGATCCCCTGGCCGATCCTCGGCGCGGTCGTCGCGGGCTCCGTCCTCGCCGCGCTCGCCGCCTCATGGTGGCCGGGGCGCAGGGCCGCGAAGACGAGCCCGGTGGAGGCCCTCGCAACCGAGTGACCCCGAGCGCAGGGGGCGGCGACTGATGGGGGATCGCATCCCCTCCGGAGTCCGCCGCCCCTGCGCTGCGGGCGGCCCGGCCGAGAATCCCTCAGACTCCGAGGAAGTCCCTGATCGCGGGCATCTCCCTGCGGATCTGCGCGAGCCCTGACCGGTAGGCCGTCTCCAGGCGGGACTTGCGCATCTGCGTGTTCGAGATCGGCATCGTCTCGGGGAAGAACAGGTAGGCGCGCCCCCTGGCCTCGAGGTCGAAGAGCTTCTCGCGCGCCGCGTTGTAGCGCGCCGGACGCCGTGCGACCCCCTCGTACACCGAGGGGAGATCGCGGAACCTCATCTTCAGAGCCGCGCCGACCACCGGGCGCATCGCGCCCTTCACGTAGTCGCGCGGCCGGGTCGCGATGACGAGGAACTTCGAGTAGCCGTCGCGCATCGGCGCGTCGAGCGGGATGCCCCCGTTCGGTCCGAGCGCACCATCGACGTAGACGTCCCCGTCGATGACGGTCGGCGGCATGAGGATCGGCAGCGTCGACGAGGCCCTCACCGCCGGCCCGAGCGTCTCGAGGGTCGACATGTCCTCCTTGGCGAACCAGCGCATCGCACCGCGGCTCGCATTGAAGGCCCCCACCCTCGTCGTCGCCGGATTGTCGACGAAAGTGGCGATGTCGAAGGGCATCGCGCCTTCGGGACGGGCGATCCGCTCGTAGATGTACTCGGCGTTGAACAGCCCCTCGCCCCTGCGCAAATGCGCCAGACCGCCGAACTCGGGATCGTCGACGATGTCGACGAAGGTCGCGTAGGAGCGCGCAGGGTCCCGCGAGACGTAGTTGCACACGTGGGACGAACCGGCCGAAATCCCCGACACGTGGTCGAAGAAGAGCCCCTCGGCGAGGAGCTCGGACACGACCGCCGCGGTATAGGCGTTGCGCATCCCGCCGCCCTCGAAGACGAGGGCGGTATCGGTGACGGTCGAGACGAGGGGCGTTCGCGATGTCATGGAGGGCACGCCCCGACCCTATTCCTCCTCGCTCGTGTCGCGCACAGGCGGACTTCAAGCGGACGGGCGAGCATTCCCCCGGCCCGCATTCCGCGCCCCGCTAAAGAGCGGGGCGGGCCCTGCACGGGAGCGGGGCGCGTCTCGCGCCTAGAGTAGGCCCATGACCGAAACGCCCTCCCTTCCTCCCCTCGCCGAGCGCCGCTTCGGATACCGCGTGCGCGACATCCACTCCGATCGTTTCGACGACGGCTGGGACTGGCTCCGCGACGAATCCGACCCCCAAGTCGTCGCCCACCTCGATGCGGAGAACGCCTGGGCCGACGAGGCGTGCCGCCCGACCTCGCCGCTCGCGAAGCGGATCGAGACGGAGGTCAGGGCCCGCACCGCACTCGACGACGTGAGCGTCCCCGTCCTCGAGGGCGGCTTCTGGTACTTCCGGCGCTGGCGCGAAGGCGATTCCTACGCGACCCACCACCGCGTCCCCGCGCCCGCCGAAGCGCTGGGCCCCCGGGACCTCCCGCCGACCCCCGCCCTCGACGAGCCCCTCCCCGGCGAAGAGCTCGTCCTCGACGAGAACGCCGAAGCCGCCGGTCACGAGTTCTTCCGCGCCGCCGACCTGGTCCCCAGCCCCGACGGGCGCCTCGTCGCCTGGGCCCGCGACCTCGCCGGCGACGAACGGCATCAGTGGATCATCCGCGAGGTCGCGACCGGCCGGACGATCGACGAGGAAGTCGCCGACGCGGGCTACGGCTTCGCCTGGGCGGCCGACTCCGCGTCCTTCCTCTACGTCGGCGTCGACGAGGCGTGGCGCTCCTGCGAGATCTGGCACCACCGGCTCGGCGCATCCCGGGACGAGGACCGCCTCCTCCTCGTCGAGGACGACGAGCGCTTCGAGATGGGCATCCTCGACTCGGCCGACCCCCGCCTCGTGATCATCGCATCGGCCTCGACGACCTCCGGACGGGCGTGGGCCTGGTCGCCCCACTTCCCCGCTTCCCGCCCCCTCCCGCTCGTCGCATCCGCACCGGATGTTCAGGTCTCGGTCGAGTCCGCCGGAGACCACCTGCTCCTCATCCATACGGCCTCGAGCCGAGAAGGCTCCCTCGCGGCAGCGCCCCTGCCCGCCGACCTCGACGAGCGCTTCGCCGCCGTCGCCGTCGGCCCGGACTTCTCGCGCGCGGCCCTCCAGAACCGCGCTGCGGGCGAAGCGCTGCCCGGTCTCGCACCGCTCGCACCCCTCGCCCCTGCCGAGACCTGGATCTCCCTGCGCGAGGCGGCCGAGGGCGAGCGCCTCCTCGAAGTCGAGGCCTTCGCAGGATGCGCGCTCCTCACGATGCGCTCCAAGGCGCTCACCCAGGTCGAGTACCGGACCCGTCGCCTCCCCGTCGAAGCCGACCGGGGCTCCCGCCCTCGGCCCCTGAGCGCGGAGGAGATCGCGCAGCTGTGGGGGCCGGGCCGTTTCGTCGACTCGCAGACCGAGGTGCGGACGATCCAGACCGCGCCCGGACCGCGATTCGGCGACCGCTTCTTCCGCGTGTCCCTCCAGTCGCAGATCCAGCCGCCCCTCACGCTGCAGGTCGACCCCGCCGGCGGTCGGACCCGCCTGCTCAAGGAGGAGAGCGCCCCCGGGTGGGATCCCTCCCGCTTCGTCGAAGAGCGCGTGTGGGTGACGGGCCGCGACGGCCGCACACGGATCCCCGTCACCCTCGTCCATCGCGCCGATGTCGTGCCCGACGGGACGAACGCCGGCTGGCAGATCGGCTACGGCTCCTATGAGATCTCCTACGACCCGGAGTTCGAGACCCTGCGCCTGCCCCTCCTCGAACGCGGCCTCGTTTTCGCGATCGCGCACGTCCGCGGCGGCGGCGAACTCGGGCGCGCCTGGTACGAGGACGGGAAGATGCTGGTCAAACGGCATACTTTCGAGGACTTCATCGACGTGGGCTCCTGGCTCATCGACTCGGGCTGGGTCGCGCCCGACCGCCTCATCGCGGAGGGCCGCAGCGCCGGCGGGCTCCTCATGGGCGCGGTCCTCAACATGGCGCCCTCCCTTTTCCGGGTCGTCATCGCGGGCGTCCCCTTCGTCGATGCGCTCACGACGATCCTCGACCCGTCGCTGCCGCTCACGGTCGGCGAGTGGGAGGAGTGGGGCAACCCGATCGAGGACCCCGAGGTCTTCGCCGCGATGAAGGCCTACACGCCCTATGAGAACGTCCCCGGAGGAGTCCCGCTTCCCGCGGTGATGGCGACGACCTCGGTGAACGACACGCGCGTCGAATTCGTCGAGCCGACGAAGTGGGTCCAGCGCCTCCGCGAGGCCTCGGGAGCCGCGAGCGATCCGGTCCTCGCCCGCGAGCGTCCGATCGTCCTGCGCACTCAGATGGTCGCCGGTCACGCCGGCCCCTCGGGGCGCGAGGGCCGCTGGGCCGCGCGCGCGGAGGAGTTCGCCTTCGCGCTCGGGCAGGTGGGCATCGGGGAGTGAGCCTCAGGCGAGGAGGACCTCGAGGACCCGCGGCGCGAAGAATCTGCGTGGACGGGACCCCGGATTGAGCGTTTGAAGGAGACCGAGATCCTCGACCTGTTTGACGAGGCCATTGGCCCTGGCGTAGGAGAGCCCCGTCTCCTCCATCACCCGATCCACGGAGAACGCCGGATTGGCGACCGCGATATCAATGAGGGCGGGGGCCTGCGCGGACCGGAGCTTCGAGGCGCGAACCTGCTCCTTCAACTCGGCCTGCACATCAACGAGGGCAAGCATCTGCGTGCGTGTCGCCGTGGCGGAGGTTTCGATGCCCCTCGCGAAGAACGAGAGGTATCCGTTCCAGTTGCCGTCCGTACTTACGCTGAGAAGAGCGTCGTAATACTCGGTGCGACGCGCCTCGAACCACGGGGAAACGGTGAGCGTAGGCTCCGAGAGCACACCGGATTTCATCAGCGAAAGGACGATGAGGTATCTCCCGAGTCGTCCATTCCCGTCCCTGAAGGGGTGCAGCGTCTCGAACTGATAGTGCGCCATCCCCGCTTCAACAAGCGGATCGATCCGTCCTGCATGATCCCTGCGAAGCCATGCGAGGAGCGATTCGACTCGTGAACGGAGCATGTCCCCCGGTGGACACGGTACGAATCGCGAGGCCTCGATCGCAGGGCGGCCGGGTTCTGGCACGTCACGGCGACCGACGACGACCTGTCCGTCGCGGAGACGACCGGATTCACCTTCGAGGGAAGTCCCCCGCATGAGCCGTCCTTGAAGGTCTTCAAGGAGACCGAGGGTGAATGGCCGCCCCTGCGCAACCCATTCGAAACCGAGATTCGCCATGTCGACGTAGTTGAGGATCTCGCGCATTCTCGGGTTCGAAGGGGCGTCAGCCGAAACGGTGAGAACTTCATCGAGCGGGGCGTAGGTGCCTTCAAGTGCGGAGGTCGATTGCGCTTCGCGCCGCAACGAGGGGGTGCGGAGGAGATAGGGATTCGAGAGTTGTGTCGCGGTCGCGTCGAGCGCCGCGAGCGCTCGACCCGCAGCCGCAATGGCCCGGTACGTCCCGGCGGACAGCTCCGGTTCATCCTCCCCGAGAGGCGCCGCAACGAATGCGCGGTGCGTCCACGCTCCTCTCATCGGATCAGACCCTGTGATCTCGACGAGGTCGCCCATCGCGGCATTGTTGAACTTCGAGACATCCACAACACTCAAGATATAGGGGAACAGGCATGCTCACCAGCCTTTAATGATTAACAACTGCCCCTTGTCGAACATTGCACAGGCACAACGATCAACAAGTGAGACTTCTCGACCATTGTCGACATCCCATGATCAACAAAGATCATTACCCTGCGAGAGCCCCGCTTCAATCCCTTGTCCGGAAGCCCTGGAAGTGCAGCATCCCGAGGCTGAGATGCGCGGGTGGCTCGGGATCCTTTCGGCATACGCTGGCAGAGCGTCCCGGCGAAGACGGGCGTGTACATGTCGAAGCACGCGGTCCGAAGGCGATGGGCATCGGGGAGTGAGGGGTCCCGCTGCTCGCTTCGCGCCTGTTCCCGGTCCCGTCGAGGGCGAAAAGACCCGCGAAGCGAGCACTGGGGCCCGTCTTCGACTCGATACCATGTCCGACATGACGATCACGGCTGCAGTCGACGGTTCCTCCCTGTCCAACCCCGGGCCTTCCGGATGGGCGTGGGTCGTCGACGACGACCACTGGGACGCGGGCGGCTGGCCGGAGGGGACGAACAACCTCGGGGAGCTCACCGCGATCCTCGAACTCCTCAAAGCCACCGAAGCGGCCGGCCTCGCCCCGGAGAGGCTCCAGATCCTCGCCGACTCCCAATACGCGATCAACGTCATCACCAAGTGGCGCCACTCCTGGAAGAAGCGCGCTTGGACCAAAGCGGACAAGCAGCCGATCAAGAACCTCGAGGTCATCCAGGAGATCGACCGCATCATCGAGGGCCGGGACGTCTCCTTCGAATGGGTGAAGGGGCATGCCGGGCACGCGATGAACGAGAAGGCCGACGACCTCGCCCGCGGCTGCGCCGAAGCCTACAAGGAGGGCCGCACTCCCGCGCCCGGCCCGCGCTTCGGCGCGCCCGGCGCCCCCTCCCCGACGGCTCACCCGACCGCACCGCCCCTTCCGGGCGCCGCCCCCTCTCCGGCCTACGACATCCGCGAGCTCGAGAAGCGCTTCATCCAGGCGTGGATGAGCCGTGACGCCGGGACCCTCGCCGAACTGCGCGCTCCGGGCTGCGTGCGGGTGTGGCCCGACGGGAGGACCGTCGCGGGACTCGAAGGGCCCGTGCCGCCCGGCCCGAAGGTCGGCCGATTCGAGGTGCGGGACGCGGGCGGCGCGATCCTGGTGACCTACACGCTGAGCTGGCAGGGCGGACAGGCGGCCGAGCTCAGCGTCTGGGCCCCCGACCCGGGTCGCGGGCCCCTCCTCGTCCACCACCAGTCGACCCCCATCGCCGACCGGGGCTGATCCGCGCCGGCCTCGACCGCGAGAAGGCGCGCGGGCTCTTGCCGAGGGCGAAGGCGGTGCCGGACGACGGGGCGCCCCGGGTCGCCGCGGTCCGAGGAGCGGCCGTCCCCGCCGAGAAGGGGCCCGGACCCGGACAATGATCCCGTGACTCCTGCGACCCGGCCCGAATCCCGTGAGATCCCCTCACGATCGACACGGGTCGAGATCATCGAGGGCCTGAAGACCGCGGCTCCGGCGGCCCTGGGATACATCCCCCTCGGACTGGCCTTCGGGCTCCTCGTCGCCCAGTCCCCCCTGCCCTGGTGGATGGCGCCCGCCCTGTCGCTCACCGCGTACTCCGGCTCGGCCGAGCTCCTCATGGTCGCCCTCGCCTCGGCGGGCACGCCGCTCGCGACCGTCGCGGTGACGATCCTCCTCGTGAACTCGCGCCACCTCTTCTACGCCTTCTCCTTCCCCCTCGCCGTCGTCAAGGGGCGGGCGGCCAGGTTGTACTCGGTCTACGCCCTCGTCGACGAGGCCTACGCCCTCACGGTCGCACGCCCGAACGGCTGGACGGAGCCGAGGATCCTCGCGATGCAGCTGCTCCTCCAGTCGGCATGGGTGGCCTCGGGGCTCGTCGGCGTCCTCCTCGGCTCCTTGATCCCCGGGACGATCCCGGGTCTCGATTTCGCCCTGTGCGCCATGTTCATCGTCCTCGCCCTCGATGCCGCCAGGACGAGGGCGGAGGTCCCCTCCCTGCTCCTCGCGGGCCTCGCAATGGCGCTCGCCTGGTTCGCCGCACCCGAGCAGTGGCTCATCACCTCCCTCCTCCTCTTCGTCGCGCTCCTGGTCGTCCGCTTCTTCTGGGCGAGGGCCCGCGGCGCCCTTCCGCTCGAGGACGCGAAGGAGGGGGCGCGATGACCCCGTTGCTCGGCTATCTGCTCGCGGTCCTCGCGATCGTCTTCCTCATCGACCTGGGATTGCGCGGCATCCCCTTCATCCTCCTCGAGCCGCTGCGCGAGTCCCGATTCGTGCGCGCCATGGGCGCGTGGATGCCGGCGGGCATCCTCTTCGTGCTCGCAGCCCTCACCCTCCACTCGCATGCAGTCGCCATCGCGGGCAAGGGGTGGGCGGCCCTCCTCGCGAGTACGATCACCGTGGCCGTCCACCTCCTCGGCGGACGCCGGATGATGCTCTCGATCGGGGCGGGAACGGCCTCCTACGTCGCGCTCCTCGCACTCGCCTGAAGGCCGCGGCGTTAGGCTTCCACCATGCGCACCTCGACCTACGTCCAGCATTCCGTGACGGTTCACGAGCACAGGATCGAGGTCCCCCTCGATCACTTCCGCCCCGAAGGGCCCGAGAACCCGCGCATCGGGGTCTTCGCCCGCGAACTCGTCCGCCCGGGCGGGGACGACCTTCCCCGCCTCGTCTTCCTCCAGGGAGGCCCCGGCGGGAAGGGTCCGCGCCAGGGGGACTTCCGCGACGGCTGGATCGGGCGGGCCCTGCAGGACTACCGGGTCGTCCTGCTCGATCAGCGCGGCACGGGCCAGTCGACCCGCATGGACGCCCAGGCCCTCGCCGAGCTCCCCGACGACCGGGCTCGCGCGGACCGGCTCATGCTCTTCCGCCAGGACCAGATCATCGCCGACGCCGAGGCCCTGCGCGAAGCGCTCGGCTGCGAGAAGTGGACGACCCTCGGCCAGTCCTACGGCGGCTTCCTCACCCTCGCCTACCTGTCGACCGCGCCCGAGCACCTCGAGGCCTGCCTCATCACGGGCGGCCTGCCCGGCCTCGTCCACGTCGATGACATCTACCGCCTCACCTATGCGCGCACGGCCGCCCGCAACCGCGCCTACTTCGAGCGCCACCCGGGAGACGAGCGCACGATCCGCGAGGTCGCCGCCCACCTGCGCGACACGGACGAACGCCTCCCGACCGGGGAGCGCCTCTCCACCGAGCGCTTCCGCATGATCGGCATGGGCCTGGGCATGCAGACCGCGACCGATGCGCTCCATTTCCTCCTCGAAGGCCCCTGGACGCATGTGCGCGGGGAGCGCCGCCTGTCCTCGGACTTCCTCTCCCAGGTGGCCTCCGAGGTCGCGATCACCCCGATGTACGGGGTCTTGCAGGAGGCGATCTACGCCTGCGCGACCCCGGCGCTCGCGGGCACGGCGACCGCCTGGTCGGCCGACCGCCTCGCCGAGGAGACGCCCGGATTCGCCAAGGGCGCCGACCCGCTCGACGCCTCCGAGCCCTACTTCCTCACCGGCGAGCACATGATGCGCCGCATCTTCGACGAGGACCCGGGGCTCGCGCCCCTTGCCGGCACGACCGGCCTCCTCGCGGAACGGACCGACTGGCCAGCGGTCTACGATCCGGAGCGGCTCGCCGAGAACACGGTCCCGGTCGCCGCGGCCGTCTACTACGACGACATGTTCGTCCCCCGCGAGCTCTCCCTCGACACGGCCGGGCTCGTGCGCGGGACCCGCACCTGGGTGACGAACGAGTACCAGCACGACGGGGTGCGCGCCTCGTCGGGCAAGGTGCTCGATCACCTGCTCGCCCTCGTGAAGGACTGATCCCGGCGAGCGCCTTCGCGGCCGCGCCTCCGGGACCGTGCGCGGCGGCGCGCACGCCCGTCGGAGCCGCGTGGGTCGAGCTTCACGCCCGGCGCCCTCGAAGCCCGGGCGAAGCGCCGCTAGGCTGGACGCATGGCCGCCGGGGCGGCGGCCGCAGGAGCGGGACCAGCCGCAAGGAGGACGCGTGAGCACAGAGCCGATCTTCGAAGCCATCAACTGGAATCGGATCGAGGACGAGAAGGACCTCGAGGTCTGGGATCGCCTCACCGGCAACTTTTGGCTGCCCGAGAAGATCCCGCTCTCCAACGACATCCAGTCGTGGACGACACTGCGCCCGCACGAGCAGCTCATGACGAACCGCGTGTTCACGGGCCTGACGCTGCTCGACACCCTTCAGGGCACGATCGGCGCGGTGTCGCTCATCCCCGACGCGCGCACCCCGCATGAGGAGGCGGTGCTCACGAACATCGCCTTCATGGAGTCGGTGCACGCGAAGTCGTACTCCTCGATCTTCTCGACGCTCCTGTCGACCGAGGAGATCAACGAGTCCTTCCGCTGGAGCGAGGAGAACGAGGCCCTTCAGCGCAAGGCGGAGATCGTGAAGTCCTATTACGAGGGCGATGATCCGGCCAAGCGGAAGGTCGCCTCGACGATGCTCGAGTCCTTCCTCTTCTACTCCGGCTTCTACGCGCCGATGTACTGGTCCTCGCACGCCAAGCTGACGAATACGGCCGACCTCATCCGCCTCATCATCCGCGACGAGGCCGTTCATGGCTACTACATCGGCTACAAGTACCAGCTGGCCGTCGCCGAGTCGACGCCGGAGCGCCGCCAGGAGCTCAAGGACTACACCTACGACCTGCTCTACGAGCTCTACGAGAACGAGGAGCAGTACACCGAGGACCTCTACGATCCGCTCGGGCTGACCGAGGACGTCAAGAAGTTCCTCCGTTACAACGCGAACAAGGCGCTGATGAACCTCGGCTACGAGGCCCTGTTCCCGCATGATGAGACGAACGTGAATCCTGCGATCCTCGCGGCCCTGTCCCCGAACGCGGACGAGAACCACGACTTCTTCTCGGGCTCGGGTTCGTCCTACGTCATCGGCGAGATCGTCGACACCGAGGACGAGGACTGGGACTTCTGATCCGGCCGATCGGCCGCGCTCGGGTCGCGAGGGCGGGGCTCTCGTCCTGAGCGGGGCGGTCCTGGGGGCGCGCCGCCCGGCGCCTCCCCCGCGATGACCAATGGACGCATTCACGCAGGAAACACGGGGAATGGGACATTCGGAAGGGCCTCAAGCTCGGCTTGACGGTTAGACTGACCCACGTCGAGTGCTGTGCGCTCGCAGCACCAAGGCTCCCACAAGGGACGAGGAGAACAGGTATGAGCATCTTCGACCGCTTCGAAAACGCAGTCGAGCGCGGCGTCAACGGCGCCTTCTCGCGCGTGTTCCGGTCGGGGATCAAGGCCGTCGACGTCAACACCGCGATCCGTCGCGCCATGGACGACTCGGCCCAGGCCCTCTCCTCGGAGCGCACCATCGCGGCGAACCATTTCACCGTTCACGCGGCCCGGACGGACCTCGATTCCCTCGAAGCCGATCTCGAGGTCCTGGCCGACGAATTCGCCCAGCAGGCGACCGAGCACGCCACCGCCAGCGGATTCGCCCTGCTCGGGCCGGTCACGGTCGAATTCGAAGAGGACTCCGCGGAGCAGACGGGGCGCCTGCGGGTGGAGGCGGCGAACCGCCGCGGCGCCGCCGCGCCCGCGACCGCGTCCTCCCCCTCGCCCGAGCACCCCATCATCGATGTCGACGGCGAGAAGTGGCTCCTCACCGAGCCCGTCACCGTCATCGGGCGCGGCTCCGAGTCCGACATCGTCGTCAACGACACCGGGGTCTCGCGGCGCCACCTCGAACTGAGGATCACCCCGACCGGCGTCATCGCCACGGACTTGGGCTCGACCAACGGGACCTTCGTCGAGGGGCACCGGATCGACGCCGCCACCCTCCTCGACGGCAACCGGATCGTCATCGGACGCACCAAGATCGACTTCTGGACCCACCCCGAAAGCGACGGCGACCAATGACCTCGGATCTCGCTTTCACAGTCCTGCGCCTCGGCTTCCTCGTCCTGCTCTGGCTGCTCGTCCTCGGCGCCGTCAACACCCTCAAGAGGGACGTCTTCGGCACGGTCGTCACGCCGCGCGGCAAGGGCCGCAAGGAGGCCGACCAGCGCAAGCGCGAATCCAAGCGCCGCAGGGACGACGCGCTCACCGACGCGCCGAAGTCGATCCTCCTCACCGGCGGGCCGCTCGTCGGCACGATCCTGCCGCTCGGCGCCGCCCCCATCATCATCGGGCGCTCGCCCGCCTCCACGCTCGTCCTCGAAGACGAGTACGCCTCGGGCCGTCACGCGCGCCTTCAGCCCTCGGAGCAGGGCTGGTGGCTCGAAGACCTCGGCTCGCGCAACGGGACCTTCGTCGATGACGAACGCCTGAACGAGCCGCGCCTCCTGCGCGTCGGGGACATCGTGCGCATCGGGCAGACGACACTCGAACTGGTGAGGTGAGATGGCGCTTCCCCTCGAGTTCCACTACGCCGCCCGCTCCGATGTCGGGCTCGTGAGAAGCAACAACCAGGACTCCGGCTACGCCGGGGCCAATCTCCTCGTGCTCGCGGACGGGATGGGCGGCCCGGCCGGGGGCGATATCGCCTCCTCCGTCGCCCTGGCCCACCTCGTCCCCCTGGACACGGACTCCCACACCGCCGACACGATGCTGCCGCTCCTGCGCGACGCCCTCATGGACGCCCATGAAGAGCTCTCCGATCGCTCGCACAGGGACAAGGACCTCGAGGGCCTGGGCACGACGTGCATCGCCCTCATGCGCTCGGGCAACAAGCTCGCAATGGTCCACATCGGCGATTCACGGGCCTACCTCCTGCGCGGCGAGGCCCTCACCCAGGTGACCACGGATCATTCCTTCGTCCAGTACCTCATCGAATCCGGGCAGATCACCCCCGAGGAGGCCGAGCACCACCCGAACCGGAACGTCGTCCTGCGCATCCTCGGCGACTCCCAGGCCGATGTCACCCCCGACGAGACGATCCGCGAGGCCGTGCTCGGGGACCGGTGGCTCCTGTGCTCGGACGGCCTCTCGGGCGTCGTCTCCCCCGAGACGATCGGCATGATCCTCACCACCGTCGAGGACCCGGGGGAATGCGCCGAGGAGCTCATCCGCCTCGCACTGCGGGCGGGCGGGCCCGACAACATCACCTGCGTCGTCGCCGACGTCGTCGCAGCGGGCGCCTTCCCCCCCGAAGCCCCCCAGATCGTCGGCGCCGCGGCGATCGACCGCCATGCCGCGTCGCGGGGCGGTTCGGGCGCTGCCGCCCGCGCCGCCGCCCTCCGCCGCCACCGCAGCCTCGACCTGGACGACGACGCCGACGAGGAGCCCGCCGCGCCGAAGCACCGCTTCGCCCCCCTCCTCGCGCTCCTCGCCACCGCCCTCGTCATCGGCGGGGCTTGGCTCGGCTGGGCGTGGACCCAGATGCAGTACTACGCGATCGGCCAGGAGGGGTACGTCGTCATCCACCAGGGCATCCCTCAGTCCCTCGGCCCCTGGGAATTCTCGCACGCGGTGGAGGTCACCGATATCGCCCTCGCCGACCTCAAGGACGTGGACCGCCAGCGCCTCGAGGATCCCGTCATCCGTTCCTCGCGCGCCGAGATCGACGCCTACATCGACCAGCTCCGCCTCTCGAAGTCCTGGGTCTCCTCGAATGACGAACCCGAATCGGGGGCGCAGTCCGCTTCACGACCGGGCACCGGCGCGCAGTCGGGCGAAACGAAGGCGCAGTGATGGCGACCGTCACGATCGCGCCCGCCCGCCCGAGGCGCGGCCTCGAAATCCTGCTCCTCCTCCTGGCCCTTTCGGTCGGGATCGGCGGATACGTCCTCGCCACGCTCAATCGCACCGGACAGCTCCCCTCGAACCTGCTCGCCCACGTCGGCATCCTCCTCGTGCTCGCGATCATCGCCGAGGTCGGCGTCCACCTCCTCGCCCCCTACGCGGACCCCGTGATCCTCCCGATCGCCGTGGCCCTCACGGGCCTGGGGCTCGCGATGATCTACCGCCTCGACATGTCCTACGCCGCCCTCGACGCCCCGACCGTCGGCATGCGCCAGCTCCTCTTCGCCGGAATCGCCATCGCCCTGGCGGCCGCCGTCCTCATCCTCTTGAAGGATCACCGGATCCTACGCCGCTACACCTACACCTTCGGGGTGTTCTCACTGATCCTCCTGCTCCTCCCCCTCGTCCCGGGGCTCGGCGTGGAGACCTACGGCGCGAAGGTGTGGATCAGGATCGCGGGCATGTCCTTCCAGCCGGGCGAACTCGTCAAGATCACGCTCGCGCTCTTCTTCGCGGGCTACCTGGTGACGAACCGCGACAATCTGGCGATCGGCGGACGCAAGCTCCTCGGAATGCGGCTCCCGAGGGCGCGCGATCTCGGCCCGATCCTCGTCGTCTGGCTCGTCGGCATCGCGATCCTCGTCCTCCAGCGGGACCTGGGCACCTCCCTCCTGTTCTTCACGCTCTTCGTCGCGATGCTCTACGTGGCGACCAACCGCGTCTCCTGGCTCGTCATCGGCTTCGCCATGTTCACCCCGGCCGTCTTCGTCGCCATTCGCGCCTTCCCGCACGTCGCGAACCGCTTCTCCGTGTGGCTCCACGCCCTCGACACCGAGGTGTACGCGAAGAACGGCGGCTCTTATCAGCTCGTCCAGTCCCTTTTCGGACAGGCATCGGGCGGCCTCATGGGAACCGGGTGGGGGCGCGGCTACCCTCAGCTCGTCCCCTTGGCGAACTCCGACTTCATCCTGTCGTCCCTCGCGGAAGAGCTCGGACTCACCGGGCTCCTCGCGATCCTCGTCCTCTACCTCGTCCTCATCGAACGGGGGCTGCGCGCGGCGATCAGCGTGCGCGACGGCTTCGGGAAGCTCCTCGCGACCGGTTTGAGCTTCTCCCTCGCGATCCAGCTCTTCGTCGTCCTCGGCGGCATCACGCGCCTCATCCCCCTGACGGGCCTGACGGCCCCCTTCCTCGCCGCAGGAGGGTCCTCCATGGTCTCCTCATGGATCACCGTCGCCCTGCTCATCCGCGTGTCGGACGCCGCCCGCCGCCCCAACGCCCAACCCGCCCCGTGGAATTCCGGCATCCACCCCCGTCTCGAGCAAGCGACGGTCACAGCATGAATCAGCAGATCCGCCGTCTCTTCATCGTCATCCTCGCGATGTTCGCCCTCCTCGGCGCGGCCGCCACCAACAATCAGGTGTTCCAGGCGCCCTCGCTCAACGCCGATGCGCGCAACGAGCGCACCATCTTGCACGCCGCCGAGACCGATCGCGGCCCCATCATCGTCGCCGGCACGGCGATCGCCTCGTCCACCAAGGTCGAAGGCTCCAAGCGCTTCCAGCGCACCTACTCCCAGGGGCCCCTCTACGCGCCGATCACAGGATTCTTCTCCTCCGCCTTCTCCCAGGCCTCGGGCCTGGAGGCCGCGAGCGAGCAGATCCTCGACGGCCAGGACCAGGCCCTCCTCGCCCAGCGGATCCACAACCTCTTCACGGGGGCGAACCGCCAGGGCGGCGGCGTCGCCCTCACCGTGGACCCGGCGCTCCAGCAGGTCGCCGCCGAGCAGCTCGGCGACCGGAAGGGCGCGGTCGTCGCCCTCGACGCCAAGACCGGGGCGATCCTCGCCCTGTACTCCTCCCCCACTTACGATCCGAACACCCTGGCCGCCTTCGATTCCGCGGCCGTCGACTCCACCTACAGGGCGCTCGTGGACGATCCGGGCGACCCGCTCTCGAACCGCGCGATCGCGGGCTCCCTGTACGCCCCCGGCTCGACCTTCAAGCTCCTGACGACGATCGCCCTCCTCGAGAACGGCATCGCGTCCCCGACGACGCACATGGAGTCCCCTGTCTCCGCCGTCCTCCCGGGCACCTCCACCTCGGTCCCCAACATCCTGTCCAGCGAATGCGGCGACGGCAACCCGACGCTCACCGAAGCCTTCGCGCGCTCGTGCAATACGACCTTCATCCTCGCGAGTCAGAAGCTCACCGAGTCGCAGCTCGCCGGCGTCGCGGACCGTTTCGGCTTCGGCAAGCCCCTGTCGATCCCGCTCACCGTCACCCCCTCCCGCTTCCCCAAAGGGATGGACGCGGCCCAGCTCGCCATGTCGTCGATCGGCCAGTTCGACGTGAAGGTCACCCCCCTCCAGATGGCCATGGTCGCGCAGGCCATCGCCAACGACGGAACGATGATGGAGCCGTACCTCATTTCGCAGATCGTCGACGCCGACCTCACGGTCCAGAGCGAAACCCGCCCCTCGGTCGCGGGCACCCCCATCAGCGCCGACGTCGCCGATCAGCTGACTGAGATGATGAAGAGCGCGGTCAACGAGCCCTACGGGACCGGCCAGTACATCCGCCCGAACGGCATTCAGGCCGCGGCGAAGACCGGCACCGCCGAAACGGGCGTCGACGGGCGCGCGAACGCCTGGGCCGTCGGATTCGCACCCGCGGACGATCCCCAGATCGCCTTCGCCGTCATCGTCGAGGGCGATGACGCGAACCCCACCCCCTTCGGCTCCATGGTCGCCGGGCCGATCGCGCAGGCCCTCCTCGAAGCGAGGATCCGATGAACTCACGATTGAACACGCGCACGGGCACTGTCCTCGGAGGCAGGTACAAGCTCCTCACGCCGATCGCGCAGGGGGGAATGGGGGAGGTCTGGAAGGCCAGGGACGCCGAAACCGGCCGTCTCGTCGCCGCGAAGGTCTTGAAGACCGAGCTCTTCGGCGAGGAGCTCCCGCTCTCGCGCCTTCGGATCGAGGCGAAGAATTCCATGAGCATCCAGCACCCCAATATCGCGAATGTTCAGGATTCCGGGGAGGAGGACGGTCGCGGCTGGATCGTCATGGAACTCGTCGAGGGCCGCCCCCTCACGCACTACCTCAAGGGCGGCACCCGCATCGCGAGCGAGGATCTCGTCCCGCTTCTCACGCAGGTCGCAATGGCCCTCGGGGCCGCGGCGGACGCGGGCATCGTCCACCGCGACATCAAACCCGCGAACATCCTCGTGCGCCCCGATGGGATCGTGAAGCTCACCGATTTCGGGATCTCCCGCTCCACCGGTCAGATCGACCTCACGGCCGCCGGCATGGTCATGGGCACCGCCCAGTACCTCCCGCCCGAGCAGGCGATGGGGGAGACCGCGACCGCCCTCGGCGATCTCTACGCCCTCGGCGTCATCGCCTACGAGGCGATCGCCGGGCGCCGCCCCTTCACCGGCTCGACGCAGGTGGACATCGCATTCGCCCATGTGAACGACCCGGTCCCGCCGCTCCCCGCGGACGTGCCCGCGCCGATGGCCGAGGTGATCCTGCACCTCCTCGAGAAGACGCCCTCGAAGCGGCCCGAATCCGGACTCGCCCTCGTCCGCGAGCTGGCGGCCGCGGCGAAGACGATGGGGGTGAGCGTCGAAGCGCATCCGCTCCCCGAGCCCCCGAACGCCGAGGGCGCGACTCCCCCCGAAGGGCCGTCGACGGCTCAGGCCCCGGTGCGCCACGTGCGCCGCAGGACCCTGCCCGATGCGATGCTCGCAACCCCCGAGGCGCTCACGCGCCCCGGAACCGTGCCCCCGCCCGCAACGCTCGCGCCCGAACCGGCACCCGTCGGCGTCGAGGGCACCGGAGCGGGCGCCCGGCCCGGAGCAACGGGGGATCCCGTCGTCTCACCGGCATCGGTCGATGACGAGCGCGCGCAGCGCCGCGCAGCCCTGTCCCGGCGTCTGAAGAAGCGCGCCGAAGAACGTGCCGAACAGGCCCTCGCGCCCTCGGCCAAGACGGGCAAGCCCCGGCGGGCGCCCTGGTTGAGCATCAGCCCGGCGAACGCGGCCATCGGGGCGGCGGCCGTGCCCGCCGCCACGAAGTACAACCGCTCGCGCGTCGCGCCGCCGCTCACCACGGCTCAGCGCGCGGCGCGGGCGATCGTCTTCCTTGTCATCCTCATCTCCATCATCGCGATCATCGCCTTCGCGATTCACAACATGCTCGGGTCCCTCACGTCGATCCTCGGCGAGGGACGCCCCGTCCTCGAGGAGGTTCACACATGGCCGAGTCCATGGGCCGTCTAGCCGGCCGCTACGAAGTCCGCTCGCTCATCGGCCGGGGCGGAATGGCCGAGGTCCACCTCGGCTTCGACACGCGACTGTCCCGGATCGTCGCGATCAAGATGCTGCGATCCGACCTCGCGCGGGACTCCGTCTTCCAGGCGCGCTTCCGCAGGGAGGCGCAGTCGGCGGCCTCCCTCAATCACCCGAACATCGTCGCCGTCTACGACACCGGCGAGGAGATGGTGCTCGGACCGGACGGACGCGGCATCTCCGTGCCGTACATCGTCATGGAGTACGTCGAGGGGCACACGGTCAAGGATCTTCTCTCCGACGGCACGCCGGTCCCCATCAACGAGGCCGTCTCGATCGTGTCCGGGGTGCTGTCCGCCCTGGAGTACTCCCATTCGCAGCACCTCGTCCACCGCGACATCAAGCCGGGCAACATCATGCTCACCGCCGACGGCAAGGTGAAGGTGATGGACTTCGGGATCGCCCGCGCTCTCAGTGATTCGCAGGCGACGATGACGCAGACGAACGCGGTGGTCGGCACGGCCCAGTACCTGTCCCCCGAGCAGGCCCGCGGCGAACAGGTCGACGCGCGCTCGGACCTGTATTCGACCGGCGTCGTCCTCTTCGAGCTCCTCACGGGCCGCCCGCCCTTCACGGGCGATTCCGCCGTGGCGGTCGCCTACCAGCATGTTCAGCAGCTCGCCCCCACGCCCTCGGCGATCACGCCGGACGTTCCCGAGCCCCTCGACCGCGTCGTCCTCAAGGCGCTCGCGAAGAACCGTGAGGATCGGTACTCCTCAGCGGGTTCGATGCTCGCCGATCTCATGCGCGCCACCCGGGGCGGCCGCGTCAACGCCCCGGAAACGGCCGTATGGGCCGACACCCGGGCGATGCCCGCACCCGCCGAACAGACTGCGACGCTCCCGGCCGCACCCGCCTTCGCGCCCGTCCAGAGCCCGACTTCGGCGGTCCCGTCTCTGAAGGCCGATGAAGTCGAGGAGCCCGTGAAGGGCCGGAAGAAGATGTGGATCGTCCTCGGGCTGATCCTCGCGGCGCTGCTCATCGTCGGCGGCGTCTGGTACGCCCTCGCCCGCTCGCAGCCGACCGCTGAGATGGTCGCCGTTCCCGACAACCTGGTCGGCATGAGCGAGGCCGACGCCAAGGCGGCGGTCGAGTCGGTGGGCCTCGTCTTCGCGGTCTCCGACAAGACGGTCGCCTCCGAGGAGCTCGCCGAGGGCGTGGTCGCCGAGGTCGATCCGCCTTCCGGTGAGCGCGTCGAGGTCGGCACGACCGTCACCGCCAAGCTCTCCAGCGGATCGGATTCCGTTGTCATCCCCGAGGTCACCAACATGACCCCCGAGGCCGCCCAGGATGCCGTGGAGGCGCTCGGGCTCGTCTGGGAGCTCGATGCGAACAAGGTCGATTCGGATTCCGTTGAAGAGGGCAAGATCGCGAAGGTCAATCCCTCGGTCGGCAAGAAGGTGAAGAAGGGATCGACCGTCAAGGGCACGGTGTCCTCGGGCAAGAAGACCGTCACGGTCCCCGACCTCACGGGAATGACCCAGGATCAGGCGCGCGAGTACCTCACGCAGGTCGGATTGCAGGTAGGCAACGTCCAGACCTCCGACGACCCCTCGCAGTCCGCGGGCAAGATCCTGAGTTCGAGCCCGGCGGCTGGCGAGACCCTGAACAAGGGCGAGTCCGTGTCGATCACCGTCGCCTCGGGCAAGGTCGCCCTCCCCGACACGATCGTCGGCTACGAGCAGGCCTCCGTGGTAGCGGCCCTTCAGGCGCTCACTCTGGACGTGTCGATCGTCGAGGAGTACTCCGATACTCTCGCCGCCGGCGGCGTCCTCTCCTCGAGCCCCTCGTCGGGATCGATCGTCCCTCAAGGCTCGACCGTCCATCTCACGGTCTCCAAGGGGCCGAAGCCCACGGGCCCGTCGAGCAACTCGGGCAATTCCGGAAGCGGGAACGGGAACGGCTGAGCCGGATCGTCGCCGCGGGCTCCCAGGGCCTGCACGGCGCCCCTGCCCTCCCTTCTTGAGCGCGCCTGCCCTCCCCGGGCGCCTCTTGCCCCCTCCTGAGCGCGCCTCGCGCCCTCCCGGGGGAACTCCGCTGAAGAGACGGAAGAGACGGAAGCGGCCCCTCGCCGGAAGGCGAGGGGCCGCACGCCCGTCGTGGAGGCCTTCGCGGCACCCCCTCTCGAAGAGGGCGCACTCGTCGCCTCATCAAGCCTGAGAGGCCGCGCTCAAAGCCCTGGCGGGGCTCACACCGCGGCGGCGCCCCCCAGGCCGAAGAACTCCTGAGCCCAGGGATAGCCCCAGGTGAACAGGGCGTAGACGACGGCTCCGATGAGGATGAGCGACTCGATGGCCTTCAACCACGTCGGGCCGGGAAGATGCCTGAAGATCCACGCGTACACGCGACCAGTCCTTTCCTTCTTCGAGTCTCACTCAGTCGGTTCGCCGACGAGTTCCGGCGGAACGCCCGTGCTCTTCGGCGTCCACGACGCGAACTTCAGATGAACCGCGTACCGCTGCCAATCGCCGTACTCGGGATGGCAGGTCGTCATCGTCATCCAGCGCTCAGTCGGCGCTTGCGTCCAGGTCACATCCCCGATCACCGGGGCGATCACCCGGATGTTCGTCGGATCGTCGGCCTCCACGATCTCGGAGGAATCCACGGTGTACACGAGATAGCGATCATCGAGTTCAACCACCACCGGATCACCGGGCTGCAGACGATCGATCCAGCGGAAGCTGTTCCCGTAGGAGCGCCTGTGGGCGGCGATCGAGAAATTCCCGATCCCTCCCGCTTGCGCGGTCGACTCGTAGTGGCCGATCCATCCCGAATCGAGAACCGGGACCGTCGTCGTCTCGGCGAGCGGCATCCTCATCCAGTCCCACGAGGGGACGTGGAGGAGCCCGTAGACCTCGCCCGGGGCGAGTTCCTTCGTGAATTCCGGCGGATCGTCCGTCCGGACCTCGCCCGTGCCGTCGCTCTCGGGGGCGTGCTCTGTCGCGAAGGAGGCGACCACCTGCGCCCTCGGTCCCTCGACCTGGTACGAGGTCCAATACAGCTGCCAGAAAGCGAAGCCGGCGAGGAGCAGAGCGGCCGTGATGAGCAGCTCGCCGATGACGCCGAGAATCCTCGACAGCATCGACGGCCTCCGCCTGTCGATGTGAGCGGCCCTCCTGCGGGGCTCGGCCATGTCAATCCACCACCTGTGCGTAGGAGTTCACGGTATTCGTACTCGCCTCGGGGAGCAGGATCTCATTCTCGACGCTCATGTCCCAACCGAGGCCGTAGAGCGCGACGTACGCCTTGTAGTTCACGATGCGGCGGTCCTGGTCGACCTTCGTGCGCAGCTCATCCGGATCGCCGATCGCGGAAATCCTATAGGGGGGCGAGAAGGACTGCCCGTCGACGAGGATCACATTGCCGATGCATCGGATCACGGTCCGCCCCGTCACGCGGACGCCCTGGACGCTCATCGCCTCCGCCCCGCTCGCCCACAGGGCGTTCATCACGTCTTCGATATCCTGCTGGTGGATCACGAGATCGTTCACGGACACGCCCTCGGGGATGACCTGCGTCGGAGCGTCCGTCAGGGTGATCGTCACGCCCGGTCCCCGCACGGCCCGGCCCGACAGCGCCGGGGAGGCCGTTCGCTCCGGGGCCTGCGCGGCGGCGTCGGGCTTCGCGTAGGAATCGACTTCGCTCTTGAGGGAGGCGACCTGGGCGCCGAGGGCGTCCACGTCCTTCTGGGCATCGCGCACCAGGCTGACGAGCCCCGGTTCCGCAGCCGGGGTGGACGAGTCCCTGTTCGCCAGTGAGGAGATCGTGAAGAGCGCGCCCGATGCGCAGGTCACGACCAGAACCGAGACCGCAGCCCGAGCGGAGGAGGGGAGGATGCGGGCCGGCCCTCCGACAGGCGTCCTCATCTTCCTCATCCTCGCCTCCCCGTGTCGCGGTTTCGCGTGCCGTTAGCGGCAGACTACGCTACGAGCAGGGTGTCGTCCTTTCGACACCTGGTCGACTGATTGACGAAGGAGAGCCGTGGCCGAGTCGAAGAAACGCAAGAAGGGCGGCAAGGAGGCATCGGACGATACCGAGATCCACTCGTGGACCGAGGGTATTCCGGTGAGCCCGCGCTGGTGGGCGCCTGCGTTCGTGACGCTGCTGCTCCTGGGCCTCGTGTGGCTCATGGTCTACTACATCTCCGGGGGGCTCTACCCGATCCCGAGCATCTCCTGGTGGAACATGGTGATCGGCCTCGCCATCATGATGGTGGGCTTCCTCATGACTCTGAGGTGGCGATAGTCGCACGCGCGCACGGCCGATCCGGTCCTCGAGCGAGGGCGCGGATCCTTGGGTGAACGCTGGTCCCGGGCCCCGAAGGCATCGCCTTCGGGGCCCGGCCCTGTATCGCGCTCGTGGATCCCGGGGCCGGGGGATGCCGGCCCCGGTTCGAGGCGATGCGGTATGCGCGACGGGCGGGTCCCTCCGGGGCTCCGAGGTCCCGAAACGGGGCGCACAGGTGGATATCCACAGGAGAATCCACACCTGGGGATGAATGACACGAGTGTGATTCCCCGCCTCGCTCATGAGGCGCAAAGGCGGGGGTTTCCTAATATTCCGCGGGAATCAGCCGTAAACCTCGAAGAGCACCCGGTACGAGAGTGCAATCGCGGCCGCTTCGGCGAGGAACAATCCACACGTTATCCACAGAGCCTTGAGCTCTTGTGAACGCGCCGTCACGCCGGGCTTCGGCCTGGCCTGGCGCACGAGGATCCAGGCGACGCAGACACCCGCCGCCAGCCCTCCGAGGTGCGCCTGCCAGGAGATCCCCGGAGCGATGAAGCCGTACACGAGGTTGATCGCCAGAAGGGCCACGACCGAGCGCGTATCGAGCCCCGCCTCCTTCTGAAGGACGAAGACCGCGCCGAAGAGGCCGAAGACCGCGCCGGAAGCGCCGACCGTCGCGACGTGCAGAGTCATCGGCTGAACGAGCACCCATGCGAGAACCGCGAGGGAGCCGCCGATCGCGGAGAGCAGGTAGACCGACGCGAACCTCCACCGGCCCAGCAGCGGTTCGAGGGCGGAACCCACCCAGAAGAGGGCGAGCATGTTGAAGGCGATGTGGAAGAGGCCCGAATGGAGGAAGGCGGTCGTCAGGAATCGCCACGGCTGGACGTAGCCGACCGCAGGGGTGAAGGCCAGCGCCTGCTGAAGTGCGGGGGACGCGAAGCTCGCCAGGTAGGCGAGCACGCAGGCCCCGATGAAGGCGTAGGTGACCACGGGGGCCCCGGAGGCGGCCCGCGGACGTCGGCCCGCGCAATCGACGCAGATCGAACGCACTTCAGTGCGGATCAGGCAGTCGATGCACATCGGCCGATTGCACCGCTTGCAGTAGTCGACCGACCGCGCCCCCGGATGCCGCGGGCATTCGGGGGCGGCGCTCGCGTCCGAACGCATGCCGTACTCGGGAATCGGCATCAACAGCTCCTCGGGCTTGGACGGCTTCGGGGCGGGGCCTCGCCCCGCCCCGAAGTTCTGACGATGGGGGCTTTCAGTCGACGATCGTCACGGATTCGATGACGACATCCTCGACGGGGCGGTCGTTGCGCCCGGTCGCCGCGGTTGCGATCGCATCGACGACGTCCTTCGAGGCCTGATCGACGACCTTGCCGAAGATCGTGTGGTTGCCCAGGAGCCACGGGGTGGGGGCGACGGTGATGAAGAACTGCGAGCCGTTCGTCCCCTTGCCCATGCGCTTGCCGGCGTTCGCCATGGCGAGGAGGTAGGGCTCGTTGAAGTTGAGCTCGGGGTGGATCTCGTCGTTGAAGGTGTAGCCCGGGCCGCCGGTGCCCGTGCCGAGCGGGTCGCCGCCCTGGATCATGAATCCGGAGATGACGCGATGGAAGATCGTGCCGTCGTAGAGCGGGCGAGCGGTCTTCTGCCCGGTCTGCGGATCGAGCCATTCGCGCTCGCCGCGGGCGAGGGTCACGAAGTTGTTGACCGTATTCGGCGCATGGTCGGGGAAGAGTTCGAGAACGATGTCACCCTTGTTGGTGTGCAGTGTTGCTTCCATGCCCCCATGCTCGCAGATTCCGCGCCCGGCGGCACGGACTCGGTGGCTTTCGGGTCGCCCGGTGGGCTGCAGATCACACCGCTTCGTTGCACAATAGAGGGAAGCGGCGCTTTCGCGTCGACCTCTTGACACGGATTCGGAGACATCATGGGCAATACGCCGAACTTCGACACGGACAAGCTGCTCGCCGAGGCCGCCCAGCTTCGCGATGCGCTGGCCGTCCAGGCCGGGCGCGTAGCCGTCAAGGCCGCCGACTTGGCCGAACAGGGAGTCGATTGGGCCGCTCCGCGCGCTCAGGCCGCCCTGGCGAGCGCCATTGAGAGGGCAACCCCCGTTGTGGAGGATGCCGCCGACCGCGCTCAGGCCGCAGTCGATCGCGCCCGTCCCGCGATCGAGCACGCGCGCGCGGACCTGGTCGAGGATTACCTGCCTCGCCTCAACCGCGCCATCACCGAGGGCGGCGCCGCCCTCGCATCCGAGGGGCCCCTCGTCGACCGCGCCCGTAAGGCCGGCGCGGCGTCGCAGCTCGCCCTCGTCACCCCGACGCGGAAGGTGCGCAAGAAGCGCCGTTTCCTGCGCGCGATCGGGTGGACCGCCCTGGCGGGAACCGTCGTCGGCGCCGGCTACGTCCTGTGGAAGCGCAGCCAGCCGATCGAGGACCCCTGGGCCGAGGAGTACTGGGCGGATCTCGAAGCCGAGTCCCCGGTGCCGGGCGCCCCGGCGGAGAAGGTCGAGGACGTCGAGCAGGCGCCCCTCGAAGGCGAGGCCTGAGCGGCCCTCCGCTGACTCGCGCGGGATCATCGGAACCCGCGGTGCCCCCGGACCGAGGTCCGGGGGTACCGTCTTTCATCAGGGGCTCCGTCTCTCGCGAAGCGCCCCGATGCTCAGTCGATGCTCAGCCGATGCCGAGGATCCCCCTGAGGACGGAGCCGACGCCGTCGTCGTTGTTCGAGGGCGCGATGTAGGCGGCCTCCTCGACGACCTCGGCATGGGCGTTCGCCATGGCGAAGGACCAGCGGGCCTCCTTCAGCATGGAGATGTCGTTGTGGAAGTCGCCGAAGGCCGCCGTCTGATCGCGGCCCGCCCCGATCTCGGCCTGGAGGGCGCGCACGGCCCTGCCCTTGTCGACCCCGCGGATCTGGAGGTCCGCCCAGTTGCGGCCCGATACGGCGTACTGGTGGGTGTCGGCGAAGCGCGCGAGGGTGCGCTCCGCCAGGGGGAGCACATCGTCGAAGCACATGACCGCGAGCTTGACGATGTCGTCGTTGAGCTCGCCGGATTCGATGCGGTCGAGGACCCCGAGCTGATCCTCGACCTTCTCGGTCCGGTGGTAGTAGGGCAGGACGCCCTCGACGAAGCGATCATCGGTCCGCTCGACGTACGCGGACTTCTTCCCGCACATGACGAGCCCGCCGTCCAGGCCCTCGGCCACCGCCTCGCGCACGAGCGCGACCGCCCGACGGATCGTGCCGTGATCGACCGGGCTCGAGGACACTTCCCGCCCGTCCTTCATGACGATCGCGCCGTTCTCGCCGATGACCGTCATTCCCGGCCGTCCGGGGAACATGTCGAGCAGCGTCCACACCTGCCGCCCGGACGAGGGGGCGAAGACGATCCCCCGATCGTCGAGGGCATCGAGCAGGGCGTCGAGGGCCGGAGGGAAATTCTTGCCGTCGTCGAGCAGGGTCCCGTCCATGTCGACCGCGACCAGGCGCAGATCGATGTTTCCGGGAAGCGTCGAGAGGTCCGTGGGCGTGTTCATGAGGCGATTCTCCCCGATTCGCCCGCCTCGCGCGACGAGGGCCCGCGCAGGGGCGACGAGGACGGACGGCGCCGAGCCGTCCGGGGGCCGGCGTGACGGGACGTCTCAGGGGGCTGAAGGTCGGCTCCGCCCTCGTTCGCGAGATCAAGGACCGGGGCTCGACGATCCGGCGGAATCCGCTACGCGTGAGTTGCTGTGGCGGATCCTGCGCTGACGCGGACCTGAATGAGGGGATGCGGCCCGGACCGATGCTCTGGGCCGCATCCCCTCGATGAAGGAAAGTGATGACCTCGGCTCAGGAGGGGTCGATGACCCTCTCCTTCAGGAGCCGGGCGCGCAACGGCCGCGTCGACTCCGAGGCGAGGAGGATCGCGAGAACGGCGCTCAGCAGGAATCCCGTCAGGGTCGCGGCCATTGCGATCGTCGCTTGCGCGCCGACCCCGACCGGACTGAGGAAGGACAGGCCGATCCCCATGGCGCCGCCGATGATCAGCAACGCGGGCAGGAGGATCTCCCTGCGGCGCGCGCGGTCCAGGACCGACAGCGGAGCGCCCGCCCGAGCGAGGGAGCGGACCTCCTGGATCGTGTCGAGGAGCCGCGAGGCCTGATTGACGGCCGTGGACACCGCGGCGAGCGCGACGCTCATCCCGAGCGTGAGGAGCAGCCCCGTGCGGATGTCCTGGAGGAGGAGGGATGTCGAAGAGTCGCCCGTCTGGACGATGAGGGCGGCGACCGGGTAGACGCAGCCGACGATGAATCCGACCAGGGCGACGGAGGAGAAGGACCGCCAGACGGACTTCGGATCCTCGGCGAGCCTGCGCCCCGCGATGAGGCTTGCGGGAGTCCTCGCGGTCCTCGCCATCAGGCGGCCGAGCAGACCGACCGACCATGCGCCGAAGGCATTCACGCCCGCGAAGATGAGGCCGAGGATGATGAGCATGACCGCGAAGGCGAAGCTCTGCGGAAGCGACTTGAGCAAGGCCCCGCCCACGACGAGCCACGCGAGGACCAGGCCGGCGAAGATGAGGACCGCGATCTTCGAAGCTCCGTTCGCCTGCTGCTTCCGGGCGACGCCGAGCGGGGAGATCGAAGCGCGGCGCACCGCGATCCACGAGCTCGCGGCGGCCAGGACGGCCATGAGGAGGATGCCCGCGAGGAGGAGGTGCACGGGGAGCAGCATCTCGGAGACCCGCATCGCAAGCCCCTGGAAGCGCAGGAGGCTCCACGCGGGCAGGGTCAGGAGGTAGACGAGGGTGCCGATGAACGTCCCGACGAGGGCGTGGACGAGGGTGTCGAGGACGCAGGCGAGACGGGCGGCGCTCGGGCTGAGGCCGATGAGCCGCAGGATCGCGAGGTTCTCGGCGCGGCGGGTCATTCCCAAACGCGCGGCCGCCGCGCCCATCGTGAGGATCGGGACGATGAGGAGGACCGCGGCGAAGCCCGCGAAGACGATGTACAGCTGCGCAAGATCGGGGTCCGCCCCGACGCCGGCGGCCTCGCGTTCCCGGAACGCCGCGACGCCGCCCGCGACCGCGAGGAGCATCGCGTGGGGGAGCGCGAAGGAGAGGACCGTGAGGATCGAGGTCGAGGCGTCCCTGGAGCGCAGCAGCGCTCCGGCCGCGACGCGGCACGCCTTCATCGGACGCCCGCCTCTTGCTGCGGGACGCCCGCGGCGGGCGCGTCCGAATCGAAGTCGATGAGGCCGTCGCGCATCCCGAGGGTGCGGCGGAGCCCTCGCGCGACACCGGGATCGTGAGTGACGAGGACGAGGGTCGCACCGCTTTCGGCGCAGGCTCCCTTCAGGACGCTCATCACCTCCGCCCCTGTCTTCTGATCGAGAGCGCCCGTGGGCTCATCGGCGAAGACGATCTCCGGAGAGGTCACGAGCGCCCGGGCGATGGCGACGCGCTGGGCCTGTCCGCCGGAGAGCTGACCTGGGCGGAAGGCGCCGAGGCCTTCGCAGCCGAGGCGCGCGAGGAGGGTGCGAGCGTGTGCGATCGCCTCTGCGCGACGGCGTCCGAGGAGCATGAGCGGCAGGGCGACGTTCTCCTCGCAGGGGAGTTCGGGGAGGAGCTGACCGTCTTGGAAGACGAAGCCGTAGGAGCGCAGACGGCGATCGGAATTGGCGCGTTCGGACAGGGAGGCGACCTCGACGCCGGAGACCGTGATGCTTCCCGAGGTGGGCCGCAAGATGCTCGCGAGGCAGTGGAGGAGGGTGGACTTGCCCGAACCGGAGGGGCCCATGAGGGCGACCTGGTCGCCGGCCGCGATGTCGAGATCGACTCCCCTGAGGGCGGGGACTGCGACGCCCTCGCGCTGGTAGGTCTTGACGAGGGCGCGAACGGCGATGCTCCCCCGGGGGGCGCCTTCCGGCGCGCCCTGCGACATGGATCGGGCGTGTTCTGCGGTGATGTTCATGCTTCTACTGTCCGTCCGGACGGCGGATCCGCACCATTGGGGACAGCCCTCTGCGCTCCCCCATTCATCCCTGAGCGCATCCGGGGGATCGCCCGCAGCTCTCATGCGCGGCAGATTCGCAGGCGCAGGGGAGGGCCGCATCTTCGATGCGGCCCTCCCCTGCGCCTTGCGCACGAAGTCCGGTTCAGCGGGCTCCGGGGGTGACGATGAGCGCGAAGGAGATCGTCGTCCCGTCGGGTCCGGTGAGGTCGACCGTGGTCTCGCCCTCGGCGAGCGGGTGGATGGTCGGCGGGGTCGCGGCGTCGCCCGCGATGAACTCCGCGATCGAGGGATCGGCGATGGACGCCGTCCACTTCTCCGCATCCGCCTTGACCGTGAAGAGCAGGTTGCGCTTGATCGGGAGCATCACCTGGCCGCCGTCGATCGACTCGGGGGTCTTGGTGATGGTGAGCTGCTCGGACTGCGCGGCGTTCGCGGCCGCGACAGCCGATTCGGCGGCCGCGGCGGCCGACTGCTCGGCGTCGTTCGCCGTCTTCGAGGAGCACCCGGCGAGGGCGAGGGCGGCGATGGCCGCGACGGACAGGACAGAGGTGAAGGATCGCTTAATCACAGCCCTCATTCTAGACACCGATTCTGCACGACGGAAAAGCCGGAGCACCGCCCGCCGGAGCACTCGGCCCCGCGCGCCCGGAATCTCGGAAAACGCGCGACAATGAAGACGAACATGAGGAAAGGACGATCGATGACCACCCCCTCGGATGCTCTTCGTGAACGGGCGCACGCGCCCATCGAGAACACCACGATCACCGTCCAACTCGGGCACCGCACATTCCGGGCCTTCGAGCCCGGAGGGCTCGACGACGAGGAGCTCACCACCCTCTTCGAAGTCGCGCGCCACACCGCTTCATCCTCCTTCCTCCAGCAGACGACGATCATCCGCGTCACCGACCCTGAGGTCCGCGAGCGCCTCCACCGCGCGTCGGGGCAGCCCTACGTCGGAGGGGACCGGGGAGAGCTCCTCGTCTTCATCGCCGACCAGTACCGCAACTCGCGGATCCGGGCGGAAGGCGGAGTCCCGGAGGCGCCCCTCCATCGGGCGAACCTGTTCATCACGGCCCTTCACGATTCCCTGCTCGCCGCGCAGAACCTCGTCGTCGCCGCCGAATCAATGGGCCTGGGCACCTGCTACCTCGGGTCGATCCTCGCCGATCCGAGGGCCGTGATCGACGCGCTCGCCCTGCCCCCGCTCACCTTCCCGATCGTCGGCCTCCTCGTGGGCAGGCCCGCGCAGGACCCCCAGTTCAAGCCACGCCTGCCCCTCGACCTCATCGTCTCCGAGAACTCCTATCCCCGGATCGCCTCCTACTGCGAGGCGCTCGCGGACTACGACGAAGAGGTCCGGGACTACTACGACCTGCGCGACGCATCGACGCGCGTCGAGTCCTTCACGACGCTCGTCCGGACGAAGATCGGAGTCGGCGGCGCCCACGTGTCGCCGATGCTGGAGGTCCTCCACGAACAGGGCTTCGCCCTGGAGTGACCCCGGCCCTCGGCCGGCCTCAGCGGAGCCCGGCCGAGGAGAGGGGAAGCGCGCCCCGGGACCGGTGATGCCGGTGCCCCGCCCTACGATGGGGGCATGTCCTCGCCGCCCGGCTTCTCCGCATACGTCTTCATCGAACGCCACAGCGCGAACGCAGCCCTGCTCCACCCCTTCCCGGAGCACGAGATCGCTTCGGTGCGCGACGCCCTGGCCGACGCCGGTTTCGAGATCGCGATCCTCGGTTCGGGCGAGCCCCTGCGCGGCGAGGGGATCTACTTCGCCGATGAACCCTTCGGCGATGAGCGACTCGGGGAACTGGCCGACGCCCTCACCCTTCGCGGCATCGGGGCCTACGCCTACGCCCTGCTCGAAGACTCCCTCGGCCCCGACTCGGGCAAGATCTCGCTCTTCGCCCGGGTCGGCGCGGTCTTCCCCCGGGCGGGTCGGCGCGTCATCCTCACGCACATGTGGATCGGCGAGGTCGAAGGGGTCCGAACCGCCTCGACCTGGTTCTTCGGATCCCCCGACGACCTCGAGGAGGCCGATATCCTCCTCGCCTCGCGCTTCACCACCGAACCCGTGCGCGACCTCAACGGCATGGCGGCCATCGAGATCCGGCACGAGGAGGTCGCGGACGGGCTCGCAGATCCGATGGAGCTCATGGACCGGATCTTCACCGTCCTCGGGTCCTCGGGATTCGAGGGCCCGGCCTTCGCCACGGACTCGAAGGCGCAGTGAAGCGGCAGGACGCGCGCCCCGCCGGTCCGGACTCGCCTCCTCAGCGGATGGCCTCCATGACGCGGACGCCATCCAGCAGCGGCAGGTAGGGCAGCGGATCGATGCCCTCCTCGAGGACGAACTCCGTCAACTGATCGCGCACGACCCGCCTCAGGCGCTCGGGATCCCAGGGCTTGGCGATGTAGTGGTCCAGGCCCGCCTCATTCAGAGCCCGGATCGTGTCGTCCTGATCCGCCTGGCCGGTGACGAGGACCGTCCGCGTTGAGGTGAAACGCGGATCCTTCACGAGCTCGACGAGGAAGTCGACGCCCGAACGACCGGGAAGCCTGTGGTCGGACAGGACGAGGGCGAGCTCGTCCCCGTCCGCCGCGACCTCCTCGACCGCCGCCCACGCATCATCGGCGTCCTCGGCGATCTCCAGGCGGATCCTGCCCCAGAAGTCCTCGAGGTCCCTTTCAAGGGCCTCTCGGACGTCGGCTTCGTCTTCGAGAGAGAGAATGGCGAGTGTCATGGTGTGTCCTCTGGTCGGTTCGATGATTCCGGGAGTGCGGGAAGCGAGACGGACATGACGGTCCGCCCCGGTTCGGATTCGATCCGCATGGTGCCGTGATGGTCGGCGACGATCGAGCGGACGATCGACATCCCCATGCCGAGGCCGAAACGGACGCGGCCCGCTTTCGTCGTGAAATGCGGTTCGAAGATCTTCTCGACGATCTCGGGCGGGACCCCCGGCCCGTTGTCCGAGATCGCGACGCGGACGGAACCGTCCTCCTCTCGCACTGCGACCGTGATCGTCGCAGGCGCCCCGCCGCGCGCGGGCGCGCAATCCTCGCCGGCCCTCCGCCGCGCGTCGACGTCCTCGCGCTCGTCCTCGAGGGCTTCTGCGGCATTGACGAGGAGATTCGTCCACACCTGCTGGAGTTTCGAGGCGTGACCGAGGACCCTCGGCGATTCGGCGATGTCCCGGATCACCTCGATGCCGCGCATCCGGTAGGCGGTGAGGCGGAGGACGTCGTCGATCCCCTCGGCGACGTCGACGGGCTGAAGGTCGGCGGCCTCCGGCCTCGCGTACCCCTTGAGCGAGCGCGTGAGGTCCACGACCCGCTCGGCGGCCGCGAGGATGGAGCGCAGGGAGGAGCCGATCCTCGCCCCCGATTCGACGACTTCAAGATCGCCGGTCGAAGCCTCTTTCAGGGCCCTCGCCCGGTGCGGGTCGCTAACGCCCGCGAGGACGAGCCTCCTGGCCAGGCGCCGATCGCCATCGACGAGGGGGAGGAACTCCTTCACCAATTCGCGCTCCTGCGCGGTCGAGCGCGGCGGGGCTTCGAGGGCGGCCCGCATGGACGCCCGGGCCGCTTCGAGAGTCTTCGACGATGCGAGCACCCGTTCGACGTCCTCGCCGAGGTGCTCGGCCGAACGCGCGAGTGCGGTCACCGGATTGTTGAGTTCATGGGCGATGCCCGCCGACAGCTCGCCGAGCATCGCGAAGCGCGCCTTCTCCACGAGCTCCGCGCGGGTGCGCCGCAGGTCCTCGAGGGCGATCTCCAGCGCTTCGCGCTGAGCCTCGAGGTCGGCCGCGAGCATCGCGTTCTCCAGGTGGAGGTCCTCGGCGCGCATGAGCCGACGGGTCAGGGACTGGATCGCCAGTGCGGCGAGGGGCGTCGCGAGCGAGGGCTCCTCGAGCAGCGCGATCTCGAGCTGCTCATGAGTGAGGCGCACGACGCGGGTCGGCGCAGTCGTCACCGCCGTGAAGAACGCGTTCTCCCCCCTCGCCAGGGAGACGAGCCCGATCAGGGGGCCGGAGGTCGCGTGATGGGCGAGGACTTCGCCGCGCATCGAGTCCCTGTGGAGCGAAACCCTCCCGTCGAGGACGAGGTGGACCGCGCCGACGGGCTGCCCCTGAACGGCCAGATCCGTGCCCACCGGCACGATGAGGCGCGGTCGGCGCCCCAGCACCTTCTCGACGCCCTCGAGCAGTCGGCGGACCACTTCGCCCTCGGGAAGATCCAATCCCTTGAGCAGAGGGCCGCGGACGGCGATGTCGGGGGCCTCCCCGAGGATCTCGACGATCTGCTCACGGGTCCGCCCATCGGCCAGCATGTGCCGGACCATCGCCGAATAGGCCTGGCCCGCGAGCAGCGGGACCCTCCAGGGGACCGTAAGGACCGAGGACAAGCGGCCCGAAGTCGTCGACTTCCACAGGTCCGAATGGGTCGTCTCGTCGGTGACGACGAGCCAACGCGTGGGCTCGAGGATCGGGAACCCCTCCATGAGCTCCAGGGCCGCGTCGATGTCGGCGACCTCCGAGGTGATCACCCCGAGGACGACATGGTCGTCCGGCGCCAGTGTGGCGTCGTAGTGACGCAGGTCCTCCGCCCCGTCGACCCGGTCGAGGCACACATTGGGGAAGGATTCGGCCAGGTCCGAGGCGAGGGAGCGGGCGAAGCCCCTCGAATCATCACCGATGACGAGGATGTGGATCCGACGGCCCGGACGATGCCCGCCCTCGCGCACGTTCGCGCGCTCCCAGGCGGACTCCCCCGCCCTCGGCGGCTCGTCGTGCTCACCCATGTCAGATCACTCCGAGCGGGCCCCAGGTGAGCGGCGCGACGAAGGCGAGCAGGAGGACGCCGACGACGCCGACGACGACGCCGACGACCACCATCTCTCGGGTCGGAGTGGTCCCCGTCGAATAGGCAATGGCGTTCGGCGGGGTCGAGATCGGCAGGCACATGCCGAGCGAGCAGCCGAGCGCGAGGACGATCGCGATCTGAGCGGCGGGCGTCGAGATCGTCATCGCCAGGCCCATGCCCATCGGCACGAGGAGGTTCGCCGAGGCCGAGTGCGAGATGACGTTCGAGGTCACCCAGCCGACGAGGGCGAGGGTGAGGATGAGGAGGACAGTCGGGATCGTCTCCCAACGGATCGAGCCGAGGAGCCAGGCGTCCAGTCCCGTCGAACCGACGCCCGAGCCGAGGGCGATGCCGCCGGCGACGAGCCACAGCACCGGCCAGTCGAGGGCGCGCAGGTCGTCGCCGCCCATCACCTTCGTCACCATGAGGGCGACGACGGGGAGGAAGCCGACGATGTTGGAGGAGATCCCGTGCAGGGATTCGGTCATCCACAGGAGGATCGTGAGGATCGCGACGACGTAGAAGATCTTCGCGTTGCGCGAGGTGTCGAACTTCGCCGAGGTGTCGATCTCGAACTTCGCGTCCCGGGGCACGTAGCGCCAGGAGATGAAGAGCCACGACACGGCGAGGACGATGAGCATAAGCGGGACCGCCGCGAGCATCCACTCGAGGAAGGTCACCGAGATCCCGGCGGCCTGGAGGGCGCCGAGGGCGATCGCATTGGGCGGCGTGCCGACCGGCGTCCCCATGCCGCCGACGTTCGCGGCGACCGGGATCGACAGGGCGATGCCCGTCCTCGCCCCGCCCTCGGGAAGGGCCATGATGACCGGCATCATGACGGCGAACATCGTCGCGGTCGTCGCCGTGTTCGACATGAACATGGACATGAGCGCGGTGATGAGCATGACGCCCATGACGGTGAGGCGGGGCTTGCCGAGGAAGGGCTTGAGGAGGACCGCGGAGAGGGCGCGGTCGACCTTGTACTTCGCGGCGCCGTCGGCCAGCATGAAGCCGCCGAGGAAGAGGATGATCACGGGATTGGCGAGCGCCCCGAAGAAGCTCGTGTAGGCGGGGGCCTCCTCGCCGACCGGCAGGAGCGCCTTGTTGGAGACGAAGAGGACCTCGAGGAAGATCACGAGGGCGGCGGTCGCGGACAGCGGGATCGCCTCGGTCACCCACAGGAGGATCGCCGCGAGGAAGATGCCGAACATCCGCGAGCCCTCGACGCCGAGGCCGGGCAGTTGGACGAAGAGGAAGACGATGATCGCGATGAAGGCGCCGAGCTGCCCGAAGAGCTTCACCGGGCTCAACCCGCCCTTCTCCTTCTTCTGGCGGGTCGTCATGTTCGTCGCGGAGCGCGGATTGACCTTGAAGTGGGTCCGATGGGAGCGTGTCATTGATCGAGACCTCGTTGTCTGAAGCGACCTTGCTCCGCCAAGAGTATGCCGTGAATCACTCGCACGTCGCGGGAACAGGATCCGGGATCCCGCCCCGAACGCCCCCATCGCGGGGCTTCTGGGACCACTGGCCCAGATCCGCGCCTCCGACGGGGACCTCGGCCGATGTGCCCGGCGGTCCCGACCGGTGCACACTAAGGGCATGACTGGCCGACGGACCCCGCTCGCGCCCGTGGAGATCGCGACCGCAGGGATCCTCGCCGGATTGACCGCGGCCCTCGGGCTCGGCTCATCCGCGCTGCCCGTCTTCGCGCTCTTCTTCCGCATCGGCGCGGCCATTCCGATCGCGATGGTCGCATCGCGCATGCGCCCGCGGACGGCCTTCGCCACCGCACTCGTCGCCCTCCTCCTGGCCGGAGCCGTCGGCGGGATCTCGACCGCATGGACGACCGCTCAAGTCGGCGCGATCGCCTTGGTCGTCGGCGCACTGCGCCGCAAGGGCGTCGCGGCCCTCGGAGTCGCCCTCACGGCCCTCCTCGTGGCGCTCATCGGCGCCCTCGGCGCGCTCGCCCTCCTCACCCTCCTCGAATCCGCCCGCGAACTCGCCCTCGAATCCGCGCGCACCTCGATGAACGGCTATCTCGAACTCGTCGGGAGGATCCCGGGCCTGGGTGGATCCGCGCAGCTCGCGCAGAGCCGGGTCGACGCCTTCATCGCCCACTGGTGGATCTGGGCGCCCGCATTGAGCGGGCTCCGCCTGGCGATCCTCCTCCTCGCGGCCCACTGGCTGCTCTCGCGCGTCCTCGAGCGCCTCGACCTCGCCGACGGATCCGATCCCCTCGAAGAGGCCATGAAGGCGCCGGGGCGCCCGGGTCCGCTCCCCCTCCGCCTCAGAGGGGTCGGCTACGCGTATCCGGGCTCCGACGCCCCCGCCCTGTCGGACATCGATCTCGACATCGATTCGGGCTTCACGGTCATCGTGGGGCCCAACGGCTCCGGGAAATCAACCCTCGCCCTCATCCTCGCCGGAGCCGCGCCGACCCGGGGGAGCGCGACCCGGCCGGGCGGCGCGGGACTGGGCCGAGTCGGGGGCACCGCGATCCTCGCCCAGCGCGCCGAAACACAATTCCTCGGGGAAACCGTCGCCGAGGACGTCGTTTGGGGGATGGGCGAGGAGGAGCGCGCGGGCGTCGACCTCGACGCCCTGCTCGACCTCGTGGGCCTGCGCGGCCAGGCGCAGGTCGCGCCGCGTCACCTCTCAGGCGGAATGCTCCAGCGCCTCGCCCTCGCCGGTGCACTCGCACGCCGCCCCGCCCTGCTCATCTCCGACGAGTCCACGGCGATGATCGACCCGAGGGGCCGCGCCGAACTCCTCGAGATCCTGAGCGCCCTGCCCGCCTCCGGGACCGCCGTTGTCCACATCACCCACGACCCCGCCGAGGCGGCGAACGCGAGCCGCATCATCAGGCTCGAGGGCGGGCGGATCCTCCACGACGGGACGAGGAGCGGCGCACCGCGGTCGACCGGGAGCGCGGCCGCGGTCGCGGCCGCGGCTGCGCAAGGGGCCGATCACGGGCGCGACAAGGGCCGGGCCCCGAGCGGAACGCGAGGAAGGGGCACGGCAAGCGCCCCTTCGCCCGCATCGGCGCCCGCGCCCGCACTGACCGGCACGATCGAGCACCTGTGGGCCGACCGCGTCACCCACTCCTACAACCCGGGCACCCCGTGGGACCGCCTCGTCCTCTCCGATGCGAGCTGCATCGTCTCCCCCGGATCCGCCCTGCTCATCACCGGCGAGAACGGCTCCGGGAAGTCCACCCTCGCGCGCATCCTCGTCGGCCTGGAGTCGCCGACTTCGGGCCGCTGCACCCTCGGAGGCGTCCCCGTCACGAGGCGCATCGGCGAGGTCGGGCTCGCCAGGCAATTCGCCCGCCTCCAACTCCAACGCCCCACGGTCGGCCTCGACATCCTCTCCGCCGCGGGCTACGGCCCTTCCGTGGGCACCGGACGAGGGCGCAAGGGCCGCGCCCTCGACTCCGCGAGGGCGCGGGAGCTCATCGCCTCGGCCCTCGCCGAGGTCGGACTGCCCGAGGAACTCTCCCGCCGCAATGTCGACGCCCTCTCGGGCGGTCAGATGCGACGCGTCGTCCTCGCAGGCCTCCTCGCATCCGACCCGGTCGCCCTCGTCCTCGATGAGCCCTTCGCCGGACTCGACGCGGAATCGCGCGCGATCCTCATCGACGTCCTGGAGCGGCGCAGACGGGCCGGGCTCGGCCTCGTCATCATCTCCCACGACGACTCGGGCCTGACCGGCCTGTGCGATGAGCAGCTCACCCTGGCCCGGGGAGTCCTCGCATGAACACCCAGCCGCCCCAGGCCGGGCCCCGCGGGAGGAGACGGGCGGGCTTCTTCCTCCCGCGCGCCCTCCCGGGCCCCGCGCCCCTGAAGAAGGTCCGGGCCGAAGTCCTCATCCTCGCCTGGACGATCCTCACGACCCTGCTCCTCGTATGGCCGACATGGCCGTCGATCGGGATCGTCGCCGCCCTCCTGACGGTCGGGACGCTCCTCGTCAGGGCGCCCGCGAGCGCGATCCCGATCCCGCCCTCCTGGTTCTGGAGCGGGCTGATCGGGGGCCTCATCGGCGCGGCTCTGGGCGGGGGCCTCTGGTACTTCATCCGACTCACGGCACTGGGCCTCGTCATCGTCTGGGGGACCTCACTGCTGCTCTGGACCTCATCCACGATGAGGATCGCGCAAGGGCTGCGCACCCTCATCCGCCCCCTCGGGCGCATCGGGGCGCCGGTCGACGAGTGGTCGCGAGTCATGAACCTCGCCCTGCGGGCCCTGCCCGTCGTCTCCGACCAGGCCCAGGCGGTCATCGACACGGCGAAGCTGCGCATGGGATCCGAGTGGACCCGGGCGACCCCCGGGGCGCTCGTGCGCCTCGGCGTGGACATCACGACCGCGTGCCTCTCCGCGGCATCGCGATCCGCGCGGGACACGGGACGCGCCATGTCGATGCGCGGCGGCTTCGAGCCCCTCGACGATCGGCGGGAGCGTTTCACCCCGGCCGACCTTGGCGCCGCTCTCGCGGGGATCTGCGCGATCGTCGGCATCGTCGCCGTGCGCGTCTTCTGGTGAATCGTCGCCGCGCACGTCTTCTGGGGGGAGGTTCCTGCGGTCCGGGCGCTGGCGAATCGACCGCGCCGACTGGCGGGCCGGGGCTCCGTGCGGGCCTTGGCGCCCCTGTGATCTTCAGCCTGAAAACGGATCCGGGCCTTGCGCCATTTGACGGGTCCGCCCTCGAGTCCGTAGCCTTCTCAATGTCTTTCGACACGCGCGAGTGGCGGAATAGGCAGACGCGCACGGTTCAGGTCCGTGTCCCAGTGATGGGGTAGGGGTTCAACTCCCCTCTCGCGCACCAGGGTTTCCTGCGGGATTCTGCGGGAAAGTCGGGGTGCCACTAGCACCTTAACTACATCGTCAACTACGTCGGGCCAGTGCAAGGGGCCGCGATGCAGGGGTGGTGCATGTTGAGGACGGCCCGAAGGGGCGATCCGTCATGCCAAATCCGTCACCTTTCACCAACAAGTCGGGGACAGTCGTCTACCGCGTCCAGTACCGCCCCTACCCGGGCAAAGGCCCGACGACAGACACCTTCGAGACCTACAGGCAGGCCGCAGACTTCTGCGCCCTCATCAAACGCGTCGGACCATCCCAAGCGCGCCTGCTCCGCGAGGCCGTCACGCGGGCCGAGCTCGAGGAGGCGATCACCTGCCGCGACGCCTTCACCCGATTCTGCGAGCACGCCTCCTCCTACGCCGAAGAGGGCACAGTAGCCAAGTACAAGCTCATGTGGGACAGCCGCATCGGCCCGACCTTCGACCCCTGGCCCATCGGCCAGGTCACACGCCAGCACGTCGAGGCATGGGTCGCCAAACTGCGGAGGACGGAGACGACGACCTCGCACAGGGCCCGCACGAAGGACCCCTCCTTGGACCCGCAGTTCATGTCGCCCAAGACGATCGCGAACCTCCAGGGACTCCTCTCCTCCGTCTTCCGCCTCCAGGTCGACGAGGGCCACCTCGAGAAGAACCCCGCCCACAGGATCCGCCTCCCCGCAAAGCACACGACAAGGCCGCCGATCTTCCTCTCAACCAGCCAACGCACGAGCCTGCTCGCCCGCACACCCGCCGAATGGCAGACCCTCATCGCGCTACTCCTCGCGACAGGGCTCCGCTGGGGCGAGGCGACGGCGCTCGCGGCGTCGGATCTTGATCTGGAGGCGACGCCGGCGACTGTCCGGGTGGAGCGGGCGTGGAAGCGGGGGGCTCAGGGTTTCCACCTGGGGCCGCCGAAGTCGAGGAAGTCCCGCAGGACGATCACACTCCCGGCCCAGTTGGTGCCAGAGCTTCAGGAGCTCGCAGATCGTCGCGGGACTGGGATGCTCTTCGTCGGGCCCGATGGGGGGCGTCTGCGGTCGGAGTGGTTCACGGCGCGCGTGTGGAGGCCGACGGTCGAGGCGGCGGGGATTGATCCGGCGCCGAGGATCCACGATCTGCGGCACACGCATGCGTCGATGCTCCTGGGGGCTGGGGTGCCGATCCACATCGTCCAGTACCGCATGGGGCACGAGTCGATCCAGACGACGGTGAACGTCTATGGGCACCTGGTGCCCGACGCTGGGAGGATTGCGGCCGAGGCAACCGAACTCGCGATGGCGACGGCGTTGCCTCAGCTCATCGAGTCAGCGTCATAGGCACGCCTCTGAGGCGCTTACACGTCGTGGGTGTCTCGTTGTGCCAGGGCGGCGTTGATCGCGTCTCGTTCGGCCTGGGTGAGACCGCTAAGGCGGTCATCGAGGGTGGCCTGGTCCACCCAGAGTTCATCGGCGAGCTCTTCGGGTCCGCGCGCCCATAGACAGGCGTCGATGAGACGGTCCAGAGGGATGAGGCGCCGTGCCGCCGCATCTCGGACCTGTCTCTCGATCGCCTCGGGCTGGCAGCCGCGGTGTCCGTGCTCGACATGGATGAGCTCGTGCGTGAGGGTACAGCGGCGTTCGGCTTGGAGCTGGCGCGGCGTCATCCAGATACGCCGGCCATCGGTTGCGCCCAGGACGTTCGCAGGGAGCGCCTCAGTCCAGATGAGGACGAGGTCCAGGCGCTCGCGGAGGGCTGTCCAGGGGTGCCACATGCGCGCGAGGATACGCGCGGGTATGTGCATCTCGGTTTCGTGTCCTCGTCAGGCGTCGGCGCTTGGCGAGAATGGCCGCCTCCTGCGCGCTCGCGCGTGTCGAAACGAAATGATCCGGGCGTCCTCATTCGTTTCCTGCTGGGAGTTGCCGGACATCCACGCACGGATGTAGGAGTGCTTCGTGCCTGTGGAGGCGGCGGCGCAGTCGATCGTGTCGTTCGGCCACGCTCGCCGAGTGGCTTGGGTGATGAGGAGGGGCTTCTCGTCGGGGACATTGACCGGTTCGGCGTCCCTCCATCCGCGCGAAGCGATCTGGATATGGAGGCTGCGTGCGCGCTCAGCGGAAATGAGACAGAGGTGCTGAGCGCGCATGACGATGGCGCCGACGGATGCACCGTACTTGGCTTTCATGCGTAGGTAGGCCGCGAGGGACGATGTCTCGTTGATGTGCTCTCGCATGGCAGGCGCGGGGAGGAGGAGCGCGCCGGCGAATTCGAAAGCGCGCTTCTCCTCGAGGTCGCGGCTTCGCGGTGGCGCGACGAGGTTGAGGTCGTAGAGGATGTGGCCGAGCTCGTGTGCGATGGTCATGCGTTGGACGGCTCCGGGTTGAGGCGCGATCGTCACGATTAGTGGACGTTCAGTGCGCGCGCTCGGGCAGGTGGCACCGGAGTAGTCGGAGTGACCTGATTCGGATTGGCTGAAGCCGCCCTCGGGGCTACTCGCGACGTTAGGGTCAAGCCCGATGATGACGCCGACGCCGAGCCGTTCGGCGAGTCGGACCATGTTCGGGATCGGCTTATCGGAAAGGTTCACAGTCTCGCGGACGAGGTCAGCCGCGTATTCGACGTCGCCGTGATCGCCGATCGACCGGAGTCGAGTGACTTCGGGGGTAGGGAGTGCGCAGGCGGTAGCAGTGGACGTCCAGAAGCGGGACGCCTCCTTGAAGAGGCGCGTAATCCTCTTGTCGGAGCGCGCTCCGCTCGAGGCCTTCTTCCTGTAGGTCAGGGGTGCGTTCTCTTCGGGTATGGGGAGCGCGGAGAAGAAGGTTGTTGGAAGATCGAACCTGAGTGCGGCGAGCTCGAGAACGCGCGCGGGAGGTGGAGTTGAACCGTTGACGATCTTCGACAGGTGGCCCTGGGTGATGCCGAGTTGCGCGGCAAGGGAAGTGAGCGTAAGGCCCTCCATCTCCGCAAGGTCACGGAGGCGTTCGCCGCGGACGGGGCCGTCAACGAACTCAGAGCGCATGGGGATTCTCAAGGCTCATGTCGATGTCGGCGAAGAAGTCGATTTCGTCGTCGTCGCCAGTGAACTCGAGCATCGATTCGAGGCCGTCGGCAGGCATAAGGTCGACGGAGGCGTCGATCGGAGTGCGCATGCCGAATCGGCCCGCTCCCGTCGGGTGCACGAGCCTGAGCCCGAAACCGTAGACGGACTCGTCAGAGGGGATCTCGCTCCACAACAGTAGGTAGTTCTTCGGGACGCGAATTCCGAGGATCTTGTCGTCGAATGCCTCTTGCCAGTAGGCGCGCCGACGGGAATTCCTGCCAGCTCCGGGAACACCACCGGGGTGGATTCGGCGGTTTTCTTTGAGATAGCGGACAGTGCAATCAGGCCCATGCAACTCAACCTTGCACATGTGCGCTGTATCAACATCGACACTCCATCCATCGGGGAGGTTGACGTGACGCATCTCGTTCGCGAAGCCCGCGCGCATCAGGTGTGTGCGAATGTACGTGTCGATCCCATCGCTGTAGCCGAGAGCCTTGGTTGCCGCCTGGATGGCGGCAACAGACTGGGCGTTCCAGAGGGTGGAGCCGAGCTCACGGCTGCACTGCAGGAGCACTTCGAGTGTTTCATGTTCATGGGTAAATTATGCCTCCGATCGCATTGAGGCATAATTTATCGCAAGATGTCACATTGCAACAGTGGAGGGCGCGCTACTCCTGCGGCTCTTCACTGACGCCGACGCGATCATGTTCATGCACACCGTTCTCGCATCTCTCGCGCTCGCGGCGCACCCGCAGGACAGCCTCGTCGGGGGTTTCGGGGTCGTCGTCCCAGTCCCAGTCTGGTCCGGGGAGGACCTCTGTCGGGGTGGGGATTTCAGGGCCGAGGGATTCGAGCCATTCGTGAGAGACCTCGGAGGCATCGGCGGTCATGACGATGACGTCAGCCTTGAGGGCGGTCCCGATGACGTCGGCTCGGGCGACGGGGAGTTTGCCGCGGGCTTCGATGTACTTGACGAGCGGCAGGAGGTTCTTTGATTGCAGGTCGGTGAGCCGGCCGACTCGTTTGCCGCCGAGTTCGACTTGGACGAGTTCTGCCGTGGATCGTGGGCGTACCTCGGTGACGGAGCGGAGGACGACGGAGACGTGATTCACCCCTCCGGGGATGATGAATGGGGCGAGGGCGTCCATATGGTTTTCTTCGCCACTGACTTGGCGCTTCTTCCCTGCTGGGATGATGACGTGCGGGGCGGCGGGCAGTCCGTTGGAGGGGCGGAGCGCGTCGGCTGCTGGGAGGTGGACGGTGACGGCGGCGTGTTCGCCGTACCCGTTCATCTTGGCCCAGGTGCGGGCCTTGACTTTCAGGTCGAAGCCTTCGGCGGCGAGGTCGCGCAGGACGACGCCCCACACTCGGGCAAGGTCTTCGGGGATGTAGCCGACGTGTGCGCCGCGCACGTAGACGGCGATTGCGAGGTGCGACTTGGAGTAGGGGTTGCTTCCGTCGAAGACGAGGATCGCGGGATCGTTGATGACTGCGCCTGATTCGGAGCGGAAGCCGGGTTCTCGACCCATGATCTTGGCGAAGACTCCCTTGCGGTAGTTCTCCCCGACGACATCGATCGCGTCCTCGCACCGGCCCCACGGGTCCAGGGCGTTGGGGCCGGGAAGCGGGGGAACCCAGTTGCGCCCCTCCATGTGCCCACGACGTCCAGCCGGAGCGGCGGGAGCGAACGTCCACTGTGGCGACGGCACCGGCGTGGGCGTGGGTACTGGTACCGGATCAGGTGCGGGAATGACGAGCGGCCCGGAGGGGACGGCAGTTCCAGCGGCGTCAGGAGCATAGGGACGAGGAGCGGGCGCTACAGGTGACTGCGGCTCTGGCGTTGGTGTCGCCGGGCCGAAGAGTCCTTGCTTCATCCTCTTCCGCTCCTCTGCCATCTGGCGGTTCTTCTCGCGTTCCTCCTTCGTGAACGTGGCACCGATACCGAAGAAGAGCGCGAGCCCGACGAACACGAGGAAGAGCAACGCAGGAACCTGCTCGCCGCGGGTTTGGCCAGCGGGGGGCGCGGCCACCATCATGAGCCCGCCGAAGACCATGAGGAGATCTCCGAGGAGGGCGATTGTCAGGAGGACTCTGAGGATCTTGCGGAGCATTCGAGCGGGCTTTCGATGAGGTGATCAGTCCTGGGGTTCTTCGCCGGCGTCGGTGCCGGCCTGGGAGGCGTCCCAGCCGGGGCGGCGGGAGACGGTGCGGGCGGCGAGCTGGGCGAAGTCGGGGATCTCCTCCTCGGCCTCGCCAGCGGGCTCGAAGGGACGGGATGCAGGGCGGGAGGCGAGGATCTCGCGCTTCCTCTTGAGGGCTGCGGCCCGGGCGACGGACTCGACCTCGGCGAGCTCATCCTCGGCGAGCTCGTCGGCCGATTCCCCGATGAGCAGCTCGGCAAGAGAACCAGCGGCCGCCTCATCGGCGAGGGCGGGGCCGGGCGTCGGCGCGGCCGGGGCGAGAGGGGTCGGTTCTCCGCCGTCGAGGATCGCCTGCGCCGAACCGGGAGCCCACTCGAGGGCCTTGTCCAGCGCAATCAGTGTCTTCGCCGCGTACGACGGACGACCGCCATTCTCGACTTGATCAAGAGTGCGAACAGACAAGTCGGCAGCACTCGCGAGCGCCCCGCGACTCGAGAACCCGAGCTCGAGACGCCGCGCCAAGACCGAGTCGCCGAGACGCTGGGCCGGTTCCACGTAACTCATGACACAAGCGTGACCGAATCACAATGAATCATCAAGCAAGCGACAGCTTGAAACAATCTGCACCTCTCCCGAAACACAACGACGTAGTTACGGCTATGAACTTGGGATTTGACCTGCATGAATACGTAGTTCATGCGCATGATTCAGCATCAATGCTTGACGCGATTCTGAACGTGTCATATGGTTCTGCACATGGAAGCGCAACATGCAGATTCGCCGAACGAAGAGTGGCGCAGAGTCGGGGCGACGATCAGAACGATGCGTGAGATACGCGGACTCAATCCGGACGAACTTGCGCGAGAGATTCATATTTCGACACCGCACCTGCGGAACATCGAGAACGGCCACAGGGCCCTGACCGAAGTGCTGCTGACAAAGATCGCCAAAGCGCTCGTCGTCCCCCAGATCGCACTCCTCCGCGACGGCTACTTCGATTCCGAGTGGACCGAAGCGCAGATCGAAGCGAAGAACCTCGAGCGCCGCGTCGAGAAGCTTCAGGACAACGCGACCGCGCTCGCGGACGAAGTCGAAGGACTGCGCGCCGCGCTCGCGGACCTTCTAGCTCGAGCGAAGGCGGTGGCGTGATGCCGTTCTTCAAGAAAGATCTCGACCTGTCGAACGGCCAGGTGCGCAGCGTCTACGCCTACACAGAGGCCGACCGGCCCCTCATGGACCGCGTGTGGCGTGAGCGCTACGCGCTCAGGGCGGTTGAGACAGCATGAGTCTCGATATGCGCGCCCTCGGAGACATCCGTGACGGACTCGTCGCAGAGCTGATGCGAATCGAGAGCCACCTCCCCAGCAGCGTCGTCGATCCGGTCATCAGTGCACTGCTGCCCCATTTCACCGGGGCGGAGATCACCGCGCTCGTCGAGGCGGCCGCGAAGCGCCAGATGTGCGTCGCGATCCTAGATGCCGCTCGGTCGGTTCTTTCGGTCCTCGAGGAGGGCGAGGGCGACCTGTTGGGCACCGTAGCCGATGAAGTGGACAGCCTTGGCGAGCTCGCGCACTTCGGGGTTGCTGGCGGTTCGCTTCAGCTCCGCGGCTCGGCTCGTACCGCTTGCCATGTTGCTGATCGCTTCCTTCAGGCGGTCGTCGAACGTCTGCATGAGTCGTCCTCCTCGGTAGGTGATGGTCGCGGCCGTGGGCCGCGAATGGTTGGCACCTCCGACCCTACCGAGGGGGATGCCCGATGAGCGGTGTCAGTCAGGCAAATGGATCCGGAGGGATCGGAACGACGAGCGGCGAGTCCTCTCCGACGATGTCCAGGACGAGTTCATCTGGGATGGGCTGTCCCCAGGCCCCTAGTGCCAGGCATCGGATGGACCGTCCGGGGTCGAGCGTGAAGCGGTCGTCGAGGTCGAGGCGGACGAACTCGTCGCGGTTGCGGACGTGGTCGACGGAGAGGGGCGTGAGCTGCCGGTTCCGGATCGTGAGGGCGTTCTTCGAAGACCAGGTGATTTCGACGCGCGGGCGTTCTGTCTTCACGTGGGTGTATGCGGCGTCGCTCTTCATTCCGCTGGGCTCGTCGCTGAAGCTCGTCTGGGAGTGGCTTCCGGTTGTTGCGTCTGTCGTGTGCTTCGCGGTGGTCGTGTCGCTCTTGGTGCTTCTGGATCGGTGGGATCGCCGGAGCGCGAAAAGGCCTGAGATCAACGCGATGGCGACGGTGACGAGCACTCCGGCCCATTCTGCGAGCGATCCGGGTTCGAGCTCTGCGATTGCCGCATTCACTTCCATGTCTTCCTCCTCGGTGGGTGTCGGCGGTGCTTCCAGCGCGCCGGTGTTCTCCAATCCCGACCCTACCGAGGGGGATACCCGATGAGCGGTGCGAGGGAGCTCGCTGGGCTGGTTGAGCGGGTGTTGACGACTCGTGAGGTCGCTGAGCTTGAGCGGGTGAGCGCGCAGTCGGTGTCGCAGTTGTGTGCTGCTGGGGAGTTCCCAGGAGCGTATCGGTCGCCGGGGAAGCGCGGCCGGTGGCGGATCCCCGAGTCTGCGGTTCTTGAGCGGCGTAAGCGTTTGGCGGCGGCCGAAGAAGAAAGGGCTGCGCGTCTTCAGGCGGCGAGTCTGCGTCTGGAGGAGTACGCGGATTTCTCTGGGGCGATCGCGCCGCTCATGCCGCGGTCGCGTCGTCGTCGCCAGCTCGGGGTGAAGGGCGCCAGGGGCGCGTGAATGTCAATGTCGTCGGCCCGTGTACAGGAATGGCACCCCTGGGTCGTCGGATGGGAAAGGAAATGCCTCTCGGCGCCTTGCACGTGCCGAGAGGCGGGAGTCGGGAAAGGAAATTCAGGACTCATGAATGAGCTTAGCAAGTGGACGTTGAGGAGGGCGCGCCCTGGTGGGTTGTTGCGGCCGTCGGCTCCGGGGCGTCCGGGGTCGCGTGCGCGGCGCCTGTGGGTGTGGCTGCGGGGGCTGCGTCGGAGCGCGTGGGGGGACTGGCGATGAACGCGAGGGTGAAGACGATGTTCATCTTGATGTCGGTGGCCCTGTTTTTGGGGTTCTCGATGGAGGGGCCGGACAACCCCCAGGGGTGGCCTGCGTGGGTGGGGCTGGTCGGCCTTGCGCTTGCTGCGCAGGCGGCGCGGATGGCTGTCGTGGAGCTGCGTGATCCGTGGCAGGGGTGGTGACGCGTGGATCTGATGGTGGTTGTGATGTCGTCCCTGTCGGTCGTTGTGGGCCCGTGTGTGGTGGCGTTGGCGATTCTCGCGTGGGATCGGTGGGATCGCGATGGGCGGTGAGCAGGATTCTGTGTTCTGGAGGGATCTGGCGGCGTGTGCGCGGCCCGGCATGGATCCTCGGTGGTGGTTTCTCGAGGGCCGTGAGAGCACGCAAGAGACGCTGGCGGTATGTCGATCCTGCCCGGTGGTTGCCGAGTGTCGCAGGTGGGTGATCGCTGATGATGCCGTGCGAAGGGCGTCGGATATCTGGGGGGTCGCCGGCGGTTTGACTCAGGACCAGCGTCGCCGGCGTCGCATCGAGTTGTCGGAGGCGGGCTCCTTGGAGGGCGTGGATGTCGCGGCTCTGCGCGAGTGTGCGGGCGGGTGCGGTCGTCTGCTGGTGGGGCCTGGTCAGGAGCGTGGTGGTGTTCATGTCGCGCCGCAGAAGGCCAGGGGCATGTGCACCAGGTGCTACGACCGTTTCCTCAGGGCTCATCGCGAGGAGTTCCGGGCGATTGTTCCTGCCGGCGAAAAACGGGCGGAGGTGGCGTGAATGTCGTTGACCCCCTATCCGTCTGGCTCGTCTCGTTGTGGGGCTGAAAAGACCGTGCTGATCGTCCCGTGGGTCGAGGGTGTACGTCGTCCGGAGGCGGCGTATCGCCAGACCGTGTATTGCGACAAGCCGAGCTATCACGTCGTCAAGCAGACAGAGCCTGCGCGTCGGCATTACGACCAGACGACCTTGGCGTCGTGGGATGACGAGGCCGACGAGGGGCGTGAGGAGCAGGCGTCGTGACTGAGGAGGATCGAATGAATGGTGCTGGGGAGGAGTTTCACGAGGTGCGTCGGCAGGTGGTGGACCGGCTGATGCAGATCCGCTTCATGGAGTCTGGTCATGTCGGAGCGTCTGAGGCGGATCGCGAACGAGTGTGGGCCGAGTTCTACGATGCGGCGCCTGAGGACTTGCAGTACCTGTTTGACACGGTCGATGTGCTGGTGGATTGGATCGTGGCCGCGGCTTCGGTGGCGGTCCAGATCCGCGACACGCGGGGCGTCGCGTCCATGCTGGAGCGGGAGGCGGCGATCGATGAGCTCGCCGACTTCCTCGAGGACAAGGCCGAGCAGCTGAAGCCGGGGGTGGAGTCGTGAGTGAATCGTGTGAATCTCAGCTGGTGCAGTCGCTCATCGTCGATGTGCCGTCGAATGAGTGGCTTTCGGCGAATGATCGTCTGATGCCGTATGCGCGGGCCCGCAGGGTTGCGGCGGTGCGCTTGCGCGCTGCGATGCTCGCCCGCTCGGCCAGGCTGCGCCGCATGGAGGGCTTGGTGCGTGTGGATGCGGTGATTCATGGGCGCGTCCAGCGGACCTTTGATCCGAACAATGCGGCGGACACGACGAAGCCGATTGTGGACGGTCTGCGTGATGCCGGGGTGTTCGAGGATGACGACTACCGGCATGTCCTCGGTCCGAATCACGTCTTCGGTGAGCCGATCTCGACTCTTCCAGTGGGGGCGCATCGTGTCGCCCTCACGCTGACACCGATTGGAGGCGCACAAGAATGACGCGCAATGAATGCCGATGCCATTCGTTCGAGTACGGGAGGTCGGATCGCCGGTCGACCGTGGAGGCTCGGATGTTCGACGTCGAGGATCGGATTCTCGAGCTTGAGGAGCGCCTGGATGCGGCCCTGAACCTGCATCATCTCCTCGACGATAGGGTGAAGGCTATCGCCGCCGAGGTGTCGCTGATCCCGACCTCCGAGGACGATTACGACGATGACAATGCCGTCGTCGAATACCTTGAGGATCCGGACATCGAAGACGCCGGCGCAAATGTGGATGACCTCGGCGTGGAGTCGGGAGTCGGGGATGAATCCCTCGAGGCCGATTGGCCTGCCGCTCCGGGTCTCTACTACATCGAGTCCCATCAAGGCGACGGTGGCGGCCGTTACAACGGGCCGGCACGTTACTTCGGGCCCTACTTCATCCCCATGAGCTACGTCGATGGTGGTAGATGGACGATTTCGCAGTCCGTCGGGTGGCGGCTGACGACATGTGACGAGATGGTGGCGCTTCCTCGCTTCGCCGTTGAGGATCTCGTCCGTGCCGCGAGATCGGTCTCGCTTCTGCGAACTCGGGACAATCAGCGTCTCATGACGGCTGTCGAGTCAATCCTTGACATTGCTGACGGTCAGGAACTGCGATGAGCGGGGACACGAGCTTCGTTGAGGTCCTCGGTCTGCTCGGCGACGGGCACACCGTGGATGAGCTCTCTGATGAGCTCCGCCAGGTCGTCCAGCGCGTTCAGCAGACCGGCAGGGCGGGCCAGCTCTCGTTGACCTTGAAGGTCATTCTCGCGTCGGACAACACGGTCGAGATCATCGACAAGATCGCCGTCCGTCTTCCCGAGTTCAAGCGCGATCCGCACGAGTTCCGAATCGGCGAGGAAGGCAACCTCGAAGACGCCGGGCACCAGACGACGATCGGGTTCCGCGTCGTCGGCGGGCGGACCGTCCTGACCGAGGACGGCGAAGTCGATCCGGCGACCGGCGTCATCGCCGACTGAAACTGACGAGCTCGAGGAAAGGAGGGCGTGATGGACGGAAAGGACAACCTGTGGTCGGGGCTATCCTCCGATGAGTTTTGTCGCCGTATTCGCGGCCAGTTCAGCCGCTGCGGAGGTGGTGAAGTCGGTGAACCAGGCGCCGACCACGCGCCGGAGCGCGTTCGTGAATTTTTCGCGGCGTTCCTGCGCAAGGTGCGGGGTTGTTGGGATCCCCAGACCGTGCAGTTCGAGCGTGATCGAGCGAAGGGCAACGAAGTCGATGGCCTCACCCGCGAGGATATCGAGGCATCGGTTGATGAGGTAGCGAAGGTAGCCGCAGATATTGCCTGGGAGCTCCGTGGCAGCGCTGATGACCTCGCGTATTTCCTCAAGGGCTTCCTTCAGGGCGTCGAGTTCCTCAGCGCCGAGGACAGGAGGAAGTAGCTCATGTATATCTCCTGCGTCGGCGACGTTGCGCAGCGCGGTCAACGCGAAAGGGTTGACTGTCGGCACGCTGTGACTGTCCCAGGCGGCGTTCGGGGCGATGAGAGCGTTTCGGATCTCCGCGAGGACGTTCGCGTTCGCGTCCAGGCGACCGGATGCAATGAGCAGTTCGCGCGTCTGCAAGTACGCCGCCACGCCTCTCGCGTGAGCGTCCCACAGGTCTTCACTGTCGAGGGCGACTTCGGTCAGGGCGGCGTTGACATTCCCTCCAGTGGACGTGAGGGCTTCGATGAAGTCGGCAAGTTCGTGGATGGGGTTGTATTCACTCATCGGGATTCCTCGGTGCGTTCAGGCGTGGGCGAGCTGGGAGATCCTGCCTTTCGTCACGCCGAGGACGGTGGCGATGTCCTGCATCGTCAGGCCTTCCTCGCGGAGCGCGGCGACGGCGCGGATCTGTTCGGCACGGGCGTGTTCGCGGGCGGTCTCGAGTTCGGCTGCGGCGATCTTGACCGCGTCGGCGGTCTGCTTGACGGCGCCGTCGACGGCGAGGACGACTTCAGCGGCGCGCAGGGCATCGTCGTCGAGTTCGTCGGCCCACAAGGCGACGAGGTCCGTGGCCATGGCGTGCGCTTCGGCGAGGGTCTTGCCCTGGGTGTATTCGATGCTTCCGTTGATGGGGACCTCGACGGCCCACCAGTCGCCGTCCCTGTAGACGCGGGCGATGATTTCCATCGTCATTCCTCCTCCATCTTCTTGATGATTCCTCGAGCGGTTCCCTCTGAGATCTCGCGGTGCCGGGGAACCATCGTGATCGCCTGGCCGATCCGGACCTTCGTGTGGCTCCCGCCTTCGACGACGATGAGTTCCTCGCCGCGCTGTTTGGCGATGGTTGCCAGGCGTTTCATGAGGTCCACTCGCTTCATGCATCAAAGTATAGCGACGCTAAACATCAGGAGTCAAGGGGGGCTAAACATTCGACACGAAGGAGAATCGCACGCATGCGCCTCGGTGGCTGGTATCGTCTGCGGTGGATCTAGAAAATCCATCAGTAGCGGATGCCGCCTCGTGAGAGCGGCTTCTTTGTCGGCGCTTTGCGCGTCGGGAGTCCGAGGGAATACAAGACCCCGCCCAGCGGGGGAATACCCGGGGCCGGCTACTGACGGCTTTCTAGCTCCCGACCTGCGCGCCGCTAGAAACGGCGCTCTGGTCGCACCTATTGGTTCAGTAGACCGAAGGAGCGTCTCTCATGACATCTCCGTGCTTTCGTGCACCCTCATGCCGCTACTTCGCCTCGGTCGAGGAGAAGGAGCGCGTCCTTCTCGATCTCGATGTGCGGATCGCGGCCGAGCTCGCCCGCGCCGAGGGGCTGCGCCGTCTGCGCGAGGAGCGCAATGCGCGCCTGCGCGCCGCCCAGGCCTCTCGGCCCGCACCGTCTCCCACAGTCAGAAAGGAGGCTCCCATGCGTGACCTCACGCGCTTCTACGGCGAGGCGCCAGTCCGCGTTCACCTCGACGACGAGGGCGAGCCCTGGTTCGTCGCGTCGGACGTCGCCAAGATCCTCGGATACTCCGAGGCCTCTGCGATGACCAGACACCTCGACCCCGATGAGAGGGGTCTGTCAAATTGGCAGACCCCCTCTGGAGAACAGCAGATGATCATGATCTCAGAGTCAGGCCTCTACTCCGCGATCCTCCGATCCCGCGTCGAGGGGGCTCGTCCGTTCAAGCGGTGGGTCACGCACGAGGTGCTGCCCTCGATCCGGCGGACGGGCTCGTACTCGGCACCGCAGGCGCCGGCCACGCCCTCGGCGATGAACCGCGAGCAGCTGCTCGCGACCGCCCTTATCGAAGCGAACTCCATCATCACCGAAGCCCATTCCCGCGCGATCGCCGCCGAGGAGCGCGCCGCGGCCGCCGCGCAGACGGTGCGCGCGATCGAAGCGACCGAGGGATTGACATTGACGGAGTTCCACAAGCACTACTTCTCCGATGTCGGGGCCCGCGAGTTCTTCGAGTTCTGCTACCGCAAGGGCCTCCTCATCGATCAGCGGGGTGCGCGCGGCAGGGACGCGAAGGGCCGTGTGAAGAACGGGCCCCAGCACATGCACCCGACCGCGAAAGGCAAGGAGTTCATCTACCTGCACGCCTCTCTCGACGCGGAGGGGCTGCGCAGGGAGCGCCCCCGGGTCCGTCCCGGCGCGCCCGAGGTGGCGCTCGCCCGCTGGCTGCATCATCGGGGCCTGCGCCTCAACGAGGAGCTCGTCGCGGCCGTGGAGGGCGGGGAGCTGGTGCGGGCATGAGCGCCATTCGAGTCAAGGACATCATCTGGGGCGCCGACGGGAACGCGTTGTGCCCGTGCCAGTACGGCCAGTGCGGACATTGCGAAGAGGGTCGGCATGACATGTGCCCGTACGAGCGTCCGGATACGCCACCGGCATGGAAGGAGAAGTTGAAGGACATGCCTCTCGGGTGGGTCGGAAGGTCCAGAGGCACCGCGTTCGGGCAGGCGCCGTTCTTCGACGCGAGGGTCAGTCATGACGGGCGGTGCGCGTGCTTCCGGGAGGGGCATCGTGGTGCCGAGTTGGCGCCGGTCCAGTTGGAGTTGTGGGACGTGTTCGGCGACGAGTGGAAGCTGGTGGAGATGTGAATCGCGAGGCATTCGCAGATGCACAGAGGGGAATCACTGAGGAGGTGAGGCAATTGACGGAATGGAATGCGGAAGCAATCGGAGTCGGCATTCGTGACGGGCGTGCATGGCTGACGACAGAGGAAGCAGCCGAACACCTCGCCGTTTCGAAGCGAACGCTCGCGCGATTGCGACGGTCCGGTGACGGCCCGAAGTTCGCCAGGCGTGGGCAGATCATTCGCTATCGCGCTGCAGATCTCGACGAATGGATGGGGACCCGTGATGGAAACGTGGCCGAATAAGGCGAAGCAGGGTGGCCTCGCGACTACGATGGGTCACAAGGCCACCCTGCAACGAGATCCGAAGATCAAGGTATCAAGCTGGTTACTCGGATTCCTTGACCGTCGTGTCGGGGTGGCTCTTTCCATACTTCGTTGTTACGAAGCGACCGGTGATGGCCGAGCGATAGTGCCCGGAATTCTTCTTCGCCATGTTGTTCACCTCCTCTCATTGACTGAATCTGGCACTCGCTTCTGTCGAGTGCCAAAGAAAGACTACCCAGGACAGTCACTACATGCAGGGGCTCGAAGCCGCGACACGCGGCATATCTTGTGGTCCATTCGTTTCAGAGGGTGGCCTATAGGCCAAACGTCCTATGGCTCAGGGGTGGCGACGCAGGAGGTGAGTGGATGCCGTGGATGAAGGTCGGGGACGAGTCGGATACCTTCCCGATGCTGATGGATCTGGCGGCGTGCGAGGGATTCGATCATCGGACGATGAATGAGGTTCAGGGCTTCGTCTTCAGGTGCGCCGCCTACTCGGCCAAGCACCTCACCGACTCGATCGTGGATCTGGGTGTGATCGCGATGTATGCGGGCAGCGAGTCCGAGCGTCTCATTCGCCTGTGCACAGAGGTCGGTCTCATGAGCTGGGTTGAGGTCGACGGGCGGAGGAAGCTTAAGCTCGTCGAGAACCCTGATTACATCAACATTCGAACGAAGGAGGAGATAGAGCACGAGCGTCAGCAGAACCGGGACAATCGCGATCCGGCGATCAAGGGGCCCGTGCTGCTGCGCGATGGCGATACGTGCAGGTGGTGCGAGACGCCGGTGTATTGGACGGGCAAGCCGTCCGCTCGCAAGGGCACTCTCGACCACCTCAAGCCCGGCCAGGCCGCGACCGTTGACACGATGGTCGTGGCCTGCTGGAGGTGCAATTCCGCCCGGAAGAAGGACGAGTCGGGCACGTGGGCGAAAGAGCATCCGCTCGTGCCCGCTCCGGCTCGCCCTCGCTACGGGAAGGCGACGACGAAGTATCTGGAGGGGCTCGGGCTCCTCATTCCTCCTGTGTCCACCAGCGATGCCTCCGCTGATGCTGCGAGCGCCTCGACCTCAGACACGCCCTCGGCGGGCGCGCTCCCGGGTCTTGACGGCGCCGGCGACAGCGTTGAAGGCTCCGCGGGCTCCGGTCGATCTCCGGCTGATGTTGATCTCCGAACGGCTGATCACCGCTCGTTCGACGAACCGTCAGCTGATGCTGATCCTGGGCCCGCGTCCGGTGAGCACGCGGGAGGAGTGAGTGAGTCCGAGTCCGGATTGAATTCGGATTCAATTCGAATTGACTCCGATATGTCCACTCCTGCGAATTCGGAATCGCCGGGTCGGGTAGGGACGGGACTGGTCGAGTCAGGTCAAGTAGGACCGGGCCTGGAATGGCCGGGACGGCCCGGGACGGGCTCTGGTGGGGCCGGGAGGGGTCGGGACAGTCCTGGGTCTGGGAGGGCCCGGGAAGGGGCTGGTCTGGCCGGTGGGGCCCCGTGTGGTGGGGGGAGTGTGTCCGGTCGCAAGAGGCGGAGGAAGCGGAGGAAGGATCGCGGGTGAGTGAGGCGAGGGTGTGTCCGGTGACGGGGGAGCTGCTGGGCGAGGGGGAGTTCGTGTCGCGGGCGGCGGTGAATCGGTTGGTGACGGCGGTGTCTGATCTGCCGGAGCTGGTTGATGATCTGGCGTATGCGGCTCGCGGTCTTCGTCGCGGCATGCAGCCTGCGGGGGGCGTTGCGTCGTCGCGGGAGCCTGTGAATCTGGGGTTGATGCTCGAGGTCGACGAGATGACTGATGCGCTTTGGACGTGGGCGCAGTCGTTGACGACGTTCGTCATGGGGCCGAGGTACTGCGTTCCGCGTGGGGACTGGGCTGCGGTGCGCAGGGTGTTCACTGCGTATCGGGATCGGATCGGTGGGTGGGTGGAGGCGCCGCTGCTCGTTGACGAGCTCTGCTATGCGGTGGGGCGTCTCGAGCGGCTCGCGTCGCCGGCGGATCGGGTGCTGTCGTTTGTCGGCCGGTGTCCGTCCTGTGGGGTCGAGTTGATGGCCGCCGAGGGCTCCGTCGAGGCGTCGTGCGCGTGTGGGGTGCAGGTCGAGGTGGAGGAGGCCCGGGAAGTGATGCGTCGACGGGCGGGTGAGCGTCCTGTGCCTCGACCCCGTGCCCGTGAGATCGCGGAGATTCTGTCGCACCGTCCGATCCCGGAGTCCACGGTGCGGTCATGGTGTAAGCGCGCGCGGTTGCAGCCGGTTGCCATAGTGTCGGGGCGGCGCTTGTACCGGCCGGCCGACCTGGTCGCTCTGGTGGAGGCGTCGAGGTGACAAGGGGGCGATCGGTGGCGAACCAGGGGTGCAACGGTGTAGTCTGCTATCAGTGGCCACTGGTGCAGAACCGGGGGCCGCTTCGCATATCCGGGGGCGCCGACCAGGCCTAGTCAGGATGACCGGGGGGTGGGTGTGGCTTCGAGCAGGACAGGGACGAAGAAGTGGCTCGACCTCGCCGCACGGGCGAAGCGACGGGCCGTCCTCGCGGGGCTCACGGATTGCCCGATCTGCGGCGTGCACCTTGACTTCTCGAAGGGCCGGAGCGCGAACAGCGCGGAGGTCGATCACATCATTCCGTGGTCGCGGGGCGGCGAGGACACGATCGAGAACGTTCGAGTCGTGTGTCGCTCCTGTAATCAGCGGCGTGGAAATGGAATGCGAAGAAAGAGAATCGGCGGACGGAATGATCGAGGTGTTTACATTTCCTCGACGAATTCAAGCGAGACGTGGTGATGTTTCGTAATTCCATCGAATTACGAAACATCAAGGCTGGTCGGAGGGGCCTTTACCCCTCCCCCGCCCCGCCTCGCAGGGCCCCGAGGCATAGCGATATCTCTCCCCTTCATTTTTTCCCGAGGCGGCATTTACGAAACATGTCCCGAATTACGAAAAACTGAATTGAATTGCAAAAAGTCAAACGGGGTTCGCCTGGGGGTGATTCTTGGTGGAGAGAGCAGTATTGGAAGTCATTAATTCGGATGATCCTAGGAGGGTTCCTTCCAGGTCGGTGATCGCCGCGGTTGTGGAGGGGTCGGCGAAGGATCTGCTCGTCGCGATGCGGGCTCGCCTGGCGGTGACCTTCGATGATGAGGAAACTCCAGCGCGTGACTTGGCGGCGATCAGCCGAAGGATGCTCGAGCTCGATGATCGGATCCGCGCGATCGAACTGGCGGAGAAGGAGGCCGAGCGTGAGCAGGACGCCGAGGTCGCCGACGAGGAATGGACGGGCGTCTGATCCTCGGCTCTCGTCGATCGCCAAGCATCTGATCCTGCCCGAGGGGATCGTGTCGACCTCGTTCCCGAAGATCCGGGCGCGCGCCGCCAGGTGGGGCCTGGGCTTCGACCAGTGGCAGACCGACCTGGGGGCGGCGGTGTTCGCTAAGCGTGACACGGGGCTGTACGCGGCCGGAATCGACGGTGTCGAGATCTCCCTACCCCGCCAGGTCGGCAAGACCTACACGATCGGGTCGGCGCTCATGGCCTTGGCGTCGTTGGAATCGGGCTTGTTCATCTTGTGGACGGCCCACAGGACTCGCACAGCCGACGAGACCTTCGCCTACATGCGTGGGCTCGCCAACAAGGCGAAGATCGCCTCCTACATCGAAACCGTTCGAGCATCGAACGGCCAGCAGGCGATCGTCTTCCACAACGGGTCGCGGATCCTCTTCGGCGCCCGCGAGGGCGGGTTCGGGCGAGGCTTCGCCGGGGTCGACATCATCGTCTTCGACGAAGCGCAGATCCTCGGTCAGCGGGCCCTTGACGACATGATCCCCGCCGCCAACACGAGTTCGAATCCGCTGATCATCCGCATGGGCACTCCGCCCAAGCCCTCCGATCCGTCCGAAGCGTTCACCATCTTCCGAAAGAGCGCGCTCGCGGGCGATATGAGCGACGGCCTCTATGTGGAGGTCGGGGCGGACGATGACGCGAATCCGGACGACCGCAAGCAGTGGCGCAAGGCGAATCCGTCCTTCCCTCATCGGACGCCGGAGTCGGCGATCTTGCGCATGAAGCGCCAGCTCGGCCCGGAGTCCTTCCGTCGCGAGGGCCTGGGGATTTGGGATCCGGAGGTCACGAATCAGGCGATCGGCGCTCGCGTGTGGAACGAACTCATCGGTATGCCGGTTTCTGGGTCGAAGTGGGCGGCGTGCGCGCGGTTCTCAATCGACGGGTCGACGGTCGCATTGGCGAGAGCAGGACGCCAGGGCAAGGCGGGCGCCACGCATGTCGAGCTGTGCACTGCCCAGGGGGTGCGGCGCATGGGTGAGGGTGTCGGCTGGATCGTCGACTACCTGCTGGCGAACCTGGAGCATTTCGCCGTGATCGTCATCGAGGGCAAGGCGGGCGCCGGAGACCTCGCCGAGCGTCTGCGCGTCGCAGGAGTGCCGCCGAAGATGATCCTCACTCCCAACGTCGCAGAGGTGATCACAGCGCATGCCATGTTCGATGCTGCGATCCGAGACAAGACCCTCACCCACCTCGACGACCGCGAACTCGAAACCGAAGCCGAGTACGTGTCTCGGCGGCGGATCGGATCAGGCGGCGGGTTCGGCTGGCAGGCCCCGGAAGGGGCGACCTGCTCCGGCCTGGACGCAGTGACGCTGGCCCATTGGGCCGTCAGGACAACGAAGAGGCGCGCGAGGGGTGCGAGATCGAAGAGGAAAGCGGTGATCCTATGACCACGACAACGCCTGTGACGACGATGCCGATTGTCCTTCCCGATCTGACGGACGCGGAGCAGGACATGATGCGCCGCTTGCACGCGACGTGGGCGGCTAAGCATGCGAAGAATCAGCTCCTTGACGTGTACTACGACGGACACCGGGCGTTCCAGGATCTGGGGATCTCGATCCCTCCGCAGATGGCCAAGACGCGAGCGGCTCTGAAGTGGCCAGCGAAGGCCGTCAAAGGCCTGGCACGCAAGCACCTGTTCGAGGGGTTCGCCCTCGATGGGGCAACCGATGCCTACGAGCTCGGCGAGATCCTCGCTCGCAACAGGTTCACGCTCGAACTCACCCAGGCGATCAACTCCGCGTACAAGCACGCGTGCGCCTTCCTCACCGTCACGCAAGGCGCGCCAGGAGAACCACCGGTGGTGATCCAGGCGCGGGACGCGAACTGGACGACTGCGCTGTGGGACCGGCGCACTCGCTCGCTCGCCGCCGCGCTCGCGGTCACGGATCTCGACGATCTTGGCCAGCCGAGCGCTGTGACCCTGTACACGCGCGACGCGATCGTTGAAGGACTCCGTGATGGTGGGGCGTGGAAGACGACTCGGGTGGAGAATCGGACCGGCCGGGTCCTTGTGGAACCCCTCGTGTACGACCCTCAGCTGAATCGTCCCTTCGGGCATTCCCGGATCAGCCGCGAGGTCCGCTATCTGACCGATGCGGCCGTGCGCACGATGGTGCGCGCGGAAACCTCGGCGGAGTTCTTCTCGAGCCCTCAACGCTATGTGCTCGGCGCGGATGAGAGTGCATTCGCCGAGGACTCGAGGTGGACCGCGATCATGGGGCGCCTCCTGGCTCTCGACGTGAACGAGAACGGTGATCTTCCCTCTGTAGGGCAGTTCCCGCAGCTGAGCATGGGGCCTCACCTGGAGATGTACCGCCAGCTCGCTCAGAACTTCTGCGCGGAGACGAACCTCCCGCAGTCTTCGGTCGGCCTCTTCGCAGAGAATCCGACCTCGGCGGAAGCGATGCTCGCCGCGGAGGCCCACTTGGCGGCCGAGGCGGACTACCAGTGGCAGGTCTTCATCCCGGCTCTGAGGCGGATCGCTGAGGACGCGGTTATGCTCCGCGACGGGTTGAGCGAGCCGCCGGCGGACTCCTGGCGTCTGGCGGTCAAGTACACGCCGACCACGCAGGCGTCTCCGTCGGCGCAGTCGGATTACATCGTCAAGCTCGTCCAGGCTCTCCCGCAGGTGGCCGACACGACTGTGGCTTTGCGCAAGGCGGGCCTGTCCACCGAGGAGATCGACGAGATCCGATCCGAGCAGGCGTCTGCGGGGGCGGCCTCCGTCCTCGAACGCCTCACCTCTGGAACCGACGCGCCCGACTCCCCCACCCCCCGCGTCGTGACATCGGACGGGGAGAGTCGGCAGCTGACCTGAGAAACAGCTTCGAGGCCATCGGGATCGCCGTCCGTGCAGGGGTCGACCCCGCAGACGCCGCCCGACGCCTCGGCTTGACCGGCATCAAGATGACGGGCGCCGTCCCCGTCTCCCTGCGCCTGCCCGTTGAGGAGGCCAACGACCTGGAGGAGGCCTGATGCCTGATCGCCGCGACCTCGACCGCCTCAACACCGCCCAGGACAAGGCCGTCGAGCTCGCCATCGCCGACCTCAAGAAGATCATGGCCCGCCTCTCCGGAGCCACGCCCGAGCAGACCCGAGACGCGCTCCTCCAGGCCATGCCCGCCCTCGTCTCCAAGTGGGGCGACGTCGCCGCCACCGCAGCAGCCGCCTGGTACGACCAGCTAAGGGCCGAACACCCTGAGCTGCCGCCCTACAAGGCGCATCACGCAACGGGAATCGACGCCGACGCTGTGCGCACCACCACCCGCCGCCTCGCCGGCGGCCTGTGGGACAGCGATCGTGACCAGGTCACCGCGGCGCTCGCGGGCAATGTCGGTATGTGGCTCAAGAACCGGGGTCGGGAGACGGTCGCGAAGGCCGTCGATGAGGATCCGGCTCACCCGGGGTGGGCGAGGGTCCCGCGCGGTGGGACGACCTGCGCGTGGTGCACAATGCTCGCCTCCCGCGGATTCGCATACAAGGAGAAGGCGACGGCCGCGGCGAGTAGCCACCGGGCGTGTGACTGCCAAATCGTTCCGAACTTCGGGAAGGACGCGGCCAAGATCGACGGCTACGACCCCGAGGCGCTCTACAAGCAATACTCGAAGGCTCGCGCGAACGTGGTTGCCCGCAACGGCGACGGGCACACGCCAACCGACCGCGAGATCACAGATGAGCTGCGCAGGATGAGCGCGGCGCAGAGGGATTCTCGGAACCGCGAGTACATCGAGGACGAGAACGCTCGAGAGTTCTTCGACGCTCTCGACGATTTAGACCGCACTGCGCCGCGTCGTGCTCTTGCAGCGAGAGACGCTTACACGGGATCGGCATACGGAACGATGAACCGTCTCCTCCGGGACAACGTCGGCAGCGAGTACGACCGTGAGAACGTCAGGAACCTCCGATCGCTATTCACCACGAACCCATCGCGCCTGGACCGCAACCGGATCCTCTTCCGGGGCCTCAGCCTCCAGGACGTGCCCGAAGTCGACAGCATCTTCAACGACGAGGGCTTCGTCAGCACCTCCCTGTCCGCCAAGGTCGCCGAGGACTTCGTCGCCAACTCCGAGGGCCGCCACCAGGTGATCATGCGCATCCGGGCGAGGACCGGTACCGTATTCGTACCGGGACTGGACTCGGAGCGAGAGCTCATCCTGACTCCCGGAACCAGGTTCCGAGTCAGGTCACGCACCGAGCGCCCCGACGGAATCATCGAGATGGAGGTCGAGGCACTGTGAGCAGCAGATTCGTCGCCGAAGAAATCAGGATCCTCGACGACCCGAACGACGGCTACCGGCACATGGCCGAGACGCACTACCGCCCCGGCGAGGACCTCTACTGGCTCTTCGACCACATCGACGTGTACGAGGTCTTCACAGCCGAGGAACGCGCCAAATACTTCCCGAACCTCCCCGCGGAGCGGCCCAAGTAGCCTCACCGCATCATCCGCTTCACCCCCACCAGGCCACGGTCTGGTCGGGGGTCTTTTCATGCCCGCCTGGTGCGATGCCACGGCGGGCCTGTTGTACCCGCAGGCCCCGCGATGGGGCCACCCCATGAATAGAGGAGACCCGCATGAACGTACAGACCGACTCGCACAGCGAGCCCGCGGAAGCGACTCTTCAGGCGCAGGAGAAGCCGGGCGCGACGCCCGCGCAGACCCCGCCTCCCGAGGACGCCGCCACCGAGCTCGGAGAGGCGGGCATGAAAGCCCTCGACGCCGAGCGCAGAGCCCGGCGCGCAGCCGAACGTGAGCTCACCTCGATGCGCAAGCAGTCCGAGGCGCTCGCGGCCGATGTTGCCGAGGCGAAGGCGAAGCTCGCGGATCTTGAGCATTCGGCGCAGGTATCGGCGTGGAAGCGGCAGGTGTCGGCTGACACCGGCGTTCCGGAAGACGCGCTGCGGGGTGAGAGCCTCGAGGATCTGAAGTCTCATGCTGAGGTGCTCGCTCCTCTCCTGTCTCGCCCGATGGTCGTTCCCACTGCGGGGCGCCAGCCGGACACGGCCACCGCCGATAGCGGCCGCCTCGCGGTGCGCCAGCTCTTCGGCTCCTGACTCATCGTTTCGTTTCAACAATTCTTGAAGGAGTGATTCGCTATGGCGATCTTCTCTACCACCAATGCGAAGGTCCTCATGCCGCGCGAGATCGCGGACGGCATGATCGTCAAGGCGCGCACCACGTCCACAGTCGCCGCCCTGTCGGGCCGTGAGCCGATGCGGTTCGGGGACACCGACTACATCGTGTTCAACGACTTCCCGAAGGCTGAGTTCGTCGAGGAGGGGGCGCAGAAGGGGCACACGACCGGAGCGTTCACCTCTGTGACGGCCAAGCCGCACAAGGCGCAGGTGACGATGCGCTTCAACCAGGAGGTCATGTGGGCCGACGAGGACTACCAGCTCGGTGTCCTCAAAGCTCTCGCCGATTCGGGACAGATCGCCCTTTCGAGGGCGCTCGATCTGGGCCTGTACCACCGGATCAACCCCCTGACGGGCGAGCAGACCTCGTGGGAGAACTACCTGGGTGCGACCACGAAGACGGTCGTTCATTCCTCGGCGGACGCTGACGATGACTTCCGCGCTGCGGTTGGTCTGCTCGTCGCGGCCGGTGAATCCGTCAACGGCGCGGCCTTCGACCCGAAGTTCTCGTGGGCGCTGTCCTCCCTCAAGGTCAAGGACGGCTCAGGGGCGACCTCGCAGCAGCGGTACCCGCAGCTCGGATTCGGTACGAACGTCACCGACTTCATGGGGCTGCCCGTCTCCCAGGGAAACACGGTCTCGGGCGTCCCGGAGGCCGCGGACACGAATGTGCGAGCGATCGTCGGTGACTTCCAGAACGGCATCCGCTGGGGCGTCCAGCGCGAGCTCCCGCTCGAGCTCATCCAGTTCGGCGACCCGGACGGGCAGGGAGACCTCAAGCGCCAGAACCAAATCGCGTTGCGCCTCGAGATCGTCTACGGCTGGTACGTCTTCACCGAGCGTTTCGCCCTCGTCAAGGAGGCGTGATGCAGCACATGATCCGACTCGTGCAGCAGGGAACGGGATGCGTCGCTCTCGTCGATGAGACGACCGCTTGCCTCCTCGGCAACGACTGGGTGCGTGACGACACCCAGGCGCCCGAGGAGCCCGAGGCACCTGAGATGCCCGAAGGGGCTGCGGTGGAGGCCCCGCGGGCCCCCTCCGAGGAGGCGCCCGAGGAGGCGCCCAAGCCGAAGCGCACTCGCAGGAATGCCACGCCCAAGCCCCAGTCGGAGGAGACCTGGTGACAAGCCACCAGGTAGTCACCGTCACTCGACGATAGGAGGTCGCCATGGCAGACATGGAATCGTTCTCGCTGGCCACGGCCGCCGACTACTCCGAGCGCTACGGCGATCCCGACGATGCCCTCGCCGCTCTCCTGGAGGGGCAGCTGGCGAGGGCATCGCGGATCGTCCGCGACGAGCTCGCCGCCGACGGCTATGACATCGAGGAGATGATCGCCTCTGGGCATATCCGCGCCGACACCGCGGCGGACATCGTGTGCGACATGGTCCACTACGCGGCCTCTTCGGCGGCGTCGGCTCTGGGCTTCGCTCCCCCGTTGGGGGCATCCCAAGCGTCGGTGACGACCGGTCCATTCAGCCAGTCGGCATCGTTCGCGGCGCCCGTCGGGTCGATGAGCCTGACGAAGGTCCACCGGCGTCGTCTCGGATTGCCCGCCCAGCGGGCCTTCGAGGTCGATCTCCTCGCAGGAAGGGGCCGCCGATGATGGACGACTGGCGTGTGCCCGTGACCCGCATCCGTACCGCGGATGCTGGCGTGGACCAGTACGGCGAGCCCATCCCCGGCGCCGAGGCCCAGGAGACGCTCCCCGCGGGCATGTTCGCCCCGGGGGCCTCCTCGGAGCCTGTGACGCCGGGGGCGGCGCCGGTCATCACCTCGCCGACCGTCTACTGGCCCGGCCAATGGCCCGACGTCATAGCCTCCGATGTCCTCCTCATCGCCGGCGTCCGCTATCAGGTCGAGGGTGATCCAGCCCGGTGGCCGATGGGCCTGGTCGCCACCCTCCGAGCAGTCACGGAGGCAAGCCAATGAGTCGCGTGGCGTTCAAGCTCAACAAGCAGGCGGTGGCGGACATGCTCCGCTCGGCAGAGGCGCAGGCCCTCGTCGGACGCGCCGCCTCCACCATCGCCAGCCGCGCCGGCGACGGGTTCGCAGTCGAACATCGCACGAGGAGCCGAGCCCGTGCCTACGTCAAGCCCACGACGGCGGCCGCCCGCAAGGCCGCCGCCGACCATGCCCTCGAAATCGCTGCAATCAACGGAGTGTGACCAATGCTCAAGACGCCCGACGTCAAGAAGATCATCATCGACCGCCTCAAGTCGGCGTTCCCGGACACCCCCGTGGTGTCCAAGCGCCCCGACAAGAACCCTCCTCCGGAGGAGTTCATCCGCGTCATCGCCGCCGGAGGCCCCGGACGCACCTCCAGGGTCCTGTCCCGCGTCTCCCTCATCATCGACACCTACGCCGCATCCACGGGCACAGCGGCCGCGCTCGCGGCCCGGGTGCACGAGCAGCTGCTCTTGCTCCCCTCGTCGGAGGTTCCGGTGAGCGTCGTCGAGGCGGGGGAGCCGGCGGAGGTCCCGGATCCGGATAGGACCGATCGGTCGAGGTATTCGGCCGCCTACACATTCACGATTCGTCTCATCTGAAAGGGGACTCTCTCATGGCTCATCTCAACGCGGCGAACGCGCTCATGTTCGGATCGGAGGACGATTCGTTCTTCCTGGGTGACGGGAAGATCGATCTGACTTCCGTCGTCGCACTGGACACCCAGCTTCCTGCTGGTCTGGAGGACGTCGGCTGGATCGGCGAGGACGGCATGACCGTCAACATGTCGGACTCGGTCGACAAGATCCGAGGGCACCAGAATCACGGGGTCGTCAAGACCTACATGTCGGACTCGTCTTCGGGGATCGAGGTCGTCGTCCTCGAGTCGAAGCTCAAGACCTTCCTCGCGTACTTCGATGCGACGGCGAAGAAGGTCGGGTCCATCGCGAGGATCGAGATCCCCGCGGCCCGCAAGGCGCGGACGATGACGGCCGTCATCGACGCCTTCGACACCTCGGACTCGTCGATCCAGTGGCGCGTGCTCCTGCCGAGCCTCCAGCTGGGGGCTCGCGAGGGCGTCCCGTTGAAGATCGGGGAGCTCACCGCCTACAAGTTCAGCTTCGAGATCCTCGACGGATTCCAGATCCTGACGAACGCGCCGGCGCTCATCCCCGCGGGCTGACCCTGGGCGCTGCTTATCTCCGTCCCCCTGGCTGGATGTCGGTCCCCGGCCAGGGGGACGGTCCCTCTCCATCACCTGCAGGACCGACTGATATCCCACTGAAAGGGGACCGACAATGACCACGACCACGAAGAAGAAGACTCCGTCGGCGGCCGAGCTGGCGCGCCGCGAAGCCCAGTCCGCAGCCGATAAGGGCGAGTCCCAGCCGATCACGGTGGACCTGTGGGGAGTCGATATGACGATTCCCCAAGAGCGGTTCAATGACCTGTCCTACACGGCGAATCTTCTGCGCATGGACGACGAGACACTGGACACGCCGGTCAGGACGAAGGCGGCGGTTTCGGTCGCGATGCACATGTGCGGCGGTCAATTCGATGAGGTGGTCGCCGCCTATCGTCGCGCGCACGAGGGGGCGGCGCCGATCTCAGCGTGCGGGGAGATCGTGCAGGAGATTTTCACGCAGCTGAACCCGGAATCCCAAGCCTCCTGACGCTGCTCCACAGGCGTTGGGAGGCGATCGAGGCGGATCTGCTGCGCGTCTACGGGGTGGATCTCCTCGATCTGTTCCGCGGGCGCCTGACCCTGCGCAGGCTCGCGGTCCTCGTCAAGGGGCTGCCTCCGGGGTCGCAGACGGGGCTCCTCGAGGGCGGGCCTGCGGCCCTGTCGAACGAGGCGAGCCTGATCCGCGATGTCGGGTGGCGTATCGAGTGCACGATCCTCGGCGCTATGGGGGCGAAGCAGTCGCAGATGCCGCCCCGGCCGGAGCCGCCCGAGCCGGGGTGGCAGGAGCGGGCCGCGGAGAAGCAGCGCAAGGCGGAGGCGAAGGCGCGGGCGTGGCTCGCGCGCCATCCGGAGATTGAGAACTGAACAGCATAACGAGGCGGGGGTGATCCGATGGCGGGGAATTTCGAGCTCGGGACCGCGTGGCTGCAAGTCTCGGTCTCCGGTAAGGGAATCGCGAAGGACATCAACCATGAGCTCGGCGGCGTCGACACGTCGGCGGCGGAGAACAAGATCACCGCAGGGCTGGGCGGGGCATTCAAGTCCGCGGCCAAGCTCGGCGCCGTCGCCCTGGGCGGCCTGACCGCGATCGGCGTCGGCGGCTTCCTCACTGACGTCACGAAGCAGGCCTTCGCGGCGTCGGATGCGACGGACAAATTCAAGGCGACCCTGAACTTCGCCGGTATCGATGGTGCCCAGATCGACGCGCTGACGGCCTCGGCGAAGAAGTACGCGGACCAGACGGTCTACGACCTCGGCGACATCCAGAACGTAACCGCCCAGCTCGCGGCGAACAACGTCAAGGACTTCGACAAGCTCTCACAGGCCGCGGGCAACCTGAACGCCGTCGCGGGCGGGTCCTCGGAGACCTTCAAGTCCGTGGGGATGGTCCTGACCCAGACTGCGGGCCAGGGCAAGCTGACGACGGAGAACTGGAATCAGCTCGCCGACGCGATCCCGGGCGCCTCGGGCAAGCTCCAGGAGGCCCTCCTCAAGAACGGCGCCTTCGTCGGCGACTTCCGCGACGCCATGTCCAAGGGCGAGATCACCGCCGAAGAGTTCAACCAGGCGATCCTCGACCTGGGCATGACCGACGCAGCGAACGAGGCGGCGACCTCGACGGCGACGATGGAGGGCGCCTGGGGCAACTTCGAGGCCACCATGGTCTCGGGGGTCAAGGAGATCGTCGACGGCGCTAAGCCCATGCTCACCGACGCCCTGGCCTCCATGTCCGACGCCGCCTCCAGCGCGTTCACGTGGATTCAGGAGGACCTCTTCCCCGGCTTGAAGGGCGTGTGGGACATCCTCGCGAACGGGGACTTCTCGGGGCCGATCTTCGGCCTCGAAGAGGACAGCGTCTTCGTGGACTTCCTCTTCAATGTCCACGAGCTCGGCCAGCAGGCCTGGGACATCCTCACCGGCCACCTGATCCCCGCGGTCCAGGACTTCTTCTCCTCTCTCCAGCAGAATCAGGGGCTGCGCGACTTCGTCTCAGCCCTCGGCGAGTTCCTCGCCAAGAAGGGGACGATCCTCGCCGTCGTCGGCGCCTTCACCTTGTGGAAGGCGGCGATGGCGGGAATCGCCTTCGCCCAGTTCGTCTCGGGCCTGTACGGAGCCGCGAAGGGCCTGGCCGTGCACACGGGCGCGCTCGTCGCCGACAAGACCCAGACGCTGATCCTCAAGGGCATGTACGGCGTCGACATGGTGAAGAACCTCGCCCTGTCGACGCTGGCATGGGGGAAGAACACGGCGGCGATCGTCCTGTCGAAGGGCGCCCAGCTGGCCGCAACTGGGGCGACGAAGGCCGCGGCCGCGGGCCAGTGGCTCCTCAACGCCGCGATGAATGCGAACCCGATCGGTCTGGTCGTCGCGGGCCTGGCGGCGCTCGCGGCCGGTCTGGTGTATGCGTGGAATCATTCGGAGACCTTCCGGGCTGTCGTGACGGCCGCCTGGGAGGGCATCAAGGCCGGCGCGATGGTCGTCGTCGATTGGTTCACCACCTATGTCCTGCCGACCTTGCAGGGCGTGTGGGAGGGTCTGAAGTTCGGGTTCGAGGTCTTCTCTGACCTCGTGCAACTGGGCTGGGACCTCATCAAGTACGCCGCGGGCCTCGTCGTGGACTGGTTCACCGCGCACGTCCTGCCGGTCCTGCAAGGCGTCTGGGAGGGGATCCAGGCTGGCGCCCAATTCATGGGCGACCTCATCACCGCAGCCTGGAACGGGATCAAGGCCGGCGCGGACATCGTCGTCAGCTGGTTCCAGACCTGGGTCCAGCCCGTCATCACCGCAGTCTGGGACGCCATCAAGGCCGGCGCCCAACTCCTGTGGGATGGGATCACGGTCGTCTGGAACGGGATCAAGGCCGTAATCTCGTCCGTCGTCGACTGGATCACCGGCACCGTGCGAAGCAGCATCGACGGCTTCACCGGCGGCGTGAAGGCCGCCTTCGAGACGATGCGCGACGCCATCGGCGCCGTCTGGGACGCCATCAAGGCCATCACCGCCGTTCCGATCAATTTCGTTATCGACACCGTCTACAACAACGGGATCCGGGCGACGGCGAACGCGCTCGCGGAGAAGATCGGCTCGGACGTGCGCCTGCCCTGGGCGCAACGGATCTCCGGCTACGCCTCCGGTGGTGTCCTGCCCGGCTACACGCCCGGCCGTGATATCTACCATTTCGTCTCGCCTGACGGCGGCGGCATGCTCGCCCTGTCGGGCGGCGAGGCGATCATGCGCCCGGAGTGGGTGCGCGCCGTCGGAGGCCCCAGCGCGGTCGCGGCTATGAACGCCGCGGCATCGAGCGGACGGGCTCTCCCGGGCGGGGACCGGGGCCAAGCGTTCGCCTCCGGCGGCATCTGGAACGCCGTGGAGGGCGGGATCACGGGGGCGCTCGGCTGGCTCCAGTCCTCGGCGCGCGCACTGTCGTCGATCATCACCGACCCTCTCGGCGCGGTCGCCAACCTCGTCCGCAAGCCGATCGACGCGATCATGGGTATGCTCCCCGGCCGGGGAATGTTCGCCGACGCGGGCAGGCACCTGCCCTACTCGTGGATCGATTCCATCGCCTCGTGGTTCCAGGAGTCCACGAAGGACATGAGCGCGTCGAGTCTGGTCGAGCAGGCCAGGCTCGCGATCGGCACGCCCTACGTGTGGGGCGGCGTCAACGTCCCCGGCGGCGTGGACTGCTCCGGCCTCGTCGTCTGGGCGCTCAGGGAGCTCGGCGTCGACGCCCCCCGCCACACAGCCTCCACCTTCCAGGCCGCCTCCAGCCCGGTCCCCCACGGGGCCGTCCTGCCCGGCGACCTGTACTTCTGGGGCGGCGCCCCCGGCGCCGGCGGCGCACACCACGTCGCCATCGCCTCAGGAAACGGGATGATGGTCGAAGCCCCGACCTTCGGGATGAGCGTCCGCGAGACCGGCGTCTACGGCGGAGCCCACGCCGGACGCTTCCTCTACGACAACGGAGGCCTCCTCCAGCCCGGCATCACCATGGTCGAGAACCGGACCGGCAAGCCAGAGCCAGTCTTCACCAACGACCAATGGGCCGCGATCCGAGACCGAGGAAACCCCATGCCGAGCGTCCTCGTCGTCAAAGACGCCGATGGCGCCCTCATCGGCCGCATGACCGTCGAAGCTGAAAACGTCATCAACCGGGCAACGGGAGCAGCCTCGCGCTCGCGGGTTCGTGAGCTGATGGGAATCTAAAAGAAGGAGGAAGCTGATGACGTCCTGGTCTGCTTCGTCGGGCTACATGTCAGTCGGTGTCGACCTGTCCTATTCGGGGGATCCATCATCGGGATACGTGACGGTCCGCGCGATCGTGACTGCGAGATCAGATGGGTATGGTCATAGCTTCTCATCGCAGTGGTCATGGTGGGGAGATTCTGGCGCTGGGTCTGAAGGATTCTCTTTTTCCTCTCCGTTCGGTGGGACTGTCCACAAGACCCTTTCGGACTGGACATTCCAGGCGTCAACCCGATACGGGGAGGCTCGATGGATCAAAGTAGGGGCTTCGCTGGGGCCGATCTGGAATGGCGGTAACCCGTCGGTCGAGGGATGGATTCAGATCCCCGCCCGCCCGTATTCTGCGCCGTCGGCTCCGACGGGCGTGAAGGCGCAGCGCCAGTCCGAGACGCAAGCCTTGGTCGCGTGGGCGCTTCCTGGGGCGTCTGCTGCGGCTCCGGTGCAGCAGATCGGTGTCCAGCGTCGTAGTCTGCGCGATCCGCAGTGGAAGCAGATGGTCTGGCTCACGGATGCGTCTGCGACGTCGTGGACGGATACTGCGGTGCCCGCGAACGACAGGGTCGAGTATCGGGTGCAGACCTGGAACTCGGGCGGGTATTCGGCGCATGCGGATGCGACGTCGGCTGTGACATCGAGCGTCGCGGCCCCCTCTGGGGTGCGTGCGGCGAAGGATGCGTCGGGGAACATCGTCGTCTCGTGGGACGCGAATTATCCCGGTGGAGGGATCTTCGAGGTCGTCGACAACGGGGTGAAGGTCGGGGAGGCTCCGGTCGTGTCCGGCGCTGCGCACTCGTTCACTCATCTGTCGCCCGATCCGCAGGTGACACACACATACACGGTCAAGCACATCGACGGAGGGGTGTCCTCTCTGCCGTCGACGCCTTCCCCGACGGTGCAGCTGCTCGCGAAGCCGAACGCGCCGAAAATCCTTCGCCCGTCCGCCGCTGTCCCATCGGGGGCTGTCCTCTTCGAGTGGCAGCACAATCCGGTCGATTCGACGAGCCAGAAGGAGGCGGAGATCCGTTATCGGGCTCGTGGGGCCGCCTCGTGGACGACGAGGCGCGTAACAACTGCTCGCCAGCTGTCGGTCGTCCTCGTCGCGGGATCCTACGAGTGGCAGGCGCGCACGAAGGGATTGCATGAGGAGTTTTCCGCGTGGTCTCCGGTCAGCTCGTTCACGGTCGCGGACGTACCGACGGTGGCGATTTCGTCGCCTGCTCCGAAAGCGACGATCAACCGGTCCCGCTGCGCCGTCGAGTGGTCGTTCTACCAGGCGCAAGGCGCCGGGCAGTCTGCGGCTGAGGCCGAGCTCCTCGATGCGTCTGGACGTGTCCTGGAAACGATCCAGGTGTCGGGCGCTGTGACGAGTGCAGTCTTCTCGACACCGCTGGAGGACGCGTCATCGTACATGCTCCGGGCTCGCGTCCGTTCCGGGCACGGACTCTGGTCCATCTGGGTCTCGTCCGCGTTCTCTGTGTCGTTTCCGGCGCCGCCGGTCCCGAAGGCGGAGGCCTCATGGGAGGAGAACGAGGGAGCCGCGACAATTTCGATCACGAATGCGGCTCCTCTTGATCCATCGCAGGACATCGTGAATCTGGCGAGAAACGGCCGGGGCAAGGTACAGGGAAGCCTCGTTGAGGTACGGCGGAACTACGCCGTGGCCCCCAACGGGGACGATTCGCTTGCAGACGGGGAGTTGGGGATCAAGCCCCTGTGGGGTGGTGAGGGGGCTCGCTGGAGCAGTGAGATCGTCACGGACCCGGTAGACGCTCCTGAGGGCGTTCGCGCGTATGTACTCAAACGCTGGTCGTCGATCGGGTCGGCGCTGGGAGACGTCGGGTTCCAGTTCACGAACGGGGCCGGAAAGAAGGGGTTTGCTGTTGCTCCGGGTGAATCCTGGTCAGTTTCCGCCTACATGCGGTCGAGTCGGTCGATCAAGCCGATTTACGCAAAATTGGCGCTTCTGCCGGCGAATGCGTCGGGCGAGCAGGTGACGCCATGGCTGTATCCGAGTGAAGAAGTGAAGCAGCTAGTCGGCGGGGTGTGGGAGCGATTCTCGGGGACATTCACCATTCCCGAAGGGGTTGCTTACATCAACCCCGTGATCTACCTGGGGATATCGCTCGACGAGTGGAGCACGTCGGATACTCTCGCGTGTGGAGGACTACTGGTTGAGAAGGATCAGCCTGTCTTGCCGTTCTTCGACGGGGCGTTTTCGCCGGATGAGGACATGATTCCAGCCTGGACGGGGAAGACGGGGGCCTCGGCGTCGACGCTTTCGGTGGTCCGGCCAGCCTGGGTGGACAAAACGAATGACAACGTCGTAGCGGCGGTGTCGAAGAGGGGTGGGATTCGCGTTCTCCGTGTGAAGGAGGGCAACGGATTCGCGTATCAGTCGCTGTCGGCGATCGGAAATGGAGTGGCCGTCGCGCTCGGCCTGTCGATGAGATCGGATGATCCAAATGCGGTCGTGGACTATCCAGTCGTCGCTCAATCGGCGGTGTCTCCATGGGTGAGCATTGTGAGGGCACTTCGGGAGAAGCAGCGGCTGCCGGAGGGGAGGGTCGTTGTCTCGGGGACGACCCCGAGCGATTCAGCGAAGTGGGATCCGTCGGCGTCGGTGTCGCTGGTCTTGCGAGCTCCGACGGTTCCGTGGACGTCGATCTGGTACGACGAGATCAGCTTCATCATTGCGCAGACCGAAGACGAGGCGAAGAGGATCGCCGCAGAGTATTTCGATGGCGACATGGGGCCGAACGTCATGGTGGGCGGCCAGTCGTATGCCGTGTCATGGGACGGTGGAGCGCGGGGGTCGTCGTCGACGGCGGTTCCGAATAGTCCGGCTGCGGTCTCGAATCTCATCGAGCGGTCGGTCGATGGGGGTGTGTCTTGGGAGGTCGTCGCCGAGGGGGTGGCGGTCTCGTCCTCGGTCATCGATCGGGAGTCCCTGTCTGCGGGGATGACCCTCTACCGGGTCTCCGCGATGACGGATCTTCCGTCGTCATCGTCGGCTCTCGTCGAGCTGCATGCGGACTCGGATGCCGTGTGGATCTCGGGTGGAGACGGGTTCTCTGTGGTGGTCCCGCTGGGGTGGGATCCTCAGCATTCGACCGGTGTGGGGCTCGTGAACAGGAAGGTCCATCATTTCGCGGGGCGTCGCCTCGGGGTGGAGATGTCGGGCAAGCAGCGCCAGCGGGCGGTGTCCGTATCAGCGACTCTCTTGGATGAGAGGCTCGATCTCATCCGGCGGCTGGAGGAGTTGTCATACCTGCCGGCGCCGTTCCTGTATCGCGATCCTCTGGGGAGGCGCTTCTACGCCAGTCTCAGCGGCGTGCAGATGGACCGGGCGGTCGGCGGGAAATGGAGCGTATCGGCTGCGCTTGAGGAGGTGGATCGGTGAGCGTTCATCGGCAGGCGGAGTACGTCGTGCGCCTCCTCGACGAGCAGGATCGGGAGATCCGCGTCCTGGACGGCGTGACCGGCGGGTCAGTGTCCCTGTCAGCATCGACCCGCCTGCGCGCCTCCGGGCAGCTCTCGATCAGGGACACGGGTGAAGAGATCGATTGGCTCTCCCACAGGGTGCGCATCGACTATGAGCCCGTCGGCGTGGAGCCGTGGCCGCTCGGCGTATTCCTCCTATCGACACCGCAGGACGCGCATTCGGATGCGGGGAGGGCATGGGAGGTCGACCTGCTCGGAAAGCTCGCTGTCCTCGACGGGGACAGTACCGAGCAGACCCTCACTGTCCCCGCGGGGGCGAATCTCGTCGAGGCGGCGCAGCAGCTCATCCGAGACGCTGGCGAGACTCGTCTCGCGGTCACTCCATCGGCGGCGTCGGCCTCCTCGGAGATGGTCTGGGACCCGGGGACCTCGGTCCTCACCATCGTCAATGACCTGCTCGACGCGGCCGGCTACTGGGCCTGCTTCACCGACGGCTCTGGCGTCGTCCACCTGGAGCCGTATGTGCGCCCCGCAGCCAGAGCCCGAGTATTCGATTTCATCGAGGGCGAGACGGCGATCCATTCGGCGGAGTGGACGCGGGATCAGGATCTCGCAGCCGTGCCGAACCGGGTGGTCCTCGTCGGCCAGGGCGAAGAGGAGAAGCCGGCGCTCGTCGGCGTGGCGACGAATGAGGATCACGAGTCGCGTTTCTCCAGGCAGCGGAGGGGTCGGTGGATCACGGTGTCGGAGACCGGGGTCGAGGCGGCCGACCAGGAGACGATCACCGCGAAAGCGCGCCGTAGATTGATCGAGGCGTCCACTCCGCAGGCGATCCTCCAGATCGCGCATATGCCGATCCCCATCGTCCCGAATGACGCCGGGGTCTTCCGCTCACAGGGGGTCGACTCGCGCGTCGTCCTCCAGTCGATCGAGTATCAGCTCGACCCGACCGCGCTGGCCCAGTCGAAGCTCCTCGAGGTGGTGGACCTATGAGCACCCTCGATTACCTCATGGACACTCTCGCTCAGGTGAAAGCCCGGGCCGAGTCCGCAGCCTCCTACAGGTGGGCGACCGTCACCAGCGTCCGCCCTCTGCGACTCCTCTTCGACGGCGAGCAAACCCCCGTCCTGCGCGAGCCCGTGAATCTCGTCGGCCCCCTCGAAGCCGGCCAACGAGTGTGGGTCATCACCGTCCTGCGCCGCTCCACGATCGTCGGCCGAGCAGGAGGATCAGGCCTTCCCACCGGAGCTCTCCTGCCCTACGCGGGCGCCACACCGCCTCAAGGTTTCCTCCTGTGCGACGGAGCAACCCACCCTAAAACGCAATATCCGGCGCTCGCGGCGGTGCTGGGCGCGACGGGGACGGGGACATCATTCAACGTTCCTGACATGCGGGGACGCTTCCCGCTGGGAGCTGGACGGAACCGCGCGAACACCTCCTCTTATTGGGGAACGGCCGCCGCGGGACAAGTCAACATACCGTTGGGAGAGTATGCGGGCGAGTATGAGCACACTCTCACAGTGGACCAGATGCCGAATCACAATCACGGCGTGTATTCCACGAGCTCGAAATGGGTGAATGGTGCGGGCATCTACGCCTCAAATGTCGGAGCCGGATCCGGGTGGGAGATCGTGTCGAACTGGGCTGCCAATGCGAATTTCCTCGACACCAGGAAGGTCGGCGGAGATAAGGCGTTTAAATCGATGCCCCCGTATTACTCGGTGAATTTCATCATCAAAACCTGAAAGGAAAGAACACGTGGTTGCGTCATCTACGGCGATCCTCGCCGCGCAGAACAATGAGGACCTGAAAGCCCGCGCGCGAGCGCTGGGGGCGACGCTTGGAATGACCTCTAGCGAGGTGGATTCCGTGTGGGATCAGACGGTCGTCAAGCCTGTGGACGAGACCGGAGCGTCATCGATCGCGACTGTCCTCGAGTACACGCAGGAATCTACGACAAGGCTCTGGCTGCGTTGCCGCCTGAACCTGGCAAGGACCTAGCGGCGGTGACGGACGCGCACATTCTCTATGCGCTCGTCCCGCATGAGACTCCGGAGTCCGACGTGGAGGCCGCCCATGAGGAGGGGATCCCGTCCGCCTAGCGTCTTTGCAGCGTCTCTACAACCAGCCCCGCCCGGGTCTTCCGGTGTGGGGCTTCCTCATACCCAGAAAGGGGAAACGGAATGGGTAATCTGAATCAGCTCATCTCCTCGATGAGATGGTGGTGCGAGTCCGGTAATTTGGGCTACGACCAGTCCAACCGGTGGGACGTGCGGGTCGGGGGCGAGACGGATTGCTCCGCGCTCGTGATCGCCGTCGCGCGATCCTGTGGCTTCGACACGGGGGCCGCGACGTACACGGGCAACATTCGCCGCGAGCTCACCGCACGCGGGTGGGTGGCCGTCACGCCCAACGGGGCGCCTGAGCCGGGGGACATCCTCCTGGCCGACGCGCACCACGTCGCCGTATATCTCGGCGGTGGGCTCCTCGCCCAGGCGTCGATCGACGAGCGCGGCCGAATCGCGGGCGGCCAGGCCGGGGACCAGACGGGCTACGAGACGAACGTCCGCGGCTACTACGACTACCCCTGGGACTGCTACCTGCGGTACACGGGTGGGCAGACCGCTGCCGAGGATTGGGCGGGCACAGGCTCGGCCTACAACCCCAACGGCTACGACGAGGAGTACACGCGCCGCGTGCAGACGCTCCTGGTCAACGCCGGGTATTCGGTCGGCCCCGACGGCATCCTCGGCGCCGATACGTTCGCGGCCGTCGAGGCATTCCAGCGCGACCGTGGGCTCGTGGTGGACGGTATCCCCGGCCCGCAGACGCTCGCGGCCCTGCAGGGTGGGAGCACCCAGGTGCAGACGGCGCCGCTCGTCGTCGACGCGATCATCGGCCCCGCGTCGATCCGCCGCCTCCAGGAGGTCCTGGGCACCGTGCAGGACTCGATCATCTCGGGCCAGTACGCGCCCAACATCGAGTACGTGCCCGCGGCAGGTGACGGCTGGGAGTGGACCAGCGAGGGCGAGGGGTCGGCGGCGATCGCCGAGCTGCAGCGCCGCCTCGGCGTCACCGATGACGGGATCCTCGGCCCGGACACGATCCGCGCCTGGCAGCGCCGCCTCGGCGTAACCGCCGACGGCTACCTCGGGTCCGCGACGGCCACCATGATCCAGAGGGCCCTCAACGAGGGGAGGCTGTGGTGAACGAGCTGCTCATCGGCATCGGATTCGACCCACTCGTCGTCTCCGCGATCCTCGGCCCGCTCCTGTCCGTCGCCTACGCCGCCGTCGACATCCCCTCGTGGTCGCCGACGAAGCGCCGCGTGATCGTCCTCATCGCGGCCGCGGTTCTCACCATCGGCGTCTGGGCGGCCGGCGCCTACCCGTGGGCCTGGGAGTACCTCGTGAGTGTCTGGGCAGTGATCATTGCATCAGCGCAAACGGCCTTCACGATCTTGAAGCGGATCGGAGTGATCGACTGGATCGGACGAGTCACCCCTGGCGGTGAAGGCTATGCGCCGCGCCACGCAGAGACAGGTGAGGATCAATGATCAGCATTCCGCCCCTCGAGTCTGCAATCGTTGTGGCCATCATCGGCTTCATCGGTGCGATTGCGGGAGCCCTCCTCAACCGCGCAACCCAACGCGATGCGGCCAGGATCAGCCTCCTGGACGTGACGATCCAAAACCTCACCAAACGCGTCGAGAACCTGGAGGCCGCGCTCGCCAGGGCCGAGTCTGATCGTGACGCAGCCAGAGCACTCGCACACGAAGCCGACTCCATTCGCTGGCACGCGATCTCCTATGCCAGAGCCCTCCTCGCGTGGGGACGGGATCTCCTCACCCTCATTCCCGAGGGCAGCGACACCCCGTCCGAACCGTGTCCGCCTCCTGAACTCGACGACAAGATCTAGCCCCTCAATCCACGCCCCGCCGGCCGCCTCTTGGGTGGCCAGCGGGGCGGCTTTCGCATTTTCCGACGGCTCCGGGGCGTCTCTGTAGTCATGACTACATTCCCCTGCGAAATCGTCATCTCCAGGGCTATTCTTTCTGGATCAACCTGCCGCGACTTTCCCGCAGAATCCCAACAGATTCGCACGATTTCGCGGGTAATCCGAATGCGCGATCCTCGTTTTCAACTCCCCTCTCGCGCACGTATGAGGAAGGGGTCGCCGGAGGCGGCCTCTTCCTCTTCCTCTTTTCATCTCCTCATTCCTTTCCTTCATCCTTCGTCGCGCTCCGGAGCCCGTTCGAGGGCTTGGGTATCCGTTCGCCTTCATCCCCCGGTTCCTGATCCGGCTTCGGGGTCGGCCGCCGAGGGCCCGGATCCCGGTCCCGCTCGAGGGCGATCGGGGACGAGACCTCTCTCACGCCCGCGGATCCGATTCCATGCTGTAGCGTTGAGCCCGTAGGAACGCGGTTTCAATGCAGTATCTCGCAGTGCGGTGGTGCAGGAGCTTCGGTCACTATGCCGGGCTCCGTTCGGATCCGGCCCACCGCCCGTGACGGGCATGCAGATTGGAAACACCCATGACCACTGGTGTCGTGAAATGGTTCAACGACGAAAAGGGCTACGGCTTCATCACCCCCGATGACGGTTCCGCCGATGTCTTCGCCCACTTCTCCAACATCGTCCAGGAGGGCGGCCGCCGCACCCTGTTCGAAGAGGAGAAGGTGGAGTTCGAGATCACCCAGGGCCCGAAGGGCCTTCAGGCCGAGAACATTCAGCGCCTCGGCTGATCCTCGCCTCTGAACGCGTGTGTCCCCCCGGCTTTCAGCCGGGGGGACACACGCGTTCAGCCCCGGGGGCGCTGGGGGCTGCGGCACGGCTCGCCGCCCGTCAACAACTCGGACAATCCCCGCGCGCACGTGACCACAACTCGGGCGCTCTGGGCGGTGCCAGCGCAGACGAATCCCACTGACCTGCGCATATGGCTGCGCTCGCAATATGCGATGTTCGAGTTGTCGCCGCACGCCCCCGGGCTCCTGTCCGACTTGTCGCCACGATCCCGAACGAAGCGCTCGGCTCCGCCACCGCCTCAGACCCGCACCGCACCTGCGAACCCCGTGTGATCTCATGCTCATCACTGGATTCCGCCCGAGGCCCCTTGCTACATTCGTAGGTGCTGAAACAGGTGGGCACCCGATCGGAAACGATTCCAGTCCACCCGGGGAAGCGAACTGACACGCTGCTGTGCGGGGCACGGTCAGTGCTTCGCGAGCACTGACCGAAAGAAGAACCCCATGGATCACATCGTCAAGTCCGAAGTCACCCCCGCCGCCTGGCAGAAGACCGCGGACCTCACCGGCCTCGTCCTCGCCGTCGTCCTCCTCGCCGTTCTCGGCGTGACCGCGGCCATCAACGCCTCTTCGACCGTTTCCGCCGTCATCGCCGCCCTCGTCGGTCTGACCGCCGCCCTCTTCGCGCCGGCCGCCTACGCGATCTCCCAGTCCACCAAGAACTGACACGCTCATTCCGGGGCGCGCAAGGATGCGCGCCCCCGCACGACTCGCGCGACGCACGGCGTCGCGCTTTTTCATTCCCCCTCCCACCCTCGTCCGAAGGCACAGCGATGACACGACAGCCCGCACCGAATAGCGGCCGCAACGAACCCCGCGCACTCGCCCTCGGGTTGAGCGTGTACGTGATCTGGGGATTCTTCCCCCTCTACTTCCACCTCCTCTCACCCGCAGGAGCCGTCGAGGTCATCGTCCACCGGGCCGTATGGGGCCTCGCCTGGTGCGCCCTCGCCCTCACGATCCTCAAGCGCTTCAACGCGCTCAAGGCCATCGCGGCCGAGCCGAGGATCCTGTCCCGCCTCGCCCTCGCGGGAGTCCTCATCGTCGTCAACTGGTCGACCTACGTCTTCGCGATCCAGACCGGCCACACGGTCGACGCCGCGATCGGCTACTTCATCAATCCACTCGTCACCGTCGCACTGGGACTCATCGTCCTCAGGGAGCGCATCTCCCGCCTCCAAGGCGCAGCCCTCGCCCTCGGCGCCCTCGCGGTCCTCATCCTCCTGCTCGCACAGGGCAGGCTCCCCTGGATCTCCCTCGCACTCGCCTTCTCCTTCGCCCTCTATTCACTGGTGAAGAAGGACGTCGCCGCGAAAGTCGACCCGCTGGCGGGAATGGCCGTCGAAACCGCGACGGTCGCGCCCTTCCTCCTCGCCTACTACGGCTACCTCGCCGCGAAGGGGCACACCTCCTTCCAGACCCTTCTCGCGCAGGGCGCCGATGCGCCCATCGATCCGCTGGCCCATCTCGCGCTCCTCATCGGGGCCGGGCTCATCACAGTCATCCCCCTCATCATGTTCGCAGCCGCCGCGAAGGGACTGACCCTCGGAACGCTCGGATTCATCCAGTACGTCTCGCCGGGCCTCCAGATGCTCATCGGCGTCGCCATCTTCCACGAGGAGATGCAGACGGCCCGCTGGATCGCGAGCGCGGTCGTCTGGGCGGCGCTCGTGATCCTGACCTTCGACGTCCTGCTCGCCTCCCGCAGACGGCGCCGACTCCTGCGGGCCGCCGGGGCCGCGAGCGCGCAAGCGGAGGGGGACGAGGGCGGGGCTGGCGACCCGGTCGAGGCCGACGGCCCCTCGGGCCCGCGAGACGATGGGCCCGGGACGGCCGAGGGCGCAAGCACGGCCCGGGAGGGCTGAAGGGCCGGGCCCGCGGGCCCTCAGTCCTGCGGCTCTTCGCGTCCCGTGTAGTTGACGAAGCGGGCCATGTGCCCCTGGAAGAGGGCGCGGATCGTGTCCGTCGAACCGTTCCTGTGCTTGGCGACGATGATGTCGGCCTCGCCGGGACGATCCTCCTTGTCGTAGTACTCGGGACGGTGGAGGAGCATGATGATGTCCGCGTCCTGCTCGAGCGATCCCGACTCGCGCAGGTCGGACATCATCGGCTTGCGGTCGTTGCGCGACTCGGAATTACGGTTGAGCTGCGCGACGGCGACGACGGGCACGTCGATGTCCTTGGCGAGGAGCTTGAGATTCCTCGACATCGCCGAGACCTCCTGCTGGCGCGACTCGACCTGGCGTCCGCTCGTCATGAGCTGGAGGTAGTCGATGACGATGAGACCGAGGTTGTGCTGCTGCTTGAGCTGGCGGCACTTCGCCCGGATCTCGGTGATCGTCATGTTCGCCGAGTCGTCGACGTAGAGCGGCGCATTCGCGATCTTGGCGACCGTGTTCGACACGCGCCTCCAGTCCTGGTCAGTCATCGAGCCCGACTGCATCTTCGAGAGGAAGACGCCGGATTCGGCGGAGAGCATGCGCATCGCGATCTCCTGCTGGCTCATCTCCAGGGAGAAGATGAGCGAGGTGATCCCGTGCTTGATCGATGCGGATCGGCAGAAATCGAGGGCGAGGGTCGATTTGCCCATGGCGGGGCGCGCGGCGACGATGATCATCTGGCCGCCGTGCAGGCCCTGGGTGAGGGCGTCGAGGTCGGTGAATCCCGTGGGAACGCCCTGGAGCTTGCCCTTCGAGTCCTGGATCTCCTCGAGGTGCTCGAGCAGGCTGTGCGCCATGGATTCCATGGAGACGTAGTCCTTCGAGGAGCGCTCCGAGGAGACGGCGTAGATCTCGGACTGGGCCTGCTCGACGATCTCCTCGACCTCGCCGCCCGCGTCGGCGTAGCCGAGCTGGACGATGCGCGTGCCCGCGGTGACGAGGCGGCGCATGATGGCCCTCTCACGGACGATGCGGGCGTAGTATCCGGCGTTCGCGGCCGTCGGCACCGAGGCGATGAGCGTGTGGAGGTAGGCGGCGCCGCCGACCTTCGTCAGGGTGCCGGCGCGCTGGAGGTGGCCCGCGACGGTGATCGCGTCGGCGGGTTCGTTCTGCCCGAAGAGGTCGACGATCGCATCGAAGATGATCTCGTGGTTCGGCAGGTAGAAGTCCGCTCCGCGGATCTCCTCGGTGACGGTGACGATCGCGTCGGTCGTCAGCATCATCGATCCGAGGACGGACATCTCCGCATCGATGTCCTGCGGCGGCGTGCGGTCGAATTCCTCAGACACCTCTCCACGTCCTTCCCTGTTGATCCGCTTCCCCGTACAGCTTCACGAGGGCGTTCGCGGGCGCGTCGGCTCCGGGGCCCTCGTTCGGAGGCGTTGCCGGGACGGGGGCGGGCAGGGGTCGCGCACACGCGAGAGTACAGCCTTAAGGGCGGCCTCCCGCACTCTGAACCTCCGGTTGAATGGGGATAACCTGGGGACAGGGTGTGGAAAACACGGCGAGTCCTCCACAGGCCTTGTGGGTAACCCTCATCGCCCTTCCGGGGAGCGCGGAGGTCGGGCTTAGGGTTTCCCGCACGATTCCGACACTTGTAATCACAGAATTGTCCACAGCTGTGTACACAGAATGTGGAAGGAAATCGGAGGCGAAATTCGTGGATGAACCTCGCGCGGGGGCGCCCGACCTTCAACCCGGACTTGAAGGTCGGGCCGGGGCGTCGCGCCGTCTGGTCCGCCGCATCCTCTCCCTCGCGCTTCCCGCCCTGGGCGCGCTGATCGCCGAGCCCCTGTTCACGCTCATCGACTCCGCGATGGTCGGGCACCTGGGAACTCCCCAGCTCGCGGCCCTCTCCCTGGCCTCCCAGGTCCTCCAGACCCTCGTCGTCCTCTTCATCTTCCTCGCCTACTCCACGACCTCCCTCACCGCCCGCGCCCTCGGGGCCTCCGACAAGAAGAAGGCCCTCCAGGTGGGCGTCGACGCGTCCTGGCTCGCCCTCGGACTCGGACTCGGCGGCGCGGCCCTGCTCGCCTGGGCCGCGCCCGCCCTCGTGCACCGCATGACGCCCGACCCCCAGGTCGCGGCCCACGCGATCGCCTACCTGCGCGCCAGCGCACCCGGAATCGTCGGCATGCTGATCGGCTTCTCCGCAGTCGGCGCTCTGCGCGGGCTCCAAGACACGAAGACCCCGCTCCTCGTGACGAGCCTGGGCGCCGCCCTCAATGTCGGCCTCAACGCCGCCCTCATGTACGGGATCGGCATGGGAGTCGCGGGTTCGGGCCTGGGGACCTCGATCGTTCAGCTCGCCATCGCGGGCGTCTACCTCGCGATCCTGCGGGCCCGGGCCCGCGAGGCCGGCGTCGCCCTCGCCCCGAGCGGAGCCGGGATCCTCGGCGCCACGAAGGAGGGCGCCCCCCTCGTGCTGCGCGGCCTCGCGCTGAGGGCCGCGGGGCTGGCGACGATCTGGCCGGTCTCGCGCATCGGCTCCGAGGCGCTCGCGTCCTACCAGGTCGTCCTGGCCACGTGGACCCTCTCCTCCTTCATCCTCGACGCCCTGGCGATCGCCGCGCAATCGCTCGTCGGGCTCGCGATCGGTCGGGGCGATGGGAGCGCCCTGAAGGAGCTTCTGCGGATCCTGACCCGGTTCGGGATCGGTGCGGGCCTCCTCCTGGGAGTCCTCATCGCCGCGACCTCCCCCTGGACGCCCCTTCTTTTCGGCTCCGATCCGGCGATCCGACCGATCGCCACCATCGGGCTGCTGGTGTCGTGCGCTTCGATGCCCATCAGCGCAGTGGTCTTCATGCTCGACGGCGTCCTGCTCGGCGCGGGGGACAACACCTTCTTCGCGAAGGTCGCGCTCGTGCAGCTCGCGATCCTCATGCCGGCCCTCGCCGCGGTGGAGTTCGCCCGCGAGGGCGGCGCCGGGCCCGCTTTCATCGTCGGCGGAGCATGGGCGGCGTACGGACTCGTCTACATGGGCGCGCGCTTCGTCTTCAACATGCACCGCACCTGGCGTTCGCCGAAGGGGCCCCTGGGGATATCCGCGTGAGCCCGCCGCCCCGCCTCGAGGACGAGGGCCGGGGCCCGACGCCGCCGAGGAGACGTGGCCGAGGACTCTTCGCGGGGACTGGTCCGCACTGGCCGATCCGACTAGACTTGCTCCTCGGACTGCCCTCGCACCCGCGAGGCGGTCCTGAGCGGGGGCCGGCGGCCTCCGCGAACGCATGACCCTCCTGTCACGGACCGTCCGTGACCGCGAAGACCATAGGAGGTGGGTACGCAACGTGCGTAACTACGAACTGATGGTGATCCTCGATCCTTCGATCGACGAGCGCACCGTCGCCCCCATGATGGAGAAGTACCTCGAGCCCGTCGCCGCCAACGGCGGTTCGGTTGAGAAGGTCGACATCTGGGGAAAGCGTCGTCTCGCTTACGACATCCTCAAGCGCTCCGAGGGAATCTACGTCGTCGTCAACATGACGACGACTCCCGATGTCGCGCTCGAGCTCAACCGCCGCATGGGCCTCGACGAGGCCATCCTGCGCACCAAGCTCCTGCGCCCCGACGCCCACTGAGCCCAGGTTCACCCTTTCCCTCATCCCACCGTCCAGGAGGAGACGCAATGGCACGAGAGACCCAGATCACGATCGTCGGCAATCTCACCGCCGACCCGGAACTCCGGTTCACGCCGAACGGTTCCGCGGTCGTCGACTTCACCGTCGCGTCAACGCCCAGCACCTTCAACCGGCAGACCAACCAGTGGGAGGACGGCAACGCCCTGTTCATGCGCTGCTCCGCGTGGAACGAATTCGCTGAGAACATCTCCGAGTCGCTCCGCAAGGGCATGCGCGTCATCGTCCAGGGCAGCCTCGTGCAGCGGTCCTACGAGGATCGGAACGGCCAGCAGCGCACCGTCGTCGAACTCCGCGTCGACGAGGTCGGCCCCAGCCTCCGCTGGGCCCGCGCCCAGGTGTCGCGCACTGAGCGCTCCGGTTCCGGTCAGGGCCGCGGCGGATATCAGGGAGGGAACCGTGGAGGCGCCCCGCAGGGCGGCTCCTACGGCGCATCGAACCAGGCCAGCTACGGCGCCCCCGCAGGCGGCACCGCCGACGACCCGTGGCGCCCGTCCGCTCAGGGCGACGCCCCCTTCGGCGAGCCGCCGTTCTGATCGACGCGGACGCGAGTCCGCATCGACCACGCAGACATCACATGCAGGGGCGGGACCGATTCCCGCCCGGATCCAAGGAGACCACCATGGCGAAGCCCCAACTTCGCAACAAGCCCATCAAGAAGAAGGCCAACCCGCTCAAGTCGGCCAAGATCGAGTCGATCGACTACAAGGACACCGCGCTCCTGCGCAAGTTCATCTCCGACCGCGGGAAGATCCGCGCGCGCCGCGTCACCGGCGTCTCCGTCCAGGAGCAGCGCCGCATCGCCCGCGCCGTGAAGAACGCCCGCGAGATGGCGCTCCTGCCCTACTCGTCGACCGGCCGCTGATCGGGGAAGGATACAGATATGGCTACCACCAAGCTCATCCTCACCCGCGACGTCGCCACTCTCGGCAACGCCGGCGAGGTCGTCGAGGTCAAGTCGGGCTACGCCCGCAACTACCTCGTCCCCCGCGGTCTTGCAACCAAGTGGACGAAGGGCGCGCAGAAGCAGATCGATCAGATCGCCGCCGCCCGTCGCCGCCACGAGATCGCCACCGTCGATGAGGCCCGCGAGCTCCGCGACGCCCTCCAGGCCGCCGCTCCCGTCACCGTTTCCGGCAAGGTCGGCAAGGCCGGTCGCCTCTTCGGCGCCGTGTCCGGCGCGCAGATCGCCGATGCGGTCAAGGCTCAGCTCGACAAGGTGATCGATCGCCGCCGCGTGATCATCGCCGATCCGATCAAGGCCGTCGGCGACTACACCGTCGTCGTCAACCTGCACCCGGAGGTCGCCGCGAACCTCAAGGTCCGCGTCATCGCCGAGTGATGCTCATCCTGTCGGCATGATCCTCTGACGCGAGGACTCCTGCTCCGACGGGCTGATCGAGACGCCGAGGGCCCGATCCGAAAGGATCGGGCCCTCACTCGTATCCGGGAGCGGCTCCTCCCGCAGGGTTGGGCCGGGAGCGGCCCTCCCGCGGGCCCAGGGCCCCGCGCGACGAGCGGCGACCGGAGGAAGCGGCCCTCGCTCAGGAGCCCCGCGCCCCTAGCCGGCGGCTCCGGCGTTCGGTTTCACGGCGCCGTTGTCCGGTTGCACGGCCTCATTCTCGCCGCCGGCGTTCGGATCGGGTGCGGGATGGACCTCATCCTGCCCCGAATCCGCGGGCGCCTCGGGAGCGATCGGCGTGGAGGGCACCGGTGCCGGAGTCGTCGCATCCGTTAGGGGCTGCTCCGTCTCGGTCGGCGCGGCGGGCGCGGTCTGCGCGCTCTGAGCCTGCTCCGGCACTGAATTCTTCGGCGTCCTCGTCGAGGGGACAACCCAGTCGAAGGTCGTCGTCGTCATCCCCTGGGTGGCCTGCGTCATGTACGCGATCCACACATCGGCGGCCCAGTCGGCGCCGTAGAAATGATCGAGGCCGCCGATGTTCGTCAGGGGGACCGCATTCCCGTTCTCATCGGACTGGTACATCGACACCGTCGTCGCGAGCCCCGGCACGAAGCCGGAGAACTGGGCGGACAGCTGATCCGAGGAGGTGCCCGTCTTGCCCGCCGTCTCGATACCGGGCAGCGCCGATCCGACCTTCCAGGCGGAGCCGTTCGCGCCGGTGACCGCGCGAAGCGCCGGCATGATGGACGAGACCTCTTCGACGTCGAATGCGCGTTCGCCCGTCTTCGCCGCCTCGTAGAGCAGGTTCCCGTGCGAATCCGAGGCCGTCTTCACGATGTGCGCAGTCATGCGCTCGCCGCCGTTCGCGATCGTCGCGAAGGCGTTCGCCAGATCGACGTTGTGCGGCGAGGCGAAACCGAGGACGTTGAGCAGGGACGCCTCGAGGCCGGCGGTGTCCTCGGGGATGCCCGCGTCGATCGCGGCCTGCATCGTCGCAGCGGGGCCGACCTCCTTGTTGAGGGCGACATAGGCGGTGTTGATCGACCATCCCGTCGAGGTGATGAGGTCCACCGAGCCGTAGGAGATCCCTCCGTTATTGGCGACGAGGCTCGTCAGCCCTTCGAAGGACTTCGGCGAGTTGCCGTCGTAGCGGTCGTGAACGGAGCCCCCCGCCCTGGCATTCGCGAGAAGCGCGAAGGGCTTGAAGGAGGAACCCGCCATGGCGATGTCCTGGGTGGCGGAGTTCTGCTGGCGCACCTCATAGTCGTAGCCCGCGAACTCTGCGACGATCTCGCCCGTATTCGGGTCGATCGAAGAGAGCGCGAGGTGCTGGAACCGCGGATCCCAGCCCTCGACCTCCTTCATCGAGTTCGCGGCGGCGATCGCTGCGTCCTGCTTGGCCTTGTCGATCGTCGACACGATCTTGAGGCCCCCGTTGAAGATCGTGTCCTCGTCCACGACGCCCGCGGAGATGAGTTCCGTCTGGACCTGTTCGATGAGGTAGCCGAGGGGGCCCGTCATCGACGAGGAGTTGAGGGTCGCGGGATCGATCGTTTCGGGGAACTCCGCGGCATCGGCCTCCGCCTGGGAGATCCAGCCGTCTTCGACCATGAGGTCGAGGACGCGCGCCCACCGGGACTTCGCCTGGTCGGGATCGACAGCGGGGTCCCATGCGGAGGGGGCGGGGATGATCCCGGCGAGCAGCGCCGCTTCGGAGAGGGTGAGGTCCTTCGCCGAATGGCCGAAGTAGGCCTTCGCCGCGGCCTCGATGCCGTAGGTGCGCCGACCGAAGTAGATCGTGTTGAGGTAGTTGCCGAGGATCTCGTCCTTGGACTGCTCCCGGTTGATCTTGAGCGCGAGGACGGCTTCTTCGGCCTTGCCGATGTAAGAGGTCGTCTGGCCGACGTAGTAGCGCTCGACGTACTGCTGGGTGAGGGTCGATCCGCCCTGGCGCGAACCGGTCGTGATGTTGTTGTAGAGGGCGCGCAGGATGCCCTTGGGGTCGATGCCGGAGTTCGTGTAGAAGGTCCGGTCCTCGGAGGCGACGATCGCCTTGCCGACGTAGTCGGGCAGCGTCGATGCATCGATGATCTGACGGTCGACTTCTCCGAGGTCGCCGAGTTCGGTCTCGCCGTCGGAGTAGTAGATCGTGGTCTTCTGAGCGAGGGCGAGGTCGTCCGCCTTGGGGATCGCGATGCTCGCGTACATGTAGAGGAAGGCCGCGAGTCCGGCGATGAGCACGGCGAGGAAGGTGAAGACCAGGCCGAGGCCGATCTTCTTCCCGATGCCGCGCTTGCGCTTCGCACCCGCCGCCGTCTTGGATCCCGCGCCCGAGGCGCGCCGCGAGGGCGCCTTGCCGCCTGAACGGCGGCCCCGGGTTTCGGCACGAGTGGGCAGGTGCGGGTGCGCGGAGCCGGATCCCATGATCTCGCTCCAGTCCTTCTTCCCGTCGCTTTTCGCCACGAATCCAACCTTTCAGCAGGGGTCGATTCCTCCAGCCTATGCACTCACCCTGAGAGTTAGCCGGAATCGTGATGGGCTCAACGTTTCATGCGGCGCCCGACGGTGCGCCCGCGTGCGCGGGATCCGGGCGCGCGGACGGCCGGCCTCAGTCCCACTGCTCCTCGGGGCGCCCCTCGGCGGCCCACAGGGTGTGGAAGGTCCCGGCGCGATCGATGCGCCGCCAGGTGTGCGAACCGAAAAAGTCGCGCTGGCCCTGGATCAGTGCCGCGGGCAGGCGCTCGGCGCGGATCTGACCGAAGTAGGACACGATGTCCGCCGTTGCGGCTCCGGGCGCCGTGATGCTCATGGGGATTCCTCCTCCTTCGATCGCGGGTCCGGCCTAGGGCCGTGACGGACGGCGCGCATGGCGGGGTCAGTCCGCCTGGAGCTCCGCCTCGCGCTTGGCCTTCGCCGCGGCCTTCCGGGCGCGCTTCGCCGCCACCATCTCCTCGTAGCGGGCCTGCTCGGCCTCGTACTCGGCGGCGATGTCGCGGACCTGGGGCGAGGACCACCACGCCAGCAGCGCCTCCTTCGCGGCTTCCTCGCCGAGAGGACCGCGCTCCATGCGGAGCTCGAGGAGGTGGTCGCGCGCCATCTTCACGGCGCGCGAAGGACGCAGGCCGAGGATCTTCATGATCTGGTCGCCGTCGAGGTCGGGGCGGATCGCGTCGAGCTCCTCCTGCTCCCGAAGGGCCGCGATCCGCGACTCGAGGTCGTCGTATGCGGCCGAGAGCATGAGCGCCTTGCGCCGATTCCGGGTCGTGCAATCGGCGCGGGTCAGGCGGTGCAGGCGCTCGAGGAGGTCGCCCGCGTCGGCGACGTACCGGCGCACGGCGGAGTCCGTCCACGCGGCCTCGCCGTAACCGTGGAAACGCAGGTGGAGGGCGACGAGACCGGCGACGGCCTCGGTGGTGGCCTTGTCGAACTTGAGCGCGCGCATCCGCTTGCGGGTGAGCTTCGCGCCGACGATCTCGTGGTGGTGGAAGGACACCGAACCGCCCTCGAAACGCCGGGTCGCGGGTTTGCCGACATCGTGCATGAGGGCGGCGAAGCGGAGGACGAAGTCGGGCGCGGGAACGGCGCCATCGGGCCCGGTCTCCAGGTCCATCGCCTGCTCGAGGACCGTGAGCGTGTGCTCGTAGACGTCCTTGTGCCGCTTGTGTTCGTCGACGGTGGAGACGAGCTCGGCGACCTCCGGGAGCACGATCGCGGCGACACCGGTGTGCACCATGAGCTCGAGGCCGCGCCTCGGGAAGGGGGAGACGATGAGGCGCTCGAGTTCGGCGCGGATCCTCTCGGCCGACACGATCTTAAGGCGCGGGGCCATCGCCTCCATCGCCTCCATGACATCGAGATCGACATCGATGCCGAGCTGCGCGGCGAAGCGGGCGGCCCTCATGATCCGGAGGGGGTCGTCGTCGAAGGACTGCTCGGCGGTCACGGGGGTCCGCAGGCGCGACTGCGCGAGGTCCTCAAGGCCGTGATGCGGATCGACCAGGGCCATCGAGGGCAGGCGCATCGCCATGGCGTTGACCGTGAAGTCCCTGCGGGTGAGGTCCCCCTCCAGGGAGTCGCCGAATGACACTTCGGGTTTGCGGGAGCCGACTTCGTAGGTGTCGGAGCGGTAGGTCGTGACCTCCACGCTCGTCGCACCGCGGCGGCCGCCGATGGTCCCGAACTCCTTGCCGACATCCCAGACGGCCTGGCCCCACAGGGCGAGGAGCTCCTCGGTGCGCTCCGGGCGCGCCGAGGTCGTGAGGTCGAAGTCATGAGGGGCGACGCCGAGGAAGGCGTCGCGCACCGGGCCGCCGACGAGGGCGATCTCCTCGCCCGCCGCCTCGAAGACCCGCCCGAGTTCGAGGATGTCGTCCGGGAGTTCGGCGAAGGCGCGCTTCGCATTCGCGAGGAGCTCGGGGATGCCTCGGACGTCATGAGTCATGGCTGTGCGACGATCGTCCGGAGCCGAGGGGGCTTCAGGGGACGCGCTGGGGGGATTTCGGGGAGTCATCGTCATTCAGAATGCCATGCCCGGGCGCCCGGGGGCCACGTCCGCCCCCGTGTCCGCAGCGTGAGGCCACCCACTGCGGAGGCCGCGGCCAGGGTGCCGACGCACGAAAACGAGGCGAGGCTGGCTAGAGTGGACGCATGCCCGAGCGCCCGAATGAACGCCGTCAGGGGGTCCCCAGCCCCCCTCGTCGTCGTATCGGCGAGCGCCCCGTGCACACGAGCGCCGCGAACCTTCCCGTCTCCCTCGAGACCTCCGCGGGGGGCATCGTCGTCGATGTCGTCAACGGGATCCCCTATGCGGCCCTCATCGCGAGGCGCAATCGCGCGGGCAGGATCGAGTGGTGCCTCCCGAAGGGGCACCTCGAGGCGGGAGAGACGGCCGAGCAGGCGGCCCTGCGTGAAGTCGCCGAGGAGACCGGCATCTCTGGGCGGATCATCCGCCACCTCGCGAGCATCGACTACTGGTTCTCGGGCAGCGATCGCAGGGTCCACAAGGTCGTCCACCACTACCTCATGGGCTATCAATCGGGCACGATCACCGTGGAGCACGATCCGGATCAGGAGGCCGAGGACGCGGCCTGGATGCGCCTGAACACCGTCGCGCATCGCCTCGCCTACCCCAATGAGCGCAGGATCGTCCAGATCGCCCTCGACCTCTTGTACAAGGGCACGTGAATGTCGCGCGCTCACGTCCTCACACGCATTCTCGTTCTCGGCGCCTCGGCCCTGACCGCGGCGTGCGCCACGGGTTTCGCGCTGACGCCGACGGGCCCCGCCCTCGCCGCCCCGGAGGAAGCGCGCGCTCTTCACGCGGCCGCCGAGGAACCCGCATCCGCACCTGCATCCCTCTTCGCGGGGGCGGCCCAATCGAACGGCCTCGAGGTGTCCATCAACGAGGTCGCGCCTCGGATCCTCACGGCCGAGAACGAGCTCCTGGTCGCCGGAAGCGTGAAGAACACGGGCTCGTCCGCCCTTCCGGCCCCGGTGCTCGAACTCTCGGTCGGGGCCTGGACGCCGGTCTCCGTAGCGGCCCTCGAATCCGAGCTCTCCTCGCCCTCCCCGTGGGAGGTCACGGTGTCGACGCAGGTCCTGGGGATGCAGCTCGAGCCCGGGGCCGAGTCCCCCTTCGAGTTCCGCGTGCCGATCGACTACCTGCCCCTCGGCTTCCCGGCCTCGTGGGGTCCGAGGACGCTCACCGTGTCCAGCTCGTCCCAGGAGGCCTCCGGCCGGGACCGCTCCTTGTTGATCTGGGACACCTCCCAGCCGATCGAGCAGACCCGGGTGAATGCGCTCATCCCCTGGACCTCGCAGAACACCCGCGGAGGTGAGGCCGGGCGCCGCGCGGTCCTCCAGATCGCGAAGACCCCCGGCGCAACCCTCGCAATGGATGCGCGGGTACTGCCGGCCCCCCGGGCCGGCGCCGACGAGGAGAGTGCGCAATCGGGCGTGTCGCGGGCTGAGGCCGAAGCCGCCGCGAACGATGCGCAGTTCGTCGATTCCCTCTACGGAGCGGCATCGGAGATCGTCGCCCTGCCCGAGGGCGACGCGTGCCTGGCGACCCTCGCCGCGACCGGCGCGGAGGACCTGCTCGATGAGGCGCTCGCTTCGATCGACGCCTTCCCCGCCTCTCCCGGGGCGCTCTCGGCCGTCTTAGGGGGCGGCGCTGCCGAGGGCGAGGGCGCGGAATCGGGTGCGGGCCCCCAGAGCGCCTCCCCCTCGGAGGAGTCGTCTCCGGCCGAGGACGGCGCCCACCGCCCCTCGATCGTGAAGAACGTGTCGTGGCCGCGCGGGGAGCTCTTCGGGACTCAGGCGCTCGGGGCGTTCGCGGACAGGGTGACGATCGCGCCCGAGGGGGCGCTCTCCCCCGTTCAGATCCTCGACTTCACGCCCTCCTCGGTCATGAAGGTCGACCCCGCAACGGGGAGCGCCGGTTCGGGGAGCACGGTGCTCGCACCGCACACGCAGCTCAACGAGCTCCTCAACTGGGCGACGACGAACAAGGCCGACGAGCTCGATGCCGAGCAGGGGCTCGCCGCGCTCACCGCGATCATCACGAGGGAACGCCCGAGCGCTTCGCGGACCCTCTTCCTCGCCGCCTCGCGCACCGAGGCCCCGACCGAGCGCTTGGCGCAGCGCCTGAACTCGCTTCTCAATGCGCGTTGGGTCGCTCCGATCTCCTTCCAGGAGGCGGCCGCCTCCGAAGCGAGCGACGTGGAGCGCCTCGCAGCGGATGCGGGGGCCGTTCCCGAGGCCTCGGCGGAGGCCGTGGCGACCGTGACGGATTCTTTGGCCTCCCTCGGTCATCTCGCCACGGCCGCCTCCGATCCCGAAGCGGTGTTCGCCTCGATCGGCGACGCGCTCCCCGCCCTGTCCGCGGCGGTCCCCGCGCAGGAGCAGCGCACGAGGGCGAACGCCATCCGCGCAGACGTCGCCTGGCTGCGCTCGCAGGTGTCGGCGACCCCCTCCGATGCGGTCAACCTCATCAACAAGTCCGCGGAGTTCCCCGTCCGGGTCCGCAACGATCTCGAATGGGACGTGGACGTCCTCGTCTCGATCGTCCCCTCCGACCCGCGCCTGGAGGTCACCTCCACGACTCGAGCCACCCTGAAGGCGCAGTCGGTGACCTCGGTCGGGGTCCCCGTGACGGCGATCGGTTCGGGGAACATCGAGGTCACCTACGACATTTCGACTCCCGACGGCGCGCCCCTCACGGATTCGCCCCCGATTCTCGTGAGGATGCGGGCCAGCTGGGAGGACGCGCTGACCGTCACCGCGGCATCGGCCCTCGCCGTGCTGTTCGTCGTCGGTCTCGTGAGAACAGTCCGCTCGAAGCTGAATCGCGCCCACGGACGCGCTATGAACGCACCAGGGGAAGATGCATAGATGAATCCACCGAATGACGCCTCTTCCGCTCCCACGGGCGAGCCCGCTCAGCCGAAACAGCACTCGCTCCTCCGAGCGAGCGCGCTGATGGCGTCCGGGACCCTGGTGTCGAGGATCCTCGGCCTCGTCCGTTCGATGATGCTCCTCGCCGTGATCGGTTCGGCCGGCGGCGGTGTCGCAGCGGCGTTCCAGACGGCGAACACCCTGCCGAACACGGTGTTCAACATCCTCGCCTCCGGCGTCTTCGACGCCGTTCTGGTCCCGCAGATCGTCGGCGCGCTCAAGCGCAAGTACGGCGGGGAGACCTACATCAATCGCCTCCTCACCCTGGCGGGGGTCATCCTCTTCGCCATCACCGTGGTCTCGATGATCGCCGCCCCGCTCCTCGTCGTCATCACCGCCGCGGGATACGACGCGGAGATCCGGGCGCTCGCCATCCTCTTCGCCCTCCTGTGCCTGCCCCAGCTGTTCTTCTACGGCCTGTACAACCTGCTCGGCGAACTGCTCAACGCGCGCCGCGTCTTCGGCCCGTACATGTGGGCGCCCGTCGTCAACAACGTCATCGGCATCGCGGGCCTCACGGCCTTCTTCCTCCTCTGGGGGACCACCGACGGCAGGATCGAGATCGCGGACTTCACGAGCACCCAGTTCTGGGTCCTCGGCGGATCCGCGACCCTCGGCGTGATCGCCCAGGCGCTGGTCCTCCTCATCCCGATGCGCCGCGCCGGCATCAGGTTCCGCCCCGATTTCCATTTCCGCGGAACGTCCTTCCGCTCGGCCTCCAAAGTGGCGGGCTGGACCTTCGCGACCCTCATGGTGTCGCAGATCGGGATCCTGTCGACGAACAACCTGGCGTCTCTGGCCGATTCCTACGCGAAGACGCACGATGTCTTCGACGTCGTCGGCATCAACGCCTATGCGACGGCCTTCATGATCTTCATGGTGCCGCAGTCGCTCATCACTGTCTCCCTCACGACGGCGATCTTCACACGCATGGCTGAGTCCGTCGCGGATCGCGACGATCGCAGCGTCGCAGCAAACTACGATCTTGGGGTCCGGACGATCACCTCCCTCACGCTCCTCGCGACTGCGATCCTCATGGCGGCCTCAGTCCCCATGATGCAGATGGTCCTTTACTCGACGAGGAACCAAGACGTCGTCTCCGCGTACGCATGGATTCTCGTCGCACTCATACCGGGAGTCGCCTCGACCGGCATGGTCCTCATGAGCCAGCGAGTTTTCTTCGCCTATGAGGACATCAAGCCCGTCTTCCTCATGGGAATCGGTCCTACGATCCTCCAAGTCGTCGTCGGCTGGTCGATGTACGCGCTGACGGGCGCGAAGTGGTGGGTTGTCGGGGCCGCGCTCGGCGAAACCGCTTGCCGCCTCGTTCAGGGCATCATCGCCGTCATGTGGGTCGCACGCCGTAACCCCTTCGTCGACCGTATCGCTCTCCTCCGTTCCTACTCGAACTTCCTCGGGAGCGCTCTCATCGCGGGCGGCGTCGCCTTCATGATCCTCCGCTTCGTCGGCGTCCACACGAAGCTCGCCTCGACCGCCGCCCGCTTTGGGGTCGCGAGCCTCAAAGTCGTTCTTGTCTCGATCATCGCCTCCCTCGTCTACATGGTTGTACTCCGCTTCCTATCCCCTTCGGACTCCGGTCGGACGATTGCGCCGCTCCTCGCCCGGCTCCGCGTCCCCGAGCCCCTTCGCCGTGTTCTCGCCGCGCCGATCACGGGGAACGGGGAAACGGCGGAGATAATGGGCGAAGACACCGACAGCGATTCTGGGGGGCCCATGGACGAGGATGAGAAGTTCGAGAACGACGAGTCGCCCTCTCCCGTTCCGACCTCCGATGCGGAGGCGGCCGATGATGCCACGGCTTCCGAGCACGCTGACGAAGGTGAAGAGCCTCGCGAGCTCGGCGGCGTCTTCCGCTCCCTCGCCGAGACCGACTCCGAGACGAACCAGGATGAGGCCCCTCTCCCCTCTTTCGAGGAGATCCTCACGTCTCAGGAGGGTGAAGCCGAAGAGCCGGGCGAATCGGATCATGACGCCGTGCCCTCCCATGCCGAGGAGAATGCGATCACGGGGAGGACCCGCGCGTGGCTCACGGCCGTTTCAGCGGCGGCCGTCGCCTCGGCGGAGAAGGTGAAGGCGCATTTCGCCGCGGCCCGATCCGTCGCCGGCGCTGAGGCGCCCGAGGCCGGGGCCGCCGGGGCCGCCGAGGGTGACGCCCCCGCCGGGGACTCGCCCGATCTCACCGCCGGGGCCGCCCTTGAAGACGAGGGGGCTGCGGCCTTTGCGGCTGACGGCGAATCCCCCGCCGTCGAGGAGGCCGCTGCGAGCAGGATCCCCGCCCCCGTGGCGGGCGCCGGCATCCCCGTGGCGCCGACCGGGCCCTCGGGCTTCGACGCCGTCCTCGCGCCTTCGAGCGCGGGAGCGGCGAAGATCCGCGCTTCGGCCGAGGAGCTCCTCACGACCCCGAACCCCGACGGGGGCGCGCACCCCCCTGCGAGCCCGGAGCCCGATCGCACGGACCGGGAGCGCCGTTTGATCGATCCGACGAAGCCGACGCTGATTCTCGCTGCGGCGCTCACCGTCGCCGCCGCCGTGTGGGCGGTCGGCACGGCCCTGTCGCCCGTGACGGATCTCGACATCGCCCAGTCGATCGTCGATGCGCAGTCGGGCGGCGCTCAGAGCGCCCAGTCGGCGCTCGACGGCGAAGCCGCGAGCGCGGCCCCCATGATCTCCTCGGTGTCGGTGCTCTCCTGGAACAACGACGACGGCGACCATCCGGATCTCGCCGTCAACATGATCGACCAGAATCCCGAGACCTCATGGAGGTCCCGCTACTTCGACATCAACGTATTCGATGAGAATGCGACGGTGACGATCGTCGTGAACCTGGAGGGGCCGGCCCTCGTTTCGGGTGTGACGCTCCAGATGGATCCCTCGACTCAGGGCGGAGAGGTCGTCGTGCGCAATGTCACCGATCCTTCCAACCCCCGGGGCGGAACAGAACTCGCGACTTCTGCGTTGTCAGAATCAACGGTGATCTCCCTGCCCGAACCCACGGAGGCCGGCGCCATCGCCCTGAGCTTCAGGGTGATGCCGACCTCGGTCGACGGCCGTCCGTGGGCGTGGGTGAGCGAGCTCTCCGTCCAATGAGCCCTGTCAGTGAGTCTGGGCCGCTCACGACCGAACCAAGATTGGATCCCCATGTCCTTCACTCCATTCCCGGATCTTCTCCGCTCCGTCGAGCTTCCCGCTGAGGAGACGGCCCAGGCCGTTGCCGCGCGTCCTTCCGGCAATGTTCCCGACGACGCTCAGATCCACGAGGTCGTCATCGTCGGGTCGGGCCCGGCGGGCTACACGGCGGCGATCTACACGGCTCGAGCGGGCCTGAAGCCCGTCGTCCTGGCGGGTGCTATCACCGCCGGCGGGGCCCTCATGAACACGACCGAGGTCGAGAACTTCCCCGGTTTCCCCGAGGGCGTTCAGGGTCCGGACCTCATGGGGCGCATGGCCGAGCAGGCCGAGAAGTTCGGCGCGGACATCCGCTACGAGGACGTCACCGCGGTCAATCTCTCCGGAAGCGTCAAGGTCCTCGCCGTCGACGACGAGCTGCTCTACGCGAAGGCCGTCATCCTGGCGACCGGTTCCGAATACCGCCGCATGGACGTCCCCGGCGAGGACCGCCTCTCCGGACACGGCGTCTCCTACTGCGCGACCTGCGACGGCTTCTTCTTCAAGGACAAGGAGCTGGCGGTCGTCGGAGGCGGCGACTCCGCGATGGAGGAGGCCACCTTCCTCACGAACTTCGCCTCGAAGGTCACCGTCGTCCACCGGCGCGACGAGCTGCGCGCCTCGAAGGTCATGGCCGAGCGCGCCATGTCGAATCCGAAGATCGAGTTCGCGTGGAACTCGGTGGTCGAAGAGGTCCTCGGCGAGGGCTCCGTGACGGGCCTGCGCCTGTCCTCGACCGTCGACGGCTCCGAGCGGGTGCTGCCGCTCGACGGCGTCTTCGTCGCGATCGGCCACCTCCCCCGCACGGACTTCCTCAAGTCCGAGGTCGACCTCGACGAGGCCGGTTACATCACGGTGGCAGAGCCTTCGACGCGCACGAACATCCCGGGGGTCTTCGCCTGCGGCGATGCAGTCGATCACACCTACCGGCAGGCGATCACGGCGGCCGGGTCGGGCTGCCGTGCGGCGCTCGACGCCGAGCGCTGGCTCGCCGCCGCGGGCGACTGACGCCTCGGCGGGACTCGGGGGGCGGGAGGCCTCCCGAGTCCCGCCGCGCACAGCCGGCCTCCCCCGCCCTCGACCCCGGCCCGAGGTCCCAGGGCCGGGCGGGCTCCATTCCTACAGTGGGGGCATGACCTCTCCAGTGAGCGCACCGAAGTCCGCCCCTTCATGGACCCGTCTCCTCCCCGGAGTCCTCGTCTCCTTCCTCGCAGTCGGGATCTCGTTGCTCGTCAACTCCTTCGTCCCGATCCTCTCGGCGATGCTCGTCGCCATCCTCCTCGGGGTCGTCGCCCGCAATGCGCTCCCCCTCCCCGCCTCCCTCGAACCGGGGCTCGCCTTCGCCGCGAAGCGCCTCCTGAGGGTCGGCGTCGTGCTCCTCGGCCTCCAGCTCATCGTCTCCGACATCGTCGCCCTCGGAGCCGGGATGATCCTCATCGTCGTCGCGGTCGTCGCCGCGGGCATGGGATCGACGCTCCTCATCGGACGCGCGATGCGCCTCTCGCTCACGCAGACCCTGCTGGTCGCCGGGGGCTTCTCGATCTGCGGCGCCGCGGCCGTCGCCGCGGTCGACGGCGTCATCGAGACGAAGGAGCGCGAGGAGGTGGTGACGGCGGTCGGCCTCGTCGTCATCTTCGGGACGCTGATGATCCCGATCGTCCCGATCCTGGGCGCCCTCATCGGCTTCGACCCCCTGACGACCGGCCTGTGGGCGGGGGCCTCCACTCATGAAGTCGCCCAGGTCGTCGCCATCGGAGGCGCCCTCGGCGAGGAGGCGCTGGCCGGGGCCGTCGTCGTCAAACTCGCCCGCGTGCTCATGCTCGCCCCCGTGATGGCGGGCATCTCGCTGTGGCGCCGCCACGCGATCCGCGCAGGCCGGGAGCTTCCCGGGATGGGCGCAGAGGGCGGGACGCTCCCGCCGATCATGCCGGCCTTCGTCGGGGGCTTCATCCTCATGGTGCTCATCCGCTGGCTGGGGGTCGTGCCCGCGAGCGCCCTGGCGCCCCTCAAGATCCTTCAGACCGCTCTGCTCGCCTCCGCGATGTTCGCCCTCGGCACCGGGGTGCGACTGAGGGACTTCGCGAAGGTGGGTCCCCGGCCCTTCGTGCTCGCGGCCGCGTCCACCCTCATCGTCGGCCTCACCGCCCTCGTCGGCGTGGGCTTTGCCCATTGAGCCGGGGCCGGGAAGAATACCCCCCCCCCGTGAGCGCCGAGAACCCCCGTCCTCTGTCCGATGCAAGGTTCCGAGGGGAGCCCCGCGACTACCAGGCCGCGGTCCTCGACGCCCTCGGACGCGAGGACTGGCGCGGCGGATGCGGCGAGGGGGATCGTTCCTTCCACCTCGTCGCGCCCCCCGGATCCGGCAAGACGATCCTCGGCCTGCTGCTCGCCGTTCACGACGGCCGTCGCGCGCTCATCCTCGCCCCTACGAGCGTCATCCGGGATCAGTGGGCGAATACCGCGCGGGAGCGCTTCGGGATCGGCGAGGGGGCGGCCGAGGATCCGCAGATGCTCGTCGACTCCGATGAGGTCGGCGACCTCAACATCATGACCTATCAGCGCCTGAGCGTCGTCGATTCCTCCTCCCCTTTCGCCGATGCGGCCCGTGAGCAGTGGATCGAGGAGATGGAGCGCTCCTGGTCGGATCGCGAGCGCGCGCTCGCCTGGCTCGAGGAGCTCCAGGACTCGAATCCGAAGGAGTATTCGAAGGGCATTCGTTCGCGGGCGAACGCGATCCGGAAGAACCTCCGCTCCCTCGACCCGAGGGTTCTCGAACAGACCCTGCACCCGCGAGCGCTGGCCCTCATCGAGGGGCTCATCCGCGCGGGCGTCCGCACGATCGTCCTCGACGAGTGCCATCACCTCCTCGATCATTGGGCGCTGGTCCTCCACCTCCTGAGCTCGAAGATCGAGGAGGCGGACGGCGACCCGCTCCTCATCGGCCTCACGGCCACTCCGCCCGATCCCGCCAGCCCCGCCGAGGAGCAGAATTACACGGGCCTCCTCGGCGAAGTGGACTACGAGGTCCCGACTCCCGCCGTGATCCGCGCGGGCGACCTCGCGCCCGTGCGCACGTGGGCGTGGTTCACCCGCGCGACCCCTAAGGAGCACCGTTTCATCGAGCGCCACGAGCGCATGCTCGAACGCGCCCTCGCGGGCGCGTTCGCCGCTCCCGAGGAGCTCGCCTTCCTCCACGAGTGCCTGATCGCCCCCGAGCCCGATCCCGAGGACGAGGGCGGGGCGACTCCCCCCTCCCTCGACGAGAGGATGCGGCGGGCCTTCGACTCCGACCCCTTCCTCGCCCTGGCCGCCGGGAGGATGCTCGTCCGGCTCGACGAGGAGGGCGCGGCGATCGACCCCGAGATCGTCCGGCGCCTGCCCGACACCACAGCGCCGAGCCTCGACGATCGCCTCCTCCTGCTCGCGCGTCACGCCCTGACCCGTCTCCTCCCGGACGAGGGGCGCGCTCAGGAGTGGCGAGAGCGCAAGCGCCTCCTGCTGGCGTTCGGATACCACCTCACCGACCGGGGGATCCGCAGGGGCAAGGATCCGATCGACGCGGTCCTGTCGCGCTCGGAGTCGAAGGACCGGGCCGTTCTGGACATCCTCGCCCTCGAGAACGAGTCCCTGGGCGAGGGCCTGAGAGCGGCGGTCGTGGCCGATCTCGCGCAGCACGACGACCGTTCGGCCCTCGCCGGGGCGCAGGGCTCCGGGACCGCGCGCGGGGGCGCCCTGCGCTGCTTCACCCTCCTCAGCAACGATCCTCTCGCGCGCTCGATGCACCCGGTCCTCATCACGGCTTCGCATTTGCGGCTTCTCGCCGAGGACGTCGAGGTGGGGATCGTGCGGCTCGTCGTCGGGACGCGCGGGCTCCTCGCCGAAGGATGGGAATGCCCCTCGCTCAACACCCTCATCGATCTCACGACGGTGACGACCTCCACGGCCGCCCAGCAGCTGCACGGCAGGACGCTCCGCCTCGATCCCGCATGGCCCGGGAAAGCCGCGCACAACTGGATCATCGCGTGCCTTCCCTCCTCGAATTCCCTGGTCCCGGACTCTCGCGAATACGCGCGCCTGCGGATCAAGGCCGAGCACCTGTGGGGGCCCAGCCGCGACGCGGCGGATCCCGAGGGGACGATCACCCGGGGCATCGATGCGATCCTCGACCCGGTTCAGCGCGAGATCCTGAGCGCGCCCTCCCCGCTCAAGGATCCCGTCTGCGACCTCAATGAGCGCACGAGGAAGGCCATCCCGCCGCGCGCCGAGAGCCACCGCCTGTGGCATCTCGGGACGACCGCGTCGGCGCGCATCCGATCGGGGGTCAAGCTGCGCGAGGACGCCCGTTTCGCCTTCGAGAGCTCGAACACGCCGCTCAGCGTCCTCCTGGGCGCCGTCGCCCTGCTCTTGTCGGCCGTCGCCTTCGCGGTCTCGGTGCTCGTGCGAATGGGCCCCGCCCAAGGGCTCCCCGCGCCGTTCGTCCTCATCGCGCTCCTCGTCCTCACGGCGCTGTTCCTCCTCTTCGGGATCGGGATCCCCGCGCTCAAGGAGACGCTCTTCCTCTGGAGGACCCGTTCTCATCCTGTCGCCCTCTACCACCGGGGCGCCCGGGCCGTCCTTCAGGCCCTTCAGGACTCGGTGTCCGGGGCGATCGACCCCGCGTCCATCCTCGTCGAAGAGGGCTCTCGCCTCCGCATCGAGTTCTCCGCCGGATCGGCCCGGGAAAAGGCCCTCCTTCACCAGTGCCTCGCAGAGCTCTTCACGCCCATCGGCCTTGGCAGGCCCCGCCACGTCATCATCCTGGGCCCGATGCCCGAGATCGAGCGGAGTTCCCCCGCTCACCTCCCGGGTCCTCTGCGGTGGTCCCTGGATCTGGGCATCGTCCTCGTGAACGCCGCGATGAGCTCGCGGAGCCACTATCTCGCGGTTCCCGCGGCCCTCGGCACCACGAAGGAGGCCGATGCGATTCGAATCCGCGTGGAATCGCGCCGTGGGTCCGGCCCGGGTCGTGGATCTGCGGATGAGGGCCAATTCGTCGATCTTCGTCGCCGCGCGCGCTCAGAACCGCGGGGGCATCCGGACGAATGCGAGAATCGTCGAGCATTGGGCGTAGGCGTCGCCCCCGGATCGGGAAGAATGTCCTCATGATCCCCGTTGCCCCGCTCGACGGCCTCGTGCCCGCGCCGATCTGCCTCGCCCTGCGCCCGACGCGCACCGGGCCCGGGGCTCCGGCCCTGTGGAAGGACCTCGTGATCGACTCGAGGCGCGCCGACCCGGCGAGGCTCGGCCTTCCCGACGACCTCGAGGAGTGGAGGATCGAGGAGGCGCACCGGATCGAGATCTCCTCGGGCCGCGCGCTCATCAGCGCCTCCACCGCCCTCGGCGAGTCGAGGGCGCGCCGCAGGCTCGCCGTGCTGTCCGCCTGCGCCGATCCGGCCTCGCCCGTCCCGGATCTCGTCCTCGTCGATTTCCCGAAGCACCGGCATCGCGGCCTCCACCTCGACATCGTGCGGCACTACTTCGGGCCCTCGACGATCCTTCGCGTCATGGACCTCATGGCCGATCTCGCGCTCAACGTCCTCCACCTGCATCTCACCGACGACCAGGCGTGGCGGATCGACATCCCCGCCCTCCCCGAGCTCGTGCGCGAATCCGGCGAGGGCGCGGTCGGCGGCGTCGAAGCGGCCGAGCGCGGCGGGGGCCTCGCCGAGGGGTGGCTCGGCCTCGATGAGCTCGCGGCCCTGTCCGCACGCGCCGAGGAGCTCGGGATCGCCCTCGTCCCCGAGGTCGATCTGCCCGGGCACACGAACGCCGCGCTGCACGCGATGCCCGGGCTCAATCCCGACGGGCGGACTCCGCCGGCGTACACGGGCGCCGAGGTCGGCTTCTCGAGCCTGTCGACCGGCGCGCCCGACACGGAGCGCTTCCTCACCGAGGTCGTGTCCGCCCTCGCGCCCCTGAGCGCCCACGGCCTCCACATCGGCGGCGACGAGTGCTTCTCGACGGAGCGCTCGGAATACGAGGCCCTCGTGACGAGGGCGCTCGGGCTCGTCCACGGGAAGGGGCTGCGCGCCTTCGCCTGGCAGGAGGCGGCGCCCCTCATGGGCGGGGGCGACCTCGTCCAGGTCTGGGATCCGCGCCTGTCCTCGACGGATGTCGCCGAGGCCGCGAAGCGGGGCGCGCGGATCGTCCTTTCGCCGGCCGACCGCGTCTACCTCGACATGAAGCAGGTCGAGGGCGAGCGCATCGGCTTGGACTGGATGGGCGTCGTGTCGGCGCGCCGGGCGCTCGAATGGGATCCCGAGCAGGTGGTCCCGGGGGCTCCCGCCGAGGCGATCGAAGGCGTCGAGGCGTGCCTGTGGACGGAGACGCTCCTGACCGAGGGCGATCTCGGCCAGATGCTCCTCCCCAGGCTCGCCGCCGTCGCGGAGGTCGCCTGGTGCGGGTCCGGGGTCGGCAGGTGGGAGTCCTTCGCGGCTCGGGCGGCGGCCCTGGAGCGGCTCTGGCGCTCGCGCGGCTGGACCCCGGCCCCCCTCACCGGCGAGTAGCGCCCTTCATGAGCGCAGGGCCCGTCACCGCACCGCCTCGGCGGGCGTGAAGCCGAGGCCGACGAGGAATTCGACGGTTTCGCGCTTGTCCTTGAAGACCGCGGTGTTGTCGAGGATCCGCGCGCACACGCTTCCGAGCTCGTCGCGGACGGCCCGGCGGACCTCCTCGCGGGTCGGCGAGGCCGGGACGCGCTCGGCGAGCTCGCTGAACACGAGCTCGAATTCGGCGAGTTCCTCGGGCAGGCCGCGCCCTTCGACGAGGGCGTCCTCGAGGGCGCCGAGCTGAGCGACGAGGCGTCCGGGGAGGATGAACAGGCCCTGGGCCTCGATGAGGCCGATCGATTCCTGTTTGATCGGGAAGAACTCGGGGTGGGCGTGGAAGACGCCGTCGGGGTAGCGCTCGCTCGTGATGTTCGAGCGCAGGATGATCGACATCTCGTATCCGCGATCGGTCTTGACGCAGGTGGGCGAGACGGCCGAGTGGATGCCCTCCTCGTCCTCGGCGATGATGCCGCGCTCGGGATCCGTGAAGGCCACCCAGGCCCGGCGGATCCTGTCGGAGATCTCCTCGATGTCGGAGCGGCGGGGCGAGACGACGCGGATGGCCGTGTTGAACCAGTCGAGGACCTCGACCCTCGCTTCGGGGAAGCCGTCGACCGTGAGGGCGGCGTAGGCGCCCGCCTTCTGCATCGGGAGGACTTCGCCGCCGCCCTGATAGTGGTCGTGGGCGAGGACGGATCCGCCGATGCGGGTGAGGGCGGCGTTCGAACCGATGAAGTAGCCGGGGAAGACGTCGACGAAGTCCATGAGCCTCGTGAATGCGGCCCGGTCGACGTGCATCGGGGTGTGCTCGGTGTTGACGGCAATTCCGTGCTCGTTGAAGTACCCGTAGGGGGAGAACTGCCAGAACCATTCCTGATCGCCCACCTTCACGGGCACCGTGCGCACGGTGAACTTGTCGCGCCCCGCGAATCCCTCGTTGTCGCGGCAGATCGTGCACTTCGGGTAGCCGCCGGAGACGGCGTTGCCGGCGGCGGCCTTCTTCGCGTCCTTGAACTCCGGCTTGGCGAGGTTGATCGTGACGATCAGCCCTTCGGGCGTTTCGAAGCGCGGGTTGCGGTCGAGGAGGGCGCGCTTCACGTATCCGTTGGCCACCGAGTAGTGGTAGAGCCAGGACATCGCGTCGGTGCCGCCCGCCTCTTCGAGGATGCGGGCGTAGGCGTCCTGGAGGCCCGAGGGCGCGAGCGAGCAGATCCCCATCACCCGGTCGCAGTAGTGGGCGGCCTCGGACTCGTCGAAGAGCCCGGCGGCGAGGCCGGCCTTCGCGAACTCGTCGAGCAGTTCATCGGGCGCCGTGTCCTGCGAGAGGCTCCCCGTGGGCGCGTAGGAGTTCAATCCGAAGAGCGCGAAGATCCGGTTGCGCACGTAGATCTCGTCGCGCTCGTCGAGCAGGAGGTTGATCCTCGCGTAGCTCACGAGCCGATCGACGACCGCGTAGAAGTCGCGGATCGGGTCCTCCTGCCCGTCTTCGGGCGCCCGGCGCCCCTGATACTCCTCCACGGTTTCACGCGTCACCCGGATCATCTCCTCCCATTGTTCTTCCATCTCCTCGACGAGCCTGATCTGCGTGCGCGCGCGCACGAGGTTGTGCTCGGGGTAGGCGGTCGCGAAGTAGGTGTCGCCCTCGAGGTGGTCGGCGAGGAAGCGCATGCCGCATTCGAGGGTCATGAGCTTGGCCGCGAAGGGCAGCAGTTCCGCCTCGAGCGCCGTCATCTGCTCCGCGACGGCGCTGACGAAGCCGTCGGTGTATGCGCGGTAGTAGTCGAGGCAGAAGTGGACCTTCGAGAGGTCCTGCTCGTCCTCGAGCGCGGTCGATGCGCCGAAGCGGATCGAATCGCCGAAGTCGTAGAGCATCGAGCCCGGCATCACGGTGTCGAGGTCGATGATCGCCTTCGCCTCGCCGGTCTTGGCGTCCATGAGGATGTTGTTGAGCTTCGTGTCGTTGTGCGTGACGCGCAGGGGCAGATCGCCCTCGGCCAGCGCATCGACGAGGCGCGCGTACTCCGGCGCCCGCGCGGTGAAGAACTCGATCTCGTCGTGCACGCCGGCCGCACGGCCGATCGGGTCCTCTTCGACCGCCCGTTTGAAGGCGGCGTAGCGCGAGGGGGTGCAGTGGAAGTCGGGGATCACCTCGACGAGTTCCGATGCGTCGAAGTCGGCGAGGAGCTTCTGGAAGCGCCCGAAGGCCCGCCCGGAGTTGCGGAAGACTTCGGCGCTCTCGACCCGGCTGTAGCTCACCGCGTCTTCGATGAACAGGTAGACGCGGAAGGATTCCTCGGAATCGGCGAGGAAGGGCTCGCCCTCGCGGGTCGGCACGAGGGTGAGGGTCTCCTGGCCGCGCTCGCGAAGGTGATCCGTGACGAGGCGGATGTTGCGGATGAGTCCGGCAGGATCGGGGAAGACGTCCGTGTTCATCGCCTGGAGGATGTAGCGGCGCTCGCTCGTCGTCACGAGGAAGGTCGAGTTGATGTGCCCGTCCCCGTAGGGCTCGACCGAGATGATCTCGCCCTCGAGCGCGAACCTCTCAGCGGTCCTGGTCAGATCGTCAGCACTGATGCCCATCACGCTTCTCCATTGTCGTCGTTCTGCATTCGATTCGGGGTCCGGGTGACGCCTTCGCCGCATCACAGGTCGAGCCAGCTCGATTCGCCGGCTCCGAGCGAGACCGCGATGTCGATCCGCGCCTCGTCCTGCGCGCCCTCGGCCCCGCCCACGAGGCCCGATCCGAGGATGCGGGCCTCCTGCGGCTCGTCGGAGTCGTTGTAGACGAAGGCGCGGCGCACCTGGGGGTACCACGCGACCTCGACCTGGGGGTTCGTGGTGATGAGGACGGATTCCCACTCGTCCTCGGCCCCTCCCGCCCACATGAGCGCGCGGTGGAGGAGGCGCGAGTTGACGGCCGACCACGTCAGTCCCGCCATGTAGACGGCGCGGCCCGCCCCGTACTCGTGGGTCGCCAGGCGCACCGAGCCCTTCTCGAGGCGGTGGATGCGGGCGCCGAGGGCGACGACGTCGCCGGGGTCTTCTCCCGAGGCGAACTCCTCGCCGAGGTCTTCGGTGATGAAGTGCTCGGGGGAGACTTCCGGGTAGCGATCGGTGGACAGGGACCAGGAGATCTCCCTATCGACGCCGAGCACGTCGGACAGGGTGAAGACGGTGCCGGATGCGGGGGTCGTCGATCCGCGGTCCGCCGCCTCGCCGATCCATGCGGTGGGTTCGCCGATTCCGATGAAGCCGCCGCCGTTCCACACGAATTCGCGGATCGTGTGCTGGAGCTTCTCGGAGGCCCAGGCGGGTCCGCCGGAGAAGGAGGTGTTCGCCGCGCCCGCGTTGATGAGGACGTCGATGCGGTCGAGGGCGGAGGCGTCGGATTCGAGGTCCTCGAAGGAGATGAACTCCACCGAGAAGGGCAGTCCGGCGAGGGATTCGATGACGCCGAGGTAGGTGTGGATCTGCTTGTACCACAGGGCGTGCGCGACCATGTGCGTCTGCCAGGTCCTCAGGGAGCCCCAGGCGTTGAGCACCCCGACGCGCACGCGCGTGTTCGCGGGGAGCTGCCCGCCGGAGGCTGAATGCAGGGAGCGGAATTCCGCGACGATCGCTTCGACGCGGTCGATAAAGTCGGGGAACTTCAGCGCGAGGGAGAGGTAGCCGCCGTATCCGATCCGGTCGAGGGGCTTGCGGACGATCGCCCGGCGCGCGGTGCGCCAGGATTCCTCCGCCTCTGCGACGGGGTTCCCTCCCTCGCGGAAGACGTCCGGGAAGAAGTAGGGGAGGAATCGGCCCTCGGTGTAGCGCACTCCGGGGATGTCGGCGATCATGCGGCAGGTCGCGGCCGAGCCGACCGATCCGACGACGGCGTCCATGCCGATGCCCGGGAAGTGCTTCCCGTAGGGCTCCATGCCGATCCAGTTGTCGCCGAGGAACATCATGGCTTCGCGCCCGGCCTCGTGTGTCATGTCGACGAGGGTCTTGGCCTTGTCGGCGACGCGTCGGCTCGTGAAGTCGATCCAATCGCGGAAACGGGGGCTCAGCGGCCTGAAGGGCGAGTTGTACCATCCGGCGTCGACGAAGTCCTCGGCCGTGAGGGCGTAGCCGTACTCCTTCTCGAAGGCCTCCATCGCGGGCACCGACACGGAGGCGGAGTATCCGAACCAGTCGACGTAGCGCTCGCGCCCTCGTGAATCGAAGGCCAGGGTGAAGTGGTAGAAGAAGGTCGTGAAGCGGACGACGTCGACGTGGGGGTTGCGCTTGAGCCAGATCGCGAGAGCGTCCTTCACGTGCGCCCAGGTCCTGGGGTATTCGACGTCGTAGGGGCGCTCCTTGACGCGCGAGGGGTCCAGGGCCCAGTCGTTCGTCAGGTAGTTGTACATCTGGGTGGAGTCCCAGATCTGCACGGCGAGGAAGGACACCGTGTAGACGTGCAGCGCTTCGGGATGCGCGATGGTGACGAGGGCGGAGCCGGCGTCGGCCGGGAGGGGGCCGACAAGGGGCACCGGATCGACGAGGGGGCGCGGCCCTGCGGTTTCGACCTCCCATTCCTCGGGGTCGAGGACACGGCCGGCGGTCCGGTCGATCACCTGCCACCAGCGTTTGACCTCGCAGTCGGTGTCGGGCCGGAACTGGGCTTGGAACCATCCCTCCATGACGTCGATGACGAGGGGGCCCGAGGGCGGGGCGGTGCGCCGTTCGGAGAGGAGGTACTGGTGGATGCGCTCCCCGGCCGACATGTCCGCCCATTCCTCGTCGCCGCGCGCGGGGAAGTAGGTGGAGTAGACCTTCGCGAATCCCCGGTCCACCCAGTCGGGCAGGGAGGTGCCGTCGGAATTGCGGACCGCGTCGGCGCCGAGGCGTTCGACGAGTGCCCGCACCTCCTCGTCGATCCCCGTTTCGATGGGAAGGGTGAGGCGCCCGGCGCGATTCTCGGTCATGGATACTCCCTTTCTCCCGGATGAGACGGGCACGGTGTGAGGATAGTCGGATGGGTTTCGCTGCTAGACGAGGACGACTTCGATGCCCGCTTCGCGGAAGCGGGCGACGGCCTGCGGGTCCGCGCGGTCGTCGGTGATGATCTGATCGATTTCGGACAGGGGGCAGATCCTCGCGAAGGCGCGGGCCCGGAGCTTCGTGCTGTCGGCGATGACGACGACCCTGCGGGCCTGGGCGGCGAGTCGACCGTTGATCGCGGCCTCGCCGTCGTGGGCGGTGAAGGCCCCCTTGGGGGTGAGCGCGTCGACTCCGAGGAAGAGGGTGTCGATCGATACGGAGTCGATGACGGGCGAGGCGAAGGGGCCGACGAGTTCGAAGCTCATGGATCGCACGACGCCGCCGGTGAGGACGACCCTAAGGTGCGGGCGCACGGCGAGTTCGGTGGCGATGTTGACGGCGTTCGTGACGATGACGACCTGTTCGCCCGAGGCCTCCGCGCGGAGCTCTTCGCGCACGGCGAGTTCGCGGGCGAGCTCGGTCGTCGTCGTCCCGCCGTTGAGGCCGATGATGTCGCCTGGGCGGACCTGGTCCGCAGCGGAGGCGGCGATCCTCCGCTTCTCCTGGCTGAGCTTCGCGCCGGGTCCGTAGCGGATGGGGATGTCGGAGGAGTGAGGGGAGGCCACGGCTCCCCCGTGGGTCCGGGTGATGAGCTGCTGGCCCGCGAGGTGGTCGAGGTCGCGGCGCACGGTCGCGGCCGAGACGCCGAGGCGCGCGACGAGTTCGTCGACCGTGACGCTCTCCTCTTCAAGGATCACCTCGAAGAGTTTCGTCAGCCGCTCGTGCCGTTGCATGGCACCGCCTCCCCGTGTGCGCCCCTCTCGGGGCCGGTCGTCATGCGATCGTAATCAGAGCGCAACCAAATCGAGCGTCGTTGCGTGGACCGCACTGTCCCGTTCAATTATGCTCTATTCCGTTGGCATCCCAGCATAAACGATCAGAGAGTTCTCAAAGAGGAGTATTCCAATGATCCGAAGGAAGAACGGTGTCGCCGCGACGATCGCGGCGGCCTCACTCGCCTCACTCGCCCTCGCAGGATGCTCGAACGGCGCTTCGAGCACGGACGCGAGCGCATCCGGCGCCGCTGCGAGCGACGGCGGAGCGATCACCATCGAGTACATCCACCGCCTGCCCGACGGCGAGGGGATGACGAAGATCTCCGAGCTCGCCGATCAGTGGAACGCGGAGCACCCGGACATCCAGGTGAAGGCGACGAAGTTCGACGGCAAGGCGCAGGAGCTCATCAAGAAGCTCGAAACCGACGTCAAGGCGGGCGCGGCGGCATGCCTCGCGCAGGTCGGCTACGGCGAGGTCCCCGAGGTCTTCGTCAAGGGCCTCCTCGAGGACGTCACCGCCGAGGCCGAGAAGTACAAGGACAACTACTCCGGCGCCTACACGAACATGTCCGTCGGCGGAACGGTCGTCGGCCTCCCGCAGGACACCGGGCCGCTCGTCTACTACTACAACAAGGCGGAGTTCGACAAGCTCGGCATCACGGCCCCCACGACGCTCGCCGAGTTCCAGGAGGCCGCGAAGACGGCCGCCGCCCAGGGCAAGTACATCGCGGCTTTCGAGCCCGATGAGGCCCAGTACTTCCTCTCCGCCCAGGTCGCGGCCGCCGGCGGCACCTGGTACTCGACCGAGGGCGACAACTGGGTCGTCACGGCCGATTCCGACGCCTCGAAGGTCGTCGCCGATTTCTGGCAGCAGATGCTCGACGACAAGTCCGTCCTCGTGACCGAGCGCTGGAACGACGGCTTCAAGGCCGCCCTCAACGACCAGTCGCTCATCGGCACGATCGGCGCCGCCTGGGAGGCCCCGCTCCTCGCGGGCGACATGGCGGGCACCCCGAACGAGGGCCAGTGGGCCGTCGCCCAGCTCCCCGACTTCGGCGCGGGCGCGAAGACCGGCCCCGACGGGGGCTCCGGCGTCGCCGTGACGAAGGGCTGCGCGCACGTCGCCGAGGCGATGGAGTTCAACAACTGGCTGAACACGCAGGTGGACGCCCTCGTCTCCCAGGGCCTCGTCGTCGCGACGACGACCGCCCCGATGAAGACCCCCGAGTCGCTCTCGAAGTTCTACGGCGGCCAGGACGTCTTCGCCGAGCTCGGCACTGCGAACGCCAACCTCTCGAAGGACTTCCCCTACATCCCCTTCTTCTCGACCCTCGGTGATCCGATGAAGCAGGCGGCCGCAGCCGCCGGAGCCGGCACCGGCAAGGTCGCCGACGTCTTCACCGCCGCCCAGGACACCTCGGTGAAGGCGCTGAAGGACGGCGGACTCTCCGTCAAGTGACGCGCTCATGAGCAAGGGGTCCCCTGCGTCACCCGTGGGGGACCCCTTGCTCGGGCCGGGAGTCGAACGACGCCGCCCGGCCGCCCCCCTGCCACCCCCACATCCACGAGGCGATACCCATGTCGAAATCGACCCCGGCGCCGCGGAACAGGAAAACTCGCGAACGTCATGAGGCGCTGACCGGTTGGGCCTTCATGGCCCCCTTCTTCGTGCTCTTCCTCCTCGTCTTCGCCATTCCGATCCTCGTCGCCATCCGCCAGTCCTTCTACCGCGAAGTCGCCGAGGGCGGCGGCCTCTACGGGGGCGGGGACCTGAAGACGACCTTCGTCGGATTCGACAATTTCGTCTACGCGGCCACGAATCCCGACTTCTGGTCGGGCATGGGGCGCGTCATCGTCTACGCGGCCTTCCAGATCCCCGTCATGATCCTCGCCGCCCTCGCCCTCGCCCTCGTGCTCGATTCCTACCTCGTCAAGCACAACACGATCTTCCGCCTCGGCAACTTCCTGCCCTTCGCGATCCCCGGCATCGTCGCTGCGATGGTGTGGCTCTACATCTACACGCCCGAACTCTCGCCGATCACGCAGATGCTCGCCCCCCTCGGACTCAACCCGGATTTCATGGCGAAGGGCTGGCCGATCCTCGCCTCGATGGCGAACATGACGACCTGGACCTACACGGGCTACAACATGCTGATCTTCCTCGCGGCCCTCCAGGCGATCCCCCACGAGCTCTACGAGGCCGCCCGCCTCGACGGCGCCTCCGGCTGGCAGATCGTCCGGCACGTGAAGGTCCCGCTGGTCTCGGGCGCGGCGATGCTCGCCGTGCTCCTGTCGATCATCGGGACGATTCAGCTGTTCAACGAGCCCTCGGTCATGTACTCCTCGAACACGTGGATGGGGACGAGCTACACGCCGATGATGATGGCCTATTACACGATGTTCGGGCAGATCTCGCCCGGCGGCGACGGGCCCGCCTCCGCGATCTCGATCCTCATGGCGATCATCGCCGGAGCCCTCGCCGTCATCTACGCCTTCGCCCAGAGGAGGACCCTCCGATGAGCACCTCGTCATCCGCCCGCTCGCGCCGGAGCACGGCCCGTCTCGCAGACGGCCGCGAATACCTCGCCTCCGCCGAGGGAATGCCGCCGAGGTCGATCGCCCCCTCGACTGCGGCCAGGACGATCACCCTCGTCGTCCTCGTCGTCACCCTCCTCTACTTCCTCGCCCCGATCGTGTGGGTGATGTTCTCGATGACGAAGTCGAATCCGGGCCTCGTCTCCTCGCCCGGATTCTGGTTCGCCGACGACATCCAGCTCACCGAGAACTACTCGAAGCTCATGAGCTGGACCCAGGGCCTCTTCTGGCGGTGGGTCGGCAATTCCCTCCTCTATTCGAGCACCGCCGCGGCTTTCGGCACGCTCGTCTCCGTCGCCGCGGGCTACGCCCTCGCGAAGTTCGCCTTCCCCGGCAAGAACATCACAATGGCCTTCATCATGGGCGGCCTCCTCATGCCGGTCGCGCTGCTGACGATCCCCCTGTACATCGTGTTCCACGGGATCGGACTGACGAACACGATGTGGGCGATCATCATCCCCTCGTGCGTCTCCCCCTTCGGCGTCTTCCTCGGGCGCGTCTACGCCGACTCCTCCGTCCCGAAGGAGCTCATCGAGGCCGCCCGCATCGACGGCGCCTCCGAGGCGAGGATCTTCTTCACGATCGTCCTGCGCCTCCTCGCGCCGGCGATGGTGACGATCTTCCTCTTCATCTTCGTCGCGACCTGGAACAACTTCCTCCTGCCCCTCATGATGGTCTCCTCCCCGGAGATCAAGCCCGTCACCCTGGGCCTGTACGGCATGATGAGCTACTTCAACCCCGAGAAGGGGGCCGTCATGATGGGCGCGCTCCTCGGGGTCGTGCCCCTCATCGCCCTGTTCCTCGGGCTCCAGCGGTACTGGCAGGCGGGTCTCGCGGCCGGTTCGGTGAAGGGCTGACGCGGATGAGCCGAGGGCCCCGCTCCGTCCGTTTCACGACGCCCGCCTACGGCGGCGACTGGAACCCCGAGCAGTGGTTCGCCGATGCAGATGCGGATGCGATCCTCGACGAGGACATCGCGAAGATGCGCGAGGCCGGCGTCACCCTGGTGACGCTCGGCGTCTTCTCCTGGTCGCGCCTCGAACCGGAGGAGGGCCGCTACGAGCTCGACTGGCTCGAGGGGATCCTCGACCGTCTTCACGCGGCGGGCATCGGGGTGGATCTGGCGACGGGGACCGCCTCGCCTCCCGTGTGGATGGCCCTCAACCATCCGGAGTCCCTGCCGGTCGATGCGCGCGGCGTGCGCCTCGGCTTCGGGTCCCGTCAGCAGTATTCCCCGAACTCGACCGCTTATCGCACAGCCGCCCTCGCCCTCGTCGATCGACTGGCCGACCGTTTCGGGGATCATCCGGCGCTCGTCCTGTGGCACGTGGGCAACGAGTTCGCCTGCCATGTCCGCGAGTGCTTCTCCGAGGAGTCGAAAGAGGCCTTCAGGGCCTGGCTCGAGGCCCGGTACTCGTCGATCGAGGCCCTCAACCGCGCCTGGGGGACGGACTTCTGGTCGCAGCGCTACACCTCCTTCGCGCAGGTGAGCCCGCCCTCGGCCATGCCGAGCTTCCCGAACCCCTCGCAGGTCCTGGACTGGCGGCGCTTCACGGACGACTCCTTCCGCTCCCTCTTCGAGGCCGAGGCCGCCGTGATCCGCGCTCATTCGACGCGCCCGATCACGACGAACTTCATGGGCGCCTTCCCCGTCCTCGACTACCGGAAGTGGGCGGAGTGCGTGGACGTCGTCGCGGACGACTCCTACCCGGATCCGGCCGATCCCCTCGCGGCTCATGAGATCGCCTTCGCGGGCGACCTCATGAGGGGCCTGGGCGGCGGGGCGCCGTGGATCCTCATGGAGCAGGCCCCCGGTGCGATCCAGTGGCGGTCGAGGAATTCGCCGAAGCGGCCCGGCCAGTTCCTCCTGTGGTCGCTGTCCCGGCTCGCCCATGGCGCCGATGCGGTCCTCCAGTTCCAGTGGCGCCAGTCGAGGGCGGGGGCGGAGACCTTCCACTCGGGGATGATCCCGCACGCGGGCGCTGTTTCGCGCACCTGGGACGAGGTCCTTGAGACCGGTCGGGCCCTGTCGCGGCTGGGACCGGTGGTGGGCGCCCGGACCGAGGCGGGGATCGCGATCGTCGTCGACTGGGAGTCGGAGTGGGCGCGGGCCGCTTCGATCGGTCCGACTGAGGAGCCCGCGGAGCCCCTCTTCGCATTGGCCCGGCACTGGCATCGCACGGCCTGGGAGGCCGGGTATCAGGTGGACCTGGTGGGCCCCGAGGCGGATCTGTCCGGCTATTCGCTCGTCATCGTCCCCGGCGTCTTCATCGATCGTCCCGCTCTCACGGACGCCCTTGCGGCCGCTGCGCAGGGCGGCGCCCAGGTCCTCGTCGTCGGGCCGAGCGGTGTCGTCGACGAGTCCGCTCATGCGATCCTCGGAGGGTATCTCGGGAGCGCCCGGGGGCTCCTCGGCGTCGCGGTCGCCGATCATGCGGCTCTGACGGGGCCCGTGCGCGGGGACTTCGATTCGCCTTCGGGTCCGGCGTCCGCGGTTTCGCGCATCACGAGGGCGGTCGGCGCTCCTGCCGCGTGCACCTCGATCGGCCTTCGGATCTGCTCGGAAGATCTGGCCGATCGGCTCAGCGCGCTGGCCGGTCCTGACGCCCGCGCCCGATGCGGCATGTGGGCGGAGGAGCTCGTCGGCTACGGCCGATCCGATGCCGGGGCGGAGAACGGGGGCTGCGGCGATGCCGGGGGCGAGGCGCGCGCCTTCACCCGGGCCGACGGCCTGCCCCCCGACGTCGATGCGGTCGCGGTCTTCGATGAGTCCGAAGGCGGAGCCGATCTCGCCGGGATGCCCGCCTTGACGCGACGCATGTTCGCTTCAGGGGGAGCCGCCTGGTATCTCGCCTGTCATCTCGACGATGTCACCGCGCGTGCCCTCTTCGACCTTCTCGCCGGGCGGGCGGGGGCCGCGCCCGTGATGGTGGGCCTCCCCGATGGCGTGGAGGCCTGCCGGCGCGGGGACTTCCTCTTCCTCCTCAACCACTCCGACGCCTCGGTGAGGGTGCGCGGGGTGAGGGGGACCGAGCTCCTCTCGGGTCGCTCCGTCGAGGACGGGATCGAAGTGAGTCCGAGGAGCGGGGTCGTCGTCGCCGCGCCCGCGTGAGCCACGATCCGGGCGGGTATGAGTCGAGGTCCGGGCGAGTGCGGACCCTGCTTGAGGCGGGGCAAGCCCGGGTCCAGCCGTTCGTGATCCGCGCTTGAGGCGGAGGCAAGCCCAGGTCCAAACGAGAAGGATCCGCGCTTGAGGCGGGTGCGAAGCTAAGGCCTGAGAGCCGATAGGCTGCGACCATGCCCTACGCCCAGATGCCACGATCCGAGGACGGGTGCCCCTGCGGTTCCGGCGCCCCCTTCGGCTCGTGCTGCTTCCCCTTCCTCGAAGGCGAACCCGCGCCCACCGCCCTCGCGCTCATGAGGTCGCGCTACACGGCCTTCGCGGTGGGCGACGAGGACCACCTGTTCCGATCCTGGCATCCGAAGACCCGGCCGGCCCCGCCCTTCTCCGATCCGACGATCACGTGGGAGGGCCTGCGGATCCTCGCCCTCGCCCAGGGCGGCGCGGACGATGAGGAGGGCGTCGTCGAATTCGAGGCGTACTTCCAGGATCATCAGGGCCGCGCCGGGAGCCTCCGGGAGCGTTCGCGATTCGCGCGGAGGGCGGGGCGCTGGTTCTACGTGGACGGCGAGGTCGGATGAGCCGCACGCATCCGGGCGACGAGGAACGCGCTCACGCCCCCTCCGATCCTCCGCCTCCCCCCGCCTTCAGGCCCTTCGAGGTGAGCCTCGGGCCCATCCGCATCGCCTCCGGCCTCGTCCTCCTCCTCGTCGCCCTCGTCCTCGGGCTCCTCGTGACGCTCAAGCCGATCGCGGAACTCGACCAGCGGGTCCTCGAATGGTTCGTCGCCCACCGGAGTCCGGGCGCGACTGCCGTGATGGAGGCGCTGACCGGCCTTTTCGCGCCGACGACCGCCGTCATCGGGGCTCTCGTCATCGGTGCGCTCGTCGGCGCCGTGTCACGCTCCGCGCTGTTCGGCGCGTACATCCCCGCGTCGATGGCCCTCACCTCGGCCTTCACCGCCGTTGCGAAGGACGGCATCGAAAGGGTGCGGCCGGCCCTTCCCGAACGGATCGTCGTCGAACTCTCTCACTCCTACCCGTCCGGGCACACGACCGCTGCGGCGGCGCTCGCCGTGTCGGCTGCGATCCTCATGATCTCGCGCTTCGCATGGACGCGGCCGCCCGTCCGAGGCGAATCCCCGGCGGGGGCTTCGGCCGGGACGGGTGGCGCTTCCGGGCGGGGGGCTGTTCGCGAGGACTTCGTTCGCTGGTCGAGGCCCGTCCGACGAGCGCTCATCCTCCTGGCGGCGCTCGGCCTCGTCGTCCTCATCGCCACGACTCGCGTGTACTTGGGCGCCCACTGGTTGAGCGATGTCGTCGGTGGTGCGATGGTCGGCGCGGGGGCGTCGCTCGTCCTGGCGGGGATCCTCCAGCCGCACTCGTCCTGAACTGTTTCCGCGACTGCTGCGACGGGTCGAGCAGGAGTCTTCTCGGACCCGGCGACAAGTCGGACAGACACCTTTCAGGCCCGGCAACAAGTCGGACAGACACCTTTCAGGCCCGGCAACAAGTCGGACACCCACCTTTCGAACCTGACAACAAGTCGGACACCCACCGCACTGCCTGCGGCGACAAATCGAGCATTTGAGCCCTTTTTGGGCCCGAAGCCCCTCATTTCAGGCCAGAATGACCGACTTGTCACCACCCGCCTGATGAGTCCCGACCGACTTGTTGCCACCCGACTGATGAGTCCCGACCGACTTGTTGCCACCCGACTGATGAGTCCCGACCGACTTGTTACCACCCGACTGACGGACCCCGACCGACTTGTCGCCACCCGACCGCTGAACCCCGGGCGACGGGCAATACCCGAGACCTCCCGATCCGCGCAGGCCTAGTCTTTCCACAGACCCGATTCGAGGAGGAGCCGTGGCCAAGACCGAGGATCTCATCGACTACGTCGAACGCGCCTTCGAGCCGCTCGCCCTCGAAACCTTCACGCCGGTCGATTCCCTCGTCCTGTCCTGGGCCTCCTACTTGCGGGTCCTCGGCGACGTTCCCGAGGCCGCGACTGCCGAGGGAGTGCGCTTCCAGGAGCTCCTGCGCGCTGAAGCCTTCCCCGCGTACTTCTCACCCCTGTGGGATCCGCAGAGGTCGAAACGCCTCCTCCTCGCGATGGGGTCGAGCCCCCGATTCCGCGACCTCGTCCAGTGCCGCTGCGTCGACGAGGTCGATGCCGATGCGCAGATGCAGTTCGCCGCTGCGACCTACATCCTCGGCGACGACCTCGTCTACGTGGCCTTCCGCGGGACCGACCGCACGCTCGTCGGGTGGAAGGAGGACTTCAACATGACCTTCCGTTTCCCTGTGCCCGCGCAGGAGGCGGCGGCCCGCTATCTCCGGCGGGTCGCGTCGGACACGAGGGCGAGGATCCTCGTCGGAGGTCATTCGAAGGGCGGGAATCTTGCGATCGCAGCCGCCGCTGCCAACCAGCAGCTCCTCGGAGAGCGTCTTCTTCGGGTGTATTCGCATGATGGACCCGGCTTCCTCCCATCCGTGCTCGAGCGTCCCGAATTCGTCGCCATCGCCGACCGGATCGACATGACCGTTCCCCAGTCCTCCGTCGTGGGGATGTTCCTCGACCATTCGGTGCCTTACGGCGTCGTGCGCTCGACCCGTGTCGGCCCCTGGCAGCACGACCCGTTCTCATGGGTGATCCTCGGCGAGGACTTCGAGTGCCTTGAGGGCCTGACCATCGATGCGAGGCATATTCAGGGGACGCTCGCCGAGTGGTTGGCCCGTCATGACGAGGCGGAGCGGGAGGCCCTCATCAATGCGGTCTACGAGCTGGTGACGATTCCCGGGGTCACGACGGTCGATGATCTGGCGGATTCATGGCAGCGGAACATCCCGGAGATCCGATCGCGCTTGGCGGGCATGGACCCGGAGACCCGCAGATTCATCCTTCAGTCATTGCTGCGGGTGGGAACGATCGGCCTGCATCGCATCCGTCCGACGCTGCGCGGGGCGCGCGGGGGCTTTGGCGGCGACTCGGGCCTCGCGGAGGCCTCCGCTGGCGGCGACTCGGACGCTGGGCGAAGGGCACCCGGCAACAACTCGGACACCAGGCCAGGCACCCCCGGCAACAACTCGGACTTTGGAAGAACCTGACGCCCTCTGAAGGTCGATATACGGCAGCGGATGACCGACTTGTCGACGCACCGCCTCGTGGGGGTGTCCGACTTGCAGACACGGCCACCCGCACCAATGCCCGACTTGTCGCCGGCCCTTCTCGCACTCGGTCGGATCAACCGCTCCCTCGGCGGAATGAACCCGTCGCCGGATGAGCAAAAGGGCGGCGGAAGGACCCCTCCTTCCGCCGCCCCTCAACGCTGAAGGGTCACTTCCTGCCCTTGATCGCACCCCAGATCGCGAGCACGACGATCGCACCGACGATCGAGAGGATCCAGGTCCGGAGGTTCCAGAACGAGCCGAGGCCGACGTTGAAGACGAAGTTGCCGATCCAGCCGCCGACGATCGCGCCGATGACGCCGATGACGAGGTTCGAGCCCCAGCCCTCCCCCGCACGACCCGGCATGATGGCCTTCGCGATGGCGCCGACGACGAGGCCGAGGATGATGTAGCCGAGGATTCCCATGCGGCTCCCTTTCGTTGACGGAATGATTTCGGCGGAGGTTCCGCCGTGCTTCCACCCTCTCACGATTCCGGGCCCACCGCAGATCGGTGCCGCCCCGCGAGGTGAAGAGTGCGTCACAGGGACGGCGTCCGAGGGCGGGGCCCTCAGTCCTTGAAGGGCCCGTAGGTCGCGAGGATGTTCCCCTTCTCCGTCGTCTCTACGCTGAGGAGGCGCAGACGGGTCGGGGCCGCGCCCTCGAAGGGCCGCCCCCTGAGGCGCCGACGATCGCCGGGTGGACGACGAGGGTGAGATCTTCGGGCGCGAGGGTCCGCGAGACGACGTGCTTCGTCGCGGAGTTGATGAAGTCGGCGTATGCCTGATCGGGGCCGTCGGAGGAGAAGGTCGACCAGTAGGGCGCCCACATCTCGTAGGTGACGCGGCCGAGGATCACCTCGTCGATCCGTTCGAGGGTTCGCGTCATGAAGGCGCCGAGCCCTTCGTCGAAGGAGTCGTACTGGAACTCGTTGGGGGTTCGACGCGGCGCCGTCGACTGAGAAGAAGGGCGCGGCGATGAGAGTGCGGGACATGGGGGGCCTTTCGCAGGGGAGGATCGTCCCCAGGATAGGCGCGCAGTCCCTTCGCAAGCCCTCTCCCCTCGGGCGCGGCAGGGGTTCGGCGACAACTCGGACTTTGGAAGACCCTGAGGCCCTCTGAAGGTCGATATACAGCAGCGGATGACCGACTTGTCGACGCGCCGCCTCGTCGGGGTGTCCGAGTTGTAGACACGGCCACTCGCATCAATGCTCGAATTGTTGACACCGAGAACCGAGGAAGAGTCCGAGTTGCTGCCACCCCTGTCTCCGCCTCAACAACCTCGTGGCATGAGCGGACCCCGCTCATCGCCTCAGCGCGCGGGCTCGAGCTCGATCCTCTCCCCCGCCCAGTGGTCGAGGAGCCAGCGGTCGTGGCTCGCGACGAGGAGGGTCCCGTTCCAGTCCGCGAGCGCGCCCTCGAGCGCTTCGATGGAGTCGAGGTCGAGGTAGTTCGTCGGCTCGTCAACGATGAGGATCTCGGGGGATGCGGCGACGGCGAGGGCGAGTTGGACGCGCCGCTGGTTGCCCGCTGAGAGTTCGGCGATCGGGCGGTGCCACATGGAGGGGTGGAGGATCCCGGCGCCGAGTTCCCCGATGCCCGCTTCCCAGGTCTCGGGGTCGAGGCCGGGGTCGCCGGGGGCGGGGAGGCGCTGGGGGACGAGGGCGAGGCGGCCTCCCGGATCGATGGTCCCGGTCGAATCCGGTGTCGGGGGCGTGCTGCTCGCGATCCATTGGAGGAGTGTCGATTTGCCCGAGCCGTTCGGGCCGGTGAGGAGGAGGTGCTCGCCGGCGCGCAGGTCGCAGGTGATCGGCGCGAGGCGTCCGGGCACATGCGCTTTCCGGATCGCGAGGGCGAGTGTTCCGCTCGCCTCGCCGACGGGAGGGAGGTCCATCCTGAGGAGGTATTCGCGGGGTTTGCGGACCTCACGGTGTGTGAGGGCCTCCATCTTCCGGTCGTCGCCCCGGGTCCTGCGGGTCATTGTTTTGGAGGCGCGGTCGGCGAAGAACTTCTTCTCTTTGCCCTTCGCTTCCTTGAGTCGGATGCCGCCCTCTTTGATGTCTTCGGCGGAGCGGCGGTGGGCGCGGATCTGCTTCTTCTCCTCCTGCTGGGCGGCGTGGAGTTGGACGTGTCCGGCTCGGGCCGCCGCTTTGCGTTCGAGGTAGTCGGCGTATCCGCCTGCGCAGCGTTGGACGCCCGGGAGGACACCTCCGCCCGTGGCTGTGAGGAGTGCCTGCCAGGGCGCGGTGTCGAGGTCGAGGAGGACGGTCGCGGTCTCGTCAATGAAGGCGCGGTCGTGGCTCGCGAAGAGGATCGGGCCGTGGAAGTCTCGGAGGAGTGCGGAAAGGAAGCGCGCGGCTTCGGCGTCGAGGTGGTTCGTCGGTTCGTCGAGGACGAGGACGGATGGGGCGGCCAACAGGGTGGCGGCGAGTTCGAGGCGGCCGCGCTGGCCGGGTGAGAGTGTCGACAGGTCACGCTCCTTCCCGTCTTCGCCTGCGAGGAGGCTGAGGCCTAGTCCGGCGAGGGTCTCTTCGATGCGCGCGTCGAGGCTCCACACGTCGGCGGCTTCCATCCGGGCGAGGAGCTCGTCGAATTCGCGGGCGAGGCGCCGTTCTTCGGCGGGAGACGGGCTGGTGGCGAGGGCGGCGTTCACCTCGTCGAAGCGGGAGGAGAGGGCACGGATCGGCTCGGTCGCAGCATCAAGGTAGTCGCCGACGGTCCCGGTCATCGTGAGGACGTCGGGGGCCCGGCGCAGGCCGGCCGCCCCGCCCTCGACGCCCGTGATTTCGGCTGAGCCGCTGCGCGGGACGAGGTCGCCGGTGACGATGTTGAGGAGGGTTGTTTTGCCGCAGCCGTTCGGCCCGATGAGGCAGGCGCGTTCGCCGTTGACGACGGTGAGGGAGACGCCTTCGAGGAGGGGCTCGGCGGTGTAGGAGAAGCTGAGTTCAGTGAGGGTGATCGCGGGCACGGGGGCTCCTGGACGCATCGATGCGGAAAGGGGGAAGCGTGTCGGCAGGGCCGAGGGCGTCAGGCGATCATGGGCAAACGGTAGCACGGCCGCGAGGAGCAGCTGTCGAACTGCTGGCAGAGACTCAGCGAAACCACGAAACGCATACAGCGAATCTATGAAAACTCAGCAGCGAAACGCCTGGATTCGGGACGAGGCTTGTCGCCGATGAAGGCTGCGCAGATACTGCCGTCATGCATGCCAACAGCGTCATTCTCTACGTCGCCGACCAGGGACGAGCCCGCGATTTCTATGCTGCGGTGCTGGAGGACACTCCATCGTTGGACGTCCCCGGGATGACCGAATTCGACCTTGGCGGCGTCACCTTGGGGCTCATGCCCTTCGATGACATGGCCGCGATGATCCCTGAACTGTCTGCCTCGCAGGGACAGCGGTGTGAGCTCTACCTGCGCCGCCCCGATGCGGCCGCCTGGCTGCATCGCGTCGAACTCGCAGGGGGACGGACGCTGTTACCGCTCGGCCCGCGAGCCTGGGGTGAGACCGTCGGCTACGCCCTCGACCCCGACGGCCACGTCGTCGCGATCTCGGAAGCCTGAGGCGGGAGAGGCTGAGGACGTGAACAACAGGCCGAGCGCACTCTTTCATTGCGATCGGCCCGTTTCGTGATGGTGGAGCCAATGGGACTCGAACTCGTAACCTCCTGCTTGCAAAGCAGGTGCGCTACCAATTGCGCCATGGCCCCTTGGAGGATTCAGTCGGCGAGAGGCTCGTCCGTGACGGACTTCCACAGCTTGACGTTATCGGAGAAGTCCTCGACGATCTGGCGGCTAACGATTCCTGCGGCGACCGCCGCTGCGATGACGCCCCCGGCCTCTACGGCGTGCCGGTGTCGGCGCTGTGGGAATGGCAGTGAGCCGCGGACCCTTGCCTCCGAGCATCGGAAAGAGACGGGTGTACGAGCTCATCGCAAGAGTGTGTGGGGGTTCCTGAAGCGACCAGCTTCGAGTAGCGAGGTTGATGTCGTTCGTCAGGTTCGGGAAGCTCAAAGCAGAGCAGTCAAGGTGCTCGATGCGGTCATTGATGGCTTCGGCGGGCAGGTACTGGCCTGAGCGGTTGCAGAACGCGAGGACGTCGGGGACGCCTCTCAAACTCGAACACCTGTCATCGAGGGCTGTCATGCGGGTGGGGCCCCGCCCTTTTCCACTCGGAGCGGAGTTCTTTCAGATTCCGAGGGCCTCGAACATTTCGTCAGCATCAGCAAAGCGGGATGTGCCGCGCGTACCGACTTCGCGGGCTTCTTCGAGCGCGGCAAGGGACTCCGCATTCGGCTCGCCATCGCTCTGCGTGAGCGGAATGCGGCTCTCGCGCGCGATCTGACGGTTGAAGGCCATGACACTGGACCGCGACGTTGATATCCCCTCCCTAGTTCCAAAGGTCTTCACGGCGCCAATCCTCTGGGAATCCCATCATCGTCTGAGCACTGAGACCAAGTGCTTCGACCGAGTGAGGAAAAGTCGTCATGACCTCGACGAACTTCGTAGGCCACGAGGTGTTCGGGTTGATCGCCTTGAGGAGATAAGCGGCCGTCGCTGAATGGAAATAGACGCGGTGATCCACCGGCGCCTTCGAGGAAGCCTCAAGATGAGCTAGGAAGTCGGGAGAACTCAACATATTGAGATTGAGGCGATCCGATTGGAACACGACGGGACGGTTCCATACTCGATTGCCGTGGGCACAGTGATTGCGTAGCACATTGAGCGGTCGCAGCCACCCCCGGAGAACATCCTGGTTTTTCAGGCTCAGCTCTCTGGCAATTGTGCGCTGGTCTTTGCGCTCCATGAGGCCCAAGAGACTGACAAGACAGCCCATCGTCATGAACTCAGTCGCCGCCCAAATCGGCACCTCACCGTTGTAGCGCTCAACGAAGTGTAGGACGAACTCGTGCTTACCGCGCTCAGCCTTAGCTTGCTGATCGTCGTACTCTCGGCGCCACACGTCGTAGCGACTCCGACCAGCAATGCGCCGATGCTCTTGAAGAGCCTGAGGCCCGAGCTCCGCGGTGTCCAGGTGAGCGAATGGGCCGTGTTTGCCCAGAACGTACCCGATCTTTACGCGCAGACCGATCTCGATCTGCTGGATGCCATCGAGGAGTACCTGGGCAAGCCTGTGATCAAAGTCGTGGAGCCGAACACCGTCCTCGAGGGATGCGCCATCAACGAAGGAGTCGAGGCGCTGAGGTCGTGTCCTCTTGCCCGTTGCTTGACGTTCTGGATCGATTCTCCTGAAGGGGTACAGGTATCCCGACAGTCTGTAATACCCGATCCTCTTGAGGTCTTGGATAGCACGCTCTGGATCTTCCACGGCGAGACCGCGACTGCGCAGCAGTGCCACCTGCTGGTCATAGGGGATATGAGGCTTGGCGTACTTCACGGAATCTGACCCCCATCGGAACATGAAAACCGGCCCATCGCGTACCGGTGGCCGCAGCCGAGTGGTACGTGAGAGGGGCCGGTGTTTATGGCATGATTCTATGCCATTTCGGCACACATTCACGCCGTTTGGACAGTGCACTCTCCCACTCAAGTCCATTGTCACTGGACGTCCCAGAAAAGGTCCACTCACCTCGTCGTCGATATGCCCCCCGTCAAGCTCCACGCGCCAACTGAGCAAGCCAGGCATCTCTTTGATCGTTACGAGCACGGACTCGGAGCGACATGCGCTCCGAGTCCGTCCGCCTACCGCCCCTCAAACCCGCAACTGGCATCGAAGCGGAGCACGCTCGCGTTCTCCTTGATGGTCCTCATTTCCACGTCGGTGAATCCTTCGGGCTTGCTGGCCTGAATGTCGATCGTGATCTCCAGGCTTGCTCCTGAGGCCGCGAGGAAGTCGATCATTTCGCGGCTGATGCTTCCAATGTGGCGTGCGTAGTGATCTGCGTCGACCGATACCGATCCGAAGAATCGTGTCTTCGGCGTTGGCGTTGGCGTTGGCGTTGGCAGGGTCGCAGGTGCCGTCGTCGCTGAGCTGGCTGTGCTGTGCGGCCCAGCATCCGCCCCCTGTTCGGGCAATGCCGCTCCGGGTTCGCCGTTCCCTGTGTGCTCACTCCCCGACTGTCCGGGAGAAGTACTCGGATCGTCGTGGGCCTGCGCGGCAGCGGCGCGACGCTGGTCTTCTTCTGCTTGGCGGGAGGCGCGCCCCATGTCGACCAGGAGCGTCGAATCCGTGATCTGGATTCTCGCGGTGGTGTCCGGCGGGATGATGAGGCCTTGGTATCGTCCGCTTTCGGGATCTTTCCCTGCAGCGATTGCGAATTGTTCGTCTCCGATGAGGACCGCGTCCGAGAGTGCGTGCTCGATCGCCCTGTCGAGGACGTCGCGCTGCACGAGTCGCGGCATGTACGGATAGCGGGTGAAGTACCCCCAGAGTTCCCCGACGCTGATCTCTCCGCGCTCGTCCCACAGTGTCCGCAGTTCGGTGTGGAGTGTCGCTCCGAGGATTGGGGCGCCGAGCTCGGTGATGAGTTGATCTTCTCGTCGGAGTTTGGTGCTCACTCGTTCGGCGAGCGATCGACCGCCGGAGTCGGGCACCCGCTCTGAAACGAGTTCGAAGGGCTTCGTGGCGTCGAGCTGTTCGGGGTAGAGCGCCCAAACGAAGGTGTCTCGAATCCGATCGGACACCGTCTGGTTGAATCGGGCGACCGAATCGTCGGTTTGTTTGCGCTGTTGGGCGGTGAGGTTGAGCGTGTCGCTGGTTGCTTGAACGCGTTTCCAGCCGAGGTAGCTGCGCGTCGCTGCCTCGAGGCTTTCCAGTGCTGTCTTGTCGGCGAGCAGGAAGATGAGGGCGTTGCGGTGGATGCGTTGGCTCGCGCCTTTTGTTTCGATGGCTTCGCGCACCCAGGTGTGCGCGGCCGAGTCGTCTCCGTCTTGTCTGCGTCTTACGTACCTGGGGTGCGCGATGACAAGTCGGGTGTCTTCAAGGTCGGGGATTTCTGCCGAGGAGGCGGGGGCGATGTGCACCCTGGAAAAGACGCTGCTTTCGCGTTCTTCGCTCTTGAGGCGCTCGGCGATCTCGTTCCATACGGTTTCGGGGTCTTCCCGGAGGCGTTCAGCGTAGTCGTTTGCGGTCTTTGTGACGGAGGGCTGTGTGTCGAACCAGTAGTGGCCTTGTTCTTCGTAGAAGTATGCGGAGCGTTGGGCGAGCAGTTCGAGGGCGCTGCCGAAGTTGCCGAGGGTGTCACCGGGAACGGCCGTACCGAGCCAGACGTATTGCTTGTCGATTCCCTTCCGAGTGCTGGTTGTCCGGGGGGCTGCGCCGAGGAAGATCGTGCGGGCGATTCTTTGGGTGACGAATCGTTGTCCGAGGTTCGGGCGGTCGAGGTCGATGTGGTGCGCGGTGGATCCGGTACCGTCGATGTCGGCGTCAATGATCGGTTTCCACTGGTCTTCGAGGTATTGGGTGAGGTCCGTGTTGACGGTGGTTGCGTCGAGGGGGACGTTGCCGGGGAGGATGAGCGCCGAGGTGTCGCCTTGTGCCCATAGTTCGTGGACGATCGAGGAGACGAGTTTGAGGACGCCGCGGGTGCGTTGGAATCGTTCGAGTGCTGACCAGTCTTCGTAGAGGCGGTCGAGGAGTTCGGGGTGCAGGGGGTATGAGGCGCGGATCCGCTTTTCGTAGTCGTCGTTGGGTGAGGCGGCGTCGCGGGGGAAGAGTGCGGTGTTGTTGCGGTAGAGGTTGGCGAAGCTTCGGGCCACGGTGGAGATCGTTGCGAGTCCGGCGGCGTTGGGTTCTTGGAAGAGGCGGCGCCTGACGATCTCGAAGGATTCGTCTTTGCTGGAGGGGCGCCATTGGTCGGCGACTCGGCGGATGACGTTTTGGAGGCGTTCGAGGGCGAGTTGGCCGTTTGTTCCGCCGATCTCGATGTCGTTGCCTTTCCCGTCGGTTCCGGCGTCGGAGGCGGGGATGGAGACGACGAGCATGACGCCGGGTACGGATCTCACGATTTCGGTGAGGGATTGAGCGAAGGTGAATTGGGTGTCGAAGGAGCCTGCGGGGAGTTCTTTGTCGGTGACGAGCTGGCGCGCGTAGGCGACCCATTCATCGATGAGGATGAGTGCGGGTGAGTATCGCTGGATGAGGGTGCGCAGTGCTTCGCCGGGGTTGGTGCCCGCTCGATCGTCTTCGGCGATGATTTCGTAGGCTTCTCGTCCGCCGAGTTGCCAGGCGAGTTCGCCCCAGAGTGTGCGCACTTCGGTCCCGTCGGGCTTGATCTGGGGCGATCCGGCTTTGAGGTAGGTACCGACGAGGGCGACGCGCTGTACTCCGAGATGGGCGAGGTTGGGGTTGCCGTTGTCTGTGATGAGTTCTTGGACTTCTTGAGGGAAGGCGCTGGCGGATGTTCCGCTGAAGAGGTGGTAGAGGGCGAGCATGGAGTGGGTTTTGCCGCCGCCGAAGTTCGTTTGGAGGTTGATGACGGGGCTTGCGCCGGTGTCGCCGCTGAGGCGTCGTAGTGCTCGCGACAGTAGGTCACGCAGGCCTTCGGTGAGGTAGGTGCGGGTGAAGAATTCGACGGGGTTGGCGTATTCGTCGCCGACTGCTTGGCCTGTGTGGACGAGGTGGAGGTCGGCGGCGAATTCGGAGGCGGTGAATTCTCCGCGTGCGACGTCGTCGTGGGGGCGGATGACTTCGCGCCAGGGTTTGAGGCCGGATCCGGGTTCGAGGGAGACGGCGGCGCGTTTGACCTGTTTGCGGGTTTGGTCTTCGTAGACGCTTCGTTGGAGGTCGGCGCGGAGTTTGTGTGCGTCGTCGGCGGAGTCGTTTGCGTCGACGGCGCGTAGGAGGCGTTCGATGGTGTCGAGGGCGCGGGCTGTGTCCTCGGAGTTGAAGGCTTCGCCGTGGGCCCAGAGGTTGCGGGTTTCGCGCAGTTCGGAGGCGAAGCTTTGTTGGGGTCGGGAGAGGATGTCTTTGAATTCTCGTCCGCGTTCAGTAATGGCGCGCAGTTGGACTTGGACGTCGTGTTTCACCATCGGACGCACCGGGGTTCCGCGGCGCTGAGCGTCTTCTTCTGCCCACATGTTCGGCCAGTCGGCGCTCCTGTAGATGCGGGTCATGACATCGTCGACGATGTCTTGAAGGCCTTCGCAGAGTAGGTCGAATCCCTTGCTGACTCTGTCCCTGTTATTCATCGCCATGGTCAGTCCTCTTCGTCGAAGGTGAAGGATTGTTGGGTGGAGCGTCGGCTCGGGTCGATGTGTCGAGCGTGTTCGCTGAGGTCTGCCCAGGCGCTCACAAGACCGTTGAAGAGGAGGGCGTCTGCGGTGTCCTTCTTCTTTTCCGCCTCGTGGAAGAGGAGGAATCCGAGTTCTTTGATGGCGTCCGCATTGATCCGCGTGCGGGCTTCGGCGAGTGCCGCAGCGACGGCGTCAATTCCGCGAGAGTCCATGAGTGCCGCGAGGCGCACCGTCGCTTCCCAGACGCTCACGCGCTCATCGGCGAGGGCGTCCCACTCGCCGCCGAGTTGGCTCGGTGCAAGGAGTCGGGCTTTGCCACCTTTAGCTTCGAAGATGCCTCCGCGCTCCAAGGCGCCGATCGAAGTGTCGGAGGAGCGGGCCAGCTGGTCGGCGATCCCGGAGTTCTCTTCGCTCCACCCGTATTGGCGGTACCACTTGACGGCAAAGCGGGTGTCGGGGTCGAAGTCGGATTCTTGTTCTCCGAGGACGTCGTCGAGGGTGGCGTTGATGAGGAGGAGCGCGTCGCGCACCTTCATGTCGGAGCCGTCGGCTTCGCGTACACGCGCGTATCGGGAGAAGACGGAGATCCCGGGCCCAATGGCTGCTTGTGCGAGGTCGACGGGGGCGATGCCGCCTTGCATGAGGGTGCGCAGGGCTTCGGGGAGTTCGGATTTGAGGCGTGCGACGAAGCCGCGACGCGTTGTGGATTCGGCGTTTTCAGGTCGGGGCCGACAGGCGAGGACGATCGAGGAGGCGAGGGCATTTGTTCCTTGGGAGAGCATCCGGTTCGACAATTCGCTGCGCACGGGCCAGGTCGCTGTGATTTCCCATCCGGTGGAAATGAGTCCGTCGAGCAGGGTGTGCCAGCCCGTCGAGGTCGTGCCCTCAGAATCCGCGTCCTGCTGCTTGTAGGCGTAGTAGACCGTGAGGGGTACCGAGGGGAGGGCACCTTGGCGAATTCGGGCGAAGACGGAGTTGAAGCCTTCGACAAAGAAGCGCGCGGCGCCGTCTTTCCCGTCGTGACGATAGGGATTAGCAACGAGCTCTTCGGCCTTGGGGGTGAGCATTGTGCCGACAACCTTGGTGTGAATTCCGCGCAGGCTGCGACGCAGCCACACGTAGAAAAAATCGGAGAGGTCGGAGTAGCCAATATTGTCGTAGTAGGGAGGATCGGTCGAGATCACAAGATTCGAATAGTCACGCTGGGAGGCACTGATCTGAGTGGCGACACCTTTGGCAACAGCCGGGGCGTACTCGACAGCTTTCGCTACCCACTCGATCTGCCCGAGGAAGTTGCCGGATGAAGAGGAGAAGGGGTTCGCTTCGGCATAGTCCCACACCATGGGGATTGCTTGACGCGCAAATACATTTCTGACGCTTTCACGACTCGAATCCCAGCTACACAAGCTTGCCGACCGATCCGACAATCGACTTACGCCAAGCGCCAGGTAGGTCGCGACAGCATCGGCATAGGCCCGGGCACCCGAACCTCCCTCCTCCAAACGCTCTCCCAATGGGAGTCCTGCCGCGAGCGCATCCGCCTCTACTCGCTCGCGAGCCTCTTCAACAAGGTCACTGAGGGTCATCATTGCCACAAGCTGACGGTGTGTAAAAAGATCGGAAAACGAGGCCATTCCGTATGCTGGTGGAGAGAACCACCTGGGATTATCCGCGATTTGACCATCGTCAATGCCATCGGGTCGGCCAACTTGCGCTGCAGCCGCGTGTTCTTCATTCGGGGAGATGTAGAGCCTCCCCCTTACCCCTTCAGCAACAACAGCAAGGAGATGCGCACCTATACGTCCGGCACGGCCTTCTTCGCGAATGTAGTCGTAGCTGAACGGAGTCCCATCCCCAACAGCTCGTGCGCCTTTCCCGTGTTTGATCGTCCATTCATCATCACCACGTGGCCCCTCGGCATTGTGGACAACCTCGTAGCGCACCTGCCCATCCTCGACAAAGGCGCGCACCCACGCTTCCTTGCCCTTCTTCTTACTCAGCCACCACGAGTTCACGAGCGGCACCTCAATGGGGTTCGCCGGATTGGGGCTGCGAACAGTGCGCGCCCACTTCCAGGCGATCACGGTGTACTCGCTGCCATCGGGCCCCACTGCTTTCGGGTAGAGGTGACCAATGCGGGCTTCGGCCTCGTTGCGCATCCACGTCCCGTAATAGCGGACGTCTTCGGCAAGGCCCTGCGCCCGCTCGTAGAAACGCTGAGCACCACCACCCGGATGGATGGGTTTAGCACCCGTGAAGCGCGGTGGAATCTCGACGAGGGCCTTATTGATGAGCAGCGCGAGGGGATTGAGGTCTGAGGCGTGAGCCGCAAGACCGAGGCGCTGTGCCTCCAAGGGAATGGAGCCTCCACCAGCGAAGGGATCGAGAACAGCGGGAAGCTTACCCCCGTTCGATTTACGGATCTCCTCTCGCGCCTGCTCAAGCAAGGTCTCATCCCAGCTGTTCTCCCAGACGACGAGGCGTTCCATGAGGGAATGGAGGCGCGCCCGCTCTGCATCTTGGGCCTCGATGGTGGGGAATTCCTCGGGACGTGAAGCCGGGTCGTCAACGAGCTGCGCAAAGAGAATCGCTCGTGCAGTCGCCAAGGGCTTACGTGACCAGTAAAGGTGCAGCGTCGACGGGTGCCCGTGCCGAATTGACTTCTCACGGATGGACGCCGCATTGATCGCCTCCAAAGGCAGGGAGGTTTCGATGAGCTTCTTCTTCGGCGTGCTCGTCACGTTTTTTCCTTTGTTGAGAGTGGAGGTGGAAGGAGAGGAGTGCGGTGTCATTGCGCAGGGCCTCCGCGCGCCCAGTAGTCGGCCCACACTTCGTTGTAGGAACGCGTCGTCGCAGAGGGCTCAAGATGAGAAAAGGCATGACGCACGTAGCGCAGACGATCAAGCGCTGAGCTCTGCGCCGATACCTCGACGAGGGCGAGGCGATGACGATCCCCCTGCGTATGCGCGAAGGTCACTTCATTCGTCGTGATCGTGAAGGTGTCCGATCCTTCGATCCGCCCCTTCACTTCGATGTAGTGGATGCGTCCCTCACCATCAGTCGAGGCAATGTCGTAACCGGGGTTGTTGCGCGGCATCTCCACCGGGTTTCGGCCAAGGGTCCGTTCGGCGCGAAGGACCGCTTCGACGGCCCGACGCTCCACCTCTTCGAGTCGCTCACGCCCGAAAACACCTGCCTCTGCCTGCGACTCTTCCAGGAGGTGACTGGGAATGACGAGCGCCCTGCCTCGGATAATGGCCGGGGTTGCGAGGAATTTTGTCGCCCCGTCGAGTTCGATCATTCGACGCTGCAAACGCTCATCCAACTCTCGGGCGCGAGCCCACGCGGTCTCCGCGCGCAGGCGCCCAACAGTTCCTTGACGCTCAAGGAGTTCAAGACGATTGAACTCATGATCCCAGTGGTTGATTTCCGCCCTCAGGCGCGCCCGCACCTGTGCCCGGGTTCGTTCAGTTTCGAGGCTCGTGCGCTCGACGAGCTCATGAAGGCGAGGCTGCAACCCCTCACGGAAGGCGAACGCCCTCGCCGCCTTGTCATGGCTGCCCAAGGCCCACTCGCTCGCGCGAATCCTTGCGATTCCCTCAGCCTCTGCGGGATCGGGGCGGTCATACTCCATGTACGGGGGAACACCAGCAAGGGTCACCGTCCCGTCCTCGGCAATGAGCGGATAGTCGAAATGTCGTTCCGCAGTGTCATGCGAGGAGGTTTCGATGCGCTGCTCGACGCTGAGCATGAGCATCGGCGCCTCGGCCTGACTGGGGCGCCGATCAACGAGCACCGTGCCCCGCTCCAAGGTGTCCCCGAGATCCTCGATCGTCAGCTCGATGAGTGCATCGAGAAGCGGATGCCCTGGAGCAATAAGCGCAGCATCAAGCTGGCCATCGGGATGCATGAGGGAACGCTCGAAGGTGACGCGCTCGTACTGCTCGGGCAGCGGAGCCCACCTATTGAGGCGTCGAGCCGTCTCAATCACGCGGCTCGGAACCCGTGTGATTTCGTAGCGGCCCCGTTCTCTTCGGAAAATGCGCCCGCCCAGACGGGTGAAGGCCGGGATGAAGAAGGCAGCGATGTAGCCGGGCTGGAGGCGGCGCTCGCGTGCCCGTTCCATTCGAGCCCGGACTTCATCAAGATCCAGGGAGGAGAACATCTCCGGGTGGAGTGCCCGCTCGGTGACCATTTCATGAAGGCCATCGGACACGCTCGAATCAATGATCCGATCGAGCTTCGCCTTCACCTGAGGCTGATCCCCATACCGGATTGCCTCGATAAGAAGGTCACGCAAGGACCGCTCCTCGAAAGCATCCTCTTCTCCGAGGACATTGAAGAGATTGCCCTCGTAGGCCGCTGACATCTGCTCGATCTTGCCGAGCAAACGAGTGAAGACATCACCCTCACGCGTATCCTTTGCGACCAGGTTCCACAGATGGCAGACCTCGCGTTGCCCGATGCGGTGAATACGGCCGAAGCGTTGCTCGATCCGGTTCGGATTCCACGGAAGGTCGTAGTTCACCATGAGGTGGGCACGCTGCAGGTTGAGCCCCTCGCCCGCAGCATCGGTCGCAAGGAGGACGACCGTGTCCGGGTCGTGGGTGAAGCGTTCACGTGCAAGCTTGCGATCCTCACGGCGTGTGCCGCCGTGGATCGTCACCACCGAATCTGCCCGGCCGAAGAGGGTGGTGATCTTCGATTCCAGGTATTCGAGCGTGTCGCGATGCTCCGTGAAGACAATGATCTTGCGGGCTTCGCTAGTCCTGCCCGGAGCGAGAAGCTGCTCGTCAAGAATCGAGCGGAGTTCGACCCACTTCTTGTCATCGTCTCGGTGTCGGACCTGACGAGCAAGAGTGATGAGTTCGGTAAGGACCGTAATTTCAGCCTGTAGCTCCGGGATCGTCTGAGCGGCAGTCGCTAGGTCGATGACCTCTTCAGCTTGTTCCTCAAAATGTGCGCGTTCTTCCGGAGTCGTGTCCTCGTCGATGTCATCGAAGTCATCGAGAGAGAAGGCGGGAAGACCGTCAGTGGTGTCGCTTACGCTGCCTGTGATTCCGCCCCACGAATTCGCGGGGGGGGGTACAATTCTCTACCCCGTCAGCGATCTGCTGCATTTCGCGGAGCTTATTCTCAAGACGGGAACGCCGACGGTCCAAGGACCGCCAGATGGCTTCGGGGCTTGAGGCAAGCCTGCGTTGAAGAACCGTCAAGGCAAAGCCCACGTTGTTCCCGCGCTTCTTGTCGCCCGCTTGCGCAATCCGCTCTGCGCGTCCCATTTCGGTGCGGACGTAGTCGGTAACGCGCTCGTAGAGGTCATGCTCAGCAGGACTCAATTTGTACTCGACCGTGTACGCCCTGCGTTCGGGGAAGAGTGGCTTGCCTTCGAAGGTGAGCAAGTCTTCCTTCACCATGCGTCGCATGAGGCCGTGAGTATCGGTACGGTGGACGCCTTTGCGGAACTGTCCTTCGAAGCGATCGCGGTCGAGCAGGGACATGAAGAGTTGAAAATCCTCTTCCTTGCCCGCGTGAGGGGTCGCTGTCATGAGGAGGAAATTGTGGGCGGTCTGAGACAGGAGGCGGCCGAGCGCGAAGCGCTTCGTCTCATCGACCTCGCCCCTCCATGAGGAGTAGTGGGCGGACATCCTGTGCGCCTCGTCGACGACCGCAACATCCCAATTCACCTCACCGAGCTGTTCCATGAGGTCCTCGCTGCGCGACAGCTGGTCCATGCGAGCGATGAGGAAGGGGTGCTCGGCAAAGACATTGCGCCCCTGGGCATCGTCGATCATCGTGCGAGTGAAAACATCGAAGTGGAGGTCGAACTTCTCGCTCAGTTCCTCACGCCACTGCTCGACGAGGCCCCCCGGAGCAACGATGAGGGCGCGTTCGCAATCCGAGCGCAGGATCATCTCTTTGAGATACAGGCCTGCCATCACGGTCTTGCCGGCACCTGGATCATCAGCGAGGAGGAATCGCAAGGGAATACGAGGAAGGAGCTCCTCGTACACGGCGCGGATCTGATGCGGAAGCGGATCAACATCCGAGCTGTTCACGGCGGCCAAGGGGTCGTACAGGGCGGCGTACTGGATCCGCAGAGCCTCAGCTGCCAAGCGGAATTCATCGGGATCGGCATCGAAAGCGGGAGCTGTATCTGCGTCACTGAGAACTTTGACCTGAACAAAATCGGCATCGGTGACCGTGCGAGCTCCGCTCACCCCTGAAGCCTCACGGTAGAAGATCTCGAAGACGCCCTCGTCGATCGGTCCGATCGCGATGAGCGTGACGTCCTGGCCGGGCACAAGTCCCCGGAGGCACTGCCCAGCATGCAACTGAGCGAAGGTCATTGCCGCGTCACCTTCAACATTCATCGCAGGGCACCTCCTTCCGGGTCGCAGGCACTCGATCAGTATAAGAAGGCGCATACGCGTCTGGAGCCCCCTCGATGAGGAGCAACATTGGGCCGCCCACATGCACACGGATCAGGTGACAAGACGAAAACGAGCGGTGCGATCGGCTAGAACTCATGGATAGTTCTTCGCGAGGTATCTCGCGGGAGGTGCGCAGATGCCTTCAAGAATCACGCGGTGAATCTCGTGCTGTTGAGCATGACCCACGGCAGCACTATGCGGGGCACACAACTTTAGATGTTATGCAGCAGATATTTCTAAAGTCAAATTTGTTCAAAGGCTGGGTAATGTCTCTGGTGCGCAGTCGATTCGTGAATGATCGTATCGTCCCCATCAATCCAGAAGAAAAGGACGATAACTTGGCTGCACACTTTGCACCACGTCGCATAGCCGTTGCGACCGCAGCCGGAGTACTCGCGACTCTCGGTCTCGGAGTCGTCTCACCGGCTCTCGCGGAAGACTCCGTGAGCTCATCGGCTCGTTCGATCACTTCCCCGGCTTTCACCACCGACGGTAAGCCGATGAACTACGCCGTAAATCTCACCACAGGCACCACTGCCGCATCCTTTGACCAGGCCGTCAGCCTGGCCGAGCAATGGGGTGTTTCACTGCAGAAATACCCTCAGTTCTCAAGCTTCTTCATCCAATCCGTTGACCCGCAATTCGCCGAGGATCTCAGCCAGGCGCTGAATGCCGCGGGTATCACCTTCGACTCCATCGGCCCGACACGACAGGCCGCTGTCACAGGCGACGAAGTGGTCGTGCCTCTCGAGAATCCCACAACACGCGCGGCCGCCAACGAACGCGCATCAACCGGCCTCGCCGATGGTTCACAGCTTGAAGACTTCACTCCAGACCCTTCTTCCTCACAAGCCTGGGGCCTTAGCGCAATCGGAGCGATCGAAGCTCAGAAGGTCGATGTTGAGCTCGATCCTGTCGTCGTCGGCGTCCTGGACACAGGCATCGCTCCGGACCACCCGGACCTCAAGGATCAGATCAATACCGATCTATCGGTTGGCTGCCAGTACAACGGCATCCCGAGGCAGGGTGTGGAGAACTGGGCTGACGATCACTACCACGGCACTCACGTCGCCGGAACCATCGCCGCCGCACACAACGGGATCGGAGTCGATGGTGTCGCCCCGCACACGACCTTGGCAGCCGTCAAAACCTCGAATTCTGAAGGACTCTTCTACCCCGAGTACGTGGTTTGCGCATTTGTCTGGGCCGCCGATCACAACTTCGATGTGACCAACAACAGCTACTACGTCGATCCTTGGGCCTACTGGCTTCCGAACGAACCCACCCAGGCAGCGGGCCTCGAAGTCGTCACGCGAGCAGTCCAGTACGCCGATGATCATGACGTTGTAAACGTCGTGGCCGCCGGTAATTCGAGCCACGACCTCGACCACCCCACGACGGACGACGAGTCTCCTAACGATGTGGGCGCGGATAATGTCATCAAAGGACGTGACGTCAGCAACGGCCTCGACATCCCCGCGATGCTCGATTCGGTTGTCACCGTTTCCGCAGTTGCACGCCCCTATAACGCCGATGCCGCGACCGCGACCCTGTCACGTTCGCGTTTCTCCAACTACGGCGTAAAGAACATTGAGGTCGCAGCTCCCGGCTCATCGATTTACTCAACCTTCCCAGCCAGCCGCAACTACTACGGAACAATTAGCGGCACCTCGATGGCATCACCACACGTCGCCGGTGTCGTTGCGCTCCTGCGCGGAGTCGATCCGACTCGCAGTGCCACCGAAACGAAGGAAGTGCTCTACCGACAAGCGGAACAGCTCTACTCACGCCTGGCGGAACCGACCGATGGCAGTGAATACCGCGGTCACGGCCTCGTCAACGCTCTCGGAGCGGTCTTGGAGGACCAGCCATCTGCCGAGGTGACGCTCAGCTATTCAACCGACGCGGGAAAAACCTGGAAGGAGTTCTCCGACGCGACTTCGATCCGCGACCCCTTCATCGTGCGTGCGCACGTCACCGGTCCCGCCACCTCCGTCCTCTTGAACGTGGCTTCGGACAACGCCGCTGTCGATGCCCTCTTGCCGAAGCTGTCGCAAGATGCCGACGGATCCTTCGACGGCGATGTCACGGTCACCACCGAGGAGATCGATCCGGCTGAGCTGCGCTCCGCTGCCCGCTCGAGCGCGACCTCTACTGAGAATCGTTCGGGAGCACTGTCCCTCAATGAAACTGACGATCCGCTCGTCCTTTCCATTGATGCCACCGCATACGGCCGAAATAACGATGCGCGCGCGGCGGACGACACCACCGTGGCGAGCATCGCGACCCTTCCCGAGGCCTCCCTCTCCGTTCACCCTGCGAACGCACCTGCTGACTCACTTGCCACGAGCGGTGCCGGTTCAGCACTCATCTTGACGGCGACCGGCCTTCAGCCGGGCGATTCGGCAAGCTTCAGCGCCGGTTCCCTCGGCCTGCTCGGCACCGCAACCGTAGATGCCGAGGGCGTTGCGACGCTGAACTGGACCGTCGGGAAGGAAACGGAGGCTGCTACCTACACCCTGTCGGTCACCGGTGCCCAAGGCGGATCCGCCAGCACGGCACTGGCAATCACCGCGGCTCCTGCGGAGCCCGAAACGAAGGCGGAAAGCTTCAGCGAAAAGTCCACCGCGACACCTGTGGCTGCCAGGGTCGCTACCGGTCTGGCCGCAACCGGTGCTGACACTCCCGCCCTTCTCGCGCTGGTCGCTCTAAGCGCCGTGGTCGGCATCGGTGGTGTAGCACTCGCGCGCCGTCACAAGTGACAGGCGAATGTCCGGGGCTGCGATAAAGCAGACGTGAACCCCGAAGCAAATGGGGTGGGAGCCGAGCGCTCCCACCCCATTTGCTTGCTCGAGGGTGGCCGAGAGGGTGAACGGCGCGTCCGTCGTAGGACGGACTCTCAACGAATGAGTGCCGCAATGACTACCAACGAGCGGTTCCCCTATGAAATGAAGAGGGACCTGATCACAAACTTTCCTCGCGATCAGGCCGTTTCGTGATGGTAAATGGGACATCGGGTGCATGAATCCTTTTGCTAGGTTCATGCACCCGACATCTACGTATGTTGAACGTACTAGGAGCGAACCAGCTTTCTTAGCTCCTCAATCGGGAGGTTAGCCAGCTGATCAAGGATCTCTTGCCGCTCGTCGTCGGGAAGCACCTGCGGTTCGGGATCCGGAGTTTCCTCGGGTCCATTAGCAGATCCGCCGCCCTTCGGGACAGTGGTGGTGATGGAGACGATCGCTGTCAACAGGAATACCAACGAAACACCAAGTGCCACCATCGCGGCGAGGCGTAGGGAGGTGTTATCACTGCGCCCAGTCATGGTAATCAGGTCGGGCACCTGGGCGCCCTGCAGGCCGTAGAAAACTGCCAGCGAAATAGCGGTGCCGATTGCACCACCGAGCGAGGACGCCATCTTGTAGATGCCAGCGCCGGAACCGGCCTGGGCGGCCGGCAGGTTTGCCAGCGCGGCATCGGTTGATGGCGTCGCGTAGAACGCCAGGCCGAGGCCGAATAGGCAGTAGGCGATGATTGCGAGAATGACGTACTGCCCAATGAGCAGATGGGTCATCATGAGCATCACGCACGACACGATGGTGATAAAGCAACCCCAGATCATTGGCTTCCGCGGCCCGAAGCGCTGTAGCAGCTTTTCGCCAATTCGGATGAACGCGATGATACACACGCCATAACCAAGCGAGAGCAGACCCGCATCGAACGGCGTGTACAAAGAGCCGTCAGCCTTGTGGCCTGCTAGCTGGATGACCTGCTGGCTAATGATCAGCATACCGATGGTGCCGTTGACCAGGAAGTTCGAGATCGTGGCGCCCGTGAAAGTGGTGTTCTTGAATAACGCGAAGTCGATGAACGGGTTGGATTGCTTGCGTTCCCATTGAACGAACAAGACGTATGCCACGACTGCCAGCAGTGCCAGGCCAAGGGTCGTGAAGCTGGACCAGCCCAGCTTGGAACCGTACAGCAGCACGATCATCAGGCCAAGGGTACCAACGATGAACAACGCCAGGCCGGGCGCGTCAAACTTCTTGTGGGTAGGCTCGGCGACCTTATTTTCAGGAGTACCGAGGATCATCAAGAACGAAATCACCGAGATGATGATCGATGCGATGAAGATACCGCGCCAGCCTACGAAGTTGACGACGGAACCGCCGAAGATCGCAGCCAGGCCCGAGCCGCCCCAGGAGCCAATGGACCACATCGACACCGCGCGCTGACGGGCAGGGCCGTCCCAATACGCCTTAACCAGAGCCATCGACGCCGGCATGATACAGGCAGCTCCGAGGCCTTGAATAGCTCGACCAGCCAGCAGCAACGGGAGCGCCAAGCCGCCAGAGGCGAAGACAGTGAGCAACGAGCCAGTAGCGTTCAACAAAATGCCAATGAGCGTGATCTTGACACGCCCGATCCGGTCGGCCAGGCCGCCCATCAACACCATGAACAGGCCGGAACACAGGCCGGTGATCGACACCGCCAGATTCATGCCCGCCGCATCGATATTGTCTGTCCCGATGTCGGCCATGATGTTCGGTGCGACGGTGGCCGCGGTGCCGGCAAACAGCCAGAACGTCACCACCGCGAGCACAACGCCCCACAGCAGCTTCTCAGTTCCCTGGTAGCCGGCCTTTTCGGTCGTTGTTGTCATCATTTACTCCTTCAGCCATGCCAGGCACGCGACGATCGCCGCTTCGGTTCCTGTGCGCAGGGTCGGCTGCATGACCGGCCCGAACGCAGGGTTATGGTTGGGGTACGTCTGGGCTCCAGCTTCGAATCCGCCGAAGCCCCAGTAGCAGTAGTCGATTCCGAACGCATCAGGGATGAAGCTGAAATCTTCCGACGCGGATACCTCGCCGCAATCCATCACGCGATCGGCACCGAAGTGATCGACGAACGCCTTGGTCACCTTCTCGGTTGTCGCGACGTCGTTGTCGGTGAGCGGGTAGGAATCGTAAACCTCAAATTCGGGGGCCTGAGGGCAGTTGGCGGCTTCGCATTCAGCGACGACGACGCGCTTGATGCCGGCCAGCAGTTGCTCACGGACGCCCATATCGTACGCACGGATATTAATCAGAAGCTGCGCCGAGTCGGGAATAATGTTCGACTTCGACCCGGCCTGAACCGAGCCTACCGTCAGCACCGCCATGCTGAACGGGTTGATCTCACGCGAAACCACCGTCTGTAGCCGCAAGACGATAGCCGACGCCAGAACCACCGGGTCCACTCCCAAGTGCGGCATGGAGCCGTGAGAGCCCTTGCCATGCAAAGTCACCTTGATTGAAGCGCCGGTCGACAGAATGGGGCCGACATGGGTGCCAACCTGCCCCGAACGCATCGGGCCAGCGAGGACGTGCTGGCCCAGGGCGACGTCGGGCTTGGGCAGCTTATCAACCAGGCCGTCCTCGACCATGGATTTGGCGCCGGCCGCTGTCTCCTCGCCGGGCTGGAACAGCGCGATGTGGGTGCCGCTCCAGGCATCGGTGTTTTCGGAGAGGATGCGGGCGGCACCGAGGTTGGCCACGATGTGGAAATCATGGCCGCAGGCGTGCATCACAGGCACCTCGTTACCGTTTTCGTCAGTTCGGGTAATCGTCGAGGCGTACTCAAAGCCAGTGCTTTCTTTAACTGGCAGGGCGTCGATGTCGGCCCGGAAAAGGACAGTAGCTCCCTTACCGTTTTCTAGGACACCAACAACTCCCCCACCGATCCGCTGCACCTGGTAGCCCAGCTTTTCCAGCTCGGCTTCGATGAAGTCGCAAGTTTCAGTTTCCTGCATCGAGAGTTCGGGATTCTTGTGCAGGTGGATGTATGACTCCTCCTGCCAATCGGTGATCGCGTCTAATGCTTTGTCAATATCGAGTGTTGACATCTTGCTCCTGTCCAAGCCGTTATGCGGCTTTTGAACAGTATCGACATAATGATACCTCGAGGTGATCTTGGGCTCGACCCCCGGAAAGTGGACATGGGGGTCGGGCCCTTTGAACTTTTCAGCGCTAAATAACCTGGCTCTTCTCAGTTGAGGGTGTAGGTCGAGCCGCGGCGGTGTCGGTGGGGGTGGGTGCGTCGGTGCCGGGGTAGGGGTCGAGGCCTCCCGAAGATGAAGGTTCTACACCGCTCATCTGGAAGACCTCGACATGCGCGACGCTACCTTCACTACCCCCGACGTGACCACCTTCGCCGGGCTGGATGACCTGGGCCTGCAGGCCGGCGGGCAACGCGTGGACCAGGATCGGGCGGTGCTGGCCTGCCGTGTCGTCGCGCAGGATCGGTGGTGTCACCAGTGTACGCGACGGGACCGGGACCGCTCGGCTGCTCGACATGATCGAGGGCCGGTCCAAGGCCGTGTTCAAGACCTGGCAGGCCTGGCGCGACCAGGCCCGGCGCGATGGCATCGAGGCCATCGCCATGGACGAATTCACGGGTTTCAAGACCGCTGCCGTCGAGAAGGTCCCACAGGCGGTGACGGTGATGGACCCCTTCCACATGGTCCACCTGGCCGCCGATACCCTGGACGAGTGCCAACGTCGCACCCAGCAGAACATCTTCGACCGCCCTGGCCGCGCCGGCGACCCGCTGTACCGGGCCCGTCACAGCCTGCACACCGGCGCCGACCTGCTCACCGACCAGGCGAAGACGCGCCTGCAGGACTTGTTCGCCGATGAGCGTCATACCGCGGTCGAGGTCACCTGGAACGTCTATCAGCAGATGATCGCCGCCCACCGCGACCCCGACCGAACGACCGGGAAAGCCACCATGACCGCGCTCATCGACACCATCGCCACCGGTGTCCCAACCGGGCTGCCCGAGATCGCCCGCCCGGGATGCACCCTGACTCGACGCGCCGACGACGTGCTCGCGTCCTTCGACCGCCCTGGCACATCCAACGACCCCACAGAAGCAATCAACGGCCGCCTGGAACACCTGCGCAGCACCGCCCAGGGCATCCGCAACCTCACCCACTACATCGCGCAGCCTCCTGGAAGCCGGCGGGTTCAAACGACACCTACACCGCTGATTGGGAAGAGCCGCCATCAGCGCTGAGCTGTCCGTGGAGCTAGCCGAGGCGATCCTCTACGCCGATGGTGGAGCCTCCGAAATCGTCAAAGAGTTTAAGTCCGGCACCATCACCCTCGGTATCGACGACATCGGCGCAGCCGTGGCAGCCGACCTAATCGGCGCACGAGTAGACGGCAACAAGGTACTGGTATCGGCCACCGAGGATGGAGGTTCTGGTGTGGCTATCGCGTTTCGAGCTGCGAAAGCAAACGGCACCTACCGCTACTTCTGGCTCTACCGCGTCAAATTCGCAGTACCAGCCACAAGCCTCACGACAAAGGGTGACTCTATCGAGTTTTCTACCCCAGAGATTGAGGGCACGATCCTGCGCCGCAACAAACCCGACAGCGCTGGTAAGCATCCGTGGAAAGCCGAAGCCGATGAAGCAACCGCTACCAGCAGCGTGATCACCGACTGGTACAACGCTGTTTATGAGCCCAGCTTCGGCAGCATGGAGGTGGGAGCATGAGCACCAAGAAGCAGCCAAAGCCCGCCTCGGTGATCACAATTAACGGCCAGGACTATCAGCTACGGCTCACCATCCGCGCGACCCGTGAGATTGCTGCCCGGTATGGCGGGCTAGATCATTTGGGTGACAAGCTCATGAAGTCGGAGAACTTTGAGCAAGCCATCGAAGAAGTTATCTGGCTGATCTGCCTGCTCGCTAACCAAGACGTCGCTATCTGGAACCTCCAGCACCCTGACGACAAGCGCGAAGAACTATCGACCGAGGTCGTTGAGCTGCTCACTGTGCCGGCTGACCTGACTGGATACAAGTCCGCGATCACTGCGGCGCTTGAGGAAGGCACACGCCGAGCGATTGTTTCCGAGCCTGACCCAAAAGCCGCAGAAACACCGCCAGCCAAGTGAGTGGCGAGTCGGACGAGGCCGCATTCACCCGTCTCGAATACATCGCCCTAGCCCACCTCCACCTCACCCAGGCGGAGGTGGGTTTACTGTGCTTCGGCTATCTACTCGACCTCATCGAATGCTGGCGGCAAGAAAACGGCCTCGCCAAACCAGCACTGCATCTCACGATTGATGATGTGATCCCTATCGGGATTTAATTCTGGTAGCGCTGCTTGTCGGCAATTTTTAGGCGGTTGAAGATGACTGTGGCAGCTTCGACGATGGATTTAAGTGGATAGCGTTGCTCCAGATACTCACGGTGCGCCTGGTATTTTCCACGACCTGTGCCGTAAGGAAGGTCGTTCAGCAGCGTGTTGACGACTTCATGCCCTTCGGAGCCAATCATGCCGAGAGCTTCAATCACCCACAGCCTGGCTTCAGGTCGAGTGATACCGCTCCACACCTTAGAAACGTCGAGGGTATCCCAGTCTTCGTACGCCTTACGCGAGATGTAGCCAACAAGGTGAGTGCGCTGTGAGAAATACCAGCGAGGAGATTCTTGATCTGCCCTTTCCAGTGAGTCTGAAAGTGGTAATTGCGGTTCAAGTTCTCCGAGCACTGCCGCGAAATCTCTAGCAAGCATTTTTCTAACGCCTTTCTTTTAGCTTCCGCTGCACAATGACATTCTCCCACGCACTACACGATTCGAGATGAGGTGAACCGGCTCTTCTCAGTTGAGGGTGTAGGTCGAGCCGCGGCGGTGTCGGTGGGGGTGGGTGCGTCGGTGCCGGGGTAGGGGTCGAGGCCTCCCGAAGATGAAGGTTCTACACCGCTCATCTGGAAGACCTCGACATGCGCGACGCTACCTTCACTACCCCCGACGTGACCACCTTCGCCGGGCTGGATGACCTGGGCCTGCAGGCCGGCGGGCAACGCGTGGACCAGGATCGGGCGGTGCTGGCCTGCCGTGTCGTCGCGCAGGATCGGTGGTGTCACCGGTGTACGCGACGGGACCGGGACCGCTCGGCTGCTCGACATGATCGAGGGCCGCTTCTCGGGTTAAAGGACAAAAGGAGTTGGTGGAGGGTTAGTCCCAGTCGTTTCGGTGGGGGCTTGTGTGGTGGAGTTCGTGCCAGCAGATGGCGTCGCCCCACCGGGGGATAGTCGCGGCGACGCCGTGTTCGCGTGAGGCGTGGTGCCAGGCGTCTTCGATCTGGGCGTCGGTGGGCATGACCTTGAGGATCTTGGCTGCAGGCAGGGGATGTTCGGTGTGCATGTAGCACCACCAGAAGATCGCTTTGATCCGCCGGCTCAGCCGCATGCCACGATGGTCGCGCAGCATCTGCCGCAAAGGCGCATTCGTGGCCCCTTCGATCTGGTTGTTCATCGCCGGCAGCACCCCCTCGAACTGAGGGTCGGTGTAGGTGAACAACACCCCCTTGACCAAGTAGCCGGTTCACACTGTTGCGCGCCCGCACGAGGCGTTCGTGCGTGTACTCCCAGCCGCCGTCAGGGGTAGGGGTCTTCTCGGCGAGGAAGTCCTCCCACCTCACGCACCACGCCATATAGTCCTGAACCCACACGGTCGCTTGTTCGCGATCCTTCACGTGAAGCAGCCGCGTGCCAATCTGGTAGAACTCGCGCGAACACGCCAATTTCGGCCGCGTGGTAGTGGCTTGTTTGACGATCCCGAACACGTGGAAGGTGCACCTTTGAACCCGAGTGTTAGGCCACGCTTTCTTTCGGGCCTTCTCAAAGCCGCTCCCCCCATCAGACACCACCACGACCGGAGGCGCGATCCGGTTCATGAGGGCCTCCCACGCACGCGAGTTCTCACTCCTTGCGACATACCAGCCCAACACATGCTCTCGTGTCTGGGCGATCAACACGACCGCTTTACGCCCCAAGTGCAGGCCGTCAACGAAGACGACCTCGTGGACCTCATCCACGACCGCAGACAAGGGCCAGACCTCCCACAAACGCTCACAGCGCCTACGAAACGACCTGCCACCACCTGGCATGTCCGCCTGCCTGGCCCCACCAAGCAGCCACGCGAGGAAGTTGTCCAGATGCTTCGCGGTGGCGTCAATCCGCTGCACGCCCGTTGAATGGCACGAGGTGCACTGCCACCTCTGCTTGCCCGTTTTCGACAGTCCGTACCGGATCAACTTCCTGCCACAAGAGGCACATTTCAGGATGTTCACTCACCGAATGTGCCAGCACCAACTTTGAACCCAACTTTCCCGCACCAACAAGCCGAAAAGTCGACGTTCTACCAACACATTTTGTCCACCCTCAAAGTTGGCGCCCAGCAACTTTGAACCCAACTTTCCCGCACCAACAAGCCAAAAAACCCAAGTCAAACCAACACGTCTTGTCCTATAACCCCGCTTCTCCGGTCTGTGGCGATCGGCTGAAGCGGCCCTGGGGTGAGGTCAGAGGCGGGAGAGGAGGTCGGCTTTTTTCGTCGCGAACTCTTCCTCCGTGAGGATGCCTGCGTCGCGGAGGTGCCCGAGTTTGGAGAGCTGCTCGGCGACGTCGGGAATCGCGGGTGTCGGTGCGCTCGCAGGTACGGGGGTCGGTTGGGGTGGCGTCATGGGCATCTGTGAGGCGGACGGGAGGGTGTAGCCGTCGCGTTGGATCTGGTGGATGGTGGCGATGATGAGGTCGGCTTGTCCGTGGTGGACTCGCATGGCGAGGTCGCCGCCGGAGGTGGTGAGGACGACTTCGGTGTTGAGCCCTTTGCCTCGGTGTTTGCCGATGTGGGTGATGGCGTTGAGTGGGATGATTTCGCCGTCTTCGCTGCGTCGGATTCCGGTGGCGAGGAGGGAGGCGCCCATGGTCATGAACCCGAGGGCGGCTTTGGATCCGGCGCCGAGCCAGCCTTTGCGGGTCCATTCGACGCGGTCGGGGTAGATCCTCACGTCGGCGTTTTTGCCGTGGATGTGGGATTTGAATTGCATGATGGGGTCCACAGTGGCCTCCTGATTGTTGGGTCGGCATCAATTGTGCACCGATGGCGTTGCCGACGGGGCGCGTATAGGGTGCGGGTGTGGGTGGTACCGGCTGCGTCAGGCCGGGGAACGCCAACTCCGGGGCCTGCGCTTAGCGCAGGCCCCGCGTCATTGCCTGAATGGCTACACGAATGGCTACACGCTCAGGCAAACCGCGGGGCCGACTACACGATTTTTCGTTGGAATCATGCGGATTCTTATGGTGGAGCTAACGGGACTCGAACCCGTAACCCCCTGCTTGCAAAGCAGGTGCGCTACCAATTGCGCCATAGCCCCTTGTGAAGGAATCAGTCCAGGGTTTCGTCTGTGACGGACTTCCAGAGCTCGACGTTATCGGAAAGATCCTGGGAGATCTGTCGAATGACGATTCCGATGGCGACGGCCGCTGCGACCGTCGAAAGAACCCCGATCCACTTCTTCATGGGATCTCCGCCTTTCCTTCGTCGCGGATGGTGGGCCTAGGTGGGCTCGAACCACCGACCTCAGTCTTATCAGGACTGCGCTCTAACCTACTGAGCTATAGGCCCAAATCCGTACCCCTCGGGCACCGGATTATCGTAACCGCACTTCACACGCACCGGCAAATCCGACGACGTGAACTGCGGCACGGAGTCGATCGGCGCGCCCGAAGGGAAAATCGACGCGCACCCACGGAGGACTGACAAGCGCGCACCCCCGAAGGAACGACAGGCGCGCGCACCCGAAAGCTCTCGGGCGCCGCTCGCCTCACTCGTCCATGAGGGAGACCTTGATGCCGCCGACCAGGGAGGCGATGACGTTGTAGAGCATCGCGCCCACGGTGGAGGCGGCGGTGAGCAGGACGACGTTGGCCACGGCGGCGATCGTCGCGTAGGACAGCACCTTCGGCAGGCGCACGTAGTCGAGCAGCACCGTGAACTTCTGCGCGCCGATCGTCGTGAGGAACTCCTCGATCGTCGAGAAGACGTGCATGCCGTCGACCATGAGCCACAGGACCGCCGTGCCGATGACGAGGGCGATGCCGAGGGCGACGGACAGCAGGAAGCTCACCTTCATGACGGTCCACGCGTCGATGCGGGCAACCGCCAGGTCGACCCTGCGGGGAGCGTCTTCGGTGGCGTACACGGTCGTCTCGTCGCTCATTCCTCGTTGCCTTCCTCAATGGAGTTCAGGTCTGACGCTACAGCCTCGACGGCGGTTTCGTCGTCATTCGCGTCCGACTGCGCGGAATCGCCACTCGTCGGGGACTCGGCGTCCCCCGCTCCGCGCGCCTCCGCCTCCACAGATGAGTCCTCTGCCGCAGACGCCTCCGCGGACTCCTCCTCATCCATCTCGCGCTCCGGGTTCGGGGTGATCGCAATGATCCGGTCGTCCCCGTCGGGGCGGGCGAAGATGACGCCCATCGTGTTGCGGGAGGTCGGGCGCACATCGGAGGCATTGACCTGGACGAGCTTGCCGGACTCGGTGATGACCATGACGTCCTCGTCCGGGTTCACGACGAGGGCGCCCACCAGGCCGCCGCGCTCGTCGACGAGCTTGCCGACGCGCACGCCCATGGTGCCGCGCCCCTTCGTCGGGTACTCCTCGACGGGGGTGCGCTTGGCGTATCCGGACTCGGTGACGATGAGCAGGTCCGCGCCCTCGCGCGGCACCTCCATGGACAAGAGCTCGTCATCGCCGCGGAACTTCATGCCGCGCACGCCCGAGGTCGATCGGCCCATCGGGCGCAGCTGCTCGTCGGTGGCGGCAAAGCGCACCGCCTGGCCGTCGCGCGACACGAGGATGAGGTCCTGGTCGGCGCAGATGACCTGGGCGGAGACGACCTCGTCGGGCCGTCCCTCCTCGTCCTCGCGCAGGTTGATCGCGATGATGCCGCCCGAACGCGGGGAGTCGTAGAGCTTGAGCGGGGTCTTCTTCACCAGGCCCGACTTCGTCGCGAGCACGAGGTAGTCGGCCATGTCGTAGTCGCGGATCGCGAGGACCTGCGCGATCTTCTCATCGGGCTGGAAGGCCAGGAGGTTCGCGACGTGCTGGCCCTTCGCGTCACGGCCGCCCTCGGGGATCTCGTAGGCCTTCGCCCGGTAGACGCGCCCGAGGTTCGTGAAGAACAGGAGCCAGTGGTGGGTCGTCGTGACGAAGAAGTGCTCGACGACGTCGCCGCCGCGCAGCTGGGTGCCGCGCACGCCCTTGCCGCCGCGCTTTTGCGAACGGTAGTTGTCGGTGCGGGTGCGCTTGGCGAAGCCGTCGCGGGTGATGGTGACGACGACGTCCTCTTCGGGGATGAGGTCCTCCATGCTCATCTCCCCGTCGAAGGGGACGATGCGCGTGCGGCGCTCGTCCCCGTACTTCTCGACGATCTCGGCGAGCTCTTCGGAGATGATGGCCCGCTGGCGCTCCGGCTTGGCGAGGATGTCGCGCAGGTCGGTGACGCGCGCCATGAGCTCGGTGTGCTCGTCGAGGATCTTCTGACGTTCGAGGGCGGCGAGTCGGCGCAGCTGGAGGGCGAGGATCGCGTCGGCCTGGACCTCGTCGACCTCGAGCAGCTCCATGAGGCCGGATCGCGCCTTGTCCACGGTCGCGGAGGAGCGGATGAGGGCGATGACCTCATCGAGGGCGTCGAGGGCCTTGAGGTAGCCCTCGAGGATGTGGAGGCGGTCGAGGGCCTTGTTGAGGCGGAACTGCGTGCGCCGCACGATGACCTGCATCTGGTGGGCGATCCAGTGCCGGATGAAGCCGTCGATCGACAGCGTCCTGGGCACCCCGTCGACCAGGGCGAGCATGTTCGCCGAGAAGTTCTCCTGCAGCGAGGTCCGCTTGTAGAGGTTGTTGAGGACGACCTTGGCGACCGCGTCGCGCTTGAGGACGATGACGAGGCGCTGACCGGTGCGGCCCGAGGTCTCATCGCGGATGTCGGCGATCCCCTGGATCTGGCCGTCGCGGACCAGCTGGGCGATCTTGTCGGCGAGGTTGTCCGGGTTGACCTGGTAGGGCAGTTCGGTGACCACGAGGCACTGGCGGCCGTGGATCTCCTCGACGGAGACGACGGCCCGCTGCGTGATGGAGCCGCGACCCGTCCGGTAGGCCTCTTCAATGCCCTTGTGCCCGAGGATCGTGGCGCCGGTCGGGAAGTCCGGGCCGGGGATGATGCGGATGAGGGCTTCGAGGAGTTCTTCGCGGGAGGCCTCGGGGTTGTCGAGGGACCACTGGACGCCCTTGGCGACCTCGCGGAGGTTGTGCGGCGGGATGCGGGTCGCCATGCCGACGGCGATGCCCTCGGAGCCGTTGACCAGGAGGTTGGGGAAGCGGGCCGGCAGGATCGTCGGCTCCTGGTTCTTGCCGTCGTAGTTGTCCTGGAAATCGACGGAGTCCTCGTCGATGTCGCGGACCATCTCCATGGCGAGGGGCGCCATCTTGCACTCCGTGTACCGGGGTGCGGCGGGGCCGAGGTTGCCGGGCGTGCCGAAGTTGCCCTGGCCGGCGACCAGCGGGTAGCGCAGGGACCACCATTGGACGAGGCGCGCGAGGGCGTCGTAGATCGCCGAGTCGCCGTGCGGGTGGTAGTTGCCCATGACGTCGCCGACGACGCGCGAGGACTTCGAGAAGGACGAGGTCGGGCGGTATCCGCCGTCGTACATGGCGTAGAGGACGCGGCGGTGGACGGGCTTGAGGCCGTCGCGCACGTCGGGCAGGGCGCGTCCGACGATGACGCTCATCGCGTAGTCGAGGTAGGACCTCTGCATCTCGACCTGCAGGTCGACCTGCTGGACGCGGTCGAAATCGACCGCCGCTTCGGTCTCAGTGGTGTGCTCGTCGCTCACGTTCGTCCTTCGCTTCGGGGGTGACGAGGGCGGGGCCCTCGCCTTGATAAGACTGGTTCGGTCGATGTCAGATGTCGAGGAAGCGCACGTCCGCGGCGTTGCGCTGGATGAAGGAGCGCCTGCGGTCGACGTCGTCGCCCATGAGGATCGTGAAGATCTCGTCGGCGTCGGCGGCCTCGTCGAGGGTCACCTGCTTGAGGATCCGGTGCGCCGGGTCCATCGTGGTCTCCCAGAGCTCGTGGTCGTTCATCTCGCCCAGGCCCTTGTAGCGCTGGATGCCGCCCTCCTTGGGCAGGCGCCGGTTTTGGGCCTGCCCTTCGGCGAGGAGCTTGTCGCGCTCCTTGTCGGAGTAGGCGAACTCGTGCTCGGCGTTCGTCCACTTGATCCGGTAGAGCGGGGGCATCGCGATGTAGGTGTGCCCGTGCTCGATGAGGGGCCGCATGTAGCGGAAGAGGAGCGTGAGCAGGAGGGTGGCGATGTGCTGGCCGTCGACGTCGGCGTCGGCCATGATGACGATCTTCCCGTAGCGGAGCTTGTCGAGGTCGAAGTCCTCGCCGATGCCCGTGCCGAAGGCGGTGATGAGCGAGCGGATCGTGTCCGAGGACAGGGCCCGGTCCAGGCGCGCCTTCTCGACGTTGAGGATCTTGCCCCTGATCGGCATGATCGCCTGGTGCTCGGGGTCGCGGCCGCCGACGGCCGAACCGCCGGCGGAGTCGCCCTCGACGATGAAGATCTCGCAGTCGGCAGGGTTGCGCGAGGAGCAGTCGCGGAGCTTGCCGGGCATGGAGGCGGATTCGAGGACGCCCTTACGGCGGGTCGCCTCACGGGCCTTGCGGGCCGCGACCCTGGCCGCCTGCGCCTGCTGACCCTTCGTGATGATGGCCTTCGCGTCGGCGGGGTGGGCGTCGAACCAGTCCCCGAGCTGGGCGTACACCTGCTGCTGAACGAAGGTGCGGGCCTCGGTGTTGCCGAGCTTCGTCTTCGTCTGGCCCTCGAACTGGGGCTCGGTGAGCTTGATGGAGATGACTGCGGTCAGGCCCTCGCGGATGTCGTCGCCGGTGAGGTTGTCGTCCTTGTCCTTGATGATCCCCTTGTCGCGCCCGTAGCGGTTGACGAGGGTCGTCAGGGCCGTACGGAAGCCCTCCTCATGCATGCCGCCCTCGGTCGTGTTGATCGTGTTCGCGAAGGTGTGGACCGAGGAGGAGTAGGCGGTGGTCCACTGCATCGCGATCTCGACGCTCATCGTGCCCTCGTCGTTCTCGGACTCGAAGTCGATGATCTCGGCGTTGATCGGCTCGTTCTTCTTCGCCGAGTCGATGTATTCGACGTAGTCGCGCAGGCCGTGCTCGTAGCAGTAGGACACCTGGCGGAAACCGGGGACCGGATCGTCCGCGGTGCCGAGCTCATCGCCCGTGATCTCATCGCCGTCGTCGACGGCGTTCGGGCGCTCGTCGGTGAGGGTGATCCGCAGGCCCTTGTTGAGGAAGGCCATCTGCTGGAAGCGCTGACGCAGGGTCTCGAAGGAGAACTCGGTGGTCTCGAAGATCTCGGGGTCCGGGTAGAAGGTCTGGGTCGTGCCCGTCTCATCGGTCTCCTCGCCGCGGACGAGCTCGGTGATCGGGGTGCCGCCGTTGGCGAAGGACATGCGCCAGGCGTAACCCTGACGGCGCACAATCGTGTCGACGCGGGTCGACAGGGCGTTGACGACGGAGATGCCGACGCCGTGCAGGCCGCCGGAGACCGCGTAGCCGCCGCCGCCGAACTTGCCGCCGGCGTGGAGGATCGTCATGACGACCTCGACGGTCGGCTTGCCCTCGGTCGGATGCAGATCGACGGGGATGCCCCGCCCGTCGTCGATGACGCGGATGCCGCCGTCGGCGAGGATCGTCACCTCGATGTGGCTCGCGTAGCCGGCAAGCGCCTCATCGACGGAGTTGTCGACGACTTCGTAGACCAGGTGGTGCAGGCCGCGTTCGCCGGTCGAGCCGATGTACATGCCCGGACGCTTGCGGACGGCCTCCAGGCCCTCGAGAACGGTGATGTCCGAAGCGCCGTAGCTTTCGGAACCATTCGTCGTCTTCTCGTTGTCAGCCACGCGGCTCCCCTCATCCATTCGGGCTGTTCACCCGAATATTCACCCCATCGATTCTAGCAAGAACGGCCATTCAACAGGGCTCGCCCCCGGTCGGCAGGGCCATCTCACACCCCGTGCGACCTGGGAGGATGCCGCTGTGAGCAGGGACACCCTAAGGATTGCGGATCGAAGGAGGGCGAATGGCGCCGATCCCCTCGCCGATGCTCCCGCCGCTCCCCCTCACCCGTAGGTGTCGCGGGGACCCCGGCCCTTGACCGACAGGGGCCCCTTGCGCCACGAGGGCGCGACCGGACCCCGGATGATGACCTGCTGAACGACCCCCGGGCCGACCTCTTCGTCGATGCGCCGTTCGATCGTCTGAAGCAGCAGGTGGAGCTGTTTCGCCCACGCCGTCGAAGAGCACCTGACGATGAGCGCGTGGTCCTCGAAGGCCTCGACCGTTGAATGCTCGGCCACATCGGGTCCGACGATCTGCGGCCACTTCGCCATGATGGAGCCCATCTTCGTGGGCGTGTCCCAGTGGTTCTTCGCGATCATCGCGTCGAGGACCTGGTCGATGCGTCCCGCCGGCCGGTAGTTGAGGCGCATCGCGGCAAGACCGGGCGCCTTCGCCCATTTCGAGCGCGCCCGGATCTTCGCGCGTTCGAGGGCGAGCAGATCGCCCTGCGCATCGCCCGACAGCGGACTCGGCGCCCCCTCCCCCGCCGATTCGGATCGGCCCTCGACATCAAGGGCCGTCTCCTCGGAGGCCCCCCGCAGGTCGCCCAGGCTCGGCCTCGATTCCTCCAGCCCCCAGGTCGGCGCCGTGGTGCGGACGTACCCCTTGGCCCGGGCGACCCGCTGGGCGCGGGCGAGCGCGCGGGCGAGGTACTCCTCAGTGGTCGCGGCCCGATCCGCGCCGCGACCCGCCCCCTCCCCGGCGGAAGGGGGTTGCGACCACGAGGAGGCGATCGCGCTCATGAGGCGACCGATCCGCCCTCGGGGGTCCAGGCGACGGGGATGACGTGCGCGACCAGCTCGGCGGGGATGTCCGCCTCGACCGCGGCGGTGATGAGGACCTGATCGGCCGCATCGACGCGCGCGGCCAGTCCCGTGCGCCGCTTCGCGTCGAGCTCGGCGAAGACGTCATCGAGGATGAGGATCGGCGTCTCCCCCTCCTCGCGCAGAAGATCGAAGGATCCGAGCCGCAGGGCCAGCGCCACCGACCAGGATTCGCCGTGGCTCGCGAAGCCCTTGACCGGCATGTGCCCGAGGACCAGACCGAGGTCGTCGCGATGCGCCCCCACGAGGTTCACGCCCCGGATCGTCTCCTGCTCGCGCATCCCGGCCAGCGCGGCGAGCAGCCTGCGGGTCTGCGCCTCGACGTCCTCCAGGTCGCCGCTTCCCGGATCGTCCCGGCTCGTGCCGATCACCCGGTCGACCGAGGCGTCGAAGGCCAGGGACAGGGCGCGCGGCGAATCGGCGATGTCCTCGTAGGCGCGCGCGGCCGGTCCGGCGAGCATCCTCGTCGCCCGGTGGCGGGCGGCCGTGACCTCCGCCGACAGTCGCGCGAACCTCTCATCCCAGATCTCGATCGTCGACAGCTCGGGTTCACGGCCCCTGCGGATCGCCGCCTGCGCCTGCTTCATGAGGGCCGCCCGCTGGCGCGCCACGCGATCGAACTCGCTGCGCGTCTGGGCGAAGAGGGGGCGCATCTGGATCGCGAGGTCGTCGAGCAGGGCCCTGCGCGCGCCCGGCTCGCCCCGAACGAGCTGGAGGTCCTCGGGTGCGAAGACGACGGTCCGGACGAGTCCGAGCAGATCCTTGGGCTTGGCGTTCGCGCGATTGATCCTCGCGCGGTTCGCCTTCCCGCGGACGATCTCGAGCTCGAGGACCTTCTCACGGCCTTCGGCTCCGACGGTCTTCACTCTGACGAAGGCGCCCCTGGGCGCCTCTTCGCCCTCGTCGATGGGGATGCGGACGAGCGCCGAGTCGGCGCCCACGCGATGGGAGGAGAAGGTCGACAGGTACGCGATCGCCTCGACGAGATTCGTCTTCCCCTGGCCGTTCGCGCCGAGGAGCACGGTCGGCCCCTCGGGCAGCTCGAGGACCAGGTGATGCCAGGAACGGAAGTCGTCGAGCGCGAGGTGCGAGACCCGCATCCTCAGACGCCGAAGCGAATCGGCATGAGGAGGTAGCGGAAGGTCGAGATCTCGCCCTCATCGGCCTTCGTCTGCCCGGTCATGACGGCCGGCTTGTTCGGGTGCGTGAAGCCGAAGCGGACGTAGTCCGTGTCCATGACGGCCAGGCCGTCGAGGAGGAACTGCGGGTTGAAGGCCGTGGCGATCTCCTCGCCGAACAGGGTCGCGTCGATCGCTTCGAGGGCCTGCGCGTTCTCGCCCTGACCGGCTTCGAGGACGAGGCGCCCTTCGGTGAAGGACAGTCGGACGGAGGTCTTGCGCTCGGCGACGAGGGCCATGCGCTTGACGGCCTCGAGCAGGGCGTGACGATCGCACACCGCCTGAATCGGCGTGGAGTCGGGGAAGAGCCTGCGCACGGGCGGGTAGTCGCCGTCCATGAGGGTCGAGGTCGTGCGGCGGCCCGCGGCGGTGAAGCCGATGAGCGAGGACGCGCCGGGCTGGTTCTCCGTGGAGACGCCGAGTTCGACCTTCGCGCCCGAGGTCATCGACTTCGCGACGTCCTGGAGGATGCGCGCCTTGACCAGGGCGATCTGCTCGATCGAAGGATCGGCGGGCTCCCATTCGAGTTCGCGCATCGCGAGGCGGTAGCGGTCGGTCGCGAGCAGGGTCATGCGTCCGCCGTCGATCTCGATCCTCACGCCCGTGAGCAGCGGAAGGGTGTCATCCTTCGACGCGGCGATCGACACCTGCGTGACGGCCTGACCGAGGACCTGCGAATCGATGGCGCCGGCGGTCTCGGGCTGCGCGGGCAGCAAGGGGTATTCGTCGATCGGCATGACGGCGAGCATGAAGCGCGAGGAGCCGCAGGTGAGGTTGACCTTCTGGCCGTCGAGTTCGAAGGTCACCGGCTTGGACGGCAAGGACTTGGAGATGTCCGCGAGGAGCCTGCCGGAGACGAGGACGTCACCGGGTTCCTCGACGGTCGCGGGGATCGTGGAGTTCGCCGAGACCTCGTAGTCGAAGGAGGAGAGGTGGAGCTCTTCAGCGGCGGCGTGTATGCGCACGCCGGCGAGGATCGGGCTGGCCGGACGCACGGGAAGGGCCCTGGCGGTCCAGGACACTGCCTCGGCGAGGACATCGCGGGCGACGGTGAACTTCATTCCGGCCTCCGTGAAGACATGACGATACGCCGTCTCACTCTACCTTCCCGAGCGGGCGAACGTTACTCGATCACCCGTCGGGCCGGGGGCGTGACGCGAATCCTCTGGAAAGAGCGGGTCCGGGGCTCATGTCATTCGGGGCGCGGGGGCTGGTGGCGGTGATCCGGCGTCATTCGAAATGACAAGAATCTTGTCATCATCAGGGATGTGGATTCTGTGGAAACGACGGTTTTCCCGTGCGCTGGGGCCCTTCAGCGGTGTTCACGCTTCCGGGGATGAGGATGGGGATCCGTCACGAGGGGCTGTGGACGGCGGAACATGTCATTCCACGATGTTCACAGGCGCCCCGCTCGAATCCCCAGGCTGAGGACGCTGATTCACCGCTCTGCTCACAGGGATTGTGAACGGGGCGGAAAAGGTGTGATTCGAGGGCGGGAGGAGCCTTACGAGCCCCGCGCGGCCTTCTTGATCCGGTTCGTGAGCTCCGAAACGTGGTTGAAGGTCTCCCGCTTCTCCTTCATCTGGGCGAGGATCTTCTTGTTCGCGTGGATGACGGTCGTGTGGTCGCGGCCGAAGGCCTGCCCGATCTTCGGCAGGGACAGGTCGGTGAGCTCCCTGCACAGGTACATCGCGATCTGGCGGGCCTCGACGACGTTGCGCGAACGGTCGGTCGAGCAGAGCTGGTCGATCGTCACCCCGAAGTAGGCCGCGCACTGGCCCATGATGAGCGAGATCGTGATCTCGTTGTCATCGGGATCGGAGACGTAGTCCTTGAGCATCATCTCCGCGAGGGAGAGGTCGACCCTCTCCTTGGTCAGGTTCGCGTAGGCGACGACGCGGACGAGGGCGCCCTCGAGCTCCCGGATGTTCGAGGAGATCCTCGAAGCGATGAACTCGAAGACCTCCGGCTGGATCTCGAGGGCATCCGTGGCGGCCTTCTTCTGAAGGATCGCGATGCGGGTCTCGAGGTCCGGCGGCTGGACGTCGACGAGGAGTCCGGAACCGAAGCGCGAGGTCAGGCGCTCTTCGAAGCCGTTGAGGTAGTTCGGGTGGACGTCCGAGGTCACGACGATCTGCTTATCGGCCTCGTAGAGCGCGTTGAAGGTGTGGAAGAAGCCCTCCATGGTCTGCTCCTTATCGCCGATGAACTGGATGTCGTCGATGAGGAGGATGTCGAGTTCGCGGTATCGCCTGTGGAAGGCCTCGACCTGCGAGTTGTCGGTCTTGTTGAGGCGGATCGCGTTGATGAATTCGTTCGTGAACTCCTCGGAGTTCACGTAGCGCACCTTGAGCTTGGGGTAGAGCGAGATCGCGTAGTGGCCGATCGCGTGGAGGAGGTGCGTCTTGCCCAGGCCGGAGTCGCCGTAGATGAACAGCGGATTGAAGGTGGTGCCCGGGGATTCCGAGGCGGCGAGGGCGGCCGCGTGCGCGAAGCGGTTCGACGGGCCGATGACGAAGGTGTCGAAGGTGTACTTCGGGTTGAGCCGGGTCTGCGCTCCGTCGAATGCGGGGGCGGGGGAGGCCGTCCGATGCTGTTCGGAGTGGGCCGGGGTGCGCTGGGGTGCCTGCGTCGGGCGCTCGTCCTGGTCGGCGTGGTCCCGCTGTCCGCTGCGCTCCCCGGGGTGCGCGCTCGAGTGCTCGGAGTCGTCCTCATCCTCGTCGAGGCTCGCGGCGAGCGCGGGGTCGACGGTGATGGCGATGCGGATCTCGCGTCCGAGTGTCGCTGAAAGAGCCCCCGCGACCTCGCTGCTCGCCTTGGATTCGATCCACGTCTTCGTGAAATCGGAGGGGACTGCGAGCAAGATGGTGCCCTCGATGTCGCCGAGGGGCTTGGCGGAGCGCAGATAGGTCGAGGCCGCGGGTCCGAGGTGATCTGTGGAAATGGTGTCGAGAGCCCGCTGCCAGGCAGCGTCCAGTGATGTCGTCTCCACGGTCCGTCCTCAAGGTGCTTCTGTGCGTGATGTCGATCACCGAATGGAGGGAGTTCCGCACCATTCGATCCTCTGTCACTGTAGCCGTCCCCAGCGTAATTCACAGCTTGGGGATGAAACTGTGGAAGGAAGTGCGCGAATGACATTTGTGTAGTTACACGGGCGGCGCTGCGCGGTGAAGCCGAAAGATGGAATTCCACAGGCCTGTGGATGGCGCGCGGGAATTCACACCTGTGGACGAGCTCGACCCACAGAGAATTCCACAGGTGTGAATACGGGGGTTTCGTCACAGCGGGACGAATGGCATTGACTCGCGTTCTTCGGCCTTCTAACCTGATTCTTCGTCTGTGCCCGTTTCGGCGGGCGCGCCATCGACTCCTGCGCGAAGCAATCGCGGTGGGGTCGCCACCACATGAACGATGAGCGGGAGTTGTCGGCCCGCTCCCGCCGAGGAGAACTGCAGTGACCACCAAGCGGACCTACCAGCCGAACAACCGTCGTCGCTCGAAGACGCACGGCTTCCGTCTTCGCATGAGCACCCGCGCCGGCCGCGCCATTCTGGCCGCCCGCCGCCGCAAGGGCCGCGCCAAGCTGTCCGCCTGAGACTGCGCTGGTGCTGCCTCGCGCACACCGGATGGTCGATCCCGAGGATTTCCGACGGACGTTCCGGCAAGGAGCGCGAGCCGGGGATCAGATCCTGATCGTCCACGCACGAACCGACGAGGAGCGCAATGACCGCCTCGTCGGTTTCGTCGTGCCTAAGCGGGAGATCAAAAGGGCGACGGGACGCAACCGGGTCAAAAGGCAGCTCCGACACCTCATGCGCGATCGCCTCGATTCCATTCCCGAGGGCGGCCGCATCGTCGTCAGGGCCAGCGGAAGAGCATTCGGCCGCAGCGCCTCGGAACTGGGCGCCCACCTGGATTCGGCGCTCGCCCGGGCCTGGAAGCGCTGGGAATCGAAATGAACGCCCCGGCGCGAATCATCGAGGTCATTCGCAGGCCGATCCGGTGGGTGCTCATCCTCCCGATCCGCCTCTACCGTCGATTCATCTCACCGATGATCGCCCCGCGATGCCGCTATGCGCCGAGCTGCTCGACCTACGCGATGGAAGCCATCGAGGTTCACGGGCCGATCAAGGGCATCATCCTCGGGACGTGGCGACTCCTCAGGTGCAACCCCTGGAGCCTGGGCGGCGTCGACCGCGTGCCGCCCAAAGGCCGATGGAAGCCGGAGCCGTGGACGCCCCCCGAGGACTGGGCGGGCAATGCGACCGACATCGTCAGACCCACCCCGATGGGGCTCGAACCCCTCCTGGGCGAGAACGCGGGTGCCGCCCTCGTCCCCGAAAACCCTCCGGCGAAGGCCGGACGATCACAGGGCGCGCGCCGCGCCCGAACTGCTTGAAGGAGCACGCATGTTCGACAAGATCCTTCACCCCTTCGCCGTGGCTGTGGCGTGGGTCTGGGTGAAGATCCACGACTTCCTCGTCCTGCTCGGATTCGAGTCCGGTTCAGGCGTCGCCTGGGTGATCTCGATCGTCCTCCTTACGCTCATCGTGCGCATCGCGATCGTGCCCCTCTTCCTCAAGCAGATCAAGAGCTCGCGGGCGATGCAGGCCGTCCAGCCCGAGATGCAGCGCATTCAGGCCAAGTACAAGGGCAAGAAGGATCAGGTCTCCCGCCAGAAGCAGGCCGAGGAGACCCAGGCCCTGTACAGGAAGTACAAGGTGAGCCCCTTCGCCTCCTGCCTGCCCGTCCTCGTCCAGATGCCGATCCTCTTCGCGATGTACCGTGCGATCTACGCGATCAAGGACCTCGCCGCGGGCACCTACAAGTACGCCGACATCGAGACCGATCACCTCGGTCCGATCGACCAGGAGGTCGCGAGCTCGATCGACGCCTCCACCGTTTTCGGAGTGCGCCTCTCGCACACGATCACCTCCGGGGACGGGACCGCGGCGGTCATCGTCTTCGTCCTCTTCATCGTCATCATGATGGCGCTCATGTTCTACTCCATGCGGATGTCGATGGTGAAGAACATGCCCCCGGCCGTCGACCCGAACAACCCGCTCGTCCAGTCGCAGAAGACCATGCTCTACATGATGCCGCTCATGTACCTCTTCTCCGGGGCCTTCTTCCAGATGGGCGTCCTCGTTTACATGATCACCGGTTCCGTCTGGGCGATCGGCCAGTCCTACTGGACCATCAAGGTCATGCCGACGCCCGGCGCCCCTGCGTACAAGGAGCTCGTCGCCAAGCGTTACGCGAAGTACACCGAATGGGCCAAGCCCTTCTTCGCCGACTACGATCTCGCCCGCGCGGGCCTGCCCTCCTCGGCGGAGGACCCGGGCGTCGTCGCCCTCAACGAGAAGACCTTCGAAGAGGCGGCCAAGCGGGCCAAGGGCCAGAAGGTCGCGACCGACTTCCCCGAGTCGATGACGGCCGGGGACAAGGTCTCGGTGCTGCGCAACCTCGCCCTGCAGGAGTGGACCACTCTTCCCGACGAGATGTGGATGCGCGGCGTCAAGGAGGCCACCGCCAAGGCCGAGGAGCGCCGCACCCAGCAGGCCAGGCGCGAGCAGCACAAGAAGATGTCCCGCGAAGAGCGACTCGCCGAGGCCGAGCGCCAGCGAGCACGCGAAGCCCGCAAGCAGGCGGCCGCGCAGAGCCCCGTTCAGAGCGCCGAAGAGCTCGAGCGCCGTCGCCAGGAGCGCCGGCGCGCCCGCAGGGAGCAGCGCAAGAACAAGGGCGAGTGAGCCACTCGCGACGGGGCTGAGAAGTCCGTCGCCTCAAGACCTCAACCCAATTCGAATTCGGGAGACTTAGATGACCGACAATCAGAAGGACAAGCTGACGCGCCTCGAAGAAGAAGGCGAGCTCGCTGCCGACTACCTCGAGGAGCTCCTCGACATCGCCGACCTCGACGGTGACATCGAGATCGACGTCGAGAACGGAAGGGCCAGCGTCGAGATCGTTTCAGAGGACCCGTCCGCCCTCGAGCGCCTCGTCGGAGAGGACGGGGATGTCCTCGATGCCCTTCAGGAGCTCACGCGCCTCGCCGTCCAGACCGAGACCGGCGAGCGTTCGCGCCTCATGCTCGACATCGCCGGCTTCAGGGCGGAACGCAAGTCCGAGCTCCAGGAGATCACGATGGAGGCGATCGCCCGTTTGCGCGCGACCGGCGAGTCCCAGCGCCTCGATCCGATGAATCCCTTCGAGCGCAAGGTCTGCCATGACGTCGTGGCCCGCGAGGGCTTCGTCTCCGAATCCGAAGGCGTCGAACCCCATCGTCGCGTGGTGATCCTCGCTTCCGAAGAACCCGGTGAAGAGGAAGCCGAAGAGGCGTGAGCACGGGGATGGGACCGGCCGCGGATGCCGCGGCTGCGGAGGCGAAGGGGCGCCGCGTTGGCGATCCCTTCGCTCCCGAGCAGCCGACGGATGAGGTGCGCGAGTTCTTCGGATCCTCCTTCGCCGATGTCGAGCATTTCGTCCGCATGCTCGAGGAGGAGGGTGAGATCCGAGGACTCGTGGGGCCCCGCGAAATGGAGCGCCTCTGGTCGCGTCATGCCGTGAACTCCGCAGCCGTCCTTCCCTTCCTGCCGAGGTCGGGGCAGGTCCTCGACATCGGTTCGGGCGCGGGCCTGCCCGGGATCATCATTGCGATCTGCCGTCCGGATCTGGACGTCCACCTCGCGGAGCCGATGGCGCGGCGCTGCGAGTGGCTTTCCGACGTGATCGACGAGATCGGTCTGGACAACGTCACCCTGCACCAGGCGCGCGCCGAGGAGCTGCGGGGCAAGGGTCGGGCCGACGTGGTGACGGCCCGGGCGGTGGCGAACATGTCGAAGCTGATCCGCATGACGACGAAGCTCATCGCGCCGGGGGGTTCGCTGGTCGCGCTCAAGGGACGCCGCGCGCCCCTCGAAGTGGAAGAGGCCGCACGCGAGCTCAAGAGCCATCACCTCGCTGCGAAGATCCATGAGGTTCCCTCGATCATGGAGGAGGAGTCCACCTTCGTCGTCGTGTGCAAGCGGACGAAGTAGCCTCCGCTCCTCCGCTTTCTTCGTTCATCGCGCCCGGGTGCGCCCGGCCGCACTTGGCCGGCGATCCTCGTAGACTGGACGGGCCGTGAGATGGAAGGTGGTCCTTTGAGCGTGGAATTGTCTGGCATGGATTCGACTCCGCTGCTGTCCCAGATGGAGCAGAACATGCGCGATCGGCGCCTTCTCGAGGACGCCGTGTTCGGACGCCCGTCGCGCACCCGGGTGATCGCCGTTGCGAATCAGAAGGGCGGAGTGGGAAAGACCACCTCGACGGTCAACCTTGCCGCCGCTTTGGCCGTGGGCGGTCTCAAGGTTCTGGTCATCGATGCGGATGCCCAGGGGAACGCCTCTTCAGCACTGGGTATTGAGCATTCGGCCGGAACGCCCTCGACCTATGACGTCCTCATTGGCGGCCAGCAGCTGTCGCAGGTCCTCGCGCCCTGCCCGGATGTCGAGGGACTCCTCGTGTGCCCTGCGACCATCGATCTTTCGGGAGCCGAGATCGAATTGGTCGATCTTCCGCGGCGCGAGTTCCGGCTCGCCGAAGCGGTGAAGGAGTTCCTCGCGCTCGTCCGCGATATCGATGTCGTCCTCATTGATTGCCCGCCGTCACTCGGGCTCGTCACCTTGAATGTGATGGTCGCCGCGGACGAGGTCCTCATCCCGATCCAGACGGAGTACTACGCGCTCGAGGGCCTCAGCCAGCTGTGGTCGACGATCGATCGCATCCGACGCGATCTCAATCCCCGCCTTCACGTCTCGACCATGCTGCTCACGATGTCTGATCGCAGGACGCGCTTGAGTGAAGAGGTGGAGGCCGAGGTGCGCGCGCATTTCGCGGATCTCACCCTGGAGACCGTGATCCCCCGTTCGGTGCGCGTGTCGGAGGCGCCCTCATACGGGCAGTCGGTCATCACTTATGATCCCCGGAACAGCGGAACCCTCGCCTATCGGAAGGCCGCGCTGGAACTCAGTCTTCGCCTCGCACGTTCCTGAGCGGGTGAGTCGCGGGCGGGGCCTCTCCTCTCGGTCTTCCATCGCGCTCTTTCGGTCGAGGCTTCTCGTCTCGATTTTGCTCCCACTCTCTGGCGCTTTCGCTTTCACTCTCTCACCCTTTCGCTCTGGCTCTCTGGCCCTCTCGCTCTGGCCCTCTCGCTCTGGCCCTCTCGCTCTGGCTCTCTCGCTCTGGCCCTCTCGCTCTGGCTCTCTCGCCCTTTCCCTCTCGCATTCTCCCTTTTTCGCGCGAGCATCCTTCCTCGTGATGCTCGCTTTCTTACGCTCAGGGGGAGACTGATCGGCCATCGTAGTCATCCGGACGGCTCCGTCAGGAGAGCGGTGCATCTTGCGCGATTTCGAAGGAGCTGAGCAGTTTTGTCGCTTTGATCTGCGAAAACACATCGGTGTTATTCACACTTCATGTTGATGCCGCGCCTCAGCTTCCCTCGTTTCAGTGAGTCGATGCCTCCTTCGCCACGGATGATGAGCACTGCTCGAGGGTGCATGGCATGGGTCTGGTCCTGGAGTCACCGTGATGTTTCACGTGAAACATTGAATGGGGCTTAAGCATGAGGGGTCCTCATCGCATGCTTCCTTTGAAGCGGGACTGATTGATGCTCAGCGGTGGTGGGCGGGCGACTTCGGGTTGAGGAGGGGCGCGGGTTCGGGGATCGGACTCTTGTTCATGGGTGATCGACGAGGAATGCCCCATCCCCGTATTCCTCTATCGTTTCCAGGACGGTAAGCTCGGTGTCTCGGTGTCTCGGTGTCTCGGTGTCTCGGTGTCTCGGTGTCTCGGTGTCTCGGTGTCTCGGTGTCTCGGTGTCTCGGTGTCTCGGTGTCTCGGAGTGAACGGAGTTTCGCCTTGTCCGGCGTCTCTGCTTGACTGAGCTTCGGCAGAGGCCACTGTGCCGCCGCATTCGCATCTCTCGCTACTTACGGCGTTTCGACATGGACCGATATTCGGGGCGGACGGCATTGCGTTGCGGCTGCTTCGGCCGCCGCTGCTTTCCCATCCCTGCCCTTGTTGTGTTGCGGGGCTTTTCTTTCGCCGCGGCTGCTCTCCCGCTCTGAGCCTTGTTGCGCTATGGATATCCTCTCACCGTGGCTCCTCTTCCGTCCCCGACCTTATTGCGCCATGCCTCTGCTCTCCCGTGCCTGCTCCCGTGCATCCTCGCCCTCTCGCAGCGGCCCCTATTTCGGCATGCCTCGCATTCTTCGTCATGTCGCTTCTCCCACGGAAATAGATGAGTCATCGGCTCATGAGTCGGCCGCTATCCCCTTTGCGGACTCCTCAACGCCGAAGGCGGGCCCGGAGGATTCTGATCTTCAGTGAAAGCCAAGCTCGGCGGATCTGATGCTCGATGAAGTCCGACCCGATGGACTTCGATGTTTCACGTGAAACATGGTCTGCTCATCAGTGAAGACCTGAGGAGAAAGCAGCTTGACGCATCTCCTCCCGATGTGGCCCGGGCGGACCGCGACAGTTCGATCGCCGCACTCAGGCCATTCGGCCTCCTCACGATGTGGCCGAGCAGACCGAGATGGCACGGCGCATCAGGGCATCCTTCAGTCGTCTAAGTCTCGACTTGTCTTGTTCACTCTTGAATCTGACTCGTGCATCGCGTAGGGCCTCTGTCCCCATCTTGGGCCCAGGTCCAGGTCCTTCTACTCCGCTTCTCGTGTCCACGAACTTCCAGGAGAAGTGTTCCGCAGTCCTCAGGCACTTCCATGTGTTCGGGCCAGATCCGAGTCGCAGGGCGGGTTGGACGGGGGCAGGTCGGAGTCCGGGGGCAGGCTGGATGGGGCAGGTGGGAGTCCCACTCTGCGTAGGTATCTCGTGTGCATTCCGGTGCCTCTCGGTTCTCCTCGGCGGGTGTCTCAGCTGCATGTTTCGGGGGCCTTCTTCGGTCCAGAGCGACAATGCCACGAGAGTGCGCGTCGTTCCACCTGCGTAGCTTTGCACCATAGAAGCTCAGGCCTGGAGCGCCGGGATACCCTGTCCATCTGTCGTCCCCCTGTCCGAATCATCACCCAGATATCAATCGCTCCATCTTCTTCTGGATTCAGCTGTTCATCGCACTGTCCGCAGTCCTCTTCCCATCCGATAGACGGGCCGTCCTCAAGGTCCGCCTCGTCATCTGGCAGTGCTCGACTCTCGAATCTTCTCCTCAGATTGAACTTTTGAGAAGCGGAATCGAGCTGCACTCCCCGCCGCACCCGCTCCCGACTTCGAACATCTGACATGCATCGGTCATGCACAGGCGGCCTGCGCGGGATGCCGTGAGACTGTTTCACGTGAAACAATGGGGCGACATTGATGGAGGTCATTATGGTGAACGAGAAGAGCAATCGCGCTGGTTCCGGAAGAGCTGCTACGAAACACGCAGCTTTGGGCAGGGGTCTTGGCGCGTTGATTCCTTCACAGGTGACCAATGATGACGACTCTGTTGCAGCATCGGGATCAGTGGATCCCCTCGACGTTCTCTTTCCCGGCCGACCTTCGGGCGCGCGCTCGCGAGCGCGAGGCGGCTCCGCGAAGGACTTGCTCATTCCCAAGTCTTCAAGCGCGTCGAAAGCTCGAAAGTCTGGCAAGTCGCCGAGCATCACTCCTTCCGAGGCGAAGAGCACGAATGCTCGAGGAACGGACGGGAAGGATGCTTCATCTGCTTCTTCGTCGGTTGATGAGCAAGTGAGGCATGGAAGAAGGAAGGGGTCGCAGGCCCGCTCCTCTTCGGCGAGTCCTGCGGATCGCAAGCTGGAGTCTTCGTCCGAATCGGGGACGACAACGGCTGCACTTGCTGACTCGCACAAGCCCAGCGCGCGTCTCTCACCGTCATCGAATGAAGTCGCTCAGAACAACGGCGAGCACGCGGGTCCCGATGCCGATGTTTCACGTGAAACATCGCAGGATCTTCTGCCCGTTCCGGGTGCGACCTTCGCGGATATTCCGATCGACTACATCGTCCCGAATGCGCGGCAGCCGCGCGAGGTCTTCGATGAAGACGATCTTGCAGAGCTGCGTGACTCGATCCGCGAAGTAGGGGTGCTTCAACCGATCGTCGTACGACCGATCGATTTCGATGCCGAGCATTCTCCGCGCCTCGTGGAATACATGGACGAGAAGCCGAGCGCGCGCTTCGAACTCATCATGGGCGAACGGCGCCTTCGCGCATCGGAGCTGGCCGGCCTCGAGAGCGTTCCGGCGATCATTCGGCAGACCGAGGACGAGGATCTGCTTCGCGATGCGCTGCTGGAGAACCTTCATCGCGCGCAACTCAACCCGCTCGAGGAGGCCTCCGCATACCAGCAGCTCATGGCTGATTTCGGTGCAACGCAAGAGCAGCTCGCGAAGAGGATTGCGCGCTCGCGTCCGCAGATCGCGAATACGCTGCGCCTGCTCAAGCTTCCGCCCGCAGTCCAGAAGAAGGTTGCGGCTCAGGTGATCTCCGCCGGCCACGCGAGGGCCTTGCTGTCCTTGGGGACGGCTCAGGAGATGGAGATGCTCGCCGAACGGATCGTCGCCGAAGGCCTCTCGGTGCGCACGACCGAAGAACTCGTGCGCCTCGGTCGAGTGAAGTCCGTTTCGAGAACGCGCACACCTCGCGTCCCGGTCGTCTCACCGCTCGGCGAATCAGTGGTCTCCGCATTGGAGAATCTGTATGAGACGCGAGTGACGATCACCGAAGGTGCGAAGAAGGGGAAGATCGTCATCGAGTTCGCCGGCCAGGAGGACCTCGAGCGAATCAAGGATCTCATCACGCGCCAAGGCTGAAACACCCGAAATCGTTTCCATCAACGACGGGGAAAGAACCGGGTCCGGCATGGGCGTTTCGTCCCCGTGCAATAGGCCACTAAAGTGGTCCGACCTACTGGGACGAAGGAGAATGGTCTCAATCCCGGAGTTCGAAGAGGAGGGTGGCGCGATGGTAGCCGAACCGTTGGCACGGCCTGTTCTCTTCGACGTGGGCGGCGTCCTCGTCAATTCGCACCCCGACCCCGCCTACATCGCAGAACTCATCGGCGACGGCTCGTCCGAACTGGTCTCCCTCGTGGATCAGGCGATGTGGGCGAACCGCGATGCTTATGACGCGGGAGCGAGCGACCGGGACTTCTGGGACAGGGTCTCGGGGGACTGTGGTCAACCCCAGGTCAGCGATGACGTGCTGGCCAAGCTCGTCGAACATGACTCCATGCGGATGCACGATGCCGATCCTGAAGCTGTAGCGCTCATCGACGAGCTCGCTCAAGCCGGTGCGCGCCTGGGGATCCTCTCAAACGCGCCCCGGCCCATCGCCGATCAGATCCGACGCGCCTCATGGGCGAAGGCCTTCACCAGTTTCGTCTTCTCCTGCGATGCGGGCTCATGCAAGCCGCATCGTCAGATCTACCGCGAGTCCCTTGAAGCATTCGAGGTCGATCCGGCCGATGCGATCTTCTTCGACGACAGGAAGAAGAACATCCGAGCAGCCCAGCTCCTCGGCATTCACGGCATCTTGTGGACCGGCGCCGCCCAGGCGCGCGAGGACTTGAAAGAGCTCGGCATCCTGGCCTGAATAGGGGTTCGTGAGCTTTCCTCTCCCCATCGCCTCTCCGGGAGTACCACCTCTCCGGAGGCTCCGCCTTCTCATGCGCTCCGAGAGCACCTTCATCGTCGACTGCTCTTCAGCACGGAGCCGGCCGTTAGCACGGTCCTGCCGAGCCATCGAGGGGTGCTGCCCGCACCTGAGGAGAACCGCCCGCGTCCAAGGGGCGCCGCCCGCGCCTGAGGGGCATTGCCTGCTGCACCTGAGGAGAAGCGCCCGCACCGGCGGAGAAACAGAACGGGGTCCTCCCCGAAGGGAGGACCCCGCACTCGAAGAACACTCAGGCGTCGTCGCCCTCGTCCAGCCGATCCCCGTCAAGCGGATCCTCATCAACCGGCCGTCCCGCGGCGACGAAATCCACGATGCGGCAGCACAGGCGGGCGAAGGACTCCGAAGCCTCGGCGGCCTGCGGAAGCAGGGAGGTGTCGGTCATGCCCGGCATGACGTTCGCATCGATGAACCAGCACTCGCCCTCGGCGTCCACCACGAAGTCCATGCGTGACAGGTCGCGCAGGCCGAGAATCGTGTGAGCCTCGATCGCCGCCTGGCGCAGCGCATCGAGCTGCTCCTCGCAGAGGCGCGCGGGCACGAAGTACTCGGTCGCATCAGTCGTATAGCGCGCAGCGTAGTCGTAGCGCCCCCCATCCGTCGCGATCTCAACCGGAGGAAGGGCCACGGGGCCGTCCTCGAGGTCGATCACCGAGACCGCGATGTCGCGCCCCTCGATGAACTGCTCGATCATGATGTGCTCGCCATAGGCGAAGGCGTCGACCATGGCCGAGCGCAGCTCAGTCGCATCGGCGACGGTCGACAGGCCGAGGGCGGAACCGCCGTCCGTCGGCTTGATGACGACGGGGAAGACGGTCCGAGACTCGATGGCGTCGAGCACCGGAGCGGCTCCGAGCTGACGGAAGAGCACCTGAGGGAGCGCCGCCCATCCGGGGGTGGCCAGACCCGCGGCGCCGATGAGGGCCTTCGCAGTCGGCTTGTTGGAGGCGAGCTTGGCCTGGACCGAGCTGGAACCGACGAAGGGGATGTCCAGGGCCTCCAGGAGGGTCTGAAGAGAGCCGTCCTCGCCGATCGAGCCGTGGACGAGCGGCCAGATCACATCGGGGGAGAAGGACTCGATAGTGGCGGTGAGCTGCTGGTCGAGGTCGGCGAGGCGGACTTCGTAGCCGGCCTGGACGAGGGCGTTGGCCACCCGACGACCCGAACGGACGGAGACGTCGCGCTCGTGGGTGAGACCGCCGGCGATAATGAGGACCTTCGATTTCACGGGTTTCTCCTTGTTCCCTCAGCGGGCGGGTGCCCGGCGAGGCGATTCGAATCGGCCTTGGATGAGCGTCGGATAGGGGTCACAGAGCGTTCGGAGCCGGCGCGATGCCCGGTCCGACCTCGTCGATGTCGTGCTTGTGGAAGCCTGCGCCGAACATGTCGACGAGTTCCTTCTCCGCGTTGACGACGGTGGACAGGCGACGAATGCCCTCACGGATCCGTTCGGGGGTCGGATAGCAGAAGGACAGGCGCATATGATCCCCGCCCTGCCCGTCGTAGAAGAAAGCGGTGCCGGCGACGTAGGCGACCTGGGCGCGGACTGCGCGCGGGAGCATCGACTTCGCATCGAGGCCCTCGGGAAGCGTCACCCAGGTGTAGAAACCCCCGTCGGGCGTCGTCCAGGTGCAATCCGGCATGTACTCCTCGAGGGCGCCGAGCATCGCCTGAGCGCGTTCGGCGTACATGGCGCGGAAGGCCTTGACCTGCGAATACCAGTCGTAATCCGTGAGGTATCCGGCGATCGCCATCTGGCCGACCATCGAGGGCGAGAGGATCGCCGATTCGGAGGCGAGGACGAGCTTGTCGCGAATCGCGTGGGGCGCGTAGGCCCAGCCGATGCGGAATCCCGGGGCGAACATCTTCGAGAAGGAGCCGAGGTAGACGACGCCCTCGGGCGAGAAGGACTTGATCGCCGGCAGAGGATCCGAATGGAATCCGAGAAGGCCGTAGGGGTTGTCCTCGAGGATGAGGAGGTGCTCGCGCATGCAGATCTCGGCGATGAGGGGGCGTCGCTCGAGTGAGAGGGTCACGCCCGCCGGGTTGTGGAAGTTCGGGATCGTGTAGAGCATCTTGATGGTCCGGCCGGAGGCGCGGACGTCCTTGATGGTCTGTTCGAGAGCCTCGGGGATGAGTCCGTTCTCGTCCATGGGAACGTGGACGACATCGGCCTGTCGGGCGCGGAAGACTCCGAGGGCGCCCACGTACGAGGGCGCTTCTGCGAGGATGACGTCGCCCGGGTCGACGAAGAGCTCGGTCATGAGGTCGAGGGCCTGCTGCGAACCCGTCGTGATGACCACGTCGTCGGGATCGGCGCCGACGATGCCGTCGTAGCTCATGACCTCGGTGATGCGTTCGCGCAAGACCTCCCAGCCCTGGCCCGAGCCGTACTGCATGGCCTGGGCACCATCGGTCGCGATGAGCTTCTTCGCGGACTCGGCCAGACGATCGAGGGGCAGGTCCTTGAGGTTCGGCATCCCCCCTGCGAGGGAGACCACCTCGGGACGCGAGACGACGGAGAACAGCGCGCGAATCTCGGAGGCCCGCAGGTTGTGAGCTCGTTCGGCGTAGGCGTTGAACCACGGGTCGAGTCGATTTCCCTGCTGATTGCCGTCCGGATTCGCTGAAGTGCTCACTGGACCTTCCTCTACTCGTCATGCTCTGCCGGGGTGGCAGAGTCTTCGTGTTCGCCGGGAGGGCGGCCGCCGAGGACGGGCCCCGACGCGGATGCGCGATGCGGGCGACACTCAGCCTAAGTGTGCCACCACTCACGCTGAAGAGCCGCATCGCTTCGCGCCGGGTGCGGATTGCGGGCAGCGCATCCGCGCGCGGCCCCGGAATCCCGGGGACCGGGGCGACAAGCTGAAATACCCGTGGGGCGGGGAGCACCTCCGGCCCGCCATCCAGGGGACCGGGGCGACAAGTCGGACGCTGACAGTCCGGTTTTGAAAGAGGGATCATGCTGACCTGGGCTTATGTTCGCAAGATGCCTCACCTGCGTCCGACTTGTCGCCGCCTCCGCACTGCATTCGAAGCTCCCAGGGTGGAATGATGAGTGGATGGTGCCCTCAGAAGAACGCTGAGGGGCCTGCTGAGCGGATGAATCCGCTGATCCGGCGCGGCCGGGTGCGCGGGCGGCGGGGAAGAGGAGAGACGATGAGCAGTGCGGGTGGGTTCGGGTCGAGCGGCCGCTGCGCCGATTCGCGTCCCCTTCGCCGGGGCGCCTCGCCCTCGTCCCTCATCCCGGACGGACCCGACCTCCTTGCGAGCGAGTTCGTCGCCGTCGACTTCGAGACCGCCAACCGGAAGGGCGGGGTCTCGGCCTGCCAGATCGCCCTGGTGAAAGTGGAGGAGGGGAGGATCGTCGACCGGGCCGCGACGCTCATCAAACCGCCTCCGGGATGGGATCGCTTCGAGTTCACCTACCTGCACGGCATCGGACCGGCGCATGTCCGCGAGGCGCCGATGTGGTCGGAGATCGCGCCGAGGATCGCGGACTTCGTCGGCGACGCACCCGTGTGGGCGCACAACTCCTCGTTCGATTCCAGGGTCTGGGCCGATCTCGACGGGCACTTCGGCACGCGCACGCATCCCTCGCGCTTCTACTGCTCCTACAGGACCGCGCGCAGGATCCTGCCGGGGCTCGAGAATTACAAGCTTCCCACGGTGACGAGGGCGTGCGCGCCCGAATTCCGCCTCGACCACCACCGCGCCGACTCCGACGCGGAGGCTTGCGCGCTCATTGTCGCCGCATTGCAGCACATGACCGCTGCCAACTGAGCGGCCGCCGCGAAGGGCTGAATGTTGCGTCAGTCCGACGGATGCCGAGCATGAGGAATCCCGTAATCGGAGAGCTGCTAGCAACTGCTAATTTGGGCTAAATTAGCAGTTGCTAGCAGTTGAGGAGGTGCGCGATCGATGAAGACACCAGTGCCGCCGCCCGCGCCTTTGGGCGTACTCAAACGGCGATTCCTCATGTCCGAAGCGAGTCCACAACGGATGCTCGACCTGGTCACGCTTCCCGAACTCGCCAGGGATCGCGAATACCACCCGTGGGAGTGGTTCTTCCGGCATGAGCCGCCAAGCGGCTTCACGCGGGAGGAGTGGTGGACCGCGGTCCGTTGGAAGCGGGAAGAAACTGCACGGCCGCTTCCGCTGCGCCTTACGGGCGGAACCCCGCTCTCCTTCAACCTCCCCGATCCGCTCCTCGAACTCCTCGAGGAGATCACCGCGCGCACGAAGGGGCAGATCGAACTCCCCGAGCCGGTGATGAATCCGACCACGCGGAACCGTTACCTCGTGAGCTCGCTCATGGAGGAGGCCGTCACCTCGTCGCAGCTCGAAGGCGCATCGACCTCCCGCGTCGTCGCCAAAAGGATGCTGCGCGAGGGCAGGACCCCGACGAATCGCTCTGAGCGGATGATCGTCAACAACTATCTCGCCATGCTAAGGATCATCGAGCTCAAGGATGAGCCCCTGAGTCCCGAACTCATCATGGAGATCCACCGGAGAGTCACCGAAGGAACCCTCGACGATCCTTCCGAGGCCGGATGCATGCAGGCTCCCGGCGAGGAGCGAGTGAGGATCTACGGCGACATCGCGAACGAGCAGGTGCTCCACGTCCCTCCGCCCGCCGAGGAACTCGAGGAGCGCATGAGCGCGCTCTGCGCCTTCGCCAACTCCGAAGGGAGTGCGGATACCGGCTACGTGCCACCCCTCATTCGCGCCATGGCGCTGCACTTCATGATGGGCTACGACCATTACTTCGCGGATGGGAACGGGCGCACCTCTCGGGCCGTTTTCTACTGGTCGATGCTCCACCAGGGGTTCTTCCTCGCGGAATTCCTCTCCCTCTCACGTCTCTTCCGCGCCGCCCCGGCGAAGTACGCGAGAACGTTCCTCCTCACCGAGCAGGACGAGGGCGACCTCACGCACTTCCTCCTCGAGCACGCGCGATTCCTCATGCGCGCGATCGAAGAGCTCGACACCTATCTCGCCTTGAAGACGCGGAGCCTGACAGCCCTCGGCCGTGCGCTTCGCGCAACGGATCTCAACCATCGCCAGATCGCCGTCCTCGAATCGTTCATGCGGGATCCCGGGGGCTGCGTGACGGTCGCGCAGCACAGCGCGACCCACGGGGTCGTCAAGCAGACCGCGCGCACCGACCTTCAGGGCCTCGAGTCGTGCGGCTTCCTCCTGAGCGCTCGGCGGGGGCGGGGCATCACGTGGTTCCCGGTCGACGACCTCGCGGATCGGATCGAGGGGCGGTCGATGTAGGGGGCGAAGGCCGACGGGGCTGAGGCGCGACGGCCGGGCGCGCTCATGAAGGAGCGTGCTGGAAGGGCTGACAGAGTGCAATCGTTTGCGTTACGATCGTCGCGCGGTGCCCGTCGGCGAAGGGCCGACGAGGGGCACGGCGAGGTGCGAAGCGCGGGCGAGGAAGCCCGACTGCGAGACCGTCCTCGTGCGGCGCCCGCGCATCGCTTCGAGAAGGGACAATCATGAGCATCGCCGTCATCGGCTCGAACAACACCGACCTCATCACCTACATCACGCGCATGCCGGTCGAGGGGGAAACGATCGAAGCGCCCGACTTCGAGATCGGCTTCGGCGGGAAAGGCTCGAACCAGGCGGTCGCCGCGGCGCGCCTGGGCACCGAAGTCGTCATGGTGACCTGCGTGGGCGACGACTCCTTCGGCCAGGCCTACATCGAGAACTACAGGGCGAACGGCATCGACACCGCTTACGTCAAACAGGTGCCGGGCACGTCCGGAGTCGCGCCGATCTTCGTCGATCCCGAGTCGCATAATCGCATCATCATCGTCAAGGGCGCGAACAACGGCCTTTCGCCCGAGGACGTTGAGGCGGCGGCCGAGGCCGTCGCCTCGACCTCGTTGATCGTGTGCCAGCTGGAGATCCGTCTGGAGACCGTCGCTGCGGCGATCGGGCTGGGGGAGCGGCTGGGCGTGCCCGTGCTGCTCAATCCGGCGCCCGCTTCGAGGGAGCTCGATCTTGAACTCGCCGCGAAATGCACCTACGTCATGCCCAATGAGACCGAGCTCGAGCTGCTCACGGGCATGCCGACCTCGACTGACGAGGAGGTGCGGGCGGCGGCGCATCGCCTGCTGGAGTCGGGCTGCCCGAATGTGATCGTGACGCTCGGGGCGCGCGGGGTCCTGTGGCTCAGCGCCGAGGGCGACGATGTCCGACTCGATCAGTTCCCGGCTCGGGCCGTCGACACCACGGGTGCGGGCGATGCCTTCATCGGCTGCTTCGCGCATTGCCTGTCGGAGGGCTTCGAGGTCGGCGAGGGGCTGCGGCTCGCGAACGCCTACGCCGCCCGTTCGGTGACGGCTCGGGGGACTCAGAAGTCCTATCCGGGCGCCGCCGAATTCCGCGCCTGGCTCCTCGAACGGGACGCGGCGCTCGCTGAATCCGCGATGAAACGCGATTGGTAACGATTGCACAACGAAGGGCGCGGACGCTCGACATGAAGTGACGCGCGTCCTAATCTCATCTGTGTTCGTGAAACCGAAACGTGAGTTCCCGCTCAGGAATCGGTCTTCCGCTTCCTTAGGGGACTGAGGAGTCCCCTAAGGAGCGATCGCGTTCTCATCCGAGAGCGCGCGAGCCTCATCAATGTCGATGTGAAAACACAAGGAGTCATCATGAAGCCCCGCTTCGCGGCCGCAAGTGCAATCGTTTTCGCTTCCGCTCTGGCGCTGACCGCCTGCTCCGGCGGCAGCGCCTCGAGCGACACCGCCTCATCGGGCGCCGCCGGCTCGTCCTCGAAGGACTACACCATCGCGATCGTCCCGAAGGACGCCACCAACCCCTGGTTCGTCCGCATGGAGACCGGCGTCCAGAAGTACGCCGAAGAAACCGGACTCAATGTCTTCCAGAAGGGCCCCGCCGAGACCGACGCGACCATGCAGGCCCAGGTCATCCAGGACCTCATCGCACAGGGCGTCGACGCGATCGGCGTCGTCCCCGTCGACCCGGGCGCCATCGAGCCCGTCCTCAAGGAGGCCATGGACGCCGGCATCGTCGTCGTCACCCACGAGGGCGCCTCGCAGGAGAACACGATGTACGACATCGAAGCCTTCAACAACGCCAAGTACGGCGCCTTCATCATGGACAACCTCGCCGCCGCCATGGGCGAGAAGGGCACGTACACGACGATGGTCGGCCACGTCACCAACGCCTCCCACAACGAATGGGCCGACGGCGCCGTCGCCCGCCAGAAGGAGGCCTACCCGAACATGACCCTCCTCGAGGCCGAGCCCCGCGTCGAATCCCAGGACAACGGCGAAACCGCCTACCAGGTCGCCAAGGAGGTCCTCAAGAAGTACCCCGAGGTCACCGGCATCCTCGGCACCTCCTCCTTCGACGCCCCCGGCGTCGCCCGCGCGATCGACGAACTCGGCCTCCAGGGCAAGGTCTTCACCGCCGGCACCGGCATGCCCGAAGCCAACAAGGAGATCCTCGACAAGGGCCTCGTCGCGGCCCTGACCCTGTGGGATCCGGCCGATGCGGGCTACGCGATGGCCTCGCTCGCCACCAAGATCCTCAACGGCGAGAAGATCGAAGACGGCATCGACCTCGGCCCCAAGGGCTACGTCATGCACTTCGCCGAGGGCTCCAAGAAGGTCCTCGAGGGCGACGGCTGGATCCAGATCACCAAGGAGAACGTCTCGAGCTTCGGCTTCTGACGAACCACCGGGGGCGCCGGCCCGCTCCGGCGCCCCCGGGCATTGCGCGTATCGGGTCGCGCCCTCGTGCGAGGGCGCACTGCGGCTTGGAAGGAATCGGGAATGGAATCCCCCCTCATCTCAGTGAAGAACGTCTCGAAGACGTTCGCGGGCGTGCACGCGCTCAAGAACATCGATCTCGACATCGCGCCCGGCGAGATCCACTGCCTCGCGGGCGAGAACGGCTCGGGCAAGTCGACCCTCATCAAAGTGATCTCCGGAGTCCACGAAGCCGACTCCGGAGTCATCGAGATCAACGGGCGCGCATGGACGAAACTGACGCCCCTGGATGCGATCGGCGCCGGCATCCAGGTGATCTACCAGGACTTCTCCGTCTTCCCGAACCTCACGGTCATGGAGAATCTCGCCCTCACGACCGAAGTCGCCGCCGGCCGCAAACTCGTCAACTGGAAGAGATTCCGGGCGATCGCCGAAGAAGCCGTTGCGAAGATCGGATTCGCCGTCGACCTGGACGCCAAGGTCGGCGACCTGTCAGTGGCCGACAAGCAACTCGTCGCCATCTGCCGCGCCCTCATGTCCGACGCGAAACTCATCGTGATGGACGAACCGACCACGGCCCTCACCAAGCACGAGGTCGACGCCCTCTTCTCCATCATCAGCGACCTCAAAGCCCGCGGGATCGCCATCCTCTTCGTCTCCCACAAGCTCGAAGAGGTCTTCGAGATCTCCGAGCGCTTCACGATCCTGCGCTCCGGCGAGAAGGTCATCACCTGCGACCGCGACGAACTCGATCGCCACAAGTTCGCCAAGTACATGACGGGCAAGGAATTCGACGAGACCCGCTTCGAGGCGGACCGCGTCACCGACGAGCCCGTCCTCGAAGTGAAGAACCTCTCCGCCCAAGGCGCATTCGAGGACGTCTCCTTCTCCCTCAAGGGCGGCGAGATCCTCGGCATCACGGGCCTACTCGGCTCCGGCCGCACCGAACTCGCCCTCGCGCTCTTCGGATCCCTCCCGACGTCCTCGGGAACGATCGCGGTCAACGGCGCGAACGTCACCCTCTCATCCGTTCAGGACGCCATCAAGGCCGGAATCGCCCTCGTCCCCGAGGACCGCCTCACCGAAGGGCTCTTCCTCACCCGATCCATCGGCGAGAACATTGTCATCTCCGAGCTCGACTCCTTCGCGGGGGCCCTCGGCGTCCTCGACAAGAAGAGGATCGAAGAGGAAGAAGCGCGCTGGGTCCGCGAACTCGAAGTCGCCACCCCGAACCACGAGAACGCCGTCAACACCCTCTCGGGCGGCAACCAGCAGAAGGTGGTCCTCGCGAAATGGCTCGCGACCAAGCCGGACGTCCTCATCCTCAACGGCCCGACCGTCGGCGTGGACATCGGTTCCAAGTACACGATCCACTCGATCCTCCAACGCCTCGCCAAGGAGGGCATGGCGATCGTCATCATCTCCGACGACATCGCCGAAGTCCTCACGAACTGCTCATCGGTCCTCATCATGCGCGGCGGCCGGATCTGCGAATCGATCGACCCCGCGACCACGAGCGAAGCCGAGCTCGGCGAACTCGTCTCCCGCGACGCCGCACCGGAAGGAGCGAAGTGAAATGACCTCCATGAAAACGAAGATCCTGCGCGCCAATGAATTCTGGGTCCTCCTCGTCATCATCGTCCTCGCCCTCGTCATCCAGATGAGAAGCGGTCAGTTCTTCTCGGCGAACAACCTCGTCGACCTCGCCAACGCCATGGTCGTCCCCGGTCTCTTCGCCGTCGCCGCGCACCTCGTCCTCGTCTCGGGCGGGATCGACGTCTCCTTCCCCGCCCTCGCCTCGCTCGCGGTCTACGCGACGACGCGGATCCTCGTCGATCAGGGCTTCAACGGCCCGGTCATCGTGCCCTTCCTCCTCGCGATGCTCTTCGGCGCCCTCCTCGGAGCCTTCAACGGCCTCTTCACCTCGTGGCTCACGGTCCCGACGCTCATCATCACCCTGGGCACGGCGAACGTGTTCTCCGGATTCATGCAGGGCGCGCTCAACTCGGTGCAGATCCCGAACATCCCCCAGTCGATGAAGGACTTCGGGGCGTCATCCCTCTTCACCGTCACGAACCCCCAATCCGGTTTGAAGTCGCAGATGCCCGTGAGCTTCCTGATCTTCGTCGCCGTCCTCGCGATCGCCTTCTTCATCACCCGGTACACGATGTTCGGGCGGGGGATCTTCGCCCTCGGCGGCGACGAATCCGCCGCCGAACGCGCGGGGTTCAAAGTCCGTCGCACGAAGTTCTGGCTCTACGTCATCGTCGGCGTGATCGCCGCGCTCGCGGGCATGGTCCGCACCACCTCCATGGGCCAGATGCACCCGACGAACCTCCTGGGCATGGAGATGATGGTCATCGCCGCCGTCGTCCTCGGCGGCACGGCGATCACGGGCGGCACCGGCTCGCTCACGGGCGTCGTCCTGGGCACCCTCCTCATCGTCATCGTCCAGAACTCGATGATCCTCACCGGCATCCCGACCTTCTGGCAGGGCTTCGCCCTCGGCCTCCTCATCATCATCGGAACCGGCGTCTCCGCCGTCCAGGTGGCGAGGTCGCGGCGCCTGCGGGCAGCGGCGTGAATAGGAGAACACTCATGAGCACTTCAACCACTCCCGCGCGCAAGCGGATCTCGATGCCGTCCTTCCTCGCGAAGGACACGTACATGACGAGGCTCGTCCTCATCCTCGTCCTCCTGCTCATCTTCTTCGCGATCGTGCGACCGGGGCCCTTCTTCGCCCTGCGCACATGGCAGTCGATGGCGATCCAATTCCCCGAATTCGGCCTCATGGCCCTGGGGGTCATGCTCACGATGTTCACGGGCGGCATCGACCTGTCCGCGGTGTCCATCGCCAACGTGACCTCGATCTGCACGGCGCTGGTGCTGCGGGCGATGCTCACCGGGGACGCGAACGCATCCTCAATGGGCATGGCCGTCCTCATCGCAGTCGCCATCGCCCTCATCGTCGGATCCGTCTTCGGCGCATTCAACGGCTTCCTCGTGTCCGTGCTCAGGATCCCCCCGATCCTGGCGACCCTCGGAACGATGGAGCTCTTCGGCGGCATCGCGATCATCCTCACCGAAGGCAAGCCGGTCTCCGGCATTCCCGACGCCTACGGCGCGGTCTTCGCCGCGCGCCTCGGCTTCATCCCGATGCCGCTCATCATCTTCATCGTGTGCGCGACGATCGTCGGCCTCATCCTCACCCTCACCGGGTTCGGCACGAAGATCCTCCTCATCGGGGCGAACGAGACCGCCGCCCACTTCTCGGGTCTGAAGATCAGGAGCCTCCTCATGAGGACCTACATGCTCTCGGGGATCATGGGGGCGATGGCGGGCCTCGTGATGCTCGCGAACTACAACTCCGCGAAGGCCGACTACGGGGCGAGCTACACGCTGCTCACGGTCCTCATCGCCGTCCTCGGCGGCGTGAACCCCAACGGCGGCAAGGGGCGGATCGCCGGCGTCATCCTGGCGGTCGTCATGCTCCAGGTCCTCTCATCCGGCCTCAACATGTTCCCGAACATCTCCAACTTCTACCGAGCACTCATCTGGGGCGGCGTCCTCCTCGTCGTCATCTGCGCAAATGAAATGAAGGGCAGGAACCCGCTGGCGCGTTTCCTCCCGGGAAGGAAGAACTGATGAAAACAGTGAGGAGCAAGCACGTCGTCGTGGGCGCCGACTTCGCGGGATTCCCCCTCAAAGAGGCCGTGAAGGCCCACCTGCAAGAACGCGGGTGGACGGTCACCGACCTCACCCCGGACATCGAGGCCTCCCCGATGTACCACCGCGTCGGCTTCGCCCTCGGGGCGAAGATCGCCGAGGGCGAGTTCGAGAGGGCCCTCGCCTTCTGCGGAACGGGGATGGGGATCCACATCGCCGCGTCGAAGGTCCCGCACGTCCATGCGGCCGTGTGCGAGACGGTGCCGGCGGCGAAACGAGCCGCGGCGGCGAACAATGCGAACCTGCTGGCCATGGGGTCCTTCTACGTCGCGCCCCCGACGGCCATGGCGATGGCCGACGCCTTCCTCGAATCCGAGCTCGGCACGGGCTACGAGGACTGGGACGGCTTCTACGAGTACCACCGCATCGGCTACGACGAGTGCGAGAACTTCGATTACGAGGCCTACAAGGCGAACGGCTTCGAGGTGCCGAACCCGCAGTCGGCCGTCCTGGCGGCCCAGCCGAAGGGGCTCGCGTACTGAAGCCGAGCCCGATCCGCATGAGGAGGGGCGCCCCCGTTGATCCGGGGGCGCCCCTCCCCCGCGTCTCAGCCCCGCAATCCCCCGGTGGATTCGCGGACGATGAGCTCGCCCTTGACCGCGAACCTGTGCGCGCTCCCGCCCTCGTCCCCCTCGTCCGACAGGAGCAGCTCGACCCCCAGGCGCGCGATCTCCGCGAGCGGCTGGCGCAGCGTCGTCACCGAGGGGCGCATGAACTGCGCGAACTGGATGTCGTCGAATCCGGTGACCATGACGTCCTCGGGGATGCGCATGCCGCGGTGACGCAGTTCGGTGATCGCGCCGATGGCGAGGAGGTCGTTGAGGCAGACGACCGCATCCCAACGGCTCCCCCTGGTCAAGAGCGAGGCGATCGCCTCACGGGCCGACTCGACGGAGAAGGAGCACTCGACGACGTCGGACTCGCTCAGGCGCATCCCGAACTCATCGGCCGCCGCCCGGGCCTCGCGCACGCGGGTGACGGAGGACAGGTCGGAGCCGGTGTTGGAGAGCATCGCGATCCGTGAGGCGCCCAGGCTCTGAAGGTGGGCGAGGACCGTGCGGATGCCGTGACGGTCGTCCACGCCGACCATCGGCAGCTCCGGCAGCTGAACCGCCCGATCGAGCTGGACGGAGCGGACGAGGGACGAGGTCCGCTCGACCGCCGGCGTGGAGAAGGACTCGTGGCAGGGGATGATGATGAGCCCGTCGACCTGGCCGCTCTCGAATCCGCGGAGCTGGACGTCCTCCTTGCTCAGCGACATCTGCGAATCGGACAGGAGGAGCGCGAGCCCGCGTTCGGCGAGCCTGTGCTCGACTTGGACGACGAGTTCCATGAAGAAGGGGTTCGCGATCGAGGGGACGACCATCCCGATCTGCCCGGTCCGGGCCAGTCTGAGCGATCGGGCGACGGGATTCGCCTGGTACCCCAGGCGCCTCGCGACATCGCGGACATGATCGCGGGTCTGGGCGCTGATGAGCTCTGATCCGCGGCCGAGGGCGCGGGAGGCGGTGGAGACGGACACGCCTGCCACGCGCGCGACGTCGACGAGCCGCGGTCGGGGAGGTTCGGCGTTGCTCATGCTCCCAGCCTACTTTGAGCCTCGGGTCGAACCGGGGCGCTGGAGGAAAAGTGGAACGGGAAGAGGCCCCGTTTCCTTGCGCTGGAAGCCCGGTGACCGAATAATCCCTTAAGAAGCTCATTTGTGACTGACAACGGAGTTGGCGCGCATGAACGCTCGAAGGTCCTCGTTCCGTCTTCTCGCCGCGGGATCGGCTTGGATACTCGTCCTCGCCCTTCTCATCGCCGTCATGGGAGCGCCCGCCCGGGCTCTCGGGCAGGACGGCGAGGGCCTGAGGCTCGTCTACGCGCAGCCGGCGTCGAAGACGAAGATGATCCGCTTCGCGAGCGGCGGCCAGTGCGATGACCGCTGGCAGCAGACGACACTGCCGATCGGGAGCGGGGATCTCGGCGCCACCGTTTACGGCGAGGTCAACAGCGAGCAGCTGCTCATCAACGAGAAGACCCTGTGGACGGGCGGGCCGAATTCCACGGCCGACTACGCCGGGGGCAACTCGCCCGAGCACGGGAAGAACGGCGCGACGATCCGTCGTGTTCAGGAGTTGTTCGAACGGGGAGACGCGGCCGGCGCGCAGAACGTCGCCAAGAGGGATCTGATCGGGGGGCTCGACCGCGACCGGGAGTACGGGGGCTATCAGGCCTTCGGCGTTCTCAAGCTCGCGCAGTCGACCGGACGCAGGTACGGGGAGTACGAGCGCTCCCTCGATCTGCGGTCGGGAATCGCCCGCGTGGCCTTCACCTCCGGGGGAGCGGCGTACGAACGCGAGTACTTCGCATCCAACCCTTCGGGCGTGATCGCGGGACGCCTCAGCGCTCAGGGCGCAGGGGTCACCGTCGGCATCTCCCTTCCGACGCAGCAGGACGCGAAGCGCAATGGCGAGGTGACGCGCGTGACGGACGAGGGCATCGAGGTGTCGGGCGCCCTGTGGAACAACGGCCTGCAATACGCCGCCGATCTGCGCGTCATCGTTGAGGGCGGAAGCGTCGCCGTTGACGGGCGACGCTCGACTCTCAACGTGAAGGACGCCCGCTCGGTGACCTTCTTCCTCGCAGTGGCGACGGATTACGCGAACGACTATCCGGACTACCGGACGGGTGAATCCCGACAGGATCTCGAGGGCCGTGCGGCGGAGCGGGCCGAGGCGGCCGCGAAGGCGGGGTACGAGGACGTCAAGGCCCGTCACCTGGCGGATTTCCAACCCCTGATGGATCGGATGCGCCTGGATCTCGGAGGGGACTCCGGGGGCCTCGCCACGGATCAGCTGCTCGCGGGGTACAAGGCGGGATCGAATGCTCCGGCTCAGGATCGCTATCTCGAGACCCTCCTGCATCAGTACGGGCGCTATCTGCTGGCGTCGTCATCTCGGGAGGATTCGCGGCTCCCCGCGAATCTTCAGGGCGTCTGGGCGGCCTGTTCGGCCGATAGGGGCAAGGAGAATCCCTGGCGCTCCGACTACCACATGAATGTCAATCTCCAGATGAATTACTGGCCGGCGTATTCGGCGAATCTCGTGGAGACCTCCGAACCCCTGGTGTCCTACGTCAACGGGCTGGTGGAACCGGGGCGCAGGACCGCGCAGATCTACGCGGGCACCAGCGGCGAGCCGGGAACGGGCTTCTTGGCGCACACGGAGAACACCCCCTTCGGGTGGACGGCTCCTGGGCATGAGTTCACCTGGGGGTGGTCGCCCGCCGCCCTGCCCTGGATCCTTCAGAACGTGTACGAGCGATACGAATTCACGGGCTCTGGCGAGACGTTGAGCGCCGACATCTATCCCCTGCTGAAGGAGAGCGCGACGCTCTACACCGAACGCCTCCTTCATCCCTCCACCGATCCGTACGGCGTCACCAGGCTGGTATCCTCGCCGGCCTACTCGCCCGAGCACGGTCCGATCACGGACGGCAACACCTACGAGCAGTCCTTGATCTGGCAGCTGTTCCACGACGCGATCGAGGCGGCCGAGGCGCTCGGAGTGGATGCGCCCATCGTCGGGACCGACGAGGGCTGCGCGGCGCAGAACTGGAACAGGGACTGGTCGGCCGAGGGGGCCTTCGTCGATTCCCGTGCGAATCGGTCATGGCGTTGCGCCCTCGAACTCCTCGACCCGATCGCTATCGGCGACGACGGGCAGATCAAGGAGTGGTACCTCGAGGGCCGGATCGGCAAGGACTCGGCCGGCGGGGCGATCAGCGGTTTTCAGGGCCGGCATCGTCACATGTCGCATCTTCTGGGCCTCTATCCGGGCGACCTCATCACCTCCGATGATGCGGCGAGCATGAACGCGGCGGTCGTGTCGCTCGATGAACGCGGCGCGAAGGCGACGGGTTGGGGCATGGCCCAGCGGATCGGCGCATGGGCCCGCACGGGCTCGGGCGACAAGGCGCATGAGCTGATCGCCTCGCTGATGAAGAACGGGATGTATCCGAACCTCTTCGACGCGCATCCGCCGTTCCAGATCGACGGCAACTTCGGTTATGCCGCCGGCGTGAATGAGATGCTCCTGCAATCGAATGCGGCCTTCGTCGACGCCGAGGGCGCGGAGCACCGGAACTACATGCGAGTGCTGCCCGCCTTGCCCTCCGCGTGGGCCGAGGGCTCAGTGGCGGGAATCCGCGCGAGAGGGGGCTTCCTTCTCGACTTCGCATGGAGGAACGGCGAGCTCAACGCCCTGCAGGTGACCTCCGAAGCCGGGAATGAGGCCGCGCTCGCATTCAGCGGAGCAGCCGGGACCCGTGTCATCGACATGACGGACGACGGGGCGAGCGTTCCGGTCACTGCGCTGGACGACGACCGCATCTTCTTCCCCACGCAGGCCGGGCACGTATACGCGATCAAGGGCTTCAGCTCGATGAAGCTGAGCGCGAGCGCGAGTGCGCGGCTCGTCGACGCCTCCGGCTCCGTGGACGTGACGGTCTCCGTGGCGAACGAGGGCGCGAGCGCCCTCGCGAAGGTAGTCGTCGAGGCGGTGAGCGATGCCCCCGGGTGGGAGTTCGATGCGTCTTCGCGTGAGATCGGCGAGATCCCCGCAGGCGGAAGCGTCGACGTGCACTTCGAAGCGACTGCGGCGGCCGCGGGGCCCGCTGCCCTTCGCTTCTGGGCCCTCGCGGAGGATCAGCGGGCCGTCGCCCAGGTCGATGTGGAGGCGCTGTGCGGCAGGTCGGTGCTCCCGAGCGTGACGGCCGCATCCTCCGAGCACACGGCGATCGAGGATACGGGCAAGGAGCGCGCGGCCGATGGGGATCCCGCGACGATCTGGCATTCGCAGTGGAGCGCGAAGTACCCCCATTGGATCGAAGTTGAACTCCCGGAGGCGATGTCGGTGTGCGGGCTCGCGTACACGCCGCGCACAACCGGAGGGGCGGTCAACGGGCGCGTGCGCGAATACGAGATCAGGGTGTCCGAGGACGGCGTGAACTGGAGCGAGCCCGTGACTCGGGGCGAGTTCACTGCGGAGGGGATCGCGCAGATCGCGCCCATCGGCATCCGGGCGAGATACGTGAAGCTCATCGGGCTATCGGCGCACGCCCCGGGAACCGACAACATGTCGGTCGCCGAGCTCTCGCTGATCGTGACGGATTCAGATCGGCGGGGTGCGCTCGCGGTCGCTGAAGCCGAGCGCGACGTGGTGGAATAGGGGAGGACCGCTCCGCGAAGGCAGGTGAATCTCATGGGGGACTTGTTCTCGTTCGCCCACTTCGGCTACGGGGTGGGGGCCCTGGCGATGACCGGGCTTCTGTGCTCGATCCTCGGCTTGGAGCGCCACTACCACCTCAAGGACGCGGGGGTGAAGACGCATGTCCTCGTCGGTGTGGGCGCCTGCCTGTTCACGCTCGTGTCGGTTTACGGATTCGGATCCTCGGGTCCCGCGGGTGCGCCGGTGGATCCCTCGCGCCTCGCCGCGCAGGTGGTCTCGGGCATCGGCTTCCTCGGCGCGGGGCTGATCTTCGTCAACAACGACACGGTGAAGGGGCTGACGACTGCTGCGACGGTGTGGGTGTCGGCCTCGATCGGCGTGGCCTGCGGCGTCGGAATGGTCCTCCTCGCCTGTGTGACCGTGCTCCTCCACGTTCTGCTGGTCTTCGCCGTGGGTCCCCTTCTTGAGCGCATTCCTTCACGGAAGGAGAATGATCGCCTCGTCGTGGAGTACGAGGCGGAAAAAGGCGTGCTGCGCCGGATCCTCGTGACCGCTTCGGGCTTGGGGTTCGCGGCGATGGTGAATTCAACGGAGCGGATCGACACCGAGCACGGTCGCGGTGTTCGCGCGATCATGCGTTTCGAAGGATCGCATTCCCTTGAGAATCTGATGAAACGGGTGGCCGATATCGAGGGCGTGAATGCGGTCGATCGGATCGAGCATTCCACCCTCGATTGAGTCGGCGCGTCGAGGATCGCCGTTTGACGCCCCTTCGCCCGGGGCGCTCAGGCGGTCCAGGCCATCGGGTCGTCGACGAGGCGTTGGAGGATCCTGTGGGCGGCGCCCTTGACCGCGAGGTCGCGCGAATCGGGGATGAGATCGATCCTCGGGTGCGACCAGGCGGCCTGGAGGACGCGCGTCCCGATCTCCTTCGCCGCGGGTTCGACGAGCCATTCGCCCAGCTCGGCGACGACGCCGCCGAGGAGGACGAGGGGGATGTCCGCAGCGTTGATGACTGCTGCGAGGGAGCGTCCGAGCGCTCCGCCGCCTTCTTCGAGTGCGGCGAGGGTCGCCGAGTCGCCTGCGAGTGCTGAGGCCTTCACGTCTTCGACTCCGGCTTCGCGCCCCAGTCCGGCGTGCTGTCCGAGTGCGCGCAGGCCGAGGTAGGCCTCGAGGCATCCGGTGGCGCCGCAGGAGCAGAGGGGTCCGGAGGGGTCGGCGCAGATGTGCCCGATTTCGCCCGACCATCCCCTCGCTCCGCTGAGCGGCCGGTGGTCGACGATGATGCCGGCGCCGATGCCGACCTCGCCGGAGACGTAGATGAAGGAGGCGGGTCCGGAGGGGACGCCGGGGAGCGGGTTGGCGACCGCGAAGGCCGCGAGATCGGCTTCGTTGGCGACGATCGCGGGGTGGACGCTGGTGAGGGGCGAGAGGAGGGCCTCCAGGGGGATGTCCCTCCAGCCGAGGTTGGGGGCCAGGGCGAGGGCGCTCGGGGAGACGAGGCCGGGCAGGGCCAGGCCGGATCCGAGGAAGAGGGCTCCTTCGGGCAGGGAGTCGGCGAGGAGTTCGCGCGCGGCTTCGCCGAGGCGGGTCATCGTTTCGAGGGGGTCGGATCCGGCGAAGTCGGATTCGATGCGTTTGGCGGCGATCTCCTGTCCGGCGAGGTCGATGAGGACGAGGTCGAGGGCGGAGATGTTGACTTCGAGGCCGAGGGCGACCGCCCTGCCGGGCGTCGGCGTGAGCCGGTTGGCGGGGCGCCCTCGTCCGCCTGTCGGGGGTTCGATCTCGATGACGAGTCCGGCGCTGATGAGTTCGTCGACGAGGCGGGAGATGGTGGCGCGGGTGATGCCCGTGGCCTGTGAGATGCCGGATCTGGAGATCTCCCCGGGTGCGGCGAGGATCTGGCGCAGGGAGAGGGAGAGGTTCATCGCGCGCAGGCTCTCCGCTTTCACTCCGGCCATGGCGCGTTCGGAGGGTTTGAGGGGGGAGCGCTGCACGACTGAGGCGCGTCGACGATGCTCGGCTTTCATGTCTTGACTCTAGCCTATTCGAACGACTAAGTTTTTCTTCGTAACAAAATCACTGTGGACCCGTCCATGAGAGGCACCCATGTCTGAGAACCTGTGGAACATCGAAAAGATCCCCTACGTCGGAACAGAGTCGCTCCGACAGGGACTCGGCTTCCGCTACTACGACGCCGACCGCGTCGTGGCCGGCAAGACCATGAAGGAGTGGATGCGCTTCGGCGTCGCCTACTGGCACACCTTCGAGCAGCGCCTCGTCGACCCCTTCGGCTCCGGCACCGCGATCCGCCCCTTCGACGGCAAGTACTCCACCCCCCTCGACCTCGCCCTCGCCAAGGTCGACTACGCCTTCGACTTCTTCACGACCCTGGGCGTCGACTACTTCTGCTTCCACGACCGCGACATCGCGCCCGAGGGCGACACCCTCCGCGAGACCAACGCGATCCTCGACAAGGTCGTCGACCGCATCGAGGAGAAGATGAAGGAGACGGGCGTCAAGCTCCTGTGGAACACCTCCTCCCTCTTCACCAACCCGCGCTTCCTCTCGGGCGCCGCGACCTCGCCCTTCTCCGAGATCTACGCCTACGCCGGCGGTCAGCTCAAGCACTCCCTGGAGATCGCCAAGCGCCTGGGCGCCGAGAACTACGTGTTCTGGGGCGGGCGCGAGGGCTACGAGAACCTGTGGAACACCGACCTCAAGCGCGAGCAGGACCACATCGCCCGCTTCTTCCACATGTGCGTCGACTACGCCGCCGAGATCGGCCTGGACTCCCAGTTCCTCATCGAGCCGAAGCCGAAGGAGCCGACCGCGCACCAGTACGACTTCGACGCCGCGACCTCGATCGCCTTCCTCCAGACCTACGGCCTGGCCGACAAGTTCAAGCTCAACCTCGAGGGCAACCACGCCAACCTCGCCGGTCACACCTACCAGCACGAGATCCGCGTGGCCCGCGCCGCCGGAATGCTCGGATCGCTCGACGCCAACCAGGGCGACAAGCTCATCGGCTGGGACATCGACGAATTCCCCTCGGACCTGTACGAGACGACCGCGGTCATGCACGAGGTCATCGCCGAAGGCTCGATCGGTCCGCGCGGCGGCCTGAACTTCGACGCCAAGCCGCGCCGCACCTCCTTCACCGCCGAGGACCTCTTCCGTGCCCACATCGTCGGCATGGACTCCTACGCGGCCGGCCTACTCGTGGCTGCGCGCATGCACGAAGAGGGCGTCATCAACGACCTCGTCGCCGAGCGCTACTCGTCCTTCGATTCGGGCATCGGCGCGACGGTCGAAGACGGCACCGCGACCCTCGCCTCCCTCGAGGAGCACGCGCTCGACATCCCGCAGGCCGAACTCATGGCCGCGGTCAAGTCGGACCACCTCGAGTCGGTGAAGGCGACGATCAACAACTACATCGTCGACACCCTCGGCCGCGCCTGAAATTCGACCCCGATAGGGGCCGTCCAGGCGCAGGGGCGTTGAGGCGGTCGGGTCCACCGGTCCCGACCGCCTCCTCCCCCCGCCGAGGTCATCACCTTTCTTCATCGAGATCATCACCTTTGGGCCGCGAGGGGATCTCCATTCCCCTCAATCCGCGGCACGCCCCGCCCTCGTCGCCCCTCGCCCGCAATTCCGGGGCGGCCCACCCGAATCCTCCCCAGGCCCATGACAACGAAGTTCTGGAGACTCCCATGACCACCCGCCCCTACGTCGCAGGCGTCGACACCTCGACCCAGTCCTGCAAGGTCGTCATCTTCGATCCCGCCACCAAGTCCGTCATCCGACAGGGCAAGGCCTCCCACCCGGACGGCACCGAGGTCGACCCCGCGAAGTGGTGGGACGCCTTCCTCGAAGCCGTCGATGAAGCCGGCGGCCTCGACGATGTCGCGGCCCTGTCCGTCGGCGGACAGCAGCACGGCATGGTCCTCCTCGACGAGGACGGCGAGGTCATCCGCCCGGCCCTGCTGTGGAACGACACCCGCTCCGCATCCTCCGCGCGCGACCTCATCCGCGAACGCGGCGCCGACGGGCGCGATGACGCGGGCTCCGAGGGCGCGAGCTGGTGGGCCGATGCGACCGGTTCGGTGCCAGTCGCCTCGCACACCGTGACGAAGCTGCGATGGATCGCCGACAACGAACCCGAGAACGTCGAGAAGATCGCCGCGATCTGCCTGCCCCACGACTACCTCGCGTGGCGGATCATGGGCTCGCCCTCCCTCGGGGCGCTCGCGACCGACCGCTCCGACGCATCCGGCACCGGCTACATGGCGCGCGAAACCCCCGAATACCGGCGCGACATCCTCGCCTCCGCCCTGCGCATCGACGAGGACGAGGCGGAGCGCATCATCCTCCCGGCGATCGCGGGCCCGTGGGACGTCGTCGGGCACGGCGACCCCGAACGCGGCTGGGGCGAGATCCTCATCGGTCCCGGTGCCGGCGACAACGCGGCGGCGGCCCTCGGCGTCGAACTGGAACCCGGGTCGGCGCTGCTGTCCCTCGGGACCTCAGGCGTCGTCTCCGCCGTGTCGACGACGTCGATCGCCGACGCATCCGGCCTGGTCACCGGCTTCTCGGACGCCTCCGGCAACTGGCTGCCCCTGGCCTGCACCCTCAACGCCTCGCGCATCATCGACGCGATGATGAAGGTGACGGGCCTGGGGTACGAGGAGTTCGACGAGGCGGCCCTGTCCGTCGATGACGCCGCCGGCCTCGTCCTCGTCCCCTACTTCGAGGGCGAGCGCACCCCGAACCTGCCGGACGCGACGGCCTCGCTTTCGGGCATGACCCTGGCGAACTCCGATCGCGCCCACGTCGCCCGTGCCACCGTCGAAGGACTGCTCACCCTCATGCGCTTCGCACTCGATGCGATGCGCGCCCAGGGCGCACCGATCGAGAAGGTGCTCATCGTCGGAGGCGGCGCGAAGTCGACGGCCGTCCAGGCGCTGGCCGCGCAGTTCCTCGGTGCGGCGGTCGAGCTTCCCGAGGCCGGCGAGTACGTCGCGCTCGGCGCCGCGAAGCAGGCCGCGAGGGTCCTGGCCGAAGCGGAATAGCCCTCGGCGCCGGGTCGCTGCGAGCCGGATCGCAGAGGGGAGCCGCTCGCCGACGGCACCGGGCCGGTGACGGCACCGGGTCGCCGAGGCGCACCGGGCCAACAAGGCGCCTTGGAGCGCCACCGCTGGGCACCACCGGGAAACGACGGGGGAGATGGAGTCGACATGAACGTCGGAGTACTCGAATGACTCGGGGAGAGGCGGGAGGGCTGCGGATCTACGCGGCCCTCCTGCGGCATCCCCATGTGGCGCGCTTCCTCCTGGGCGGGGTGCTCGTCCAGTTCCCCTACGCGATGGTGAACATGGCCCTCCTCATCGGGGCGCGCGACGGCTACGGCTCCTATTCGAGCGCGGGCCTCGCCGCGGCGGTCATGTCGATCGCGGGAGCTTTCTTCGGCCCGAACGTGGGCCGCGCCATCGATCGATGGGGGCAGAAGCGCGTCGTCGGCGTCATCGGCGCCTTCTGGGTGTTCTCCATCGCGGTCCTCGGCCTCGTCCTCGTGCTGCGTCCGCCCTACTGGGCGCTCGTCGCAGTCGTGGTCATGCTCGGGATCAGCGTCCCCGGCGGATCCTTGATCCGCGCCCGCTGGCGCGAGGCCCTGCGCGAGGAGTCCTCGGTGATGCCCTCGGCCCTGTCGCTCACCTCCGTGGCCGAGGAGTTCATGTGGGTGCTCTCCACCCCGATCGCGACCGCCCTGGCGACCTTGGTCTCGCCGATCGCGGCACTGGTCTTCGGCATCTTCACGATCCTGGCCGGTCTGCACCTGCTCCTCGGCGATTCGACTTTCGAACCCGTGCCCTTGGGTGAGCGCGTGCGTGCGCGACTCCGAGGTGCGCAGGGGCCGAGGGCGGAGCTCGGCTCCTTGGGGAACGAGGGCGAGCGCACGGAGGCCGGATCGGGCGACTGCGGGATCGAAGGCGCGTTCGCAAGCGCCGCTCATGCCGAGGAATCGATGATTCTCGAGGGCGGGGCGGATGCCCGGGCAGAGGCGGTGGCCCGGGCAGAGGCGGAGGCCCGGGCAGAGGCGGTGGGCGAATGCGCTCCCGGCGTTGCGCCGACTGCGCAGCCCTCGTCCTCATCGGCGGTCGAGCGCCTGTGGACGCCGACCTTCGCCGTCCTTCTTTTCGTTCTGATCTTCTACGGCGCTTTCCAGACGACCACGGGGATCGCGATCGTGGCCTTCGCCCGCGAGCTCGACATGCAGGCCTGGGCGGGGACCGTGACCGCCTGCTTCTCGGGCGGGTCGATGGTCGGCGCACTCGTCTACGGGATGAGGGCGTGGCCCGGATCCTTGTGGGCGCGCTTCTACATCGGGTTGGCGGCGCTCGCGGTCGCGTGCTCGCTGCTCGTGTTCGTCGGCTCGATGCCCGCGGCGGCGATCGTCATGCTCGTGTCGGGCCTGTTCCAGGCTCCGACGGTGGTCAACATCAATCAGATCTTCATGCGCATCGTGCCCGCGAAGCGCTTCACCGAGGGGATGGCCCTCTTCGGTTCGATGTGGGTGATCGGGATGTCGGTGTCGAACATCGGTGCGGGGGCTGCGATCGATCGTTGGGGAGCGTTCGGCGGTTTCGCGACCGTGGTCGGTTTCGCTCTGGGCGCCCTCGTGCTGGCGTTCGTCTCGATGCCCGCGGTGAAGCGGGTGTTGGAGGTGGGGCCCGGAGACGGGCCCGCCTGAGTCGGGGTGCGGCGGGTCTTTTCGTGGACTGAGCTACAGGACTACCCTCCGAGTACCGGGGGAGCCCGGTGTGCGTGTTTGTTTTGCTGCATCGGGTGGGGGATGTTGGAAGAGGAGTTGGTTGTTCCGCCGGTTGTGTATGTGCCGACGGCGCATGGTTCGGCGCGCTTCGGTGCTGAGGTGGAGCTGCGTCAGATGGATGATGGACGTGTCGCTTTGTTGGTGTATACGGCCTTGGATCGTTTGTATTCGTGTTGTGGGCGTGCTCAGCCGTGGGTCCTGTATCCGACGGAGCGTTTGGAGGATCTGGCCAGGGTCACTCCATACGATGTGATCTTCTTCGACATGGAGATTCCACGTGCCATGCGGCATCGTGAGAATGATGAGGGCGTGGGGTTGTCGGGTGGCGAATGAGTTCAGGGTGGATGCTGAGGCTTCCCGTGCGATAGCGGGGAGGCTTGAGGGGGTTGCCGTGTCGATCACTACGAGTGTTGACGGGATCCCGACGCAGTGTCGCGGTGGTGATGTGGAGCATCTTTTGTGGGGGATCGTGGGTGATGTGACCGCTGCGTGTGCTGTTCTCCATTCGAACGCGGCTCGGGGTTCGAATGCGGTGCGGAGGATTGTTGATGATGCCGAGTATGCGGATTCGGTGTTCGAGGCGGAGTTCGAGTCGCTGATGAGGGGGCTCGGCTGATGAGTGATGATCTGCTCGTCATCGATACCGAGATCAAGGGCTCGGCGTCGGAGATCGATGCTCTGGCGGATGCGGTGCGTGTAGTGGCTGATGCGCTCAGTGTTGGGCAGGATGACGTCATTTGGGTGCGCAATTTGCACAATGAGATGTCGGCTGGGGAGTTCGCCGCACGCTTCGATGAGTGGGTTGCGAAGCTGACGGCGGCGTTCGGGCGGGGCTGGGCTTTGGCGGTGAAGGCGGTGGATGTGTTCGCCGCGTATGCCGACCAGCTGCGGTGGGTTCAGAACAAGATGTCGGACTATCGCGCTCAGGCGCGTGAGGGTCATTTGGTGGTCGACGCGTTCTTGATCGTGTGTCCTGATGAGGTGTCGCCTCCGCTTCCTGAAATTGGCGTGCCGGGGCAGGGGCCAAGTGCTCAGTGGATGGCCGCGAATGCCGAATATGAAGAGAATGCGCGTCGTAGACAGCTGTTCAAGGTGTTGGCAGAGGATGTGCAGGATAAGCGCGACTACTTCGCCCGGTGGGTGAAAGATCATCTGGAGACTTTGCGGACGGAGTCGGTGAATCTGGTCGATGAGATCGGGGTCTCCTTGCAAGATGATGCGAAGGCGCAGGCATGGCAGATTCCCTGGGGCCTGCGTTCGGAGAGGCTGGCCGATCAGGCGGAGCTTTACCATTCGAAGGCGTTGGCGAGGGCGAGGGATTTTGTTGCGGCTCGTGCGACTGCTGCTGAGATTGAGGCTGGGGTTTTGTCTGTGGGGTCGAGGGCGATGGTGGAGGCTCTTGGTCGATCGCGTTTGGAGGTGCGTGCGCTTGATTTGGCTGAGGCGGGGCGTTTTGCCAGGGTGATGGGCAAGGCGGGTGGAACTGTGATCACGGTGGGTGCGATCGGGTATGACGTGGCGACCAGTGATACTCCGAGCACGAGTCTCGTGGGGGGCGTGGCCGGGGTGAGCGGAGGCGCAGCGGTCGGTGCGCTACTGGTAACGGAAGCTACTCCGATCGGGTGGACAATCGGCATCACGATTGCAGGTAGTGCGCTGGCGTCTAGCCTGGCATCAAGCATGTATGAAAAGGTGCTACCTCTGGAGACCCGTACGAAGATTGATCGAGGAATCAGAGAATTCCTCTACTGAGAGCTCTCTGCTCAACTTTGCTTCGACCAGACCGTAGGACGCGCAATCCCAAACGGGAGGTAATTTATCGAATGATAAAACGCAGGAATATTTCCGCTGATGAGTATGATCGTCAACAGCGTTCGCTTGTGTCGCTCGGCCTCTTTGTTTGTGTAGCCCTCTTAGCAATCGCATTCATTGCAAAGGATCGCTATCTATTGAGTGTTCGTCCGTTATTCCTAGCCTCTCCACTGATTTTTCTTCCAGGAATCGCTTTGGGGCTTCGAAAATCGATTTGTAGGGACCTGAGCATTCTCCAGGGAGAAAGAATCGTCCTCTTTGAGCCATTGATTCTCACAGTCTTTCATACCTTCTATATTATTGGATTCTGGATTGAGATTATCGTAATCATCTATAGTGCATTCTTTAGATTCACTGGCCTATCAGGAGCCTTCCTTGTTCTTGTTGCAATTGGTTTGTCTGATGTGGTTCCTCGTACACTGGGGCTTTTTAGGACGTCTGGGAGGTCGTATATTTCGTTTGGTGTGGAGGGGTTTGAGATGCGGGGGTCTTATGGTGAGGTGAGTCGTGTTTTGTGGTCGCAGAAGCCTCGGGTTGTCGGTGTGAAGCGGGGCGTTTTCTTGGAGGTTGAGCCGACGGTGTCGGGTTCTGGGTTGGCGGAGTTGTGGACCTTGCCGATTCGGTATTCGACGATTGAACGGATTGTTGATTATTACGTGGATCATCCGGAAGAGCGTGCCGTCCTCGGGACTGAAGAAGGGCTTCGGCAGATCGAGCGGCTCTGCAGGTGAACGATTCCGGGGTCGGGGAAGTGTGGTTGCTGTGGGTGCGATCGGGTATGACGTGGCGACCAGTGATACTCCGAGCACGAGTCTCGTGGGGGCGTGGCCGGGGTGAGCGGAGGCGCAGCAGCCGGTGCGGGTCTTGGGACAGTAGCGGCTCCTATTGCTGGTCCAGTTGTTGGACTCTTTGTGGGTGGCGCGCTAGCAGCATCGACGGAGTGGGGCTATGAAAGATTCGTTCCTCTTGAGACTCGGGGGAAGATTGACCATTGGATCATTGAGAAGCGTGACGAGTATCAGTGAACCGTAGGATGTGTTCGTAAAATAGGCGGACCCTGTCAATAATTCCAAAGAGATGGACCTCGAATGAGATCTTGTGTTGATCACGAAAAATTCAGTGATGCGATAAGTGTTGCTGTAGGTATCTTGATCCCTGTAGGAATTGTCTTCTACTCACATCCGCCGTACGCATATATTTACGTCCTAAGATTCACCTTCCTCATGGGTAGTATCACTTTGATCATTGCGCTGCCGATCCTGCAGAGAGCTCGAGTATTCAGGCATTTTTCCTGGAATCGTGATGGTGAAGTCATGTACCTCTCTGAGCCGCGCCTTCTTCTCGTAATCAGAATAGTCTATATTCTCCTAGCATTCATCACTGTTCTTTCAACCTTCATCCCAGTAATCATATATAGATTGCCGTCACTATTTGTAATTTCTGCAATATTCTGTTACTCATTTGCGCGCGATGGTGTCCTCTATTTGAGGGGGTTTTTTACTGCTCCGTATCGGGCGTTCGTTGCGTTGGATGTTGAGGGGTTCACGGTGCGCAGGGTTGATGGTCGGGTATCAACGTTCGCGTGGGAGGATTCACCTCGCGTGTTGGGTGTGAGTCGTCGAGGTCGGCTCGTGCTGACTGCATCGAGGAGTGGGCCGTCTGAAGTAGATTTCGCTTCGCTGCCTATCAAATATTCGGCGATTGAGCGAATCATCAATTACTACGTTGAGCACAAGGAGGCCCGTGCTGCTCTGGGTAGTGAGGAGGGGCTTCGGCAGATCGAGCGGCTCTGCAGGTGAGCGATTTCGGGGTCGGGGAAGTGTGGTTGCTGTGGGTGCGATCGGGTATGACGTGGCGACCAGTGATACTCCGAGCACGAGTCTCGTGGGGGGCGTGGTCGAGGTGAGCGGAGGCGCAGCAGCCGGTGCGCTTCTCCCCTCAGCAGCCATTATTCCCGCTGTTCTTCTAGGGGTAGGTGTTGGTGTTGGAACATCGTATGTTTCTGAATGGGTATATGAGAAGTCTGTTCCTCTTAAAATCAGAGGAAAGATCGATCGTGGGGTTAGAGAACTTCTCCACTGAATAAGGCCTGCATTCGTTATGTGCAATATTTTGTGTGTCCAGACGGAGTAAGAATGGTTTCTTATAATGTTTAAGAGAAGAGATGTGGCTGTAGATGAGTATGATAAAATGCAGCAGCGCATGCTCTATTTTGAAATTGCAGGAATTGCCCTTCTTTCAATACTGTCTATTGTTCCGAATAGTCGAACGATTGAAAGCGCTCGCGCGATACTATTGCTAGGTCCTTGGCTTTTGTTGAGTGCGATTCCGTTTGCAATGCGATATTCGCTCCAAAAGAAAATATCTTGGCGAATAGTTGGATCGAACATCCGCATAGATGAACCGCTGTTTCTGACAGTCTTTCACGCCGTGTATGTCCTTTCTGGATGGATTCTTGTTGGAAGCATTGGATATAGTGTTCTATTTCATTTCACTGGTTTGTCAGGCCTGTTTGTTGTATTTCAAATCTATCTGTTGTCTGATGTGGTTCCTCGTACATTGGGGCTTTTTAGGACGTCTGGGAGGTCGTATATTTCGTTTGGTGTGGAGGGGTTTGAGATGCGGGGGTCTTATGGTGAGGTGAGTCGTGTTTTGTGGTCGCAGAAGCCTCGGGTTGTCGGTGTGAAGCGGGGCGTTTTCTTGGAGGTTGAGCCGACGGTGTCGGGTTCTGGGTTGGCGGAGTTGTGGACCTTGCCGATTCGGTATTCGACGATTGAACGGATTGTTGATTATTACGTGGATCATCCGGAAGAGCGTGCCGTCCTCGGGACTGAAGAAGGGCTTCGGCAGATCGAGCGGCTCTGCAGGTGAACGATTCCGGGTCTGGGGAGGATCATCAATCCCGAAGTGTCGGCGATATGTCTGCGTCGGTGCGCAGTGTGCGCGTCGGGCGGGCGCTTTGGGGCGGGACCGATGGGGTCAGTCGCTGAGGGGGGCGGGGGCGGTTGAGTCGCGGACGACGAGCCGGGTGGCGAGCTGAATGGGCGAGCCGGCCGTCGCCCCCGGATCTTTCGACATGAGGAGCACGGTGCGCACGGCCTGCGCCCCCATGTCGCCGAGCGGCTGATGGACGCTGGTGAGCCTGGGGGTCGCCCAGCGCGCGAGGTCGGTGTCGTCGAAGCCGATGACGGAGAGGTCCTCGGGGATCCGCAGTCCGAGTTCACGGGCCGCCTCGTAGACGCCGATCGCGGTGACGTCGTTGGAGGCGAAGATCGCGCTCGGGCGCTCGGGCGCGGGGAGTGAGAGGAGACGGCGTCCGACTTCGAGTCCGTTCTCGTAGGAGTATTCGGAGCCGCCGACGAGGGCGGGGTCGAAGGCGATCCGGTTCATTCTCAGGGCCGACAGGTAGCCCTCGAAGCGCTCGTGGCCGGGCACCGAGTAGGCGGGGCCTTTGACGAAGGCGATGCGGGAGTGGCCGAGGGCGATGAGGTGCTGCGTCGCCTCGACGCCGCCGTTCCAGTTCGTCGCGCCGATCGAGGCGGTCCCGATCGGGGTGGGGGATGCGGGGTCGATCGCGAGGTGGGCGAGGCCGGCGTCTTGGAGGCGGGCGATGAGGTCGGTGCTCGAGGGCGAGGTGACGGTGATGATGCCGATGCCCCCGCCTTCGACGAAGTCCGAGATCCAACGATCGTCGAGGGGGCGGATCCTCGGTTCTTCGCCGGTGCCGAATGAGGTGTGGCTGAGGAGGAGGTCGGCGTCGAGCTGGAGGGCTGCTGTGGAGGCGCCTTTGAGGATCTCGAGGGTGTAGGTCGTCGAAAGATTGTCGGCGACGATGGCGATCGAGGGGCGAGCCGCGGTCGGGTGCGCGGGGGCGGTGCGCTGATATCCGAGTGCGGCGCAGGCGTCGAGGACGGCGCGCCGTGTCGATTCGGAGACGTCTTTGCGGTTGTTGAGGGCTTTTGAGGCCGAGGCTTTGGAAACGCCTGCCAGTTGGGCGACCGCATCGAGGGTGACCTTCTGCTTGCGAGGGGTATCACTCATAGCAACCTCCTTTCATCCTTCAGCATACGAAACAGTTTCGTTTTATTCAAGGAGTAATTGCAAAGAGTAATTGGCTGTTGGCATTTCGTTATCTGCGCGCAATCTGTGCGTCTTGACATATTTTCTCTCACACCTAAACTAAGTGGTGTTCAGGTTGGTTCGCGAAAGATTTCGGTTGATCCCTGACCGGAGCGACCACCGACGGAGGTTTCAACGGTGAAACGACACTCACGAATGCTCAGTGTGACGACAGTCGCCGCCGTCGCCGCGCTCGCCCTCGCAGGCTGCGCCGGTGGTGCGGGGTCCGACTCCGGGTCCGCCGACGGCAAGGTCACCATGGAGCTCTGGCACAACTCCACCACCGGTGAAGGCAAGGCCTTCTGGGACAGCACCGCCGCCGACTTCATGAAGGAGAACCCGAACGTCACGATCAACGTCTCGGCCGTCCAGAACGAAGAGCTCGACGGCAAGCTCCAGACCGCGATGAACTCCGGTGACGCCCCCGAGATCTTCTTCTCCCGCGGCGGCGGCAAGCTCAACGACATGATCGAGGCCGGACAGGTCCAGGACATCACCGATCAGATCACGGAAGAGACGAAGACCGCGATCGGCCCCGGCCCGATGTCCACGCTCACCGTCGACGGCAAGCTCTACGGCGTTCCGACCTCCGTTCTGCCCGGCGGCATCTACTACTCCGAAGAGCTCTTCGCCCAGGCCGGGATCACCGAAGCCCCCACGACCATGGACGAGCTCAACGCCGCCATCGACAAGCTCAAGGCGGCCGGCATCCAGCCGATCGCTCTGGGCGCCAAGGACGCATGGCCCGCCGCCCACTGGTTCTACTTCTTCGCCCTGCGCGAATGCAGCCAGGACACCTTCCTCACCGACTCCGCCAAGGGCGATTTCTCCGATCCCTGCTGGCTCAAAGCCGCTGAGGACCTCAAGACCTTCGCCGATACCGAGCCCTTCAACGACGGCTTCCTCACCACTTCCGCCCAGCAGGGCGCCGGCTCCTCAGCGGGCCTCGTCGCCAACCACAAGGCCGCCATGGAACTCATGGGCGCCTGGAACGTCGGCGTCATCGCGGACCTCACCCCGGACAAGAAGCCCCTCGCGGACCTGCGCTGGTTCCCCTTCCCGGCCGTTGACGGCGGACAGGGCGGCGAAGGCGCCCTCATGGGCGGTCTTGACGGCTTCTCCTGCTCGACCGAAGCCCCCAAGGAATGCGCAGAATTCCTCAACTTCGCCGTGAAGAAGGAATACCAGGAGAAGTACGCCGAGGCCTTCAAGACCATCCCGGCCAACACGGAGGCCCAGGGCGTCGTTCAGGAGCCCGCGCTCAAGAACATCCTCGAGGCCAACAACAAGGCCCCCTACATCGCCGTGTGGCTCGACACCCTCCTCGGCCAGAACGTCGGCAACGCCCTCAACATCGGCGTCGTCGACATGCTCGCCGGCAAGTCCGGCCCCGACGGCATCCTCAAGGCGGTCCAGGCCGCAGCGGATAAGGAGTGATTCGAGACCATGTCAGCAGCCCCCGTGCTCGACGGGGGATCCGGGGCCGCGGGAGCCGCCGAGAAGCGCTCCCGCGGCCGCGGCCGCTCACAGAAGTCGGAGATCGGTAGGCGCGAGCGCCTGGAGATCGCCGTCCTGTCCGGCCCGGCGATCCTCCTCTTCCTCTTCTTCGTCATCTTCCCCGTCCTCATGGCGGGCTACTACGGCTTCTTCAAATGGAAGGGCTACGGAGTCCCCACCGACTTCGTCGGCCTGAAGAACTACATCACGATCCTCACCGACCCCGAGTTCCACGCGGTCCTCGGCCACAACGCGATCATCCTCGTGGCATCCCTGCTCCTCCAGGGGCCGATCGCCCTGCTCCTCGCACTCCTCCTCAACAAGAAGATGCGCGGGCAGTCGATCATCCGCGTCCTCATCTTCATCCCCTACGTCATCTCCGAGGTCATCGCCGGCACCGCATGGTCGCTGCTCCTCCAGAGCCAGGGCGGCGTCAACCGCCTCCTCACCGACATCGGCCTCGGCGCCTTCACCCGGGACTGGATCGCCGATCCGAAGATCGCCATGGCGACCCTCATGTTCATCCTCACCTGGAAGTACGTCGGCTTCGCCGTCATCATCTTCCTCGCGGGGCTGCAGGGGATCCCGACCGAGCTCATGGAGGCCGCGAAGGTCGACGGAGCCTCCTACTGGCAGATCCAGCGCCGCATCACGATCCCCTTGCTCGGCCCGACGCTGCGCATGTGGGCATTCCTCTCAATCATCGGCTCCCTCCAGCTCTTCGACCTCGTCTACATCATCTGGGGCCAGTACATCGCCTCGACCGCCGGAACCTCGACGATGGCGAGCTACATGGTGATCAACGGCCGTCTGGCCGGCAACTACGGCTACGGCAACGCCGTCGCGGTCGTCGTCTTCTTCATCTCGCTCATCATCGCCCTCGCCTATCAGCGTTTCGTCCTGCGCCGCGACACAGAGGGCGCGCTTACAGGAGGCCGGAAGTGAGCACTGCAATCCCGCTCAAGCGACGCAAGAACGGCGCCCCGAAGCTCGAATGGGGCAACCCCGGCATCTACTTCCTCGCCGCAGTCGTCTCAATCGCGCTCCTCGCGCCCGTCGTCTACGTCATCATCGGCGGCTTCCGCACGAACTCGCAGATCACCGACAATCCGGCCGGCCTTCCCAACCCGTGGGTCATCGAGAACTACACGGAGGTCATCGCCAGCCCCGTCTTCTGGCGCCAGATCCTCAACTCGACGATCGCCGCCACGGCGACCACCGTCGGCGTCGTCATCCTCGGCATGATGGCCTCCTTCGTCATCGCCCGCTACCCCTTCAAAGGGCGCGAGGCCATGTACTCCCTCTTCGCCGCCGGGCTCATGTTCCCGATGACCGTCGCGATCACGCCCCTGTACATCCTCATCAAGTCCCTGGGGCTGACGAACAACCTCCTCGGGGTGATCCTCCCCGGCATCGCCTTCGCCCTGCCGACGACGGTGATCATCCTCGTGCCATTCCTGCGCACGATCCCGAAGGAACTGGAGGAGGCAGCCGCCCTCGACGGCTGCGGAAGGCTCGGCTTCTTCTGGAAGATCGTCCTGCCGCTGTCGGCTCCCGGCGTCATCACGACGGGCATCCTCGCCTTCATCGGATCCTGGAACTCGTACATGCTGCCGCTCTTCGTGCTCTCCGACGAGTCCCTCTTCACCCTTCCGCTGGGCGTCCAGGCCTTCGCCTCGCAGTACTCGGTGGACACCGCCAGGGTCCTCGCCTTCACCTCGCTGTCGATGATCCCCGCCCTCATCTTCTTCTCACTCTTCGAGCGCCGCATCGTCGGCGGTCTGACGGGAGCCGTGAAGGGATGAGCGCCCGAAATCCGATCCTCGCCGGGACCTTCCCCGACCCCTCCGCGTGCCGGGTCGGCGACACGGTCTACCTCGTGAACTCGACCTTCACCTGGTTGCCCGGCTTGCCCATCCACGCGAGCCGCGACCTGGAGAACTGGGAGCTCGTCGGCCACGCCCTCACCGAGGGCAACGCCGGCCCCCTCGACCTCGAGCTCGGAGCGGAGTCGCAGGGCATCTTCGCCCCGACTCTGCGCCACATCGGCGGACGATTCGTCCTCGTCTGCACGACGGTCGTCGGCACGACCGAGCGCTCCTTCGTCATGACGGCGCCGCGCGCCGAAGGGCCGTGGTCGACTCCCCGCTTCCTCGAAGGCGCCGGCGGCATCGACCCGGACGTGTTCGAGGACGAGGACGGGACCGTCTGGTGGACGGGGACCCGCTTGGCCGCCGACCCCATGTGGCACGATCAGACCGAGATCTGGACGCGCCCTGTGGACCTCGACGCCGCCCGCTTCACGGGCGAGGAGACGGTCATCTGGCATGGCGCCGTCGAGAAGGCCGTGTGGTCGGAAGGCCCGCACCTCTACAGGGTCGACGGCACCTACTACCTCTTGACGGCCGAGGGCGGGACCGCCGAGGAGCACTCCGTCTCAGTCGCCCGGGCGCCGCACCCGCGCGGCCCCTGGGAGGGCTGCAAGCGCAACCCGATCTTCACGCATCGCAATCTCGGCCGGAGCTCTCAGATCCACAACATCGGGCACGCCGACATGTTCACCATGCCCGACGGCTCCTGGTGGGCGGTCATGCTCGGCGTGAGGCTGCGCGGCAACCGCCACCTCCTCGGGCGCGAAACCTTCCTCGTGCCGGTCTCGTGGGAGGAGGGGTGGCCGGTGTTCGCACCGGGAGTCGGGAGGGTCCCCGCCGCCATCGACGTCCGTCCCGGGATCGCCCCCGAGCAGCGCTGCCTCGCGCCCCTCGGAGACGCCCCCGAACGCCCGCATGAGCTTGAACTCCCCATCGCCGAACTGAGCGCCAAAGCACTGAGACCGGTCGGGGCGGAGTGGATCGGCGAGGAGGAGCGGTCCTTCCGCGGCGTGCGCGTCGCCTCCTGGAAAGCCGCGATCAGCCTCGCCGCAGAGACGCTCGCCGCAGGAGGCCTCGTGCCCGGCATCGTCCAGGATGCGAAGAACTCGGCCCGCGTGCGCATCGACGAGGACGGTCGCCTGGTCGCCCGGATCCTCGCGCGCGGCGAGGAGGAGGAACGGGTGCTCGGGCGTCCCGATGCGGGCGCAAGGGTCCGAGTCGGCTTGCGCGACCTCGTCTGTGAGATCGCCTTCGGCGATGAACGCGCCGAGACGGTCCTCGCCCTGCCCGCGGGCTGGCTCTCCACCGAGGAAGCCGGGGGATTCACCGGCTGTCTGCTCGGACTGTGGGGTCCCGCCCTCGAGAACATGACTGCGCCGGTGCGCCTCGCCGGAACCGAATTGCGCCCCTGAGCGCCCGACCCCTGCGCCTGAGGGCGCACGACTTTGGAGACATCATGACCACCTGGCAGAACGCGTCCCTCAGCGACGAGGAACGGGTCGACGCCCTGCTCGCCGAGATGAGCCTGAAGGAGAAGATCCACCAGCTCGCCTCCTTCTGGGCCCGTGATCCCGAGGCGGCCGCCCCCGCGCCCGAGCCCACGGGGCCCGAGGGCGAGGCCGATTCCGTCGAACAGGGGGCCGGGCACGAGGTCGCGCCCATGGAGAACGCCTTCGCGGCCGATTCCCTGTCCTGGGAGGAGTCGATCGACGGCGGCCTGGGGCACATCACCCGCGTGTGGGGCACCGACCCCCTCGAACTCTCCGAGGGCGCGGCCAAGCTCAAGAAGATGCAGGCCGAGGTGCGCGAATGCAACGCCTTCGGCATCCCCGCGATCGTCCACGAGGAGTGCCTCACCGGTTTCACCGCCTACCGGGCGACCGTCTACCCCGCGGCGATCGCCTGGGGCGCGACCTGGAACCCCGGGCTCGTCGGCGAGATGGCTTCACGGATCGGGCGGGACATGCACGCCCTCGGCGTTCACCAGGGCCTGTCGCCCCTGCTCGACGTCGTGCGCGACTACCGCTGGGGGCGCGTCGAGGAGACCTGCGGCGAGGACCCCTACCTCGTCGGAACCGTCGGCACGGCCTACGTCAAGGGCCTCCAGGGCGCGGGCGTCATCGCGACCCTCAAGCACTTCGTCGGCTACCCGGCCTCGCGCGGCGGCCGCAATCACGCGCCCGTGCCGATGGGCCCGCGCGAGCTCGAGGACGTCATGCTCCCCTCCTTCGAGATGGCGGTCCGCGAGGGCGGCGTCGACTCGGTGATGAACTCCTACTCCGACATCGACGGCGTGCCCGCCGCGGCTTCGCGCCACCTCCTCACTGAGGTCCTGCGCGAGCGCTGGGGCTTCACGGGGACGACCGTCTCGGATTACTGGTCGGTCCGATTCCTCGAGAAGATGCACCGGATCGCGGGTGACGGGGTCGAGGCCGCGGCCCTCGCCCTCAACGCCGGATTGGATGTCGAGCTGCCCGAGACGACCTGCTATTCGGGGCTCGCCGAAGCGGTGGAGCGCGGCCTGGTCGAGGTCGCGGACATCGATGCGGCGGCTCGCCGGGTGCTCCTCCAGAAGGCGCGTCTGGGCCTGCTCGACGCCGAATGGGAGCCCTTCGTCGACGAGTCGCGCGACCTCGATTCTCCTAAGAACCGCGAGGTGGCGCGCCGCATGGCCGAGGAATCGATCGTCCTGCTCAAGAATGACGGGGTCCTGCCCCTCGCGCGCCGCTGCGGCGCCGTGGTGATCGGCCCGGTGTGGGAGGAGGTCCGCTCCTTCATGGGCTGCTACGCCTTCCCGAACCACGTGCTCGCCCGTTACGAGGACGGCCGCACGGGCCTCGACATCGAGACCCTGCCCGAGGCGCTCGGCTCCGTCCTCGACGATCCGGTCTTCGTCCGCGGCACCGGCTTCATGGAGGGGACCGACGAGGAGATCGCCGAGGCCGTTGCGGCCGCGAAGAACTCCGAGCTCGCGATCCTCACCCTCGGCGACATCGCTGGCATGTTCGGCGAGGGCACCTCCGGCGAGGGCTGCGACGTCGCGAGCCTCGACCTGCCAGGGCGCCAGGGCGAATTGCTCGACGCGGTCCTCGGCACGGGCACGCCCGTCGTCCTCGTCCTCGTGACGGGACGCCCCTACGCGCTCGGCGCCTATGCGGATCGCTGCGCCGCGGTCGTCCAGGCCTTCATGCCCGGAGTCGAGGGCGCGGGCGCGATCACCCGGGTCCTGTCGGGCGAGGTCTCGCCCTCGGGCCGCCTGCCGATCGCCATCCCGAACACCCCGGGCGGCCAGCCCGGCACCTACCTGCAGCCGCCGCTCGGATGGGAGTCGGAGGGCATCTCGAACATCGATCCGCGTCCGCTCTTCCCCTTCGGGCACGGCCTGTCCTACACGAGCGTCGAGTACTCGTCCCCCTCGGTCTCGACCGGGCGCATGGCGCTCGACGGGACGGTCGAGTACTCGGTGACGGTGACGAACACCGGTGGGCGCGCCGGGGCCGAGGTCGTCCAGCTCTACGCCTCCGACCCGGTCGGCGAGGTCGTCCGCCCGCTCAAGCAGCTCATCGGTTTCGCGAAGGTCGAGCTGGCGCCCGGCGAGTCCGCTCGCGTTACCTTTGAAGTCCACGCCGATCGCTTCTCCTTCACGGGAGTGGACATGAAGCGCATCGTCGAGGGCGGGAGGATCCTGCTCGCGGCGGGGCGCTCCTCGGAGGAGCGCCTGCCCGCGTCCGAGATCGAACTCGAGCCCGGGCGTCGTATCGTCGGCGAGGGGCGCGTCCTCACCACTCCGGTGAGGATCGAGAGGAACTGAGCAAGACTGCCGGGGGCCGGCGCTGGTTGGGTGCGCCGGCCCCCGGGAGCGGTCGCGAAGGAGTGAGCGATGTCGACCCGCTACGACATGGAACTGCCCGACTTGCAGGCGTATCGGCCGGAGCTGGCCGAGCCCGCCGACTTCGACGAGTTCTGGCGGACGACTCTGGAGGAGAACCCCTTCGATCCGTCCCTTGTGCGCGTCGAGGAGGTTGGGACGCCGCTTGAGACTCTGCGGGTCTTGGACCTCGTCTTCCCCGGTTTCGGGTCGGATCCGATCCGCGCCTGGCTCACGCTGCCCGCGTCGGCCGAAGGCCCCTTGCCGGCCGTCATCCAGTACCAGGGTTACGGCGGAGGCCGTGGCCTTCCGGTGGACCACCTCGACTGGGCGAGCGCCGGATTCGCACATTTCTTCATGGATTCGCGCGGGCAGGGCGGCACTTGGGGCAATGGGGGAGCGACCCCCGATCCGCGCGCTTCGGGCTACGGCGACCAGGGGTTCATGACGCGCGGCATCGAGGATCCCCGCGATCATTACTACCGCCGGATCTACGTCGACGCCCACCACGCGGTCGAGGCCGCGGCTTCGCTGGCGCAGGTCGACTCCTCCCGGATCCTCGTGACCGGCGGATCCCAGGGCGGGGCGCTCGCGATCGCCGCCGCTTCGCTCAATCATCGGGTGGTCGGCGCGATGCCGGACGTCCCCTTCATGAACCACTTCCGCCGTTCGGTCGCCCAGACCGAGGGCACGCCCTACGACGAGATCGTCCGTTATCTCGCGGTCTTCCGCGATCGGGTCGACAGGGTGTTCGAGACCCTCTCCTACTTCGACGGCGTGCTCCTCGGGCGCAGGGCTCTGGCGCCCGCGCTCTTCTCCACGGCTCTGCTCGATTCGGTGTGCCCGCCCTCGTCCGTGTTCGCGGCGCGCAACTGGTGGGGCGCGGCGGCCGAGGGGGAGGCGCCGAGGGCGGACATCGAGGTGTACTCCTTCAACAACCATGAAGGCGGGGGCGCCTACCAGTGGCTCAAGCAGGTCGAGTGGGCGAGGGGATTGCTCGGCGACGGAGAGTGACGCCGTCTTGAGGCGGACGCAGGCCCTTTCGCCCCTTCCGTCCTCGTCCCGTCGTCATCGGGGATGATGGCCGGTCGGGACTCGTCGAATCCGACTGGCGTCGGCGGTCGTCCGCAGGCTCTTCGGGGGCCTCGTGGCGCCTCTTGTCGGCTGTGAGGAGGCGTTGATCGCGCTTCTGGCGCGGCCTGTGCGCGCTCCGGTGTCGAGTGCGAGGGGGCGTGATCATCGCTCCTCGGCAGTCGATGCGACGTGCGGTACCGGGTGACGACTCCTGTTCTCGTGATTGATTTGACATTCGTAGAAACCGGTTGCGACAATGATAGAAACCGGTTTCCATGTTCGTTGGCAGACAAAAGGAACGCACGGCGATGACGACGCGCACCCCCACGGCTCACCTCCTTCCCGCCCTCGGGCTCATACTCGTCACCGCCGTCTGGGGATCCACCTTCTTCCTCACCAAGAATCTGCTCGAAGACCTGCAAGCACTGGACTTCCTCGCCCTGAGATTCACGATCGCCGCCCTGGCCGGATCCGTGATCCTCGGACGGCGAATCATCAAGGCCGATCAGCGCACGTGGGCGCGCGGCGCATCCGCAGGACTGCTCTACTTCGCCGCCCAATTCCTCCAAACCGAGGGACTGAAGACCACCGACGCATCGATCTCCGGATTCATCACCGGCATGTACGTCGTCCTCACCCCGGTCGTCGGATTCCTCCTCTTCTCAAACCGTCCGGCCGCCCGGACATGGATCGCCGTCATCATCGCGACCGGCGGACTGACGATCCTCAGCCTGAACGGCCTCTCGTACGGCATCGGGGAAACCCTGACGCTGGGCGGCGCCCTGCTCTACGCGCTCCACATACTCGTCCTGGGCCGATGGGCCGAACGCGACGACCCCCTCGCCCTGGCCGCGATCCAACTCATCGTCATCGCCGTTCTGGCCGACATCACGGCCGCCCCCGGCGGATACGGGCTCCCGACGAGCGCGGCGAATTGGGCCTGCCTGCTCTACATGGCCCTCGTCGCCGCCCTCGCCGCCCTCGTCATCCAAACCTGGGCGCAGTCGCGCATCCCCGCTGCCTCAGCAGCGGTCATCATGACGACCGAACCGGCATTCGCCTCCCTCTTCGCCATCGCACTCGGCGGAGAGCACCTCACGGGACGCCTCGCCATCGGCGGAACCCTCATGCTCTCGGCGATGCTCGTCACCGAACTGCGCCCGTCGGCCGACGAACGCAAAGGCGACGCCCGCCGATCCTCCCCAGAAGACCAAGCATCGTTCACACTCACCGCACAGAAAGGATGACAACGATGTCACTCAGAAGAACCGCCTGCCTCGCCCTCACCTCGGCACTCGCGCTCGGCGCGACCGCCGGGTGCTCCGCAGGGGGGAGCGCCGACCGGGCCGAAGGAAGCGTCACCTGGTCGACATGGGGGAACCCCGAAGAACTCGCCGTCTTCGAAGAGTTCAACAAGGACTTCATGGAACGCCACCCCGACATCCGAGTCGATTTCCAACCCGTCGCCTCCTACACCGACTACCACTCCAAACTCACCACGCAGCTGACCTCCGGCACAGCGCCGGACGTCTTCTACGTCGGAGACGACCGCATCGCCTCGCTCGTCGCCAACAACGTGCTCGAACCCCTCGATCCGCACCTGAGCGATGACGCAGCCATCAAGCTCGACGACTTCCCCGAGCGGATCTACCGCGTGGCGCAGCTCGACGGCAGCACCTACGCCCTGCCGAACGACGTCAATCCGGACGCCTTCTGGTACGACAAGCAGGCGCTCGCTCAAGCCGGCATCACCGAGGACCCCGCCGAACTGGCCGCCAAGGATCAATGGACGACGCAGGCCTTCTTCTCCATGACGCGCAAGCTCGCCGAAGCCGGCATGACGGGCGCAGCATTCTGGAACTACTGGTCGACCACCAACTCGATCATCGAGTCCCAAGCCGGACCGGTCTACACCGACAACGCCTACACGGCCAACACGAATCCCGCGGCCGTCGAAGCCGTACAGCAATGGGCGGACCGCTTCGCCTCCGGGGAACTAGCCGTCGCCGACCTCATGCCCGCAGGACAGGACGCCGACACCCTGTTCGTCACCCACCAACTCGGATTCCTCGTGCAAGGGCGTTACACGGTCGCCACCATCGAAGGCGCCGGGAACTCCATGAACGACTACGACGTCGTGCGCTGGCCGACCCCCGACGGCGCCGCCGCCTCGACGGGCGTCGCCTCCTCCTTCCTCGCCATCAACAAGAACGCCGCGGACAAGAAGGCCGCCTTCACCTTCTTCTCCGAATTCCTGTCGCGGGACGGGCAGACGCAGCGGCTCTCGAACTCCGGCAACGCCCTGCCCTCAATCGCAGGAGTCGACGAGATCGTCACGGGATCGGGCAAGCCCGCCCACGTCGCGACCCTCATCGAAATGAGGGACGAAGGATTCGCGAACTACCAGGTCGAGGCCGCCGTCCCCGACCTGTCCAACACCATCGCGAATGACTACATGCTGCCGATCTACCAGGGAAAGCTCACCGCTCAGGAGGGGCTGGACGCCATCGCGAAGATCGTCAAGGAATCCGTAGGCGACTGATTCCGGATCGAAGAGTAGAAGCACCATGACCACTCCTCCGCTGACCGGCGGTAAACGGGGACGGCTCGTGGAGGATGCGCGCAAGCCGAGTGCTCGAAGCGCCTCCTCCACGACCGCCCCGTGGCGCCGCAAGGACTCCTATTGGGCCGTGTTCTTCCTGGCCCCTCAATTCATCGGGACCGTAGTCTTCACGCTCATCCCGTTCCTTCTCGCCTTCGCCCTCGCCTTCACCGACTGGAACGGCTTCGGCCCCCTGCGCTTCATCGGATTCGCCAACTTCACCAAGCAGATCGGCGATCCGCTGTTCATCAGAGCCGTCGCGAATACTCTCGGCCTGGCCGCCATCACCGTTCCCGTAGGGCTGTTCCTCGCCATCGTGATCGCAGTGCTGCTCAATCGGATCCGGAGCAAGACCGTCTACATGATGATGTTCTTCGCCCCCGTCGTCACCTCGTCAGTGGCCGTTGCGCTGATCTGGCAGCAACTCCTGCGGGTCGACGGAGCGCTGTCGACCACGATCGCGGCGATCACCGGACTGGATTCACCCGACTGGCTCAACGACCCCCGTCTGACGCTCGTCGCCGTCAGCGCCGTGACGATCTGGTCATCGCTCGGACTCAACGTCGTGATCTTCCAAGCCGGTCTGCAGAACATCAGTCCGTCAGTCCTGGAAGCCGCATCCATCGACGGCGCATCGGCCCTGCGCTGCTTCCGATCGGTGACGCTGCCGATGCTGTCCCCCACGATCTTCTTCCAATCGATCATCGCCTTCATTTCCTCGCTCCAGGCGTTCGACATCGTCTTCGTCCTCGTCAAGAACGCCGGACCGGACAATGCGACCCGCACGATCGTCTACCACATCTACGAGCTGGGACTTGAGAAGGGGCAGATGGGAATGTCCTCGGCGGCGGCCGTCATCCTGCTCATCTTGTCCGCTGCGATCACGATCATTCAGTTCGGCTTCGAGAAGAGGTTCGTCCACTATGAGAACTGAAGGTTCGCGCCCCCTGCCCCGAGTGCGATTCGGGTCCCTGGCCACCCACCTCGTCCTGGCGCTCGGCGCCATCGCCATGTTCGCGCCATTCGTGTGGATGGTCCTCACGGGGTTCAAAACACTGCCGCAGATCCTTAAAGAACCCCTGAGTTTCATACCGGATCCGTGGACCACTCAGAACTTCACCTCCGCATGGACCCAGGCGCCGTTCGTCCAGGCCTACGCGAACTCGGCCTACATCACGATCGCGATCGTCTGCGGTTCGCTGATCACCACGTCAATGGCGGGCTACGCCTTCGCGCGCATCGACTTCCCCGCAAGCCGCTGGCTCTTCGGCGTCGTCCTGGTCAGCCAGATGATCCCGAAGCAGGTGACCCTGGTCCCCTTCTACCTGCTGATGGCGAAAATCGGTTGGGTGGACTCCCATCTGGCCCTGATCATCCCGGGAATCCTGGTCAACCCCTTCGGCGTCTTCCTCGCCCGCCAATTCATCCTGTCGATCCCCAAGGAACTGGAGGAGGCGGCCACCGTCGACGGGGCTTCGCGTCTGCGCATCTACTGGCAGATCATCCTTCCGCTGATCCGACCGGGCCTGGGGGCCCTGGCGATCATCGTGGCGCTCGATGCGTGGAACAACTTCCTCCTGCCGCTGGTCCTGCTCAACCGATCCCAGCTCTTCACCGTGCCATTGCTGCTCTCGCAGTTCCAAGGGCAGTTCGGCGGCATCAACACGGGACTGATCATGGCGGCGACCGCCGTATCGACCATCCCCATGCTCATCGCATTCGTCATCGGGCAGAAGCAGATCATGTCGTCGTTGGCATCATCGGGTCTGGGGGGAAGATGACGGGGAACGCCCTGCCTTCAGCCGCCCCCGGCTGCGAGCTGCCTTTCGTGGATCTCGACCACGTCGCCTTCAGCGTTCCGCGTTCGCGCCTGCTCGTCACCAGGAACGGGACTGATCTGCATATCTACGAGGCGCGTTACGAAGTTCTGCTCGATTCGTGCCTTCTGGTCATCGCCTCCTTCGCCTCCAGGCGGTCCGAGGGCGGTCAAGCGGCCGCCTGGATCGCTCAGGGAGCGCATCTGAGGAGCGGCGGAGCCGAGCTGGCGATCATGGGGGAACGCATCTGCTTCGGGCGGGACGAGCACGCCGGCTCGTGGCGCTTGACGGTCGTCGATCCGCTGAGGATCAGCGTCACCGAGCAGGACGACGCCCTGATCGTCGACGTGTGCGACGACGAAGCCTCCTCTCAGGGACGCCGGACCCGCGAGGGGGAAGACGCTACGAGCCCATCCGGGGGATCCGACTCCTTCGCGGACTTCGGGGCGAGCGCGGATCGGGTCGTCGACGAGTGGATGTCGCGCATGCCGGCGTGCGCGCCCCACCGCGTCCCCGCAATGCGCCACTGCTGGTGGACGTTGGGGGTCAACACCATCGACACGGTGATCGATGGGCGCGGGCATCGGATCATCGTGCCCTCGAAACGCGGCTACGTGGGCCTGTGGCAGTGGGACGCGTACTTCATCGCCATGGGCGTGGCCCACGGCGATCCGGATCTGGCCCTCGAGCAGTTCGAGATCGCGATGCGCTTTCAGGGCGATGACGGTCAGCTCCCGGATGTCGTCCACGAGGAGGGCGTGCTGGCCTCATCCGATGACCTGCCGCCCGCCGACCGCCTCAAACTGGAAGCGGAGGGTTCGGCCAGCATCGGACTCGGCGCCGTGCCCCTCACGAAGCCCCCGTTGACCGCCTGGGCATTGGAGAAGGTGCTCGCATCCACCTCGCCCTCGGTGCGCTCCCAGCAGATCGAGCGCTTCTCCGCTTCGATCGCGAAGAGCCAGGAGTGGTGGTTCGCCCAGGGGATCCCTCCCGTGTACGCCCACCCGTATTCCTCAGGTCTGGATGACAGCCCCGTCTTCGATTACGAATTGCCCGTTGAGACGCCGGACCTGCTGGCATACCTCGTGCGCCAGGATGAGATTCTCGCTTCGTGGCGGCGCGAGGGGCTGGGGCACTGCGACGACGAGGCTGATCGCCACGCTCATCGCGCTGAGGACACCCGTCGTCTGCTGCTGGATCTGTGGGACGCGGACGAGCAGATGTTCGTCGCGCGCAACGCGCATCGGCGGATCCCGCATCGCACGATCGTCCACTTGCTCGCATCATTCGCAGGAGGCCTTCCGGAAGGGATCGCTCGGAGCCTGAGCGAGGACATCCGATCCGAGAACCGCTTCTCGTCGCAGTACTCGCTGCCCGTCGTGTCCTTCGACGACGACGCCTACCGCGCCGACGTCATGTGGCGCGGGCCCGTCTGGGCGAATACGTCGTACCTCGTCGCGGAGGGCATGCAGGCATGCGGGCATGAACGGCTCGCGCAGGAGCTGCGCGCGGGGATCATGAAGATGATCGAAACAGCGGGTCCTGTCGAATACGTGAACGCCTCCACCGGGCAGCGCTGCGAGGGGGCCGCCTCTGCGTTCTCCTGGTCGGCCGCCCTCTACGTCGACCTCGCAGTGCGGGAGTACATGGCCTCGAGCTGAGGGGAGCTCCTCGCGTCGGTCGGGGGATCGCCGCATCGCTTGCGCGGGAAAGCGCGACCGGTGCCGGTTCAGCCTCGGCTTGAAGGCCTCCATGTCGAACGCGCAGCGGCAACACGCCTTTGAATCGTCGGCGGGACTCTCAGGCCCCTTCGGCGACCCGCGCGAGGATCTCGCGTGCGACCTCGTCCGTCGTCACGAGGCATGTGATGATCCCCGAAGCGGCGATCGCCCGGATCGCTCGTGCCTTGCCGATCTGACCGGCGACGGCGACGACTTCGGGAGTGGACTTCAATTGGTCGACGCTCACGGAGATGCGGCGGCGGTTGAGCACCGTGTCGATGTAGTCGCCGTTCGCGTCGAAGAAGAGTCCCACGACCTCCGCAACGGCGCCGAGGTCGTCGAGTTCTGCGATCTCATCCGGTGTCATGTGCTCGGCGAGCTGGTTGATCGCCGGGTTCTTCCACGATCCGACGGAGAGGTAGGCGGCGTCGAGGGAGTCGTAGAGGCCGAGGACTTCGGCGACCGCCGGCTCGTGGCGGACAGCGTTCGCGCCCTCGTCCGTGGTGGAGAAGAGCGGAGCGATGAGGGCTTTCGTTGAGAGCTGCGAGTTCGCCGAGATCGTCGCGAGCATGCCGATGGGGGACTGAAGCGGATCGTTTCCCACCATGCCGGAGACCTGGACGAATTCCATCTCCGGCAGGCCCGAGAGGCGTTCGACGACGGGGAGGAGCGTGCGCCCCCAGGAGAAGCCGACGCGATGTCCGCGTTTCGCGCGCGATGAGAGGTAGCGGGCCGCCCGTTCGCCGAGGCGCTCCCGCTCGACCTGGACGTCCTCGTCCGCACGGACGAGGAGGACTTCGTCGAGTTCGAGGGCGGAGCGGAGCTCCCGCGCGAGGGCGACATCGCCGAGGAGCGGGTGCTCGACCTCGATCCGAACGACCCCCTTCGCCCTCGCCGCCTGCAGAAGGCGGGCGACTTGGAATCGGGACATCCCCAAGGCGTTGGCGATCTGCACTTTCGACTCGTCGTCGAGGTAGTAGCGCCGGGCGACATCGGCCATGAGCGCGAGGTTCGTCTCCTCGTCGCGTGAGCGCGCCGATGCGGTCGTCATGACCCCATTGTGCCCGATCAGGGCGAGTGCCTTCGCTGCCGCCCGATCAGTCGATCCGCTCGGCGACGAGCCGGTGTCGAATCTCGTAGGTCCGTCCCCCTTCGAGGTCGACGGCCGTCGCGTAGTCCGCCCTCGTCAACGGATTGTCCGCCGCGGACACCCCTTCGCCGAAGTCGAAGGCGGAGGTGATCGGCTCGACGCCGAGGCAGAGATTCGTTCCTCCCCAGGGCTCGGCGCTCCGCCCACGATTTGAGATCCACAGCATCGCGTTCCCCAGGAGCTCCGGATCCCATTCGACGGCGACGCGATAGCCGTCGGCCCTGTTGACGAGGGCGATCCTCGGCTCCTTCGGGCCGGCGATGAGGACGATCTCGTCGACGTCGACCGTCAAAGGAAGGCGCGTGAGGTCGATCGTCGATCCATCAGCGCGGGGGGCGGCCCCGAGGTCATCGAACACGGCACCGACTTCGAGGACGCTCGTCCCCGAATCGAGGGGGAGGACCCAGAAGGCCCCGGCCTCGGGCGTCTCGAGCGCGGCTGCGCCCGGTTCCGTCGGGAGGGAAAGGATCGGGTGAAGGCCGAGGGGGAGTCGGCAATCGCGCCGCACGTGGATCCGATCGAAGAACTCGACGGCGCCTTCTCGGCAGGTCACCGTCCGTTCGAGCCCGGCGATCGGGGAATCGTCGGGGTAGGTGAGGGAGAGGGTTGCCGAGTCCTCCGCAACGACGATCGGCGTCCACTCGAGGTTTGAGGAGGGGCCGTGGATCCACGGGCTCTCACCGTCGTGCCCCTCGCGCCATCCCTCCGGGAGCTCCTCGGCGCTCGCGGGGGCCGCGCCGAAGGGGACGCAGAGGAAATCTCCGCGAAGACGGTCGAGGATCGGCGCCTCCGGGAATCCCTTCCACGTCGCGACGTAGGTCGGGGAGAACTCCCGCTCTGTGCCCGCTTCGAAGATCGCGGTCGTCATCGCGCCCTGAAGCTGAATGGCGGCCTTCGTCGTGCCGGTGCCGATACTGAGATCCATGGGTCGACTCCTTCGTCGTGCTCGCTTCTCTGCCAAGACTAGTGGAGCCAACAGCGCCAACCTGCGGCCCCGGGTCTCGTGAAGATCATGGTTCGCCATGTCGAGAGTCGCTCCAATTGTCGGATCAAGTTACAAATAGAGGATAATTCGTGATCAGCTTTCGTAACGAAACTGGCAATGAGAGCGCTCCGAATCGTGAATGTGGAGATGAAAGCGCAGATCACCTAGCCAGTAGCTACAAGATCAGGGCAGCTGTACGAACGTGCGGGGAGTGTTCTTTTATTTGCACAAAGGCTTGTTGTGCGCTCAAATCGATGCTAGCGTGAGCGACATCCCACTCGAAGGCGAGTGGAGTCGAAGCCGGGCCCTCCTCGTGAGGGCGCTGGTGGGGCGGCCACGCCCCCAGATTGTTCACGGTTCCAAGGCGCGGCGACGTTGAGGTTGCCGTTCCGTCAACAGCAAGGAAATGCAGAGAATGACACCTCGTCAATCCCTCAAGCGCGCCGCCATTGCCGGTGCCACCGTTCTCCCTCTCGCTCTCCTCGGCGCATGCTCGTCTGGGGGGACTTCACAGTCAGGTGCCGGCGCTAGCCAGACTGCGAAGATGTACACCTGGATTTCATCCGAGTCAGATCGTGAGCAGTGGCAGGCCTTCGTTGATGCCGCCAAAGAGGTGAATCCTGACTTCGCTCTCGAATTCGAAGGGCCTTCGTTCAATGACTACTTCACAAAGGTGAAGACGAGGATGGTCGCTTCGGATGCACCGTGCTTGCTAACTACTCAGGCTGCCCGGGCTCAAGAGCTCGCCGGTATTCTCGCTCCGCTGGATGATCTGATGGAAGCGAACGGCGTTGATGTCTCGATCTATAACGAGGCGATGATCAAGGGAATGACTGTTGATGGAAGCGTCGTTGCGCTTCCGTACGACGCCGAGCCGGATGTCCTCTACTACAACCGACAGATGTTCAAAAATGCCGGTCTTGAGGAGCCGACGACGTCATACTCGACGGAGCAATGGCTGTCTGATCTCAAGGCCCTGACGAAAGATGGCAAATGGGGGCTGGCGGTGAAGCCTAATCTCATGGATAACGCTCCCGGCGCTCTCGGGTTCTCCTTCGGCGGTTCGGTCTCGGAGGACGGTGAAGTCACGATTTCCGAGCCGGAATTCGTTGAGGGTGTCCAGTACGCCTTCGACCTCGTCGCCAAGGAAGGAGTTGCCCAGGCGCCGAACGCGGCTGACGGTGATGCTCCTTCGCAGGGTGCGTTCACGTCCGGCTCGGCAGCAATGCTGTTCGACGGGCCGTGGATGTATTCGACATTTGAGGAAGCTCTCGGAGAAAACCTTGGTGTTGCCGTCATTCCGAATCCGACGGGCAAGTCCATCGGTGTTATTCAGGGATCCGGCTTTGGCATCTCACGGAGCTGCCAGGACAAGGAAGGCGCCTTCAAGATCCTGATGCAGCTCGTCACGCCGGAGGTCATCGGCAAGGTCGCGGGAACGCGGGGCACGGTGCCGTCAGTCTCAAGCGTCGTCGACCAGTGGGCTGCCGACAAGCCGGCCGACAACGTTGAAGCAATCAACTATCTGCTCGACAACGGCACACCGCTCGTGACGACCACTGCATGGAACCAGATCTCGACGTCCTTTCTTCAGTACAGCCCGGAAGGCTTCCGCGGAGCCAGGACGGCCGAGGACATCCTCACCTCCATTGCAGAGTCCTCGAACTGATGATTCGTTCAAGAATAGGAGCTGACTCGTGAACGCCTCTGTACCTGTTCGCGAAGAAGCCTCCAGGAATGCCTCGCCGGTCCGCGAATCCCGCCAGGGTTTCGTGGGCCGGCCACGGCGGAGACACGGGGATGGGCTGAAAGCCGCCGTATATCTCGCGCCGGGCATGCTCGGCTTCCTCTGCTTCATCATCGTTCCGTTGATCGCATCGGCGATCATCAGCTTGTTCGACTGGTCGCTCTTCGGGGGAGCGGACTTCGTGGGAGTATCGAACTACTCGCGAATGCTCAAAGGCGAGGATCCAGCATTTTGGACCGTCATGCGCAACACTGTTGTGTTCGCCCTCTCCTACACCGCGCTCAACCTCGTCATCTCGCTCGGACTATCCTATTGGCTCCAACACCTTCCTGACTTCTGGTCGAGGCTGCTCAGAGTCATCTTCTTCATTCCTGTCGTGACGCCGATGGCTGGAAATGCTCTCATCTGGCGTCTTCTACTTTCGGACCAAGGCGTTGTCAATGCAGTGATCGGGAAACTCGGGATCGGACCGATTTCTTGGCTCAATACCCCGTCATTGGCAATGGCATCTCTGCTTATCATGTCGCTCTGGCAGGGCCTTGGATATAACATTGTCGTCCTGACCGCCGGGCTGAATGGCTTGAATACTTCGGTTCTTGAAGCGGCAGAAATCGATGGCGCGAACGGATTCCAACGATTCTTCCAGATCGTCTTTCCGATGATCTCTCCAACGGTGTTCTTCTGCACGATCATGACTGTGATCGGGGCGTTTAAAGTCTTTGCTCAGCCCTACTTCCTCACCGCTGGAGGTCCAGGCGAGTCGACGAACACTGTCGTGCTGTATCTCTACAGGAACGGGTTTGCATTCGACAAGCTCGGATACGCCTCTGCTCTCGCATGGGTGCTTTTCGTTGTCGTCATGCTCCTCACGGCACTGCAATTCAGTCAACAGAAGAAGTGGGTGAACTACGATGCGTGATCACACCAGGAAGTCTACTGGTAGAAGAGTTGCCAATGTGATCGGCGCTGTTCTCCTTGTGGTCATTGCGGCTGCGTTTCTCTTTCCATTCGTTTGGATGATCATCACGTCGCTCAAGCCGACCGCCGAGGTCTTCTCATCGGGTGCGGCTCTCACAGGCTCCAAGATCGAATGGTCAAATTACCCTTCAGCTTTGACCTCGATCCCCTTCGGAAGAGTGATTCTCAACTCATTTATCGTCTCTATCGCCGGATCCCTGCTTTCGGTATTCGTGTCAACGATGTCTGCCTACGCGTTCGCTCGCCTTCGGTTCAAATATCGGGATCACCTCTTCATGCTCTTCATCGGGACGCTCGTCCTTCCGCAGGAAGTCCTGGTGATTCCCCTCTATATCGGAATGCAGCGTCTCGGCCTCGTCAACTCGTACTTCGCCTTGATCGTTCCGTTCGCTTTCGGTGCATTCGGTGCCTTCCTCATTCGACAGTTCGTCATGTCATTGCCGCACGAATTCGAAGAGGCTGCCCGAATCGATGGGTGTGGGGACTTTCGGATCATGACACAGATTCTGTTGCCGTTGCTCAAGGCGCCTATCATGGTTGTGGCTGTATTCTCTTTCATTGACTACTGGTCGACCTTCCTTTGGCCACTCATCGTCGTCAATGATGCGAATCTTGCGACGATTCCTCTCGGCCTCCAGATGTTCTCTGGCGAACGTGGAACGGATTGGGGGCCGATGATGGCAGCGGTCACGCTGACGACGATCCCGTCAATCTTCATCGTCGTGTTCTTGCAGAAACAACTTGAAAAGGGCGTTGCGCTCGGCGCGTTTGGAGGTCGTTAAAATGGAGTTCGCTCCCACCGAAGTCAACTACAAGGCAAAGTCTTGGTCGGATCTTGAGCGGCCGGTGCCCAGGTGGTACGTGGAAAGTCCGCTCGGATTTTTCGTTCATTGGGGTGCGTATTCGGTTCCAGGCTGGGCTGAAGATCATGGCGAACTCGGCACGGAATCGGACTGGACGGAGTGGTTCACTCATAATTCCTATGCGGAGTGGTACTACAACACGATGAGGATTGACGATTCTCCGGCACAGGTTCGCCATCGCGACCTTTACGGCGCTCTTGAGTATGACTCTTTCCTTGATATGTGGGATGCGTCCGACTGGGATCCTCGATCGTGGGTCGATCTCTTCAAACGCGCAGGTGGGGATTATGCAGTGCTTACGACGAAGCACCATGATGGCATTACGTTATGGGATGCTCCGGAAACCGGCACTCGGAACACGGTCATGCGGGGGCCGAGGCGGAATATCGTCGCAGACTTCTGTGATGCTGTGAGGGAGGCGGGTGTTCATGTTGGCCTCTACTACTCCGGTGGTCTCGACTGGCACTACCGGCCGTTCCCGCCGATTCTCACTCAAGAGCAGTGCGAGAATACCTATCGACCTCGCGATGCCGAGTATGCGCGCTACGCCTTCGTTCAGTCGCGTGATCTCATTGATCGCTATCGTCCCGACGTCTTCTGGAACGACATCGATTGGCCCGACGAAGGAAAGAATTTCGGCGAATTCGGACTCGGTCGGTTGATGGAGCACTTCTACTCGGTCTGCCCCGAAGGAGTAACGAATGATCGTTATGGAGGGGTCCACGCCGACTTCCTCACGTCGGAGTATCAGCATTTCTCGGAGTCAGAAGATGCTGCGATGTGGGAGAACTGCAGAGGCGTCGGTCTGTCCTTCGGTTTCAATCGCAATGAGGGGGCAGACCAGTATCTCGACGGACCTTCTGCGGTCCGGCATCTCGTCGACGTCGTCGCGAAAGGTGGCCGTCTCCTCCTGAATGTGGGACCGAGGGCGGATGGACGCCTGCCCGATGAGCAGCGCGCGGCGCTCGAGGGTTTGGCAGAGTTCATGGGGCCGCACAAGGAAGAGCTCGTTGGTTCAAGGGTGTTGAGAGGAGCGTTCGCATCAGATGGGTGGGCGCGTGCGCTTATTCACGATGATCACGCTGCGCTTGTTGTCGATGAGACCGTGAACGTCATCAGGCACCTTCCCGAAGGGTATGACTGGTCGCGGGCGAGTTCTCGTGAGGCGCAGGTGACATGCGAAGGAGGAAGGCTGCTCATCAAGGCCCGTCCGGGGATTCCGGCGGTCATTTGCGCGCCACGGTCTTGACAGGGAATTCGGCAGGAGAGTGGGCCCCGCCGCCGGTGGGGCCCACTCTCGCGTCAGGACGTCTGCGAGTCGGTGAGCGTGTAGGTGAAGGAGTAGAGCGAGGCGTTGTAGATGTGGCTGCCGTATTCGATGACGCGGCCCGTCGAGTCGTAGGCCGTTCGGACCATGGTGAGGACCGGGTCGCCCGGCTTCATCGCCATCTTCTCGGCCTCTTCGGCCGTGACCGTCCTCGCGCCGATCGCCTGGGTCGCGGAGACGAGGCGGATCCCCCGCTCGCCGAGGCAGGCGTAGAGGCCGTGGTCGGCGAGCTGGGTGAGCGAGGGGGCGACATCGGAGCACAGGAGATTCGTGAGGAGGGCGAGGGGCTGCTCGTCGATGTAGCGGAGGCGCTCGATTCGGACGATCTCGGTCTTCTCTGCGACCTGGAGGAGTTCGGCGTCCTCGGTGTCGGCGAGAGCGACGGAGTAGGAGAGGACCTCGGTGCTCGGTGTAAGTCCGGCGCGCAGGAGGTCGTCGTTAAGGGAGGTGAGCCCAAGGGAGCGGCGGACGTGCGTCGGGGTGACGCGGGTGCCCGCTCCGCGTCGACGGGTGAGGAGGCCCCGTGCAACGAGGTCCTGGAGAGCCCGGCGGGCGGTCGGCCGCGAGACCTCGAGGCGTTGGGCCATGGAGACCTCGTCCTCGATGAGCTGGCCGGGGGCGAGGGTGCCCGTGGCGATGAGCCGTTCGAGGGGTTCGGAAATTTGGCTGTACAAGGGGGCGTCCGCGTTGCGATCGAGGACTAGCGTCGGTGCGTAAGGTTCGTCGAGATTCATGTCAGCACCTCCAAGGTGCGGGAGAAGTGTTCGTTGCCATTGTCTCAATTTGTTCGCACAAAGATTGACATCTCTGCGATGTTGAAGTGACAATAACAGAGTACAAGCCTCCGTCGAAGGAGAAGGGAAAGGAGGTCGGATGAACGCAGCGGTTCGCCCGAAGCACCGTTCAGACCACGACCCTCACCCGAGATGACATAGACCCCCGACGGGACCCTCCCGCCGAGACCGGGGAACTCCGCAGCACGGTCGACGCCGACCGCCGCGCGAAGGTCCCGCCAAGGGATCGGGCAGACCGATCCGAGGACACGAGAGTTGAGAAAGAACCGATGAACACTGTGAAGCACTGGATCGACGGAGCCGAATACGCCGGTGACCCCGTCGGCGTCCGCGACATCATCGACCCCGGCACGGGGGAGAAGACCGGCGAACTGCTCGAGGCTTCGGCCGCCGACCTCGACCACGCAGTCGAGGTCGCCCGCCGCGCCCAGAAGGAGTGGGCGAAGGTCTCCCTCGCCAAGCGGACCGCGATCATGTTCCGCATGCGTGAGCTCGTCCTCGAGCACCAAGACGAGATGGCGCGGCTCATCGTCTCCGAGCACGGCAAGAACTACTCCGACGCGATCGGCGAAATCCAGCGCGGCCGCGAGACCCTCGACTTCGCGACTGCGATCAACGTCGCCCTCAAAGGCGAGTTCTCCTTCGACATCTCCACCGGTGTCGACATCCACACGCTCCGCCAGCCCGTCGGCGTCGTCGCCGGCATCTGCCCCTTCAACTTCCCCGCGATGGTCCCCATGTGGATGCACCCGATCGCCATCGCGACCGGCAACGCGGTCGTCCTCAAGCCGGCATCCCCGACCCCCTCGGCCGCGCTCCTCACTGCCCGCCTCTACAAGGAGGCCGGACTCCCCGACGGCGTCTTCAACGTCGTCTCAGGCAATCGAACCCTCGTCGACGGCATCCTCCGCCATCCCGGCATCGACGCGATCTCCTTCGTCGGCTCGACCCCCGTCGCGCGGATCGTCCAGGAAGTCGGAACAACGCACGGCAAGCGCGTCCAGGCTCTCGGCGGTGCGAATAACCACGCGATCGTCATGCCCGACGCCGACCTCGACTTCGCCGCTCAGCACATCTCCGCGGCCGCCTTCGGCGCCGCCGGGGAACGCTGCATGGCCCTCCCCGTCGTCGTCGCCGTCGGCGGCATCGGCCCCGACCTCGCTCGCCGCGTTCGCGCCCACGCCGAAAAGATCCGCGTCGGATACGGCATGGACGAGGGCGTCGAGATGGGCCCGGTGATCTCCGCGGCCGCGAAGGCCCGCATCACCGGTCTCATCGACGACGCCGAGGCGCGTGGCGCCGACATCGTCCTCGACGGGCGTCCCCTCGTCATCCCCGGGCACGAGAAGGGCTTCTTCCTCGGACCGACCATCGTCGACGGCGTCGGTGTCGACGCCCCCCTCTACTCCGAAGAGGTCTTCGGGCCGGTCCTCACGATCGTCCACGCTGACAGCTACGAGGAAGCGATCAGCATCGTCAACTCCTCCCCCTTCGGGAATGGCTCGGCGATCTTCACGAACGACGGCGGTGTCGCCCGCCGCTTCACCCTCGACGTCGAGGCCGGCATGGTCGGCGTCAACGTCCCGATCCCGACCCCGGTCGCCTACTACTCCTTCGGGGGATGGAAGGACTCGCTCCTGGGCGACACCCACATCCACGGGCCCGAGGGCGTCCGCTTCTACACGCGAGCGAAGGCGATCACGGAGCGCTGGCCCTCCGAGAAGACCTACGCGGCGACGATGTCCTTCCAGCGGGAGGAGTGAGTCGGCCTCGACGAGGCCCCGCTGATCGGGGATCGGAGTCGATCGCGATGCGCGGCGGAGGGGAGCGAGCTCCCCTCCGCCGCGCGCTCGTACGGGTTCCGAGGACGTGAGCGCCCCGCCCGACTAGCGTGAATACGACACGCCGAACACGTGGAGGCACCCATGCGCATCGTCTGCGCCCCCGACTCCTTCAAGGAATCGATGACCGCTCTTCAGGCGGCCCGCGCAATGGAACTCGGCGTCCACGACGCCCTGCCCGATGCCGAATGCGTGCTCGTCCCGATGTCGGACGGGGGCGAGGGATTCACCGACGCCATCGGGCAGGCGTGGGACGCCGAAGCGGTAGAGGTCGATACGCTCGACGCGCTCGGGCGGCCGATTCGCGCCGCCTACCGGCTCGCCGAAGACCGGGCGGTCCTCGACGTCGCGTCCTGCTCGGGCCTCGAGCTCATCGCCCCGCAGGACCGCAGGATCGACCCGGCGAACACCCGCGGATTGGGGATCCTCATCCGGGAGGCGCTCTCGCGCGGGGCGAGGAGCCTCCTCATCGGGATCGGAGGGTCGGTGACGAATGACGCCGGAGCGGGAATGCTCGTCGCCCTCGGCGCCCGCCTCCTCGACGCGGGCGGGGCCGAGGTCGGAGCCTCCCCCCTCGAGCTTTTGCGGGTCGTCCGCGTCGACGACTCCGCCCTCGCCCGCCTCTTCGAAGGCGTCGAGGTGCGCGTCGCCTCCGACGTGACGAACCCCTTGTGCGGGCCGGAGGGCGCGAGCGCGGTTTTCGGCCCTCAGAAGGGCCTCGCGCCTGAGGATGTCCCCGCATTCGATGCGGCGCTTGAGACCTTCGCCCGCGCTTCGGGCCGCTGGGATCTCGCCGCACTGCCCGGATCCGGTGCAGCCGGTGGGCTCGGCTTCGCGCTGCGCGCCTTCCTCGGGGCCGCGCTCGTGCCCGGCCTCGACCTCGTCGCAGAGGCGCTCGGGCTCGCCGAGACGATCGAGGGCGCCGACCTCGTCCTCACGGGCGAGGGGAAGGCCGACGGGCAGAGCGCGCGGGGGAAGACCCCGGCCGGCGTCGCCGCGCTCGCGGGCAGACTCGGCGTGCCCGCTCTCGTCTTCGCCGGTGCGCTCGGGGATGGCGCCGAGACCCTTCTTGATGTCGGGGCGACGCGGATCATTGCGATCTCGACGCCGGACGAACCCCTCCCCGTGGCCCTGCGGCGCGGGCCCGAGAACCTCCGCCACGCGGTGGCGGCTGCCCTTCGTCAGTCGCGCTGAGGAGCGTTTTCTTCAGGGAATCGGTGTGATCGGCATCCTCTGAGGAAGGAGCGCGCCCCGCCCTCGGGAATCGAGGGCGGGGCGCGCCGCGCGGGCGGGGGCGAAAGCCCCTCAGACCCCGTACTTCGAGGCGAAGCCCTCCTCGAGCTTTTCGAGTGAGACCCCTTTCGTCTCGGGCACGACGAAGAGGTAGAAGCAGAGCGACACCACGTTGATCGCCCCGAAAGCGGCGTAGGTCCATGCCGCTCCGAGGTGCGTGATCATCACGGGGAACACGTAGGAGACGACCGCGTTCATCAGCCATCCGCACCCCACTGCGAAGCCCTGAGCGACTCCGCGGATCCGCGCCGGGAAGATCTCCGATACGAGCACCCAGTTCACCGTGCCCGACTGCTTCGCGAAGACGAACAGGGATACGAGGATCACGACCAACCAGGGCCAGAACGCGGGGATTTCGGCGGAGATCGTCCCGTCGGCCAGGGTGTACGGCGCGATTCCGAACGCGAAGACCAGGGCGAGGGTGAACAGGAAGAAGGTGACGCCCGATTCCTGGTAGATGCCCACGTGGCGGCGCTGGAGCCTGCCGACCAGCCACAGGCCGAAGGCCGCGCCGATCGTGGCCACGGCGCCGGTGATGACGTTCAAGGAGATGGAGTCGGTCGTCGAGAAGCCGGCGGCGTGGAGGATCTTCGGCAGGTAGTACATCGCCGTGTTGATGCCGGTCAGCTGGTCGAAGCAGGCCAGGCCGATGCCGATGAGGGTGAGGCGGCGCGTCCACTTCACCGAGAGGGTCCGGAGCAGCGACCACTTCCCTTCGTGCTCCTCGGCGGCGTGGAGCTCGATCATCTCCGAGATCTCGGCGCCGATGTCGTCGAGCTTCGGGTCGCGGATCCGCTTGAGGGAGCCGATCGCCTCGGCGTAGTGGAGATTCGCCGCGTACCAGCGCCCGGACTCGGGCATCATCCGCATGCCGATCCACAGCAGGATCGCGGGGATCGTCGCCAGGACCAGCATCCAGCGCCACGCCTGCCCGTTGCCGCCGATGATCTCGAGGGCGCTCATCGTCTGCGCCGCGTCCCAGGACAGGGACTCCCTGGTTCCGGTGGTGACCTCCGGGCCGCCGTGCCCTCGGGCGAGGGCGGCGTTCATCGAGTATGCGAGGAGCTGGCCGAAGACGATAATGAACTGGTCGAGGGCGACGAGCTGTCCGCGCACGCGAGTGGGCGCCGATTCGGACAGGTAGATCGGAACGGTCGCCGAGGCGCCGCCGACGGCGAAGCCGAGGATCAGGCGGAAGAGGAGCAGGACGGGGATGTTCGGCGAGAAGGTGCAGCCGAGCGTGCCCACGAGGAAGACCAGCGCGAGGAGGAGGATGTTGTGCCTGCGGCCGTAGCGGTCCGAAAGCCGCCCGCCGAAGATGGCCCCGAGGGCGGCGCCGACGGCGAGGGTCGCGCCGACGAGGCCTTCGACGAACTCGTTGAGCCCGAGGCCCCCTGCGGCCCGGGGCATGTACATGTACGGCAGTGCGCCCGCGATGACGCCCGTGTCGTAGCCGAAGAGCAGTGATCCGAAGGTGGCGACCGCTGCGAGGAGGGCGATGCTCCGCTTCTTGCCCGAGGCGGGCGTGGACTCGACGAGGCGGTCGAGATCCTTCCTGCTGGGGCGGGCGCCGATGGGGCCCGGGAGTGTGTGTGTCATGTGGCAATAGTGCTCCTTAGTCGTATGACATGCCGTGTCACGCCCGGCTGCGTTTCCGTGTTCGCGCGCCCCCGGGCCCTTTTCCGGGTGTGGGAAGGGTCGGAGGACCCGGATCCTCCCTTGCTATTTATTTATCGATCGGTAGAATATGTGTGTCGATCGAAGGAGCTCGCCATGAGTACACATGCAGACCTCACCGCCCGCGCCGCCGCCCTCGTCGAGGAGATGACCCTCGAGGAGAAGGCCTCCCTCACCTCCGGCCGGGACTTCTGGCACACGAAGGGGGTCGAACGCCTCGGCCTCGTCCCGCTCATGCTCACCGACGGCCCGCACGGCCTGCGCAAACAAGCCGGAGCATCCGACCACCTCGGACTCAACTCCTCCGTCCCCGCCACCTGCTTCCCGCCCGCCGCCAACCTCGGCTCCACCTGGGACCCCGAACTCGTCCGCGAGATCGGCGTCGCCCTCGGCGAGGAGACCAAGGCCAACGGGGTCGCCGTCCTCCTCGGCCCCGGCACCAACATCAAGCGCTCACCGCTGTGCGGACGCAACTTCGAATACTTCTCCGAAGACCCCCTCCTGTCCGGAGAACTCGCCGCCGCCCTCGTCGACGGCGTCCAATCCCAAGGCGTCGGCGCCTCCCTCAAGCACTTCGCGGCGAACAACCAGGAGACCGACCGCATGCGCGTCGATGCCCGCATCGACGAGCGCACCCTGCGCGAGATCTACCTCCCCGCCTTCGAAACCACGGTCCGCAAAGCCCAGCCCTGGACCGTCATGTGCTCCTACAACAAGGTCAACGGCACCTACGCCTCCCAGAACCGCGAGCTCCTCACGCAGATCCTCCGCGAGGAATGGGGATTCGAAGGACTCGTCGTCTCCGACTGGGGCGCCGTCGACCAGCGCATCCCCGCCCTCGAAGCCGGTCTCGACCTCGAAATGCCCGCCTCCGGCGGACGCACCGACGCGCAGATCGTCCGCGCCGTCCGCGAAGGCGAACTCGACGAATCCGTCCTCGACGCCGCCGCCACGCGCATCGTCACCATGATCCTGCGCGCCGCCGGCACCCCCGCCCGCGAGGACTTCGACGCGAGCGCCCACCACGAACTCGCCCGCCGCGCCGCAGCAGCCGGATCCGTCCTCCTGCGCAACGAGGAGGCCGAGGGCGGCGACGCACTCCCGCTGCGCCCCTCCTCCTTCACCGAGGACAACCCCCTCGTCCTCATCGGCGAGTTCGCACGCACCCCCCGATACCAGGGCGCAGGATCCTCCCAAGTCAACCCCATCCGCCTCGACACCGTCCTCGACTCGCTGCGCGCACGCCTCGGCGAGGAAGCCGTGGCCTTCGCCCCCGGCTTCCACCTCGCCGAAGCAGCGGGCGTTCAGGACCAGGACGGGACCGCGGACCTCGACCCCCGGGAGCTGAGGGAGAACGCCGTCGCCCTCGCCGAGGGCCGCACCGCCGTCCTCTTCCTCGGCCTGCCCGCCAAGAAGGAGGCCGAAGGCTACGACCGCACGGACATCTCACTGCCCGCCGAGCAGATCGAACTCCTGCGGGCCGTGTCCGAAGCGGCCTCCCTCAGCATCGTCGTCCTCTCCAACGGTTCGGCCGTCGAAGTCGAATCCTGGGAACGGCTCGCCAACGCCCTCCTCGAGGCCTGGCTCGGAGGCCAGGGCGCGGGCTCGGCCATCGCCGACATGCTCCTCGGAGACCTCGCCCCCGAAGGCCGACTCGCCGAATCGCTCCCGGCCGAACTCGCCCAGGTCCCCGCCCAACTCAACTTCCCCGGCGAGGCCGGAGTCGTCGAGTACGGGGAGAGGATCTTCGTCGGATACCGCGGCCTCGACGCGATGAACGCACCCGTCGCCCACCCCTTCGGCTCTGGCCTCGGCTACACGCGCTTCGACCTCGAGATCCGCTCCATCCCCGAGCGCCTCGACGCCAGGGGAACGGCCGACGGCGACATCCTCGGGAGCATCCGCGTCCGCGTGACGAACCTCGGCGAGCGCGCGGGCGCCGAGATCGTCCAGCTCTACGTGGGACGCGAATCGCCCTCCGGCATCGCCCGCGCACCGAGGTCCCTCGCCGGATTCGCGAAACTCCGCCTCGAAGCCGGCGAATCGCGCGAGATCGACCTCCCCATCACCCGGCGCGCCCTCTCCCACTGGGACGCCGCCGCTCACGGATGGGCCGTTGAAGAGGGGCGCTGGATCCTCGCCGTCGGCGAGCACTCGCGCGACTCCCGCCATGCGGTCGCAGTCGAGGTCCTCGCCGACGCGGCTCACCCCGAACTCGTCGATCACTCCACCCTCGCCGAATGGACTCGCCACCCCCTCGGCCGCCCCCTCCTCGAAGCGCACGCCCCCGGGCTCACCGCCCTCGCCGAGGACCCCGAGATCGGCGAGATGATGGGCGCGATGCCGCTCGTCCGACTCTCCCGCTTCCCCGGGATGCCGATCACCGAGGCCCAGTACGAGGCGATGGTCGCCGAGCTCCCCGCCCGCGGGGCCTGAACCCCCGCAGCGCCCCGCCGCCCCGGGTCCTCGGAAAGGCGCGGGCTCATGTGCGAGCATGCAGAGGCGAAGGAGGAGCAATGGAAACAGCACACGTCGACCGGAGGCCGGGACGCCCCCGCGCGGGCAGTGAGGACAAGCGCGCGCGGATCCTCGTCGAAGCGCTGAAGGTCTTCGGGGAGAAGGGGTACGAGGGCGCCTCCCTCGCCACGATCGCCCGCGCCGCCGACATCACGAAACCCGGTCTCCTCCACCACTTCGGATCCAAGGAGGAGCTCTTCACCGCGGTCCTCGACGAGCGCGACCGGAGAGCGGTCTCCCTCGGAGTCTTCGACGGGGATCGGAGCATGCGCGAAGTCCTCGACGCCTTCTGCGCCCTGGTCGCCTCCAACGTCGAGGAGATCGAGGGCACCGCCCTCTTCACCGCGATGACCGGCGCGGTCGTCACAGCCGATCACCCCGCGCATGCGTGGTTCGCCGATCACCTCGCCCGGGCGGTGAACGTGCTCGCCCGGGCCTTCGAGCACGGGAAGGCCGAGGGCGTCCTCCGCCCGGACGCGCCCTCCTGGGAGCTCGCCCGCGCGCTCGTCGCCCTCTCCGACGGCCTTCAGGTCCAGATGCTCTGCGCCCGGGCCGACAGGCGCGCGCAGAAGGAGAAACCCGGATCCGAGGCGGCAGGGGGAGCCCTGGCGGGGGCCGAGGGCGCTCCGACCCCCGCCTCGCCCGGAAGCGGCGCCGCCGAGGAGCCTCCCCTCGTCGGCCTCCCCTACGACACCGGCATCGCCGCCGAGTTCCGCGCGGCCGCCGACGCCCTCGTCGCGACGTGGCTCGTCGAGGATGCGGGCTCGGGCGGCGCACAAGGCTGACATCCGCGCCGCCGCCCCGCCCGGGGGCGGAGCACACGCGCATCAGAACCTCCTCACAGACGCCTCATAGGCTCCCGGGGTCAGATAGGGACATCTGAACACCCGTAAGGAGCCACGATGTCCACACTGACGATGATCGGCATCGACCTCGTCGCGATGACCCTCCTCGCCCTCCCCCTCTACTGGCGCCGCCACAAGCGCGCCGACCTCGTCGCCGCGTTCATCAGAGTGAACATCGGCGTCCTCGCCGTCACGATGATCCTCACGCAGGCCACGGTATCGACGGGACTCGGACTCGGGCTCTTCGGCGTCCTCTCGATCATCCGGCTGCGCTCCTCGGAGATCAGCCAGCGCGAAGTCGCCTACTACTTCGCCTCCTTGTCGATCGGGCTCCTCAGCGGAATGGCGGGCGCTCCCGATGCGCTGACCATCGGGCTCATCGCCCTCATCCTCGCCGCTCTCGCCATCGCCGACTCCCTCCTCCTCGGTTCGCAGCGGAGCCAACAGGTCCAGCTCGACCGCGCCATCGCCGACGAGAAGGAACTCGTGGCCGAACTCGAAGCGAGACTCGGAGCGGACGTCCTCAAGACCCGCATCCTCAAGATCGACCTCGTCAACGACCTCACCCTCGTCGAGGTCCACTCCCGCGCGGCCTGAAAGGAGGACCCCGCGCCCCGCACGCGACTTTGCGCCGCCCCCTCGGGGCCCTCAAGCGCTCGCGCCGCCCCCTCGCCTCCCTCGCCGTGATCGCGGCCCTCGCCCTCGGCGCCTGCACGAGCGGCGCCTCCTCCGCCGGGGCCGCCGCGAGCAGCACCGCCACCGCCTCCGAAGCCGTCGCCGCGTCCTCATCGGCCGACGATACGACGAACCCGCCGACCCTGGACGAAGCCCTCGCCGCGAACGCCCGGGCCAGCGCAGTCTCGGATGAGGAGTGGTCCTCCTCGGACGCCGTCGAGGTCGTCCTCTCCGGAACCTCGGCGAGCTCCACCTCGGAGTCCGTCGCCGTCGAGGACGGAACCCTCAGGATCAGCGCCGCCGGCGTCTACCGGCTCAGCGGCTCCTACGAAGGGCAGATCGTCGTCGACGCCCCCGAGGACGCCCGAGTCCGGCGGCGACGGCCTGAAGTCCGACGAAGACGAGGACGCGACCGCGGGCTACGTCCTGATCCGCGGGGGTGAGATCTGCGTGGTCGCAGGCGGCGACGGCATCGTCGCGCACAGCGACGCCCTTCTGGCGGGCGGCTCCATCGACATCGAATCCGGGGGCGGCGCCTCGACGGGCGCGGCTCTCGAGACCTCGAGCAAGGGGGTCAAGACCGGGGTCTACCTCATCGTCGAAGGCGCGGATCTGTCCGTCGACTCCGCGGACGACTCCCTCCACTCCGACGGCGCGATCCGCCTCAGCTCGGGGACCCTCGAGATCGCCAGCGGCGATGACGGGATCCATGCCGAGGTCGCGGCCGTTCTCGACGGGGCCGATGTCACGGTCTCCCAGTCGAATGAAGGACTCGAGGCGGGCCTCATCACCGTCGCCGACGGGAGCGTCGACATCACGGCCTCGGACGACGGGATCAACGGCTCCGGATCCACGAGCGTCGAAGCGGGCGTGGCCGCCGCGGCCGCCTCCTCCGACGAGACCGGCGCCGTTGAGCAGCAGGACCAGCGCCAGGCGGGCCCGGGCGGGGAAGGGGCGGACTTCACCGACTCCGGCGAGCTGGTCACCATCTCCGGCGGTTCCCTCGTCGTGAACGCCGGAGGCGACGGCCTCGACTCGAACGGCTCGATCTCCATCACCGGCGGCACGACGACGGTGTGGGGCCCGACGAACGACGGCAACGGCGCACTCGACTGCAACGGCACCATGAGCGTCACCGGGGGCACCCTCCTCGCAGTCGGCTCCGCCGGCATGGCCGAAGCGCCCTCCTCGACCGAAGGCGCGGGCTGGATCTCCGCGGCCCTCTCGGGCGCCCAGGGATCGAAGGTGAGGATCGTGGACTCGGCCGGAACGGAGATCCTCTCCTTCACGGCGAGCAAGGCCTTCGCATCGATCGTCTACGCCTCAGCGCAGATCACGAACGGCGCCGACTACACGATCGAGGTCGACGGCTCCTCGACCTCGGTGACCGCCGGACAGGCCGCCGCCGGAACGGGCGGGGCGATGGGAGGCCCCGGAGGCCAGGGAGTGCCGGTCGCCCTGGGCGGCCCCAGGGCCCGATGAGGCCCGCGCCGGCGTGAACGGCGTTTTCGGGACCGGCTCCGCAGCGGGGCCGGTCCCGAAAACGCGCCCGGAAGGGGGCTCACACCTGCTCGGGCACCATCGAGATCGCCCCGCAGGGGCACTCCTGCGCGCACACCCCGCAGCCCTTGCAGTAGTCGTACTTGAACTCGTACTCGCCGGGCCGGATCTTCGTGATCGCATTGTCCGGGCACACGCCGAAGCAGTTGTCGCAGCCGAAGCAGTTCCCGCACGACATGCACCTGCGGGCCTCGAAGAGGGCCGATTCCTCGTCGAGGCCCTGGACGACCTCGTCGAAGGTGGAGGCCCGCCGCGCGCCCTCGAGCTTGGCGCGCACCTGATGCGGGGCGTCCGCGTAGTACCAGGGCGTCATGCGCGAGAACTCGGCGTCCGCGTGCTTCGGCGCGGGCGAATAGGCCGTTCCGCGCAGGTAGGCGTCGATGTAGCGCGACGCCTTCTTCCCGTGCCCGATCGCGACCGTCGCGGTGCGCTCCGAGGGGACCATGTCCCCGCCCGCGAAGACGCCCTCGATCCCCGTCATCATCTGATCGCTCACCGTGACGACGCCGTCCTCGATCGTGATGCCCTCGGCGTTCTCGATGAGGGACAGATCCGACTCCTGACCGAGCGCCATGATGAGGGAGTCGGCGCCGAGCTCCTCGAACTCGCCGGTCGGCTGCGGGAAGCCCGACTCGTCGAGCTCCATCTTCTCGATCGTCATCGTCTCGCCGTCGACGTGCTTGATCGTCGAGAGCCAGCGCATCATGATGCCCTCCTCCTCGGCCTCGGCGACCTCCGAGTCGTGGGCGGGCATGCGGTCGCGCGTGCGCCGGTAGACGATGATCGCCTCCGAGGCGCCCAGGCGCCTCGCCGTCCTCGCGACGTCGATCGCAGTGTTCCCGCCGCCGTAGACGACGACCCTGCGGCCGAGCATCGGCTTCTCGCCGACCTCGACGTCCTGGAGGAGGGACACGGCGTCCATGATCCTCGCCGACTCGCCCGCCGGGATGTAGGCGCGGCGGCCGATGTGGGCGCCGACCGCGAGGAAGATCGCATCCCAATGACCGACCTCGTCCTCGATGCTCTCCACCTTCGCGCCGTACTCGATGCTCACCCCCATGTCGAGGATGCGGCGGATCTCCGCATCGAGGACGCCGCGCGGCAGCCGGTAGGCGGGGATGCCGAAGCGCATCATGCCGCCGGCCATCGGGCCCGCCTCCTTGATGTGGACGCGGTGCCCGGCCAGGCGCAGATGGTAGGCGGCCGACAGGCCCGAGGGCCCGGCCCCGACGACGAGGACCGACTTGCCCGAATCGGGGGCCGTCACCGGGACGGTCCACCCCTGTTCGATCGCCTTGTCGCCGAGGAAGCGCTCGATCGCGTTGATGCCGACGGCCTCGTCGACCTGCACGCGATTGCACGCGCTCTGGCACGGGTGGTAGCAGACGCGGCCCATCGTCGCGGGCATCGGATTGTTCCGCATGATCTCCGCCCAGGCGGCCCGGTAGTCGCCCTCCTCGGCGCGGTAGAGCCACTGCTGGATGTTCTCGCCCGCCGGGCACGCCGCGTTGCACGGGGGGAGGAGGTCGACGTAGATCGGGCGCTCCGTCCGCCACGAGCCGGTCTCATTCGCCAGGGACGATCCGACGTTGAGGGTGATCGCGAATGGCTGCTTCTCGATGGTCATGGCCTCACTCCTGCTCCGGGGCGTCGGCGCGCAGCGCCGCCCTCGTTAGGGCCTGCGGTCTGCGAAGGCCCACCTGCACTCCGCTCGCGCCTGCCGCCTCCCGGGCGAGGACGGCGGCTTCGGCCCGCCCCTGCTTCGTCTGGGCGGCCGCGTGGAGGATCTGCTCGTAGCGCCCCTCGGGATCCTCGGGGGCCGCGAGGACGCGGGCGCGCACGTCCTCGTCGAGCCTCTCCTCGTCGATGAGCCCGTAGCGCCGGATGTTGCGGTCCGCAATCGCCTGGAGCCTCGCCAGGGTCTCGGCGTCGCCCCCGCCCTTGAACAGGTGCGCGAAGCGCCGCTGCGGGCGCAGGTACTCCTCGACCGGCGCGGGCCTGCGGATCTTCGTCACCGAGGTGATCTCCCCGCCCTCGGCCTCGAAAACGGGGAAGAGCCCGGTCTGCGTCGCCAGGCGCGCGAGCTTGACCGTGATGTTCGAGGGCGCGCCCCAGCCGAGCGGGCAGGGCACGAGGACGTGGATGTAGCGGGCGCCCCGGTAGCCCATCGCCTTCGTCACCTTGTACTCGAGGTCGCGCAGGTCCGCGACGGTGGCGGTCGCGACGTAGGGGATCTCGTGGGCCATCGCGATCCGGGCCATGTCCTTGCCCTGGCCGAAGCGGTTGCCCGGGTTCGGGCCCACCGGCTGGGTCGTCGCGGTCCGGGCCGTCGGGGGAGTGGCGCCCGAGCGCTGCACCCCCGTGTTCATGTACGCCTCGTTGTCGTAGCAGATGTAGAGGACGTCGTCATTGCGCTCGAACATGCCCGACAGGCAGCCCATGCCGATGTCGACCGTGCCGCCGTCGCCGCCCTGGGCGACCACCCGGGTGCCGCGACCCTTCGCCCGCAGGCCGGCCGCCGCGCCCGCCGCCACCGCGGGGGCGTTCCCGAAGAGGGAGTGGAGCCAGGGGACGGTCCACGCCGACTCGGGGTAGGGGGTGGAGAAGACCTCGAGGCAGCCCGTCGCGTTCACCGCGATGAGATCGCCGCCGGTCGCCGCCGCCGCCGAATCGAGGGCGTAGCGGGCGCCGAGGGCCTCGCCGCAGCCCTGGCAGGCGCGGTGCCCGGAGGTGAGGGTGTTCCAGCGGTTCGGGTCGGACTGGACGGAGCGGTCGCCCTCCTCGGCGAGGCGGTTGCCGACCGCGTAGGAGCCGACCTGGTAGAACTTCACGTGCTCGCGCGCGGGGATCGCCGTCTCCCGCGTCCCGGGGATGCTCGGCTGAACGCTCATCTCCCGACTCCTTTCAGTTGGCCCCGGTCGCCCGCGGCGAGGGCGGTGCGTCGTCCGTTGGCGGCGCGCCGTGCGCGAGGGCCGCGTCGGTTCGGGCGTGCGAATCGCGCATGATGTTCTCCGCGGTCGGGCCCGAGCGTCGCGACGCCGCTTCCCGGGCGAGCTCCGCATCGACGAGCGCGCGGTCGAGGTCGAGGAAGGTCTGCTCCTCGAGGGCTCCTGCGGCGAGATCGTCGAGGAGGGAGTGGAGGGAGGCCTTCGTGATCGGGCGCCCGCCCAGGCCGGCGAAGACCTCGTAATTCTCGATGCTCATGCCGCGCACGGCGCTGCGGCAGTGCGAGGAGACGATCCCGCCGAGCCCGACCGAGAAGGCCTTCTCGACGTTGACGAATCGCGTACAGCCCTTGAGCGCTTCGCGCACAGCGTCCATCGGGAAGGGGCGGAAGCTCGTGATCCCCAGGACCCCGATCCTCTCGCCGCGCGCGCGGCGCTCGTCGACGACGTCCTTGATGGTCCCCAGGACCGAGCCCATTGACACGATGATCGTTTCGGCGTCCTCGGTGCGGTAGGGGCGCACGAGGCCGCCCGATTCGCGTCCGAAGACCTCCTTGAAGTCGGCCGCGACCCGAGGAATGAGCTCCAGGGCCTGCTTCTGGCGGTGGTGGGCGAGGTAGCGGACCTCCGTGTACGCCTCGGGGCCGACCATCGCCCCGATCGACACCGGCTTCGCCGGGTCGAGGACCTGACGCGGTTCGTAGGGCGGGAGGAAGCGGGCCACCTGATCCTCGTCGGGCACGTCGACGATCTCCATCGCGTGCGTGAGGATGAATCCGTCCATGCACACCATGACCGGGATCGAAAGCTCCTCGGCGATGCGGAAGGCCTGAACGTGCAGGTCGGCGGCCTCCTGGTTCGTTTCCGCGTAGAGCTGGAGCCACCCGGAGTCCCGCTGGCTCATCGTGTCCGTGTGGTCGTTCCAGATGTTGATCGGCGCGCCGATCGCGCGGTTCGCGACCGTCATGACGATCGGCAGGCCGAGCCCCGCGGCGTTGTACACGGCCTCGACCATGAAGAGGAGGCCCTGGGAGGCGGTCGCCGTGTAGGTGCGTGCGCCGACGGCGGAGGCCCCGATGCAGGCCGACATCGCGCCGAACTCCGACTCGACGTTGAGGTATTCGCAGCCCTCGAGCCCGCCCTTCTTCACGAGGGCGGAGAGGGCCTCCACGATGTGCGTCTGGGGGCTGATCGGGTAGGCGGCGATCACTTCGGGGCGGCAGGCCGCGACTGCCCTGGCGATGGCCTGCGAGCCCTCGATCTGTTCACGCATCGGCGTTCTCCTTCGTGTTCGCCCCCGAGCGGGAGGCGACCAGACCGTAGGCGGCGCTCGCTGCGGCGGCGTTCGCGTCGCCGACCCCGCCGGGGAATCGCCGGCGGATCGCACCGATCACGGAGTCGAGTGCGATGAGGCCGGTGAGGGCTGCGACGCCGCCGAGCATCACGGCGTTCGGGACGGGGCGCCCGACGTGCTCGCGTGCGATGTCGAAAGCGGGCAGGACGATCGCGTGCCCTGAGGGGAGTGAGTCGACGAGGCCGTCGAGGCCCAGCTCGTGGAAGTCCTTCGTCGAGTTGAGCAGGACGAATCCGTCGGGCTTGAGGCCTGCGAAGACGTCCATGACGGACAGCAGCGTCGGGTCCTGAACGACGACGACGTCGGGTTCGAGGACGGGTTCGCGCGTGCGGATCTCCTGATTGGCGATCCGGCAGAAGGAAACGACGGGGGCGCCGGTGCGCTCCGAACCGAATGAGGGGAAGGCCTGCGCGTGATGCCCGTCCGTGAACGCCGCCATCGCGAGCAGGTCGGACGCCGTGACGACCCCCTGTCCCCCTCGACCGTGGATTCTCACTTCGACCATGTCTTCGACGCTAGGCCGAGCGTCGGCGATGCGGGTGAGATCGCCATGAAGTCGCGGTGTCCTGCCGAATCGCCGGGGTCGCCTCCTGAGACCGGGGGTGACGGAAGGCACAAATTCGCGCGCCCGGCCTTCTCTAATCCCCGATTCGCAAGGGGCGCGCGCGTCTCGGCGCCCGGCCGGAGGCGCATTCGCCGCCGATCGTCGGCGCTTCGGACGCGCATCCCCCGACGAGGACGGGCCCCGACGGAGATGGGGCGCGATGCGGGCTGATGAGGCGTGGAAGGGCGGGGTCCGTCAGACTTGGGGCATGGACATGACACCGCAGCCCCCGAACCCCGTCCAAGTCCCGCACCCCCAGCAGGCCGATCCCCGGCCCCTGCCCCCTCAGCCGGGCGTTCCCGCCGAATGCCCGCAGGCCACCTATCCGCAGGCCGGATACCCCCAGCCGGGCGTTCCTGCCGGATACCCTCAGGCCGGGTACCCGCCCCTCGCCCCCCGGCCCCATGTCCCCGAACAGCCCCGCGTCGAGAAGGCCTCGAAGCAGCCCTGGCCCGCGCCCGGGCACTCCCGCCTCCACAAGTCCGACCGCCCCCGCCCTCGCAGATGGTGGACGCCGCTGCTCACCCTCCTCCTCGGCGGGGTCTCGTGGTTCTTCACCATGATGCTCATCCTGCTCGTCTTCGCCGTCGTCGTGGCCGTGAGGGGAGGCGACATCACCTCACTCCTCAACCTGTTCGAGGGCGGTCCGGCCTCGCTGTCGAACCCGTGGTTCTACATCTTCAACTTCGGGCTCCTCGCCCTCATGATCCCCTTCCTCTGGCTCGCCATCCGAGTCGTCGAAGGCGTGGGCATCGGCGCCCTGTCGTCCATCGAGGGCCGCTTGCGGTGGAAGCGACTCATCACCGCCCTTGGCATGGCCCTGCTCGTCCTCTCGCCCTCGATCATCCTGTCCATCGGCGACACGATCCGCGTGGGCGGCATCCCCGCCGACGCGCTCGAACGGGCGCCCCTGATGTTCGCGATCGTGATCGTCCTCGTGCCCCTGCAATGCGCTGCCGAGGAGTACGTGTTCCGCGGTTTCTTCCTGCGGATCCTCATGGGCTGGGGCGTCCCGGCGCTGCTCGCCATCGTCCTCGCGGTGATCCCCTTCTCGCTGGGCCACATCTACGGGTGGATGGGCATGGTTGACGTCACCGTCTTCGGGCTCGCGACGGGCTGGCTCGCCTGGCGGACCCGGGGGCTTGAAGCGTCGATCGCCCTGCACGTCGTGAACAACATGATCGGAATCGTGTTCGCGGTCCTGGGCGTCGCCAACCCCCTCGACGACTCCGGCATGCCCCTGTGGGTGCTCGGGCTCAGCGTCGGATCGACGATCCTGTACACGGTCATCGTCGACCGACTGTGGGCGGTGCGAGCGGAGGAAAGGCCGGACCGGGCCGCGATCGCCTAACCTGAAGACGCCCTCGTCATGCCCGGGCGCTGAACATCCCGAGCCGCCTGAAACGAAAGGACCGCCATGACCCTCCCCTCCGAAAAGCTCGCCGAGCTCGGCCTCGAACTGCCGCCCGTCGCCGCGCCGGTCGCCGCCTACGTTCCGGCGGTCCTCGACCGGGGCGTGATCCGCACCTCCGGCCAGATCCCCGTCGTCGCGGGCGAGCCGGTCTGCATCGGCGCGGTCGGCGCCGATGGCGCCGACCCGGATGAGGCGAAGGAGGCGGCGCGGGTGTGCGCTCTTAACGCGCTCGCGGCCGCCGCCGAGCTCGCCGGGGGCGTGGATCGTCTGGCCTCGGTGGTGAAGCTGACCGGCTTCGTCGCCTCGCTGCCGGACTTCTACGGTCAGGCGGGGGTCATCAACGGCGCCTCGGAGCTCTTCGGCGAGGTCTTCGGGTCTTCTCACGCGCGTTCCGCAGTGGGCGTCGCCGCACTTCCCCTCAATGTCTCCGTCGAGGTCGAGGTGGAGTTCGCCCTGCGCGAGGACTGACTCCCCGGTGCGCTCCAAGCGGAGCGCGTATAGACTGGCGGGGTACCCCCACCGGGTATATCGTTCCGAGCCTGAAAAGGATCATCATGGCCGACACCCCGCCCACCGCGACCCCCGGGGGCGCGCACCAGACCTTCAAGCTCGTCGCAGCCGACACCAAGCCCGAGAACCTCAAGGCAGAAGGCGGCGGCTGCGGCGGGCACGGACACGGCGGCGGTCGCAGCGCAGGCGGCTGCGGCTGCGGCGGGCACGGTCGTCGTCACGCGGTCGACGCCCCCGAAGCTGTCAAAACCGCGGGCGGCTGCGGATGCGGAGGCCGCGGTCACGGCGGAGGCCAGGCCGGTCGCGCCCGGGCCTCCAGCGACGTCGAGGAACTCGTCATCCATTCGATCCCGAAGCTCGTGCGCCATGCCGCGCTCTTCGCCGCGATCGACGCGATCCCCGTCGGGGAGAACCTCGTGATCGTCGCCCCGCATCAGCCGACTCCCCTGTTCCGCCGTCTGGAGGCCTCCGAGGCCCATTACCGCGTCGAGACCCTCGACGCGGGGCCCGACGACTGGCGCTACCGCATCACCCGCATCTCCTGAGGCCGGCATTCCGCTCGATGCGCGGCGGCCGAGCGCAGGCCGAGAGCGCCGCAGTCCGAGAGGGCTGCGGCGCTCGGCCGCATCGCATCGGGACAGGGCCGGACGGCACCGCCCTCGGCGATCGCGCACGACGCGCCGCACGCCGAAGCGGAAGGGTCACGCGCGGGTCCGGGGGCGTTTGATCTCCACCGCCCGATCGATCGCCTCGACCGTGTCCTTCGCATCGCCGAAGAGCATCGAGGCGTTCGGCTTGAAGAACAGCGGATTCTGCACGCCCGCGTAGCCGGTCGCCATCGAGCGCTTGAAGACGACGACCCTCTGGGCCTCCCAGACCTTCAGGACCGGCATGCCCGCGATCGGCGAACCCGGCTCTTCCGCAGCGGGATTCACCGTGTCGTTCGCGCCGATGACGAGGACGGCGTCGACCTCGGAGAAGGAGTCGTTGACCTCGTCCATTTCGAGGACGATGTCGTAGGGGACCTTCGCCTCGGCGAGGAGGACGTTCATGTGCCCGGGCAGGCGGCCCGCGACCGGGTGGATCGCGAAGACCACCTCCACTCCCCGGTCGACGAGGTCTTCGACGAGGGCGGCCACCGGGTACTGCGCCTGCGCGACCGCCATGCCGTAACCGGGCGTGATGACGACCTTCTTCGCTTCGAGGAGGAGGTCGGCCACGGCCTCGGCGTCGAGCTCGTGGATCTCGCCCTCGGGTGAAGCCTGCGCCGCCTGCGCCGTCGATGCGTCCGTGCCGAAACCGCCGAGCAGCACGTTGAGGAAGGAGCGATTCATCGCCTCGCACATGAGGTAGGAGAGGTAGGCGCCGGAGGAGCCGACGATCGCACCCGTGATGATGAGCAGGTCGTTGCTCACGAGGAAGCCCGTGAAGGCCGACGCCCAGCCGGAGTAGGAATTCATGATCGACACGACGACGGGCATGTCGCCGCCGCCGATCGCGATGACGAGGTGGACGCCGAGGGCGAGGCCGATGAGCGTCATGGCGAGCAGGGCGATCCAGGCGGGCGCCGAATGGTCCGAACGCATGACGAAGAAGACGCCGAGGGCGAGGCAGACGAGCAGGGCCGCGAGATTGAGCTGATTGCGCGCGGGGAGCAGGATCGGGCGGCCCGGGATCGTCCCGTTGAGCTTGAGCCCCGCGACGATCGATCCGGTGAAGGTCACCGCGCCGACGAACACGGACACGAAGACCTCGCCGAAGTGGAAGCCGCCGAGGGCTGCGGCCGAGGCCTCGGGGGCGATGTAGGAGTTGTACCCGACGACGACGGCCGCCAGTCCGACGAGTCCGTTGAAGATCGCGATGAGCTGAGGCATCCCGGTCATCGCGACCCTGAGGGCCCGCCAGATCCCGATCACTCCGCCCAGGCCGATCGCCAGGGCGATGAGCAGGCCGGTGACCAGGGCCCCGTGCGCCGGATCGGAGCGCAGGACGAGGAGGATCGCGGCCGCGCAGGCGATCGCCATGCCGACGGCTCCGGCGATGTTGCCGGCGAGGGCGGTCTCGTGCTTCGACAATCCGGAGCAGGCGACGATGAACAGGATCGAGGCGGCGATGTAGGCGAGGGTCACCGGTTGGGCGAGGGCGGGGATCTCGACGGGGAGGGCTTCCGCGGGCGGCATGAGGGTCATTGCGGGCATCTGTCGGCTCACTTCCTGAACATCGCGAGCATGCGGTGGGTGACGGTGAAACCGCCGAAGATATTCACGCAGGCCAGGACGATCGCGATGAAGCTCGCGCCTGTGATCAGCGGATGCGGGTCCCCGATCTGCGAGATCGCGCCGATGAGGATGATCCCTGAGATCGCGTTCGTCACCGACATCAAGGGGGTGTGCAGCGCGGGCGTGACATTCGAGATGACGTAGAAGCCGAGGATCACCGCGAGGATCAGGACGATGTAGTGCCCGGTCGCCGCGGGCGGGGTGGCGAGGACGAGGGCGGCGAAGGCCAGGGCGGCCAGGCCGAGGCCGATTCCCCGGGCGATTGCCGACTTGCATCGTGCTCGGGCCTTCGCGCGGGCGCGGGCGGCGAGCTCCTCCTCGGACGCTTCGGGAGCCGGGTCCTGCGCGGCCGGGGCCGCGGACACGGCGATGGGCGGCGGCGGCCACATGATCGCCCCCTCGGCGACGACGGTGATCCCGCGGATCACCTCATCGTTCATATCGAGGTCGATCCGCCCGTCCTTTGCGGGCGTGAGCAGTGCGAGCAGGTTCGCGAGGTTGCGCCCGTAGAGCTGGGACGCCTGTGCGGGCAGGCGCTCGGCGAGGTCCGCATATCCGATGATCGTCACCCCGTTCCCGGTGGTGATCGCCTCGCCGGGGACTGTGAGCGCGCAGTTCCCGCCGTTCGCCGCGGCCATGTCCACGATGACGGACCCGGGCGACATGGCGGCGACCGCGGCCTCGTCGAGGAGGATCGGCGAGCGGCGTCCGGGGATGTTCGCGGTCGTGATGACGATGTCGGACTTCGCCGCCTCTTCGGCGTAGAGGGCCCTGGCGAGGGCCGCGGCGTCCGCGTCCATCTCCTTCGCGTAGCCGTCGCTCGACCCCTCCTGGAGGTTCGGCACGGGAACGAAGGACGCGCCCATCGATTCGACCTGCTCGCCCACTTCAGGACGCACATCGGAGGCGTACACCCGGGCGCCCATCGAGTTCGCCGTCCCGATCGCGGCGAGTCCCGCGACGCCCGCTCCGATGACGTACACGCGGGCCGGGGGCATCTTGCCCGCGGCCGTGACCTGACCGGTGAAGACCCTCCCGAAGCGGGAGGCCGCTTCGATGACCGCCCGGTAGCCCGCGACATTCGCCTGGGAGGACAGGACGTCCATCGCCTGCGCGCGCGAAATCCGGGGGACCGCATCGATGGCGAGGGCGGTGATGCCGGTCGGGGCGATGCGTTCGGCCAGGCCCGGGTCCCGCATCGGCGCGAGCCTCGATACGAGGATCGCACCGGGATGCATGGAGGCGATGCGCTCCTCGCTCGGCGCATCCACGCACAGCACCATGTCGGCGTTCCACACTTCGGACTCCGGAACGATCGACGCGCCCTGCTCGGCGTAGGCGTCGTCGGGGAAGGAGGCCCGCGCTCCCGCTCCTTCTTCGATCGCGACCTCGTGGCCGAGCCGGATCAAAAGTGCTGCGGTCTGCGGACTCGCCGCAACGAGGGCGTGTCCTTCGGGCTCGCGGGGGATGGCGATGCGCATGCGCTTCTCCTTCGCGCGTCGTGGTGTGGATCACGGTTCTGAGTCGGTTCGTCACCCTATGCGCCGGATTCGCATCGGCTTCGGGACCTCGGGCCCCGGGACCTCGGGCCCGGGCGGGCGCATTCGATCCGCCTCGTCGTGTTGATCCCCGACGCGAGGAGGTTTCGGCGGCTACCGTTGTCGTATGGACTTCTTCGACGATGACTCAAAGCAGCCGGAAGAGGATTTCGACCGGGTCGAGGTCGAACGCGCCCTTCGCGCGCCGATCGAAGACGTGTGGGCGGTGGTCGCCGAACCGGGATGGTGGATGAACGACGGCCCCCTCGACGACCACGAGGTCACCCTGGATGAGGACGGCGTCTACCGGGTCCTCGACCCGGATGCGGGCGAATGGCTCGTGGCCAAGGCCGATGAGGATCCGATGGATCTTGTGGCCTTCCGCTGGTACCCCCTGGCCAGTGATGAGCTCCCCGAGGAGTACGCGACCCGCGTGGAGGTCTCCCTGTCCGACGAGGGCGGGGAGGTCGTCGTCCACGTCGAGGAGTCGGGCCTGTCCTCGGTATCCGATGACGAGGACGTCGCCCGGCAGGCGTGGGAGGACGAGGCCGGGATGTGGGAGGACGTCCTCGGAGCCCTCGAGCGCTTCTTCGAGGCGAAGGCCGCTCGCTGAACCAGGGGCCTCTCGGGGCGGCCCCAGAGGCGTCCCGCCGGACGCTCAGCCCTCGTCGTCGTGATGGCGGGCCGCGCGGGATTCCCGCCTGAGTCGATTGTGCTCGGCGACCTCCTCGGGCGAGAACGGGCCCAGGGTCGCGCCCTTCGCGCCGTCGGCGCGCACCCATGCGACGCTCAGTGAATCCTTCGCGCCGAAGCGGGCGAGGTGAACGCCGACGACGGCCTCGATCCGTTCCAGTTCCTCATCCGAGGGGGCGCGCAGTTCGAGGATGAGGGCGTCCTCCTCGCAGGAGAGGGCGCAAGTGCCGGACTCGATGCCGTCCCGGGTGAAACGCAGTTCGCCCAGGCAGGATCCTTCGTCCCAGACCGCGGGGATCCTCCGGCCCATGTGCGAGGCGAGCTGCTTGCCGTAGCGCGCCGGCTTGTCGGTCGAGACCCTCGCCGTCGAGGTGCGGACGTCCGAATCATTCATAAGGGTATCCTCAATCAATTTCGATGATCCTGCGTATCAGGCTTCTCACTATCCGCTCCGCCATGCGCTTCCGCATCCTCATCGCCTGAACTGGCGGGCCCGATGCGCGGCGGCTGGAGTAGCAGTTGCCTACTGCCCCGCGCAACCGAGAATGAACGCCGCCGCACTCTTGAGCCGACGGCGATTGGAGCCCGATGCCCGACCAGGAAACCCTCGACCCGACCCCCGAACGCTCCCTGAAGCGCAATCTGACGAACCGCCACGTCCAGCTCATCGCCATAGGCGGGGCGATCGGAACGGGCCTGTTCATGGGATCCGGCAAGACGATCGCGACCTCGGGCCCTTCGGTCCTCCTCGTCTACGTCATCATCGGCGCCGTCCTCTTCCTCTTCATGAGGACGATGGGCGAACTCCTCCTCTCCGACGAGCGCTACACGACTTTCGCCGACATCGCCCGCGACCTCATCGCGCCCTGGGCCGGATTCGTCCGGATGGACCTACTGGATGTGCTGGGTGGTCACCGGAGTCGCCGACATGGTCGCCATCACCGGCTACGTGCGCTTCTGGTGGCCGAACACCCCCGCGTGGATCCCGATCCTCGCGATGACGCTCCTCCTCTTCTCCCTCAACGCGATGACCGTCAAGGCCTTCGGGGAGACCGAGTTCTGGTTCGCCCTCGTCAAGATCATCGCGATCCTCGCCCTCGTCGCCGTCGGAATCGCGATGGTCGCCCTCGGCACCGTCGACGACCAGGGCTCCGCGGCGGCAGTCGCCAACCTGTGGAGCCACGGAGGCTTCTTCCCGACCGGATTCACAGGATTCCTCGGCGGATTCCAGATCGCCCTCTTCGCCTTCGTCGGCATCGAACTCGTCGGCACGACCGTCGCCGAGACCGCAGACCCCGAGAAGACCCTCCCCAAGGCGATCAACTCGATCCCCGTGCGCATCATGCTCTTCTACGTCGCAGCCCTCGCCGCCATCATGATGGTGACCCCCTGGGACCAGGTCGATCCCGAGCGCTCGCCCTTCGTCACCATGTTCTCCATGACCGGCCTCGGCGCCGCGGCGACCATCGTGAACCTCGTCGTCCTCACCTCGGCCGCCTCCTCGGCGAACTCGGGGATCTACTCGACCTCGCGCATGCTCTTCGGCCTCGCCAACCGCGGGGACGCGCCGAAGGTCTTCTCCCGCCTGTCCAAGCGGCACGTGCCCCGCAACGCGCTGTTCCTGTCCTGCGTCCTCCTGCTGTCCGCGATCATCCTCATGGCCTCCAGCGATTCGATCTCCGCGGCGTTCACGCTCGTCACCTCCATGTCGGCGACCCTCTTCATGGGCGTATGGGTCGTCATCGTCGTCTCCTACCTCCTCCACCTGCGCAATCGGCGCGAGCTTCACGAGGCCTCGGTCTTCAAGGCCCCGGGCGGCGCGCTCGCGGCGTGGATCGTCCTCGTCTTCATGGCGGCGATGGTCGTCGTCCTCGCCCTGTTCCCGGACACGAGGGCGGGCCTGCTCACCTCACTCATCTGGATCGTCTTCATCGTCGCGGCCGCCCTCGTCCATCGTCATCGGATGCTCGTGCGGGCCGAGGCCGATCCCCGTTTCGCGAAAGGGGACCGGGAGCGTTAGTCTGTGGTCGATGCCACGGGAACCCGGAGCAACCGGGTTGAGAGGAGGACTCGAGGTCCTCGACCGTCGAACCTGAACCGGCTCATACCGGCGTAGGGAGGCTGCCTGCTCGTCGGCATTCGCACGTGACCGATAGAGAGGTGAATCCCCTTCATGACCACTGCAACCGCAACCCGTTCGCGCCTCGGCTGGCGCGTCGTCGACATGGTGACCGCCGCGATCCTCGGCGTCGCCTGCGGACTCGTCTTCCTCGTGTGGAACCAGATCGGCGGACTCGGATACTCGCTCTTCGAAGCGGTGACGCCGGGCATCGGCGGCCTCGTCACGGGCATCTGGCTCATCGGCGGCACGCTCGGCGGCCTCGTCATCCGCAAGCCCGGCGCGGCCCTCTTCGTCGAGGTCCTCGCCGCCTCCGTGTCGGCCGCCCTCGGCTCCCAGTGGGGAATCCCGACCATCTACTCCGGCATCGCGCAGGGACTCGGCGTCGAGATCGTCCTCGCCCTCTTCCTCTACCGCCGCTTCGACCTCCTCGTCGCCTCGCTCTCGGGCGCGGGCGCGGGCCTCGGCGCCTGGATCCTCGAACTCTTCACCTCCGGGAACCTCGAGAAGGGCGCGGTCTTCAACGCCACCTACCTCGTCTGCCTCATGATCTCCGGCGCCCTCCTCGCGGGCATGCTCGCCCACGCCCTCGTCAAGGGACTCGCGAAGGCCGGCGCCCTCGACCGCTTCGCCGCGGGCCGCGAGGTCCGCGAAAGGGTCTGAGGATCCCGATGGCCGAGCCGACAGCTCCGTCCCTCCTCCACGGCGCGCCCCCCGAGCCGCGCCTCGGGCCCGCCTCCGTGTCGCTGCACTCGTGGGGGTGGCGGCACGGGGGCCGCAAGGCCTGGGCCCTGACCGACGTGGACCTCGAGATCGCGCCCGGTGAACGGGTCCTCGTCCTCGGCCCCTCCGGCTCGGGCAAGTCGACCCTCATGGCAGGGCTCGCCGGGCTCCTCGGGGACGAGGACGAGGGCGAATGGGCCGGTTCCCTGCTGATCGACGGGCGGGCGCCGGAGGAACAGCGCGGCCGGATCGGCCTCGTCATGCAGGACCCGGAGGCGCAGGTCGTCCTCGCCCGCGTCGGCGACGACATCGCCTTCGGCATGGAGAACCTCGCCGTTCCCCGCGAGGGGATCTGGCCGCGCGTCGACTCCGCACTGTCCCGCGTCGGCCTGGATGTCGCTCTTTCACATTCGACCTCGCGCCTTTCGGGCGGGCAGAAGCAGCGGCTCGCCCTCGCCTCCGTGCTCGCGATGGAGCCGGGGCTCCTCCTGCTGGATGAGCCGACGGCGAACCTCGATCCGAAGGGCGTCGCGGGCGTGCGCGACGCGGTCGGCAGGGTCCTGGAGGCCTCGCGGGCCACGCTCGTCGTCATCGAGCACCGCGTCGACGTGTGGGCTGACCTCGTCGACCGGATCGTCGTGATCCTCGACGGCCGTGTCGCAGCCGATGGGCCGGCCGCGGATGTCCTCGCCACCCGGGGCGACGAGCTGCGCGAACGCGGAATCTGGCTCCCCGGGGACCGGGTCGCGGCCGAGGCGCTCGCAGGCGTTTGCGCCTCCAAACGCGAATCGCCCTCCGGGACCCCCCGGGCGGAGCCCCTGGAGAACGTCGGGCCCGAGCCCTCGCCCGAGCCGATCCTCATCGCCCGGGATCTGTCGATCGGCTACGGCGCGGAGCACCCGGTGCGCAGCGGTATCGACCTCGACATCCCCCGCGGCGTCTCGACGTGCATCCTCGGGGCGAACGGGGCGGGCAAGACGACGCTCGCCCTCACCCTCGCCGGACTCCTCCCGGCCCTCGGCGGCACGATCGCGGCTTCACCGGCCGCCGGCATCCCCGGCGGATCGAAGGACCCGCACGACTGGAAATCCGCCGAGCTGCTCGGACGCATCTCCATGGTCTTCCAGGAGCCCGAGTACCAGTTCGTCGCCCGCAGCGTCCGCGCCGAGCTCGAGATCGGCCCGAGGAAGTCGGGGATTGAGGGCGAGGCCCTCGACGCCCTCGTCGACGAGCACCTGGCGGCCCTCGGACTGGCGAGCCTCGCCGGGGCCAACCCCATGACCCTGTCGGGCGGGGAGAAGCGCAGACTCTCAGTCGCCACCGCCCTGATCTCCGCTCCCGAACTCCTCATCCTCGACGAGCCGACCTTCGGTCAGGACAGGCGCACCTGGATCGAACTCGTGCGCCTGCTCCGAAGCGCCTGCGACCGCGGCACGACGCTCGTCTCGATCACCCACGACCCGGCATTCGTCGAGGCCATGGGGGACCGTGTGATCGACTTCGACGCGCTCGGCGAATCGGCGCGCCCGCCCGCCTCGGAGTCATCGCCTGCTCGGCCCCCGATGCCGGACCGGTCCGGCACGGCCCCGCATTCAGGAAAGGGGATGGGCGCCCCTTCAGCGCCGGCGTTCGGCGCGGCCTGCGAAGAGGCCCCGAGCAGGCGCTCGATCCTCGACGCGGTCAACCCGGTCACCCAGGTCCTCGCCCTGATCCTCATGACGACGCCCCTGCTGGCATCGATCGACGTCGTGTCCGCGGGGACCGCCCTCGTCCTCGAACTCGCCTTCGTCGCCGCCTCGCGCATGAACCCGAAGACTCTCGCCCTGCGGATGGCGCCGATCCTCGTGGCCGCACCCCTCGCCTCCCTCTCGATGCTCCTGTACGCCAAGCCCGAGGACTCGACGATCCTCTGGTCCTTCGGGCCCGCGATGATCTCGGAACGCTCGGAAATGCTCGCAGCCGGCATCCTCCTGCGCGTCCTCGCGCTGGGAATGCCCGCGATCCTCCTCCTCTCCCGGATCGACCCGACCGACATGGCCGACGGCTTCGCCCAAGTCCTGCGTCTGCCCGCCCGCCCCGTCCTCGCGAGCCTCGCGGCCGCGCGGATGACCGGCCTCATGGTGGCCGATTGGAAGGCGCTCGAGCAGGCGCGAAGGACCCGGGGGATCGATGATGCGCGGAGGATCGTATCTGCGGCGCGCGGCTCCTTCGCACTCCTCGTCTTCGCCCTGCGGCGATCGGCGAAGCTCTCACTCACGATGGAGGCGCGTGGCTTCGGGGCGCCCTGGCCGAGGACCTGGGCGCGCGAATCCCGACTGGGCGTCGCCGACTTCACGATGCTCCTCGCCTCGGCCGCGGTCCCCGCGATCGCCCTCGGCATCGCGATCTGGACCGGGCATTTCGAGGGGCTCGTGTGAGCGGGCCGGATTCCCCCCGGCCGCCCGCAACCGGCCTCCGGGCCTCCTGGGCTCCGGGGGAGACGATCCCCGAGCCCCTCCTCACCCTCGTGCTCGGAGCTCTTGCGGCCCCGGCGTCCGCGACGCCGCTCGTCCTCGTTGACGGCCTATCCGGGGCGGGGAAGTCGAGCTTCGCGGCCGGGCTCGCCGAGTCGCTTCAAGAACGGATCGGGGGCGGGTGGCGAGTCCTCGGCCCGGATCTCTGGTTCCCGGGTTGGGACGGGCTGCGCGCAGCGCAATCGGTGACTCTCGCCCTCGTGAAAGACCTGAGAAGGGGAAGGGCCGGTGCGTACCGGCCATGGGACTGGGAGCGCTCGCGGGAGCTCCCCCCGATCGAGGTCGCCCCCGGTGCGCCGACGATCCTCGAGGGCTGCGGGGCGCTCGCGCCTCAGACTCGCCCCCTCGCCGACTTCGCGATCTGGATCGAGGCCGCAGGCGGGGGCATGGTGCGGCGCACGCGTGCGCTCGAGCGCGACGGCGAGGCCTACCGCCCCTGGTGGGACCGCTGGGAGGCGCAGGACCTCGCGCGCCTCGCATGCGACCGGCCGCGCGAGCTCGCCGACGCGATCGTCCTCACCTGATCGTTTCTTCGTGATGTGCGGATGACTTCGGGGAATCAGTGAGCGGGAGGAAGCAGATGCGAGAGCAGGGGGTGCGCGTCTTCGGCTTCATACGAGGAGAGGAGCTGATCGGCGTCCATCTGAATCACATGGGACAGCATTGTCAGATTCCGGTGACGAGGGAAGGTGTCGCGCAGCTCCATCGGGATGAAGCCGTCCTCGGTGGCGAGGCGTCCGCTGAGGAAAGACAGCTGTTCGAATCGCCAATGAGGTTCGGCGCTCTCGGGCGCGGAGGGGATGACGATCGGTGCGAAGCCGAGGTGTCTGCGGGCCTCGGCACCGATCGCGACGATGGCCCATTTCTCTATGATCTCCTCATAGGGGCATAGCATCGTCGCGATCCGTGGTTCGGAGCGTTCACTCGTGCCGTAGCAGTACTGGTCGTTCTCTTTCCACAAGTGGTGGAAAAAATGTCCCATGTCCCAGGTGAGGCGCACCCCTCCGCCTTCGGCGGCGAATGCTTGGGCGCCGGAGCGGCGCGCGAAATTGATGAGGGAATCGGCGATGGACATTTCAGGCGCGTACCTTTCCGGCGAGGATTCCGAGTTCGATGCATTCGATGGCGGTGAGAGGAATATTGCCCCAGATGAACTGGACCCCTCGTGCCCCGCCTTCGAAGCCGTGCCATGGTGCGGTGATGCCGGTGCGAATGTGCACGCTTTCAGGAAGGGAATCGATCGTGTACTGGTAATAGGAGGAGTGGAGGGAAAAGGGATCGAGCGATCGGCTTTCGAAAGAACATGGGTTTCCATTTGCGGGAAGGTGGCAGAAGTATTTGCCGGTGGGCTCGCCGATTCGATCCACATGAGGGCCGTAGCGAGCTACGTAGTCGGAGAGGGAGGAGAATTCCTCGATAGTTCGACGAAGCATACCCATCAAATGGTCGTGGTCATCCCCGGGCCAACGGATCAAACCGACATTGGGCGTTGAGTGGGACATCTGCTCCCCTTTCGAGCGTGTGGCCTCGTGCGTTTTGAGGAGATCGGACATGTCGTGGTGATTGTTGAATCCCTCGTTGAAGGATCCTGCTTCTCCGGCGGATGCGCTTCCGCCCAGGATACGTCGTGTCAGGGAGTCATCGTTGAAGTGGTGTTGGGGTGTTCGAGGAGGTGGGTGAGGAGGGGGGTTCCTTGGGGGTGGAGGTAGGAGGTGAGGAGTTCGTGGGGGTCGGCGTCCAGGATCCATGTCATGGCGGATACGCCTTCGAAGCGTGGAGCCCATGTTCGAACCCGGAAGTCGGCTGTGGTGCCGTCGGGGCGGACGGGGATCCATCGGCTGTTGCCGACGTCTTGGAAAGACCAACCGGGACAGACCAGGGTCGAGTGGAGAGTGATAGCAATGTCTTGGAATCCTCTGCGCCAGCGGACTCCGTGCATGAAGGCGAGCATGACCCAGTTCGCCATGAAGTCGGGGTTGGACGTGTTAACTTCCCGGGTGGGAGGTTCGCCGCGTTCGCGTGTGCCGTAGAAGAAGCGTTCGTCTTCCTTCCACACGTGATAGGTCAAGGCCCCGTCGTAGAAATGAAGATCATCGCCGTCGCTTGCGAGGTGGTAGTTCCATTCTTTTACGACGATTTCGAGTAGTTCTTTAATGAAGTCCAATGGGTGTCACGACTCCTCTCAAAATCCCCTTGTCAACGAGGTCGGCTGCGTTCAGGGGTTTCCCGTTCTCAAAGAACTGAAGCTGACGCGCACCGCCGGGGGCGCGGGGGTGTTAGTTGGTGGTGTTGGGGTGTTCGAGGAGGTGGGTGAGGAGGGGGGTTCCTTGGGGGTGGAGGTAGGAGGTGAGGAGTTCGTGGGGGTCGGCGTCCAGGATCCATGTCATGGCGGATACGCCTTCGAAGCGTGGAGCCCAGCTCCAGGCGCGGAAGTCGGCTGTGGTGCCGTCGGGGCGGACGGGGATCCACATGCTCTCGCCGACGTCTTGGAAAGACCAACCGGGACAGGCCAGGGTCGAGTGGGGAGTGATAGCAATGTCTTGGAATCCTCTGCGCCAGCGGACTCCGTGCATGAAGGCGAGCATGACCCAGTTCGCCATGAAGTCGGGGTTGGACGTGTCAACGTCCCGGGTGGGAGGTTCGCCGCGTTCGCGTGTGCCGTAGAAGAAGCGTTCGTCTTCCTTCCACACGTGATAGGTCAAGGCCCCGTCGTAGAAGTGAAGATCATCGCCGTCGCTTGCGAGGTGGTAGTTCCATTCTTTTACGACGATTTCGAGTAGTTCTTTAATGAAGTCCAATGGGTGTCACGACTCCTCTCAAAATTCCTCTTCTGACGAGTTGATCGGCGTTCAGGAGCTTCCCGTTCTCAAAGAACTGAAGCTGACGCGCACCGCCGGGGGCGCGGGGGTGTTAGTTGGTGGTGTTGGGGTGTTCGAGGAGGTGGGTGAGGAGGGGGGTTCCTTGGGGGTGGAGGTAGGAGGTGAGGAGTTCGTGGGGGTCGGCGTCCAGGATCCATGTCATGGCGGATACGCCTTCGAAGCGTGGAGCCCATGTTCGAACCCGGAAGTCGGCTGTGGTGCCGTCGGGGCGGACGGGGATCCATCGGCTGTTGCCGACGTCTTGGAACGACCAACCGGGACAGGCCAGGGTCGAGCAGGGATCGATGACGGTGAGGCGGAGCCCCCTGCGCCAACGGACCTCGTTCATGAAGGCGAGCATGACCCAGTTCGCCATGAAGTCGGGGTTGGACGTGTCAACGTCCCGGGTGGGCGGTCCGCCGCGTTCGTGCGTGCCGTAGAAGAAGCGTTCGTCTTCCTTCCACACGTGATAGGTCAAGGCCCCGTCATCGAAGTTGAGATCGTCGCCGTCGTCAATGAGATAGTACGCCCATCTTGTCCCCTTCTTTCCTTCTGTTGTGACGATTTCGAGTAGTTCTTTAATGAAGTCCAATGGGTGTCACGACTCCTCTCAAAATCCCCTTCTTGACGAGTTGATCGGCGTTCAGGGGTTCTCCGTTCTCAAAGAACTGAAGCTGACGCGCACCGCCGGGGGCACCGTGCCAGGGGGCGACGGTGCCGGTGGTCACGGTGATCCCCTCGGGAAGAGGCCCATCGGCGATCTCGTACTGATAATACGACTCGTGAATCGATGAAGGGGCGATGGCGCGCTCCTCGAAGGAGGCGATGCGGCCGTCGTCAATGGCGCCGAAATAGCTGCCGCCCGGATTTCCGATGCGGTCGATCGTCGAACCGAATTGCGAGCGGTAGTCCTCGATGGAGATGTGATGCTGAATGGTGCCGTCGTCGACCATTCCATCGAAGACCTTCCCGGGTTCATCCTGTGGCCATCGTGCTCTGTAGCTTTCCGGATCGGCGAAGTCGCGCACCCAGTCGAAGAAGGTCTTCGGGCTGCCGTCGGGGTGAGTACCGAAGAAATGACGAGGATCCTTGACGAGGTCACCGGGGGTGACGCCATCAATCCGCCCGTGTGAATAATCAATTGCCGGGTTGCGTTTCAGCTCGCGCGGGTCCACCGCATCCACAATGTCCTGGATACTCTCGGGCGGACGACTACGCAGTTCCGCAAGCTCCGCCTCTGACAAATCGCGGCGCTCAACCCCTAAAACCCCATGATCAGCCTTCCCGGATTCGGCATGCGCATGGTGCGCAGCACCATCGGGGGTGTCATGCCTGCCGATGGGATCCGTGCCGGGGAAAGCGTCCCTATTATGGACGGACACCTCGTCGGCCCGGGCCATGGGAGCCAAAGCATCCGCCGCACTCGCCTTCGCCGCAGAATCGCCCCCGGTGGGAACAGGGCCAAGACGCTCCTCAAGAGAAGCGGAGGGGTGCGGGCTCCCAGTCGAACGAGAAGAACCGGGAACGGAATCGACCCGGGAGGAAGAACGCTTCGCATCCATCATCGCCTCAGCGGCATCGGTGCGCTCAAGAGCGTTCGGAGCAAGACCGCGCGCTCCACGACGCGCATCCGCCGCAAGGTCAGCACCATCGTGGATACGATCCGCAGCTCGTGCCACCCGGCCCGCTCTACTCAACTTCGCGGCCGCCAGCGCAGCCGTGCCCGCACCCGCCGTCGCGATCGTCGCTGCGGCGTCAGGAACAAGATGGCCGAGAGCCCGAGCCGGATCATCCGCCCAGGTGTCCCAGTCGAGCACGCCCTTGCCCACACTCACTGCGAAAGCCGCAGGATCCCGGTACGCGCCGCCCACGATTTCGGCGGCATCGGAATACTTGTGCGCATACTTCGCCGCGAACTCATCGGCACTCAAGTCCCCGCTCAAAACCCTCGCACCGTCGAACATCGCACCGAACTGAAGGCTCGCGATCAGACTCCCCAAATCGACGACGGCCTCCCCCGCGCCCTTGAGGACTCCACCGATGAATTCCAAACCGCTCGTCACCTAATTGCGCGCACTCGGAGCCCCCGCGCACCCCGCACGCACCTCGGAAGCCACCCACGTCGCCTTCTGATCCAACTCCTCGACAATCGCGGCAAAAGCCGCACTCGCCTCGTCACGCAGCGCCTGCCCCGGATCTGTGAACGGAGTCGGCGACAGACGGGCCAACTCCACCTGAGCGACGCCGGACCTCAACCACGAGTTTTGCGCATCCAGTTCACAGGTCAGCTGCGCTTCGTAGGCGACGCGCGCCCGGCGCGTCGCCTCCTCCCCCTGCTCATACAGTGCCTTACAGCTCGAAGCGCGCACCCGGGCGAGGGAAACGGCATCCGCCCACGCGGTCAGAGCAGCACCCGCACGCGCGAAACCGCTTGCGGCCTCACGCCAGCGTTGAGGCTCGCATTCGAAACGCGCACGGAAGCGATCGGCCGCCCGACCGCTCCACCCATCAGTCGAAATCGAGGCCACCGCATCGGCGAACTCCGCGAACTCGCGCGAACGGGCCTGCATCACCGCCGCGCGCGAGCGAACCTGGGCAGGATCCCCCTCAATCACGAATAACGGAGCACCCGAACAGCCCACACCCACCCGAATCACTCCCCCGCGAGAGGCCGTTGCGGAAGAGATGCCATGATCCCTCTCAGATGCGCCATCGTCTCAGCGCTCCGCTGCACATACTCCGCATAGTTCGCGGCAACCTTCGCCAAACGGCCCGACACCTCTGAAATGTCATCCGTCATGGCATTGATCCCACGTTCCCAACGATCCTGAAACTCGTCAACCGCGGACCACACCGTGTCGCAGGCAAGCGCGGCCTCCGTCGGGACGTAATCATCCACGTCCATGTCACGCTTGAGCTCAACCAGTTCGCTCGAACGATTCGCAGCAGTGAGCAGGGCCTCCAAATCAACGTCGAAATCATGACCGGCCACCGCGATCCCCCTCAGTCCATGATCGCAACATTGGCGACTTCAATTCGGTAAGCGTCATCGTGCAAAGACCCCATCGCCTCCGCAGCAGCCTCCAAGGCCGAAGCGAACTGATCCGCGCGCTGCGCAAGTCGAGCATCGAAATCCATCTGGGACTCCCGCGAGGCCGAACGCGCGCTCCAGCCTGAAACCCGCCGACCCACAGACATGCGCATCGCCTCATGCTCTTCACGCAATGTCGCCGCGAGCGAGTCAAGACCCGTGCGGATCGCCTCCGCATCAGCGTCGCGGAAGACCAAACGCTCAGCGGTCATAAAAGGGCCCCCAAACGAGAAGCCAAACGTTCTTGTGCTTCTCTCAATGCCAACGCACCCCTCACCTCGTCGTCAGTGCGGGCGGTCGTACGATCGACGGTGATGAGGGAATCCGCGTAATGCGCGTAGTCGGCCTCGAGGGTCCGGTAGGCCGCGCACCACTCGTCAACGCAGCGAAGGAAGAGAACCATCCCCTCCCCCGTGATCCCCGAAGCATGAGCGCCGAGCGTCGACTCCAAGGCCGAAACCCCATCGCCGATCGCACTGCGCGCCTCGCTGACATCGCCTGCAGCGGCAGTCTGCGCGCCCAAGGTCATAGCCGTTTCGATGGACACATCCCTCCCCGGTGCATGCCTACCCTGCAACGGGAATCTAACGGCCCCGCCAGTTCGTACACAAGTCCTTCGAGGAAGATACGCGTCCCTGAAGCCCCGGAACTGCCTAGAATCACCGGGATGGACAACCCCTTCGACATCGCGGCGCCGAAGTACGCCGCGGTGCGCCCCGCATACCCGGCGGCCGCCCTCGACGCGCTCCTCGCGAGGACCGAAGGACGCGCCTGCTCGCCCATGCGCGCCGCCGACATCGGCGCGGGCACGGGCAAGATGAGCCTCCTCCTCGCCGAGCGAGGCTTCGACGTCGAAGCCGTCGAGCCCTCGGCCCCGATGCGCGCCCAGATGCGCGAGGCGATCGAAGGCGCGCCCGGACGGATCCGGATCCGCGAAGCGAGCGCGGAGGCGACCGGCTTCTTTGACGCATCCCTCGATCTGGTCGTCTACGCCCAGTCCTGGCACTGGGTCGACGCCGAAGCCGCCGGCGTCGAAGCCGCGCGCATCCTCCGAGCGGGCGGCATCCTCGCAGCCGTATGGAATCAGATGGACGTGTCCGTCCCCTGGGTCCACCGGCTCACGCGGATCATGCGCTCCGGAGACGTCCACAGGCCCGAGAACCCGCCGGCTTTCGGGGGGCTCTTCGAAAAGCCCCGCCTCGACCTCGTCCCCTGGGAGGATCGCATGACGCCCGAGGCCCTTCTCGAGCTGGGCACCACCCGATCCTCCTACCTGCGCCAGGACCGCGCGGGGCGCGAGCGCATGCAGGCGAACCTGCGGTGGTACCTCTACGAGCACCTCGGGTACGCGCCCGGCCGGGAGATCGAGATCCCCTACACGACGCTCGTGTGGACGGCGGCCCTCCTGTGATCATCGACGGAGACGGGGTCTTTCAAGCCCGGCGGCATCGCGAGAGCCGCTGCGCGCCCGCCCCGCCTCCGACGCGCTTCGGGGTCCGCGCTCAACGCTCCCAGGGGTAGGCGATGCCGGTTGCGGCTCGGACCCCGTCGAGGAGCTCCATCACGCGCAGAGTGTCCGCCCAGGGCATGGTCGCCGACTCCTTGAGGCCGGCCGCCAGGCAGCGGGCCACCTCGGCGGCCTGGTACTGGAATCCGCCGGGAACCGTGCCGTCCCATTTGACGAGCTCGCCGTTGTCCGGCTTCCCCTCGCCGAAGGTGCGCAGGCGCAGCGACGTCGGCCGGTAGAACTGGTCGGCCATCTCGATCGCGCCGCGCTCGAACACGACCTCGCCGTAAGTCGCCGAGCGGCCGTTGAAGTTCGAGCTCGCGGTCGCCACCGCGCCTTCCGTCGTGAGCAGAGCCGCGGACTGGACGTCGACGCCCAGGTCTGTGAGCTTCGCGGTCGCGCCGACGAGGCGCGCCTCGGGCAGGATCTGCTGGACGAAGGACATCGAGTAGACGCCGAGATCCATGAGGGCGCCGCCGCCGAGTTCGGGGTCCCACATGCGGCGGACGTGCTCGAGCTTCTGGCCGTGGTCGGCGTGGACCGTCGCCACCGCGCCGAGACCGCCGTTCGCGACGATCTGCGACAGCACCTTCTGGTGGGGCAGATGGCGCGTCCACATGGCCTCCATGCAGAACAGATTCTTCTTCTCCGCGAGGTCGAGGACGGCTTTCGCGCTCGCGGCGTCCATCGTGAAGCACTTCTCGACGAGGATCGGCTTTTCGGCCTCGAGGGCGAGGGACGCCAATTCGGCGTGAGCGGGGTGGATCGCGGCGATGTAGACGGCGTCGATGTCGTCGGCGGCGAGGAGCTCCTCGTAGGAGTCGTAGGCGCGTTCGACTCCGAAGTCGGCTGCGAAGGCCTTCGCCCGTTCGGGGTCGCGTGCGGCCACGCCCGCCATCACGCCCGAGGAGTAGGAGGCGACGTCGCGGGCGAAGACGGAGCCGATCCAACCGGCGCCGAGGATGCCCCAGCGGATCGGGGGAGCTTCCATCGGATCGAGGAGTTCAACCCCTTCGGCGAGGGCGGCGAGGGGCTCGGGAAGGGGCGCGAGTGCGGCATGGGGGTTCGACTGCGTTGTCATGGCCCGATTGTTTCACACCAAGACGAAGTCGGCTGAGGCGGGCTCGCGCTTGCAGGTCCGGCCCCGCTGTCTCCCCCTCCCCCCCCCCCCCGAAAAGTGCCGGAAGTCTTCTCTCCCCCGAAAGTGCCCAAGAAGCCCTCTGAAGATCCACGGACCCCTTCTTGGGCACCTTCGGGGTTGTGGATACGCGTCGTGACCGCCGCACAAGTCCTACGGTTCGGCTGTTCAGCTCTGAAACCGAAGGAAGCGACCATGCCGATGAGCTCACGCCAAGTCCGGGACGCAATGGTGCTGACAAGCCGAAACAAGCGCCTTCCCACGCGCGAGGGCCTCATTCCCATCGGCCCGGGGGCGTGGCTTCCCGAATCACTTCTGAGAACGACGAAACGATCATGGGAGCGTGCGGAATTGATCGCCAAGGCTCGCGCGTGGGCCTGCCTTCACTCCCACGCGGCATGCGCCCCGGTCGGACTGACGGCCGCTCTCCTCGCCGACCTGCCCTTGGCCGCGACTCCTCGCGAGTGCTCACTCGCAGCTCGCGACGGCCGACGTTCTCAGAGGTTCACCCTTCCGGCCGTCGTCCTCGACGGGATGGTGATCGCGCCCGAACAGCCCTGTCGCGTCCGCCGAATCCGCGGAGGGCTCGCGCGCCGACCGGTCGTTGACTACGCCTCTGATGAATTCATTGAGGATGCGCTCATCACGATTCTCCTTCTCGAGAAGGGCGAGCAGGCCTTTGTGGCCGCATGCTCAGCATTGAGGCGCCTCGTCATCGGGAATGCGAACCGCTGGGCACCACGTCGGCGATCCGAGTGGAAACTCAAGGAATCGCTGCGGGCCAGGCTCGATGCTGCGAGAAGGCACTGCCCTGGAGCGGCCGACGCCCGGTGGATGCTTGCGAACGCCGAAGCCGGATGCGAATCAGTCGGCGAAGCGCGGCTTCTGTGGATCCTTCGATCATGCGGTGTCGGCGGTACCCGGGTTCAGTTCCAGGTCTCTGACGGATTCGAGGAGTACTACTTGGACATCGCCATTCCGGAGCTGGAGATCGCCCTCGAATTCGATGGACGGGCCAAATACGGAGTCACGGCGGAAGAACAGGCGATCGCATGGGGAGACCAGTTCGAGCGAGACCGTTTCCTGAGTAATCGCGGGTGGAGCGTCCTGCGGTTCAGCTGGAACGACCTCGAAGATCCTGCGGGCATTATCGAACGCCTTGAACGGGCCGCCCGGACGAGGGGGAGGAATCTTCGCAGGTGTGCGCGTGCGCGAGTCCGTGCGTTCTCGTGGGGATGACCGCATGCGTGAGATTCAGCCCCGTCCTCGTTCCTTCGCGCCCCCTCTTTCTCCCGAAGATGCTTTCAGAAGTCTTCTCTCTCCCCCAAAAGTGCCCAAGAAGCCCTCTGAACGTCCATGGACCCTTTCTTGGGCACTTTCGGGGGGAGGAGGAGAGAGAAAGCCCCAGGAGGGCCCGTCCCCGGAGGGCCCGGCCTCACAGGAGGTCCTTGCGCTCCATCCACTTCATCGCCAGCCAACCGAAGGGGATGCGCCCGTAGAAGGTGACGAGCCTGTAGAGCACTGCGGTGGGCAGGCCGATCGACAAGGGGATGCCCGCGACCTGAAGGCCTGCCGTCAGCGCCGCCTCGACCGGCCCGATGCCGCCCGGGGACGGGATCACCGACCCGAGCGAATTCGACGCGAGGTACGTCAGAGCCAGGGAGAGGAAGTCGAGAGAGCCGCCCATTGCGACCAGCCCCGCCCAGAACGCGCCGATGAAACCGATGTTCATCAGGAGGTTCCCCGCGAGGATCGCCGCGATCCGATGCGGTCGGCCGACGATCCAGATGAGGCGGGGGAAGACCTGCGTCCAGGTCGGTTCGACCTTCGACCACACCCACCTGCGGAAGCGGGGGACCGACAGGGCGATCCCGATGCCCGCGATCACCAGCGCCGCGACTGCGAGGATCGTGCCGTAGGGGAGCTGGACGGACAGCGAGTTGCCCGACAGGACCATGACGAGCAGCAGGAGCGACAGCATGATGAAGAGCTGGAGCAGCTGCTGGAGCGTCACGGTCGTCGCGGCGACGACCGTGCTCACCTTCTTCTTCTTGAGGAGGCGCAGGTTCACGACGGCGGGCCCGACGCCCGCTGGGGCGACGATCGTCGCGAGCGAAGCGGCGACCTGCGCGACGACCGCGTCCGAGAACCGCAGGCGCACGGGGCTCAGGGCCATGAGCGGGATCGCCCCGCCCACCCAGGTGAGGCAGGCGAGCCCGAAGGCGGCCGCCATCCACCACGGATTCGCTTCGGTGATGGCCGCGGTGATGTCCTCGAAATTCAAGGAGCCGAGGACGACGACGAGCGCGACGAAGAGGACCGCGACCATGATGACGGTGCGCGGTTCGAATCGCCTGACGTTCGTGAGTTCGACGGCCTCGCCCTCGTCAGCGCCCAGGACGCCGGCGCGAAGACCCTCGACGAGGGCGGATCGCTTCAGGCTCTGATTGAGGGAGGAGGGCAGGACGGCGCCCTGGATGACGGGCACCGCGGACTCGAGGGCCCGGGCGTCGACGATCCTGCGGGCCGATTCGAGGGCGCGCTCCTCACCTGCGCACAGGGCCTGATGGACGAGCATCTGCGCGATGTCGATCCTCCGGTTGAGCTCGGTCCCCGCCACCTCGCCGCGCTCCCAATCGAGGATCCACAGGTCGCCGTCCTCGTCGACGACCAGCGAGTCGAAGCCGAGGTCGCGGTGGCTGATCCCGCGGGAATGGGCGGCCAGGAGCTGGCGCCATGCGTCGTCGAGCATCTCATCGCTGAGGACGCTCCCGGGCAGCTCGTGCAACGGCGTCGTCGGGGGGAGAGCTTCTGAGACGGATACGAGGGAGTCGCCCGCCCGGGCGATCCCGATGAGTTCGGGCGTGCGGACGCCCGCGCGCTTCGCCGAGATGGCGACGAGGGCGGAGCGCTCCGCGGTCGCCTTCAACGAGGGGGAGATCCAGCGGCTGAGCCCGCGAAGGCGGATGTTGTTCCACACGTCGACGATCGTTCCGAGGATCTCGCGGCCCGGGTCGAGGACGACGACCTCGACGGTGCGCCCATTGTCGAGGAGCGCCTGGTAATGGCGGTTGCGATCCTGATCCGGGCGTCGCGTCACCGTGTAGTCGGCGGATTCCGTCGCGCGGTCGATGATCCTCAGCCGCGAACGCCGGTCCTCGACGACTGTCCGGGTGGTCAGGGGCTCTTCACTCGTGTCGAGGTCCGTGCGGACGATCTGCACGGGGACGGTCCCGATGTCGAGCAGGGCGCCGACGATGTCGGCCCCGGAGGCCCGGCGATCCTCGAAGCCGAAGATCCAGCGCGCGGAGCAGCCGACGGCCCTGCCGATGAACACGGAGATGAAGGCGCCGGGAAGGGTCATGGAGGAGCGCAGGACCCCGAGGAAGACGATGACCCACATTCCGGCCCACGACCAGCGGACGGTCTTCATGTTCTGCGCTTCACCGGCCGCCGTGAACAGGGCGCACAGCGTGATGACGACGATGTTGATGGCGATCGCGGTGGAGGTCGTGTTGCCCTGGACGGCGACCGCCTTGGCGACGCGCAGGGGCGCGGTGACGTTCTCGGGGAGCAGGGAGGCGCTCCAGAGGACCCCGGTCCCGATGAGCGCCGCGAGGATCGCGGTCCCGACGGACTGGAGGATCGCGGTGAGGCGGCGCCTCAGGGCGAGGGCGAGAACGATCGCGATCGGCGCGAAGAGGACGACCGTGCCTTCGACGAGCGTGATGGGGAGGAGGAGCACCTCGCGGATGAAGCGGAAGCGGAGGACGTCTTCGGTGACGCCCTGAGTCGTCGAGTTCGCGAAGACGCCGATCGCCCAGATCGCTCCGATCGCCAGGAGCGAGACGATGAGGTCGAAGAGGTCCGCCCGTCGCCGTTGGCGGGGCTCGACGCGGTCGGAGAAGCGCACCTCGCCGGGGAGGCGGCGCGGCCGAGGGGAGGGGGCCGGAGCGGAGTCGCCGGGAGACTCGGGGGCTTGTGCGGACTCCTCCGGGGGCGGGGAGGATACGGGTGAATCGAGGTCCGCTTCGGCGGACGCGACAGGATTCACTTCGCCGTCCATGTTTGAGATCCTACCGGCGCCTTCACGGCGGGTAGTGTGGGGGCGGAACGTGTACGCATATCAAGGAGACCGATTGTTCCTCCAGAACCTCGCCCCGATGGCCTCCGACGCATCTTGGCTTCAGACCTTCATCGGATGGTTCCACGATCCGGAGAGCCTGCTCCTCGCGATGGGCCCGTGGGTGCTGTGGGGCACCCTCGCGATCGTCTTCATCGAATCGGGAGTGCTCTTCCCCGTCCTCCCCGGCGACTCGCTCCTCTTCACCGCGGGTCTTCTGCACGATCGCCTCGGACTCCACCTTCCGACGCTCATCGCCCTGGTCTTCGTGGCCGCCTTCATCGGCGCGCAGATCGGATACTGGCTCGGCGCCCGTTTCGGTCGGAGGCTCTTCTCCGATGACGCGCGATTCCTCAAGACCGAGCACCTGGTCAAGGCGGAGCGCTACTTCGCCGAGTACGGGGGCCGTTCGCTGGTGATCGGCCGTTTCATCCCCTTCGTGCGGACCTTCATCCCGCTCGCCGCGGGCATCGCGAAGTACCCGTACCCGAAGTTCCTCGCCTTCAACTCCCTCGGGGCCCTGCTCTGGGGCGCGGGCATCACCTATCTGGGGTCCGCCCTCGGCGGCGTCCCCTTCGTGCACGACAACCTCTCGGCGATCATCCTCGCGATCGTCGGCGTCTCCTTGATCCCGATGCTCGTCGAGGTCATCAATCACCGTCGGGCGGCGAAGAGGAGCGCCCTCGTCGCGGTCGAAGCCCTCGCCGCCGACGAGGCCGCCGTCCCCGAGGGCCGCTCCTGTCAGGAGTAGCCGGACGATGCTCGGCCAATGGTGGGCGCTGATCCCGACGATCGTCGGGATGCTCGTCCTGACGGCGCTCCCCGCGTTCTTCTGGACGAGGGCGCACCTGCGCTCCTCAGTCGTCGCCCTGGCCGTCTCGCCCGCGATCGTCTTCGGGGTCCTCTCCCTGCTCTCCTTCGCCTTCGACGCCTTCGCCATCGCGTGGGAGCGTGCGAAGGTCTTCCCGGTCCTCGGGCTCCTCACCCTGGTGGGCGCTGTCGTCTGGCTGCTCGCCACCGCGAAGAGGGCGACCGGCGGGCCCCTGCCCGCCGGCGGCTTCGTCGACGCGATCGGGCCGAGGCGCCCGCTCGGTGAGGAGCAGGCGAGGGTGCGCGCCTCGACCTGGGGGATGATCGTCCTCGGATCCCTGCTCGCCGCGATGCCGATGCTCCTGCGGGCCGATCCGCGCCTTCCCGCCCAGCAGTGGGATTCAACCTTCCACCTCAACGGGGTGTGGTCGATCCTCCACTCGCACTCGGCGAGCCCCTTCGGAGGGCTCGCCGAGCTCTACGGCGGCCGCGAGGTCTACTATCCGACGACCTGGCACGCCCTCGTCGCCCTGTTCTCCACGCCCACTCGGGTCGTCCTCGCCGCGAACGCCTCCTCGATCGTCCTCATGATCATCTGGGTGCTCGGGGCGACGGCGCTGACGAGCGTCCTGGTGCGTTCGAGGGCCGCGATCCTCGCCTCGCCGATCCTCGCGGGGCTGCTGCTCGACATGCCGGCCGACAACCTCACGATGTACAACCAGTGGCCCAATGCGAGCGGGCTCGCAGTGGTCCCGGGAGTCGTCGCGCTCGCGATCATCGTCGGGAGGAGGTTCGCCGCGGATCTCGACGCCGGTCCGCGGGCGCTCCTCCGCCACGCCCCACTGCTCGCCGCCCTCCTGCTCGCGATGCTCGGCGCGGCCTCGGCGCATCCGAGTTCCGCCTTCGTCCTCGCCGCCCTGCTGCTGCCCGCGCTGCTGGCGGCATCGTGGAGGATCATCGCATCGGCGATCGGCGCGGGCGCTCGGGCTCGCGCGGTCGCGGTCGGCGTCTTCGCCCTCGCCGCCGCCGTCCTGCCCTTCCTCGCCCTGACCGCCGACAAGATCCGTTCGATGGGCGACTACCCGAGGTCGGGGATCTCCTGGAGCTACGCCTTCTCCCACATGTTCACGCCGGCGCCCCCCTTCACGCCGACGACCGCGATGAGCATTCACATCGTCGTGCAGGCGCTCCTCCTCCTGGCGGGCGTGATCGCCCTCGTCTTCTCGCGCAGGACTGCCGATCCGCCGCCGATGTGGCCGATCGCCTCCTACCTCGTGTTCTGCCTCCTCACCTTCCTCGCCTATGCGCCGATCGGCGAGGTCAGGAACTTCCTCCTGGCGCCGTGGTACCTCGATGCGCGCCGGATCATGGGTGCGCACGGCCTGACGATGGTGCCCCTCATGGCGCTCGGTTTCCATGCGATCGGGGCGGCCCTCGCCGAGCGCTTCGACTCCGCTCGATCGCGCGGCGCCCACGTTCAGGAGGATGCGACGAGGCCCGGGGCGCCCGTGCGATGGCGGGTCGACGTGGCTCTCGGCTTGGTCCTCCTGCTCGTGACGGGGCTCGGCGCCTACGATGCGCGGGCCGTGGCGAGCGACTACGTGTACGACCCCGACAACCTGGGCAAACCGGGGATGGCCAGCAGGGGCGAACTGGCGATGATCCGCCGCATGCGGCTGCTCATCCCGGCGGATGCCGTGGTGCTGGGCGACCCGATCGCAGGCGCCGCATACACCGAGGTCATCGGCCAGCATGAAGCGGTGTTCCCTCAGCTCACGCGGGTGAGCGCCAAGGACGCGCCGGAGAGCGTGCTCGCCGAGCGGTTCAACCGGATCGGCGTCGATCCGGCGGTGTGCGATGCGATCCGCGCCCTGGGGGTCACGCACTATTACGAGGACGAGGACGGCTGGTACTACGACTTCCGTCGTTCCTCGCGCTACCCCGGCTTGTACGAGGTCGACACCTCCACGGGATTCGAGCTCGTCGACGAGGGCGGGACCGCGAAGCTGTGGAGGATCACGGCCTGCGACCTCGGGGACTGACCCCCGGCCCCGAGTCCTCCTCCCGGTCGAGGGCGCGCCCGTGTGCCGCGGACGCGGATGCCGCGAGGGTCCTGGGCCGGATAGCCTTGCGTCATGCGCAACCCCCGATCGTCCGAGAACCCGTCGAGCGCCGCCGTGACGAACATGCCCGGTCCTGCGCCCGCCGGTGAGAGGATGCGGATCGCCTTCCTCGGTCCCTTCGGCACCTTCACCGAGCAGGCCGTCCACCAGGTCGCGCCCGCGGGGGCCGAGCTGCTGCCCATGTCGTCTGCGCCGCACGCGCTCGCCGCCGTGCGCCGGGGCGAGGCGGATCGCGCGGTCGTCCCGATCGAGAACTCGATCGAGGGCGGTGTGAATGCGACGCTCGATGCGCTCTCCCACGGGCAGCCGCTGGTGATCGTGGCGGAGATGGTCGTCCCCGTCGTGTTCCAACTGGTCGTCCGGCCGGGCACCCGGGCCGAGGACGTCCGCAGGATCGGCACGCATCCGCACGCCTGGGCGCAGTGCCGCAACTGGGTGGAGGCGACTTTCCCCGGTGCGATCCACGTGCCGACGACCTCGACCGCGGCCGGGGCCGAGCTCCTCGCGAGCGGTGACGCGAACTTCGATGCGGGCCTGTGCTCGGCCGTGTCGGTGACGACCTACGGCCTCGACGCGCTTCATCGCGATGTCGCGGACAATCCCGGTGCGGTCACGCGTTTCGTCCTCGTCGCCGAGCCGGGCGCGCTCCCCGCGCCGACGGGCGCGGACAAGACGACGATCCAGGTGGCCCTGCCGGTGAACGAGTCCGGTGCGCTGCTCACGCTCCTCGAGCAGTTCGCCGTGCGCGGCGTCGACCTGTCCAGGATCGAGTCGCGCCCCAGCGGCGACGGTCTGGGCGACTACACCTTCAGCATCGACATCGTCGGGCACATCGCCGAGGAGCGCGTCCAGGCGGCCCTGGTGGGACTCCACAGGTATTCGCCGGAGGTGCGCTTCATGGGTTCCTACCCGCGGGTGGACGGCGTCCGATCCGAGGTCCTGCGCGGAACGAGGGACGAGGATTTCCGGGTCGGGCGCGCCTGGGTGTCCTCGATCCTTAACGGCGGTGACGGTTCCGAAATCGCGGCGGAGAACGCGCCGGATTGGCCTTTGCTCGGCTGAGCCCCGATCCGCGTCAGGCGCTCGGCGGGCGCTCATCGGACGCTCGGCGGGCGCGACCGCCCGGTCGGCGCGCCTATTCGGCGGGAGGGACCGCGATGTCGAGGGCGCCGCGGTCGAGGCGCACGTGAACCGCTCGCGCCGTGCCGATCGCGTCGCCGTCCACTTGGACGACCTGCGGCGACTGAGCCAGGACGGACGCCCCTTTCGCCTGACGGAAGCGGACGCTGCCCGTCGACGCGGGGGGATTGAAGGTTCTTGCGCCCGTGCCCTGGGCGAGGATCTTCCACGACAGGTCCGCCCATCCGAGAAGACCGGACTGGGTCGACACGGCCATCACGTCGAGCAGGCCGTCATCGAGGCGCGCCGCCGGCGCCAGGGTGATGAGCGGGAGCAGGCCGCAGTTCGCGAACATGAGCGTGCGCGATTCGATCCAGGCGAGCTCCTGGTCGGGGGCGTCGTCGACGCGGACCCCTTCGAGGGTCGCGGATCCGGCGATCGTCGGGCTCCCCTCGTTCGGCGAGGGGGCGTCCCCGACGGGGTCCTCGGCCGGAAGGGGATCGCGCAGGAGGAGGCGCAGCTTCGTCCCCTCGCGGGCGATCGCGCCGAGGGCGGCGACGACGTAGGCGAACCATCCGATCCGCTTCTTCAGGTCGGAGTCCGTCGAAGCCATCGTTTCGCCGTCGAAGCCGAGTCCTGCGATGACGACGAAGGAGTACTCGTCGGTCGCCGGAAGGGAGGAGGGCTCTTCCATGTCCGCACCGCGGGCCGCGGCGGCCGTGCGGGCGGCCCGCACGAGCATGCCCTCCGCCGGAATCGATGAGGGCTCGTCGACGGCGTCGAGGCGGAGCCAGCCGCAGTCGACGAGCCGGTGCTCGGGGCCGAGGGCGACGCGAACGGCCTGTTCCGCGTCGTCGATCGGGATCGAGAGGTTGCGGGCCAGGACATTGCCGGTTCCCGCGGGGAGGATGCCCATGCGAACCCCGGTGCCCGCCAGGCCGGCGGCGACGGCACGGACCGTGCCGTCGCCGCCCGAGGCGATGACGAGGCTCGCGCCCTCGGCGATCGCCTCGATCGCCTGGCCGGTGCCGGGGTCCTCGGGGGTCGTGGTGATCCAGTGGACGTGCGGGACGCCGAGTTCGGCCGCCGTCGCGTTCACCGAGGCTTTGAACGCGGCGAGGTCTTCGTGCTTCGAGGGGTTGACGATCACCCAGGGGCGCGGCCGCCCTCGTTCGGGGTCGTTCGCGAGGGCGGGATCGAGCATCGCCTTCCGGGTCGTCGCGATGCGTTGATCGCGGGCGAGGAGGAAGCGGGAGAGGAATCGCACTCCGATGCCGGCGAGGCACACGATTCCGAGCAAGATCCATGCCGTGACGCTCATGACTTCAGCCTATCGGCGCCCGCCTGCCTGCGCGCGCAGGCGGCGGAAGCGGGTCCGTGAGGTGTTGAAGGCGTGAGCCGGACCGCCCGGAGGGGCGGCCCGCCGGGCGCGGGAGGCGCACCGGGCCCCGGGCGGGCGAGGGCCGCCCCGCCGAGGGCGGCCCGCCGCGTCCGCGCTGTCCTAGGATGGTCGCATGATTGATGTGCGCGCCCTCCGTGAAGATCCCGAACCCGCCCGCGCCTCCCAGCGCGCTCGCGGCGCCGATGTCGAACTCGTCGACCGCATTCTCGAGGCGGACGCCCTGCGCCGCTCCTCCCTCCAGGAGTTCGAGGCTCTTCGCGCCTCTCAGAAGGAGGTCTCGAAGTCGGTCGGCAAGGCCTCCAAGGAGGAGCGCCCCGCGATCCTCGCGAAGGCGAAGGAGCTCGCCGAGCAGGTGAAGGCCGCTGAAGCGCGCGCGAATGAGGCGGATGCCGAGGCGGATCGCCTCGCGCGCCTCCTGCCGAACCTGGTGCTGGCGGGGGTGCCCACCGGCGGCGAGGACGACTTCACGGTTCTGCGCCACGAGGGCCCGGCGGTCCGCGACTTCGCGGCCGAGGGCTTCGAGCCCGCCGACCACCTCGCGATCGGCGAGGGGCTCGACGCGATCGACACGAAGCGCGGTGCGAAGGTCTCGGGCGCGCGCTTCTACTACCTCAAGGGCATCGGCGCCCGCCTCGAGCTTGCCCTCATGTCGATGGCGATGGATCAGGCGCTCGCGGCCGGGTTCACCCCGATGATGACTCCGACGCTCGTCACTCCCGCGGTCATGGGCGGCACGGGCTTCCTCAACGAGCATTCCGACGAGATCTACTACCTGCCCGCTGACGACCTCTACCTCACGGGCACCTCCGAGGTCGCCCTCGCCGGCTACCACGCGGACGAGATCCTCGATCTCGAGGCCGGCCCGAAGCGCTACCTCGGCTGGTCGACCTGCTACCGCCGCGAGGCCGGGTCGGCGGGCAAGGACACGCGCGGCATCATCCGCGTCCACCAGTTCAACAAGGCGGAGATGTTCTCCTACTGCCGTCCCGAGGACGCCGAGGCCGAGCACGAGCGCTTCCTCGCCTGGGAGGAGGAGATGCTCGCCAAGGTCGAGCTGCCGTACCGCGTCATCGACACGGCCGCGGGTGATCTCGGCACTTCGGCCGCTCGCAAGTTCGACTGCGAGGCGTGGCTGCCGACCCAGGAGCGCTACATGGAGGTCACTTCGACCTCGAATTGCACGACCTTCCAGGCGCGCCGCCTCGGCATCCGCGAGCGCCGCGAGGGCGGGCAGATGTTCCCGGTCGCGACCCTCAACGGGACGCTCGCGACGACCCGCTGGCTCGTCGCGCTCTTCGAGAACCATCAGCGGGCTGACGGTTCGGTGTACGTCCCCGCGGCGCTGCGCCCCTACCTCGGGGGCGTCGAGGTCCTCGAACCGGTCAAGTGAGCGCGCTCGATCCTCGGATCCTCAACCTCGTGACGCCGCCCCCTTCGGGGGAGGCGCCGATCCCCTTCGAACGCCTCGTCGAGGCGGCGAGGGCGGCCCTGCCCGCGGATATGCCGACGGATCCTTCGAAGATCCTCGTGGGGCTCGACCTGGACGGGACGGTGCTCCTGCCGACGGGCGCCTCCGAACGGGTGCGTTCGGCGATCCGCGCGGCCGGGGATGCCGGCATGCATGCGGTGATCGCGACGGGACGGTCCCTGGAGGCGACCGCGCCCGTCCTGGATCAGCTGGGTGATCCGAGCGGGTGGGCGGTCTGCTCGAACGGTGCGGTCACGGCGCATTTCGACTCCGCCTCGCCCGAGGGGGCGGAGGTCTGCGAGCTCCGCTTCTTCGATCCGGACGGGCTGATCGGCCTCGTCGCCGAGCATCTGCCGGACGCGATCTTCGGTGTTGAAGTGCCCGGGATGTTCCTCGTCTCCGGATGGTTCCCTCCCGGCGAGCTCATCGAGGCGCATGAAGTCGTTCCCCTCGATGATCTTCGAGGCCGTCGGGCGATCAAGGTCGTGGTCCGCGCGCCGCATATGAGCAGGCCCGATTTCGATTCGCTGCTCACCGCGATCGGCGTCCCCGAGCGTTGGGAGTGCTCCGTCGGCTGGACGAGCTGGGCGGATGTGCTTCCGCTCGGAGTCTCGAAGGCGAGCGGTCTTGAATCCCTGGCCGAAAGGCTCGGCGTCCCGCCCTCGGGGACCGTGACGATCGGCGATGGGACGAATGACGTCCCCATGATCCGGTGGGCGAATTTCGGCGTGGTCATGGGAGGCGCGTCCGCGGACATCAAGGCCGAGGGCGATCATGTGACGGGCGCGGTCGAGAACGATGGGGCCGCGGCCGTCATCCGGGCCGTCCTGGAGCACTGCGGGGTCGTGGAACGCTAGCCAAGTGAACGTTCACAGTGGCAGAATCTCCACAGAAGGTCAACGACGACGTCAGGAGTGCGAATGTCTGAGTCAGTGAAGGAGCTCATCGAGTCGGGGAACACCTCCCTCGGTATCGAATTGGGGTCGACCCGCATCAAAGCCGTCCTCATCGGCCCGGACCACGAGGTCCTCGCATCGGGGGGCCACTCCTGGGAGAACCAGCTGGTCGACGGCCTCTGGTCCTATTCGCTCACGGCGGTCGTCGAGGGGATCCAGGACGCCTACGCCGACCTCGTCGCGCAGGTCGAGAAGCGCTACGGCGCCGTCCCGACGACCTACGGCTCGCTCGGCGTGTCCGCGATGATGCACGGCTACCTGGCCCTCGATGAGGACGGCGGACAGCTCGCCCCCTTCAGGACCTGGAGGAACACGAACACGGGGCGCGCGGCGGAGGAGCTCATCGAGGCCTTCGGCTTCAACATCCCGCTGCGCTGGTCGATCGCCCACCTCCACCAGGCCGTCATCGACGAGGAGCCTCACGTCGGGCGGATCGCCTCGATCAACACGCTCGCCGGCTGGGTCCATCAGCGCCTGACGGGCGAGCGCGTCCTCGGCGTCGGCGACGCCTCGGGCATGTTCCCGATCGATTCGACGACCGGCGACTACGACGCCGGCATGATCGCGGCCTATGACGCCCTCGTCGCCGAGCGCCGACTGCCCTGGAAGGTCAAGGACGTGCTCCCGAAGGTCCTGCCCGCGGGCGCGCCCGCCGGTTCGCTCACCGCCGAGGGCGCGCTGCTGCTCGACCCCGCCGGGCGCCTGCGCCCCGGCGTCCCGATGTGCCCGCCCGAGGGCGATGCGGGCACGGGCATGGTCGCGACGAATTCGGTGGCGCAGCGCACCGGCAACATCTCCTGCGGCACCTCGGTGTTCCTCATGATCGTCCTCGAGAAGGCCCTGGAGCGCCTGCACACCGAGGTCGACATGGTGACCACTCCGGACGGCTCGCCGGTCGCGATGGTCCACTCGAACAACGGCGCTTCGGAGATCGACGCCTGGGTCGCGATGTTCGTCGAGTTCTCGAAGCTCGTCGGCCATGAGATCTCCGTGCCCGAGGTCTACGACCTCCTCTACTTCAATGCGCTCAAGGGCGAGGCGGATGGCGGCGGCCTGCTCGCCTACAACACGCTCTCGGGTGAGCCGATCCTCGAACTGGACCAGGCGGTGCCCTTGTTCGCGCACGGGCCCGAGGCGCGCTTCACCCTTGCGAATGCGATCCGCGTGCAGCTCATGAGCATCTTCGCGACGGTTCGCGTGGGTCTGGACATCCTCGGGGCCGAGGGGGTGGCCCTCGACCGGCTCTTCGCGCACGGCGGTCTGTTCAAGACCCCGGGCGTCGCCCAGAAGGTGCTCGCCGATGCGCTCGGGATCTCCGTGTCCGTCGGCGAGACGGCGGGCGAGGGCGGGGCGTGGGGCATCGCGGTTCTCGCGCGCTACCTCGTCGCCAGGGCCGAGGGCGAGACCCTGCCCGAATACCTGGATGCGAAGGTCTTCGCCGATGCGGGCGCGAGCGTGATCGAGTCGGATGCGGCCGATCACGAGGCCTACGATCGTTTCCTCGCCCGGTATCGCGCGGCTCTGCCGGCGGTCCAGGCCGCGGGCGGGGCGCTCTCACTCTGATCCGCCCCCTCCCCGCAGCGAGGTCATCACTTTTCTTCGTCGAGGTCATCACTTCTTCACACCGAGGGGATGCGAACCCCGTCGTGCTGATACGTCGGGAGATCCCCTCGGTGAGAAGAAGTGATGCTTTCGAGGCGGGGAGGCGGGCCAGGACGGATTCCCCGGTGCCGCCGGTGCTTCCGCCCGCCCTCGTCCCCGCTCCACCGCCCCGGCCCTGCCGCCCCTGGCGGTTCCGTCCCCGCTCCACCGCCCCGCCCTCGTTCCCCCTCATTCCCCGAACGCGGACGACCGGGCGCACCGGCGTGTTCCGAGGCCTTCGCGCGGGCCGCTACGATTGCGGTCATGGGTAAAGCAAGCCGCCGTAAGAAGGTCGCGAATCCCGCCGCTCTGGCGGCCTACCGCGCACCGATCCCCTTCGTCGCCCGTCCCTTCGAGGGCCTTGTCCGAGAGGTCGAGCTCGTCGCCATGCGCGAGCTCATCCCCGCCGCGATCATGACCGCGCGCACCGACGCCGCGCACGGCGGCGTCGAATTCGACATCGTCACACTCCTGCCGGACGGCCGTTCCGCCATGGTCCGCGGTGACGGGCGCATCCTCATCGCCGCGCAGACCCGCGCGAACTCCGCCGATCTCTCCCACGACATGGGCGCGGCGCTCCTCGCTGCGATCTCGGCGAAGGAGGACGGGAACGAGGGCCTGATCGACCTCGATGTCCGCGAGCCCTCCGAGCGCCTCCAGGACCTCGTTGATCCGGACGGCTTCTCCGAGATGGAGATCGTCGAGAACTTCGCCTTCTGGCTGGACCCCTCGGAGGAAGTCGACGAGCAGACCCGCCGGGCCCTCGAGGAGAACCGCGACGAGATCATCGAGACCGTGCCGGTTCCCGGGGTCGCGGGGATGTACTGGTGCGAGATGAACCGCAACTTCGTCCGCTACGTGTCCGCCGTCGAGGAGAACCCGCTCTTCGACGCGCTCTCCCGCCTCCACGTCCGCGGTCAGGCGCGCCTGTCCGAGGGCTCCCGCTTCGTCGGCGCCTTCCGCGCCTGCGGCCTCGCGATCCCCGTTTTCGAGCTCGCCGAGGGCGAGACCGCCGAGGGCGTCGCGGCTCCCGCGGCGGCTTTCGTGAAGGCCCTTGACGAGGCCCTCGCCGAGAAGGGCGCCCTGAGCGCTGAGGAGCGCCGAGCGAAGCAGGGTCTCGTGTCCCGTCAGGTGACGATCCGCTGATCCCCTCCCGCCTGTGATCGGGGGCGCCCGGGCGAAGCCCGGCGCCCCCGATTCCGTGTGAGTCCCTCGGCCGGGCGCGAGGCCCCGGCGGCTAGAATCTGAGGCGTGGATTCCTCGGTCAGCAAGGCGCGTCCCGGGCCGCAGCGCGTGGCGGCGGTGATCCCGGCGCACAACATCGGTCATGATGTCGCTTCGACGGTGAGGGCCTGCCGCGCGATCCCGGGGGTCGACCTCCTCATCGTGGTGGATGACGGTTCGGAGGACAACACCGCGGCCTCAGCGAGGGCCGCGGGCGCGGTGGTCGTCAGGCACTCCGTCGCGCGAGGTCGGGCCTCGGCGATCGAAACCGGGGTGAAGGTCGCGGCGATGCGTGACCGCGCGGATTGGCCCGAGCGCCTCCTCCTCATCCTCAACGCCGATCTCGGGGACTCGGCGGTCGAGGCGACGGCCCTCGTGGAGGCCGTCGTCAGCGGCGAGGCGGATGTGGCGTGCGCGGTTCCGGCGGTCGCGGATTCCCGCATCCGCAAGTCGAGGGCGAAGTCGCTGGCCAGGGCCGTGATCCGCAGGGCGACGGGGTGGGAGCCGACCTCCCCGCTCGCGCCCGTGCGCTGCGCGACGCGTGAGGCGATTCAGTGCGCGATGCCCTTCATGAACGGATACGGCCTCGAGGTCGCGATGACGATCGACGTGCTGGTGGCGGGCTTGTCGATGGTGGAGATCCCGTGCCGCTTCGAGCGCACGGGCGCGGATCGGTCCTTCGGCGACTTCAACCGTTCGACGCGCTTCACGGATGCGGCGATCGCCTCGTTGAGGAAGACTCTCCACCGGGTGAGGATCCCCGCTGCGAAGCGGATCCACTCCGATGCGCGTCAGGGGATCGGGATCCCGTACCCGCGTCCCGCCCGCGAGCGCATCGAGCCGCCCGCGACGGATTGAGTCCTGGCGCGCGGCTTTCGCCGTCCCGCGCACGAATTGCTTTCCGTCGCCCGCTTCGCGCCGCCTGTCTCGCCGCCCTCAGCGCGCGGAGCGGAGCCTCAGCGAGTTGAGGACGACGAACACCGAGGAGAAGGCCATGGCGGCGAGGATTGGGCTGTGTCTGCTTCTGGTGTGTGGGTGGGGGTGGGGTCGTGACTTTGCCTGAACGTAGGATCGGGGGGTGAGGGTGAGGGGGTTGGGGTGAGTGTTGAGTTTCTTGGGGTGTGGACTGAGTCTCTTCGGGAGTGCGGGGCGTGTTGTGGATGAGGCGTATTTGAGTTTGACTCGTGTCCGGGTCGGAGTGTTCTTAGGGGTGCTGGTGTTGTCGGGGGGATTCTCACGGTGGGGTCTGTTGTGGAGAACGGGTATGAGCAGGCGCGTGATGATTCGATCGACCCGGGTCTGACTATGGGTGAGCGGGTTGCTCGCACTGTGACACACGGCCTCCTCGAAGGTGGGTTCGAGTCGGCCGGTGAATCGGCCGGAGCGATTGGTGGTGGTATCGCGGGGGTTGCGGGTGGCCCGACCGGGATCGGCGCCGGGTTCGTTGCAGGCGGAGAAGCAGGAGGGGAGTTGGGCAAGACAGCGGGTGAGCGTGCCGCGGGCTGGTTTGATTCCTTCATCATTCATCCTGTTCTCGGTTCCAAAGGGGCGGATTCGTGACGACGAAGATGCTGCTCGAATTGGTGGCCTTTACTGGGTTCATCTGGTTTTTGTGGGCGATGGCGATGTTTACGGACACGGTGGTCGGGCGCGCCGCCATTGCGGTCGGGGGTGCTTTTGGTCGGGGGGTGATTGCCGGGCTCTTCCCCCTGACAGGGCTCGCCTTCACTTCCTCGATCTTGGTTGAGCTCATCGGGCCGACGGGCTTTTATGCGACGATTCCGGGGGCGGTACTCCTCGGGGTCTTGGTGCTGCTGTTCGTTGTTGCCGGTGGTGGAGGTTTGGTTGTTTGGATTTTTGATGTGGACTTGCCGGAGTGGGCGTATCCGGAGTATCACGCGAGGCGGCGCAGGCAGCGTCGTGTAGAAGACGATGAGGTGAAGCGTTCTGATATGTATCATGTCGCTTCTCACCCGGATCCTGAAGCCTCGGTAAGGGTTAGTGCGGAGCTGGTGAGCCCGAACGCGCTGCGTGTTCGTCGTCCCTGGTCGTGGTACAACTCGGCTTTGCGTTCGGTTCTGATTACGGTGAACGGTGTTCGGGTGGGGCGGATCTGGAATGGTCAGACCCGGCTCTTCCCACTGCCCAAAGGCGATGTCGCCGTGTACGCCGTGCTGGATTGGGCGACATCGGACCTGGTCTACTCGGTCCTGCCCGAAGGTCATTGCCTGGATGTGACGCTCACTTTCGCCAGCCCGGACAAGATGTTCACCAACCCCAACACGTACCTGCGTCTCCACCCCACCAACCCCGATGATGGAGGAGTTGCACAGGCTGGGCCAGGGGAACCGTGAATTGCGGTGCATCAATAAGCCCCTCAGGCTACCTCGGCTTTTCTCGCAGCGGAACTTGCCGCCCTACAACGAGGCGATCCGTTGTTGCGTCGACGGGCACCTCGATCATTTCAGGGGTGAAGTAATCTGTCGCATCCGGGGGGCGATATGGCTGGCGTTGTCACTTCGCGCGCCTATTGACCCGACCAGGGACGCTCGGCCTGTACCACGGGTCTGCAAGACGCGGTCCTTACTGGCAAGATCAGACGGAATTCATGCGGACAACGACAGCGTGTACGGGGTACGCAAGATACACCAAAAGATGCGCCGCGAACATCATCTCCGTGCGGACCTTGGGCGGGTTGTGCTGCGCCGCGTTCATCACTGACTGTTCACTCGCCGGATCGGCGACGGGGCAGTCTCTTCGTCCCCTAACGCCCAGGGACTACCGTTACTCACCCTAGAACACGTAACCGATCTGCACAGGTGCCAGCCGCGTCCCTCGCGGCCTAAAAACCAGAAGGAAAACTGTCAACCAAACCCTCAGCAGTCCCGTTGCACCCTAACCACAGAACCAAACCCAAGATGCTTCATTCCCAGTCGGGTAGGGGCGGGAGAAGGTCTGCGGGGTTGGTGGGGTGGAGACGCAGGTACGTGTTGGGGTTGGTGAACATCTTGTCCGGGCTGGCGAAAGTGAGCGTCACATCCAGGCAATGACCTTCGGGCAGGACCGAGTAGACCAGGTCCGATGTCGCCCAATCCAGCACGGCGTACACGGCGACATCGCCTTTGGGCAGTGGGAAGAGCCGGGTCTGACCATTCCAGATCCGCCCCACCCGAACACCGTTCACCGTAATCAGAACCGAACGCAAAGCCGAGTTGTACCACGACCAGGGACGACGAACACGCAGCGCGTTCGGGCTCACCAGCTCCGCACTAACCCTTACCGAGGCTTCAGGATCCGGGTGAGAAGCGACATGATACATATCAGAACGCTTCACCTCATCGTCTTCTACACGACGCTGCCTGCGCCGCCTCGCGTGATACTCCGGATACGCCCACTCCGGCAAGTCCACATCAAAAATCCAAACAACCAAACCTGAGAAGACCGAGATCACTGCTATCAAAAGCAAGACCCCGAGGAGTACCGCCCCCGGAATCGTCGCATAAAAGCCCGTCCGCTCAATAAGCGCCGTAATGAGCCCGGTGGTGAAGGCGAGCCCTGTCAGGGGGAAGAGCCCGGCAATCACCCCCCGACCAAAAGCACCCCCGACCGCAATGGCGGCGCGCCCGACCACCGTGTCCGTAAACATCGCCATCGCCCACATGAACCAGGCGAGCGCAGCAAGAGCGAACCCCGACCAGAAGACGTCAGCTGGCATCATCTCGTCCCAACAATCGATTCCACACACGGTCATCAGCGAAGCTGCCTAGCCATTCGCCGAATTCTCGACCTGCTTCCCCTCCTGCTTCTCCGCCTGCAACGAACCCGGCGCCGATCCCGGTCGGGCCACCCGCAACCCCCGCGATACCACCACCAATCGCTCCGGCCGATTCACCGGCCGACTCGAACCCACCTTCGAGGAGGCCGTGTGTCACAGTGCGAGCAACCCGCTCACCCATAGTCAGACCCGGGTCGATCGAATCATCACGCGCCTGCTCATACCCGTTCTCCACAACAGACCCCACCGTGAGAATCCCCCCGACAACACCAGCACCCCTAAGAACACTCCGACCCGGACACGAGTCAAACTCAAATACGCCTCATCCACAACACGCCCCGCACTCCCGAAGAGACTCAGTCCACACCCCAAGAAACTCAACACTCACCCCAACCCCCTCACCCTCACCCCCCGATCCTACGTTCAGGCAAAGTCACGACCCCACCCCCACCCACACACCAGAAGCAGACACAGCCCAATCCTCGCCGCCATGGCCTTCTCCTCGGTGTTCGTCGTCCTCAACTCGCTGAGGCTCCGCTCCGCGCGCTGAGGGCGGCACCTCGACATCGCTCAATGCCTCAAGTATTCACCATGCGAATAGACGAAGTCTGTACAGGCTCGTTACTTCATCGCGTCTTCGTTTATATGACACCCACAAGTCGCCCGCGTATCCGGGAGTGTCCGGTTATCGGTGTAAGTGGCGCTTTCTACTGGTGGGTGCTGTCCGCGGGTATGCGGTCGGCGAAGGTGGTGGCGAACGCGTTCGATGCGGGCTTCCAGCGCATGCCCCAGCGGGTCTGCCCGGTGCCCTTTGGGTCTCGATCTCACGGTCGGATAGAGCGTCTTCAACGCGGCCTGCTCGTTCGGGAAATGCCCCCTGGCCCTCACCGCCGTGGGGAACCTGGCGTTCAACGACTCGATCGCGTTCGTCGAACACAACACCTTGCGGATCTCCAGATCCGTAGTCCAGGAACGAAACGAACTCGCTCCAGGCACCTCGCCAGAGCCGGATCATCGCCGGGCCGGACCTGCCCCACATGTCGGCGAACTCCCCGAACGCCCGCTCAGGCGCTTCCGCCGTGGGTGCTTTGTAGACGGGTTTCAGATCGGCGACGATCTCGAGCCAGATCCCCAAAATGTCCTTTGGCACACCGATCGCGGCGTAGAAGGGCTCCAATGGACGGCTCATCTGCGCGTTCATCTCGTCAACAACGCGGTCGGTGATCCGGTTGATCGTGTCCTTCAAGACCGACGTGCCGTAGACCCCGGCGAAGTGGGCGCCGATCTCACCGGTCGTCAGGCCTTTGCGGACAACGACAGAACCATAGCGTCCATGTCCGGCAAGCGGCGTTGGCGCTTCTTCACCAGCTGAGGCTCGAAGCTCCCGTTGCGGGAGTTACCGCTACCCCGGCCGAACGGGTCGTGCTTGTCATAGCCCAGGTGCTCGTTGAGTTCCTCGTCGTGAGCTGCTTTGAGACCTGCACGGTCAACGCTTTTAACAGGCCGTCAGGGCCGCACGGGACAATCCCCGCATCACGGGCTTGGCACACCATCTGCGCGATCACCTCACGCTGGGCCTTGTCCGGCTTAGCCGGCTCATCCGGGGAAAGTGCCGGGACCACAGCCACCAATCTGGCCGACTCCACGGCCAACGAGCTGCTGCTGGTGGTTATCTCGGTCGTCATGACTCCTCCTGCCCTGCCAGGCGATGAAGCCGCTTACACCGTTAATCGGATACTCCCGAATGGAAAGAAACCTAGATCGATTCTGAACGTAGGATCGGGGGATGAGTGTGAGGGTGAGGGGGTTGGGGTGAGTGTTGAGTTTCTTGGGGTGTGGACTGAGTCTCTTCGGGAGTGCGGTCGTGTTGTGGATGAGGCGTATTTGAGTTTGGCTCGTGTGCAGGTGGAGGGTGCGCCTGATTTGGGGCCGTCGACGGTTGCGGCTCGGGCGGTGCTCGATGCGGTGGAGTCCGGTGTGTGTGCGTCTGCGGAGGCGGTGCGCACGGTGTCGATGTCGATGATGGCTGCTGCGGATTCGTTCGAGGAGCTTGAAGAGCAGATTCGTGCGGGCATGGTTTCTGAGCAGGCGGTGTTCGATGCGTAGGGGTGTGTGGTGAGTGGTCTGGTGGATTGTCGGGTGCGGGTGGCCTCGGGTTCGCCGGTGGCTTTGGCGACTTCTTTGGGGTCGCAGCTTGCCAAGTTGATGGATGCTCGGGAGTGTTTGACTTCGGCGCGTTCGGCGCTGGTCGGGCAGATGAGCGGTCGGACGGTGACCGCGATTCGTGAGTGTGTGGATGCGCAGCTGCTGCTTGTCGGTTCTCATGTTCAGCGGGTGATGTTGCTGATCGCCGGGTTGGAGGCTTTGGGTGAGGACTTGGGGCTGGTGGAGACGGGCTTGTATGCGGTGTTGATGGAGGCTGAGGCGTGGGGTTTGCGGGTTGTGGGTGGGGTGGTGCATGCCCCGGGCTGGTCGGATCCTGATCGTGAGGTGAAGGTAGGGGTGTTCGCCAGGCTTTCGGGGATAGTCGGTGAGCTTCGTGCCGTCGAGGAGGTGGCGCATGCGCAGTTCGCTGAGGTGTGTAAGGATGCGCAGATGTTGCCTTCTGAGGCTGTGGAGGCTGCTAAGGAGTGGCAGCGGGAGATTGTTGCGGCGCGTAGTGCGGGGGTGACGGCTGCTTGGTCGACAGCGTTGCTTCCTGGCGTGACGTTCGTGTCGCCGGATTCGGCTGCCCGGAAGGCGCAGCTTGAGAAGATGATTAGCAACGGTGAGCCGGCGCAGAAGGTGGCGCGTGCCGTTGAGGGGTGGAGTGCGGGGCGTGTTGCGAATGAGTCGACGCTTGTGGGGCGTTGGGCGGCGCGGGTGCGGAGTTTGGTTCAGGAGGTGGATTTTTCGAACCGGGTGGCTATTGCGGGTGAGGCTTCTGCGACGGGCAAGGCGTTGCGGGCGGGCCGGACCGTCCTTAGGGGTGCTGGTGTTGTCGGGGGGGATTCTCACGGTGGGGTCTGTTGTGGAGAACGGGTATGAGCAGGCGCGTGATGATTCGATCGACCCGGGTCTGACTATGGGTGAGCGGGTTGCTCGCACTGTGACACACGGCCTCCTCGAAGGTGGGTTCGAGTCGGCCGGTGAATCGGCCGGAGCGATTGGTGGTGGTATCGCGGGGGTTGCGGGTGGCCCGACCGGGATCGGCGCCGGGTTCGTTGCAGGCGGAGAAGCAGGAGGGGAGTTGGGCAAGACAGCGGGTGAGCGTGCCGCGGGCTGGTTTGATTCCTTCATCATTCATCCTGTTCTCGGTTCCAAAGGGGCGGATTCGTGACGACGAAGATGCTGCTCGAATTGGTGGCCTTTACTGGGTTCATCTGGTTTTTGTGGGCGATGGCGATGTTTACGGACACGGTGGTCGGGCGCGCCGCCATTGCGGTCGGGGGTGCTTTTGGTCGGGGGGTGATTGCCGGGCTCTTCCCCCTGACAGGGCTCGCCTTCACTTCCTCGATCTTGGTTGAGCTCATCGGGCCGACGGGCTTTTATGCGACGATTCCGGGGGCGGTACTCCTCGGGGTCTTGCTTTTGATAGCAGTGATCTCGGTCTTCTCAGGTTTGGTTGTTTGGATTTTTGATGTGGACTTGCCGGAGTGGGCGTATCCGGAGTATCACGCGAGGCGGCGCAGGCAGCGTCGTGTAGAAGACGATGAGGTGAAGCGTTCTGATATGTATCATGTCGCTTCTCACCCGGATCCTGAAGCCTCGGTAAGGGTTAGTGCGGAGCTGGTGAGCCCGAACGCGCTGCGTGTTCGTCGTCCCTGGTCGTGGTACAACTCGGCTTTGCGTTCGGTTCTGATTACGGTGAACGGTGTTCGGGTGGGGCGGATCTGGAATGGTCAGACCCGGCTCTTCCCACTGCCCAAAGGCGATGTCGCCGTGTACGCCGTGCTGGATTGGGCGACATCGGACCTGGTCTACTCGGTCCTGCCCGAAGGTCATTGCCTGGATGTGACGCTCACTTTCGCCAGCCCGGACAAGATGTTCACCAACCCCAACACGTACCTGCGTCTCCACCCCACCAACCCCGATGATGGAGGAGTTGCACAGGCTGGGCCAGGGGAACCGTGAATTGCGGTGCATCAATAAGCCCCTCAGGCTACCTCGGCTTTTCTCGCAGCGGAACTTGCCGCCCTACAACGAGGCGATCCGTTGTTGCGTCGACGGGCACCTCGATCATTTCAGGGGTGAAGTAATCTGTCGCATCCGGGGGGCGATATGGCTGGCGTTGTCACTTCGCGCGCCTATTGACCCGACCAGGGACGCTCGGCCTGTACCACGGGTCTGCAAGACGCGGTCCTTACTGGCAAGATCAGACGGAATTCATGCGGACAACGACAGCGTGTACGGGGTACGCAAGATACACCAAAAGATGCGCCGCGAACATCATCTCCGTGCGGACCTTGGGCGGGTTGTGCTGCGCCGCGTTCATCACTGACTGTTCACTCGCCGGATCGGCGACGGGGCAGTCTCTTCGTCCCCTAACGCCCAGGGACTACCGTTACTCACCCTAGAACACGTAACCGATCTGCACAGGTGCCAGCCGCGTCCCTCGCGGCCTAAAAACCAGAAGGAAAACTGTCAACCAAACCCTCAGCAGTCCCGTTGCACCCTAACCACAGAACCAAACCCAAGATGCTTCATTCCCAGTCGGGTAGGGGCGGGAGAAGGTCTGCGGGGTTGGTGGGGTGGAGACGCAGGTACGTGTTGGGGTTGGTGAACATCTTGTCCGGGCTGGCGAAAGTGAGCGTCACATCCAGGCAATGACCTTCGGGCAGGACCGAGTAGACCAGGTCCGATGTCGCCCAATCCAGCACGGCGTACACGGCGACATCGCCTTTGGGCAGTGGGAAGAGCCGGGTCTGACCATTCCAGATCCGCCCCACCCGAACACCGTTCACCGTAATCAGAACCGAACGCAAAGCCGAGTTGTACCACGACCAGGGACGACGAACACGCAGCGCGTTCGGGCTCACCAGCTCCGCACTAACCCTTACCGAGGCTTCAGGATCCGGGTGAGAAGCGACATGATACATATCAGAACGCTTCACCTCATCGTCTTCTACACGACGCTGCCTGCGCCGCCTCGCGTGATACTCCGGATACGCCCACTCCGGCAAGTCCACATCAAAAATCCAAACAACCAAACCTGAGAAGACCGAGATCACTGCTATCAAAAGCAAGACCCCGAGGAGTACCGCCCCCGGAATCGTCGCATAAAAGCCCGTCGGCCCGATGAGCTCAACCAAGATCGAGGAAGTGAAGGCGAGCCCTGTCAGGGGGAAGAGCCCGGCAATCACCCCCCGACCAAAAGCACCCCCGACCGCAATGGCGGCGCGCCCGACCACCGTGTCCGTAAACATCGCCATCGCCCACAAAAACCAGATGAACCCAGTAAAGGCCACCAATTCGAGCAGCATCTTCGTCGTCACGAATCCGCCCCTTTGGAACCGAGAACAGGATGAATGATGAAGGAATCAAACCAGCCCGCGGCACGCTCACCCGCTGTCTTGCCCAACTCCCCTCCTGCTTCTCCGCCTGCAACGAACCCGGCGCCGATCCCGGTCGGGCCACCCGCAACCCCCGCGATACCACCACCAATCGCTCCGGCCGATTCACCGGCCGACTCGAACCCACCTTCGAGGAGGCCGTGTGTCACAGTGCGAGCAACCCGCTCACCCATAGTCAGACCCGGGTCGATCGAATCATCACGCGCCTGCTCATACCCGTTCTCCACAACAGACCCCACCGTGAGAATCCCCCCCGACAACACCAGCACCCCTAAGGACGGTCCGGCCCGCCCGCAACGCCTTGCCCGTCGCAGAAGCCTCACCCGCAATAGCCACCCGGTTCGAAAAATCCACCTCCTGAACCAAACTCCGCACCCGCGCCGCCCAACGCCCCACAAGCGTCGACTCATTCGCAACACGCCCCGCACTCCACCCCTCAACGGCACGCGCCACCTTCTGCGCCGGCTCACCGTTGCTAATCATCTTCTCAAGCTGCGCCTTCCGGGCAGCCGAATCCGGCGACACGAACGTCACGCCAGGAAGCAACGCTGTCGACCAAGCAGCCGTCACCCCCGCACTACGCGCCGCAACAATCTCCCGCTGCCACTCCTTAGCAGCCTCCACAGCCTCAGAAGGCAACATCTGCGCATCCTTACACACCTCAGCGAACTGCGCATGCGCCACCTCCTCGACGGCACGAAGCTCACCGACTATCCCCGAAAGCCTGGCGAACACCCCTACCTTCACCTCACGATCAGGATCCGACCAGCCCGGGGCATGCACCACCCCACCCACAACCCGCAAACCCCACGCCTCAGCCTCCATCAACACCGCATACAAGCCCGTCTCCACCAGCCCCAAGTCCTCACCCAAAGCCTCCAACCCGGCGATCAGCAACATCACCCGCTGAACATGAGAACCGACAAGCAGCAGCTGCGCATCCACACACTCACGAATCGCGGTCACCGTCCGACCGCTCATCTGCCCGACCAGCGCCGAACGCGCCGAAGTCAAACACTCCCGAGCATCCATCAACTTGGCAAGCTGCGACCCCAAAGAAGTCGCCAAAGCCACCGGCGAACCCGAGGCCACCCGCACCCGACAATCCACCAGACCACTCACCACACACCCCTACGCATCGAACACCGCCTGCTCAGAAACCATGCCCGCACGAATCTGCTCTTCAAGCTCCTCGAACGAATCCGCAGCAGCCATCATCGACATCGACACCGTGCGCACCGCCTCCGCAGACGCACACACACCGGACTCCACCGCATCGAGCACCGCCCGAGCCGCAACCGTCGACGGCCCCAAATCAGGCGCACCCTCCACCTGCACACGAGCCAAACTCAAATACGCCTCATCCACAACACGACCGCACTCCCGAAGAGACTCAGTCCACACCCCAAGAAACTCAACACTCACCCCAACCCCCTCACCCTCACACTCATCCCCCGATCCTACGTTCAGAATCGATCTAGGTTTCTTTCCATTCGGGAGTATCCGATTAACGGTGTAAGCGGCTTCATCGCCTGGCAGGGCAGGAGGAGTCATGACGACCGAGATAACCACCAGCAGCAGCTCGTTGGCCGTGGAGTCGGCCAGATTGGTGGCTGTGGTCCCGGCACTTTCCCCGGATGAGCCGGCTAAGCCGGACAAGGCCCAGCGTGAGGTGATCGCGCAGATGGTGTGCCAAGCCCGTGATGCGGGGATTGTCCCGTGCGGCCCTGACGGCCTGTTAAAAGCGTTGACCGTGCAGGTCTCAAAGCAGCTCACGACGAGGAACTCAACGAGCACCTGGGCTATGACAAGCACGACCCGTTCGGCCGGGGTAGCGGTAACTCCCGCAACGGGAGCTTCGAGCCTCAGCTGGTGAAGAAGCGCCAACGCCGCTTGCCGGACATGGACGCTATGGTTCTGTCGTTGTCCGCAAAGGCCTGACGACCGGTGAGATCGGCGCCCACTTCGCCGGGGTCTACGGCACGTCGGTCTTGAAGGACACGATCAACCGGATCACCGACCGCGTTGTTGACGAGATGAACGCGCAGATGAGCCGTCCATTGGAGCCCTTCTACGCCGCGATCGGTGTGCCAAAGGACATTTTGGGGATCTGGCTCGAGATCGTCGCCGATCTGAAACCCGTCTACAAAGCACCCACGGCGGAAGCGCCTGAGCGGGCGTTCGGGGAGTTCGCCGACATGTGGGGCAGGTCCGGCCCGGCGATGATCCGGCTCTGGCGAGGTGCCTGGAGCGAGTTCGTTTCGTTCCTGGACTACGGATCTGGAGATCCGCAAGGTGTTGTGTTCGACGAACGCGATCGAGTCGTTGAACGCCAGGTTCCCCACGGCGGTGAGGGCCAGGGGGCATTTCCCGAACGAGCAGGCCGCGTTGAAGACGCTCTATCCGACCGTGAGATCGAGACCCAAAGGGCACCGGGCAGACCCGCTGGGGCATGCGCTGGAAGCCCGCATCGAACGCGTTCGCCACCACCTTCGCCGACCGCATACCCGCGGACAGCACCCACCAGTAGAAAGCGCCACTTACACCGATAACCGGACACTCCCGGATACGCGGGCGACTTGTGGGTGTCATATAAACGAAGACGCGATGAAGTAACGAGCCTGTACAGACTTCGTCTATTCGCATGGTGAATACTTGAGGCATTGAGCGATGTCGAGGTGCCGCCCTCAGCGCGCGGAGCGGAGCCTCAGCGAGTTGAGGACGACGAACACCGAGGAGAAGGCCATGGCGGCGGCCGCGAGCATCGGGTTGAGCAGTCCTGCGATCGCCAGCGGGATCATCGCGACGTTGTAGGCGAATGCCCAGAACAGATTGCCCTTGATGATCGCGAGCGTCCGCCTCGAGATGCGGATGGCGGTCGCGGCGCTGACGAGGTCGGAGTTCACCAGGGTGATGTCGGCGACCTCGATGGCGGCGTCGGTTCCCGAGCCCATCGCGATGCCCAGGCCGCGGACCCCCGCCTGTGCGAGGGCGGCCGCGTCGTTGACGCCGTCGCCGACCATCGCGACGACCCGTCCTTCGTCTTGAAGGGAGGCGACGACGGAGCGCTTGTCCTCGGGCAGGACCTCGGCGATGACGCGCGTGATGCCCACTTCGTCTGCGACTCGTCGCGCAGCGGCCGCGTTGTCCCCGGTGAGGAGGATCGGCTCGATTCGGAGCCGTGCGAGGGAGGCGATCGCCTCGGCGCTCGTCGCCTTGACCGTGTCGCGCACGGTGAGCGCGCCGAGGACGCGCGCGCTGCCCAGTCGCGCCGGCAGGTTGCGCCCGCCCTCGTCGCCTGAGGCCCCCGAGGGCGGGGCCGCGGTTTCCACGGCTCCGGGGAGGGTGCGGCTGAGCACGCGCCCGGTGTATCCGGCGGCGTTAACGACCTCTTCGAGTTCGGAGTCGGTGTGCTCGGCGCTGAGGGTGATGGTCGCGGACTCTGTGGCGAGGTTGACCGAGGCGGTGACGCCCTCGAGCTTGGAGAGCTTGCGCTCGACGCGTCGGACGCAGGAGGCGCAGGTCATGCCCTGGACGTCCATCGTGAGGGTGGCGAGCGGCGCGGGGCCGCCCGGGGTCGTCAAGGCCTCTCGGAGCCCGCTCGCCGGGCGGGTGGGGGCGGGTTCGTCCGACCAGTCGGGCACGAGGGCGGCGACGACCGCGGTGGAGCCCTCGCTTTCCGCCCGGCCGATCTCGGTGCGCAGTTCAGCGGGGATCTCGACGCCCTTGGACTCCAACCAGGAGGGTCTGCCGACGAGGGCGAGTCCGGCGCCCGCCGAAGGGTGATCGACGAGGGCGGAGACGCCCAGTCCCGCATGGTTCGTGAAGGCGGAGGCGGGGAGGGGTGCGATGCCCCGATCGGCCGCGCCCTGGACGATGGCGCGCGCCACGGGGTGCTCGGAAGCGGATTCGACTCCGGCGGCGAGCGCGAGGAGGAGCGCCTCGGGGGAGCGGGCCCCGGGATGCTCCGGCGCGGGGCCTCCGGGGGCGGCGGGGTGATGCTCTCGAGGGCCTTCGGGCAGTGCCCCGGTCGGGGTCGGGGTCGGGGTCGGGGTCGGGGCGATGGCGTGGAGGGACATGCGGCCGGTGGTGACCGTCCCCGTCTTGTCCAGCAGCATCGTGTCGATCGAGCGGGTCTGCTCGAGGATCTCGGCGGACTTGATGACGATGCCGAGCCGGGCGGCGCGGCCCGAGCCGACGAGCAGGGCCGTCGGGGTTGCGAGGCCGAGGGCGCAGGGGCAGGCGACGACGAGGACGGCCACGCCCGCCGTGAAGGCCGCTTGGAGCGAGGAGCCGGCGATGAGCCAGCCCGCGAAGGTGAGGATCGCGATCGCGATGACCGTCGGCACGAACACCGAGGAGATCCGATCGGCGAGGCGCTGGACGGGGGCCTTGCCGGCCTGGGCCTCGGTGACCATTCGGGAGATCCGGGCGAGCGCGGTGTCGGCGCCGACCCGGGTCGCGCGCACCTCGAGGGCGCCCCACGTGTTGACGGTGGCGCCGGTCGCCTCGTCGCCGGGGCCGACGTCGACCGGCAGGGACTCGCCGGTGAGGAGGGAGGCGTCGAGGGCCGAGTGGCCGGACTCGATGACGCCGTCGGTCGCGACCTTGTCCCCGGGGCGCACGAGGAAGAGGTCGCCGACGGCGAGGGAGGAGGCGGGGACGGGCGTCTCGGCGCGCTGCCCGGTCGCCTCGTCGATGCGCAGGAGGGTCGCCTCCTTCGCGCCGAGCTCGAGGAGGGAGCGCAGCGCATCGCCCGCCCGGTAGCGGGTGCGCGCCTCCATCCAGCGGCCGAGGAGGAGGAAGAGGACGATCGTGGTCGCGCCCTCGAAGTAGATCTCCGCGTGATGGCCGGCGGCTCGGGGGAGCAGGGTCATGGACATCCGCATGCCGAGTTCTCCCGCTCCTCCGAAGAGGAGCGCCCACCAGCTCCACAGGCTCGAGGCGGTGACGCCGAGGGAGACGAGGGTGTCCATCGTCGTCGAGCCGTGGCGGCCCGCGGCGAAGGCGGCCCGGTGGAAGGGCCAGGCGCCCCAGGTGACGACGGGGATCGAGGCCGCCGCGACCGCCCACTGCCAGCCGGTGAATTGAAGCGCCGGGAACATCGAGAGGACGAGGGCGGTCAGCCCGAAGGGGAGGGAGATGAGGAAGCGGCGCTTGAGAAGGGTCGCGTGGGCGCGAGCGCCCTCGCCGACCTGCGCCGGTGCGGGGGCGTCGTCGGGGGCGGCGTCCGGAACGGGGGAGGGGGGCACGTTGAGGCTTTCTGCGTCCGCGGTCCGGGGCGTTCGCGAAGAGGTCGGGTGGGCCCGGGTGCGGGGGTTCGGTCGAGTCATCGGCGCCGCTGGGCGGGGCCGAGGGGACGGCCAGGATGCGTCCCCGGTTCGGTGCCGGGGACGGGGCGGGCTCTCGCCCGCGGAGGGTCAGAAGTCGCGCGTGATGCCGACGAGCTCGAATCCCGCTTCGGCGACGGCTTCGCGCAGGGCGTCGTCGTCGACTCCGGTGTCGGTGAAGACGGTGACCTTGGAGGTGCCGCCCGATTCGAGGATGACGTCGACGTGCTTGACGCCGTCGACGGCTTCGAGCTCTTCGGTGACGGAGGCGACGCAGTGGCCGCAGGTCATGCCGTTGACGGCGAGTTCAACGGTCCGGTCGATTTCCATGGTCATGGCGGTTCTCCTTCGTGGGGTGGCGGTGGTGGGGTCGGGGGAGGAGGGGGTCAGGACTTGATGAGGCGGGCGATCGCCTTGGTCGCCTCTTCGATCTTCTCGCGGCCCGCCTCGTCGGATTCCTTGGCGGCTTTGACGACGCAGTGGTTCATGTGGTCTTCGAGGAGGCCGATGGCGACGGAGTCGAGGGCGGATTGGACGGCGGACATCTGGGTGAGGATGTCGATGCAGTAGTCGCCTTCGGAGACCATCCGCTGCAGGCCCCGGACCTGGCCTTCGATCCGGCGCAGGCGGGCGAGATACCGGTCCGTGGTGTTCTCGTATCCGCGGGTCATCTCGTGCGCCTTTCGTCGGTCGATGCTCCGACAATACCCCTAGGGGGTATGGTGGTCAAGAGTTCCGCCTTGCCCGGGCGTCGACGCGGACTACGCTTGGTGAACAAGTGCAGGGCGGCTCCTCGCGCTCATCGCGAGTCATTCCTCCCGCCCGACCGGAACTCGACGACAGGGGGTGACGATGCCACGGCGCCACCCGCGCATGTACGCGCCCCGGAGAGTCCCCCAGTCCTACCCGCCCGTGTACCTGCGCGCCAAACTCCTCCCCCTCCTGCCCGTCCTGGCCTCATCCGTCGCCCTCGGCTTCGCATCGACCATCACGGCCCTGCCGCAGGAATGGCGCGAGGGCGCGAAGGACCGGGCCGCGAAACTCGGCGACGAGGCCTCGGAGCGCTCGCAGAGGATCTTCTTCGACCAGCCGGGCCTCGACACCCTCACGGTCCGCGGCCTCGCCCGGGCGGCCGGAGCGGCCTCGACCGCGATCCGCGGACTCATGAAGGCCAGGATCGCCCTCGCCGCCGGCCGCTCGAACAAGGGCGCCCTCAGAGCGCGCGAAATGCTCCCCCTCATCCCCGCGCGCCCCTACGACGCGCTCATGACCTCGATCCTCACCGCAGCGACGGCCGTCGGCGCGATGCGCGGAGGCGCCGTCCACGCCCACCTCCTCCGCGACTCCGCGCAGGAACCGCCCGAACGCCCGGGCAGGAAGGGGCGGCCCAAGGCGCAGCTCCGGCGCACGGATCCGCCCAGAACCCTCAGCGACATGTGCGCCGACATCGACGACATGTACTGGGCGATGACCGCGGGCACCACGCTCAAGATCACCCGAGTCGGAGAAGGGGGAGCCAGGCGCTGGCTCGTGTCGCTCCCCGGGACCGCGCACACCGACTTCGCAACCGATGAGAACCCCGCGGACATGGAGTCGAACACCCGCGAGATGATCGGCCTGGAATCGGCGATGCGCCTCGGCGTCGTCACAGCAGTGCACGACGCGATGATCCGTGACGGCGTCGCCGAAGACGAGCTCTGCACCCAGCCGGTCCTCATCTGCGGGCACTCCCAGGGCGGGATCGTCGCAGTCGCCCTCGCGGCCATGGATCCGGAACAGGCGGGGCTCGACGTCCAGGCGATCCTCGCCACCGGGACTCCGGGACGGCGCAGGAGGATCCGCCCGGAGGTCGCCATGGTGTCGGTCGCCCACGACCAGGACGTCATCCCCTCGATGGACGGCGCCCCCGACCGCTTCCCCGATCACCGCGTCGGAGTCCGGCGAACCCTCGTGCGCCCGAAGAAATCGCCCCTCTACTACGCCCACTCCTCGGCGACCTACACCGAAACGGTCCGCCACTTGGAGAGGAAGGTCCGCGTCATGCCCTGGGGAAGGCTGGCGTCCGCCGTCGCCGCCCTCGACGACTACCTCCCCCAGGCCGGCGAATCCACGCGCGTCATGTTCTACGAGATCTGGCAAGAAGTCCTCGAACCGCGGCGAAGGGACGCCGTCGACATCTTCGTCGCCCTCGACCGCGCGCAGGACTTCACCCCGGTCGAATACGCATCCGCGTGGGCGCCCGCGCCCTTCATCGACGTGGCGACTCCCCTTCGGAAGGGGATCGCCGGGATCAGAGCCGCACTGAGAGGGCGCGAAGACGCGCCCGGAATCCGAGGCGGCTCGCCCGCCCCGCGCACTGAGGAGGGACGATGAACAAGATTCCCGGGCAGGGGCCCGAGACGATGCCCTGGGGGGAGGTCGGCCGCTGGATGCGGCAGTCGACCCCGGTGAACAAGGGGATCGCCGGAAGGGCCGCGCGCCGCATGCCCCAGATCGCCAACCCCCTGCTCATCGGTGCGATCGGAGTCGGTGCGATCGGCGCCGGGATCGCCATGCGCGCGATGAGGCCGCAGCGCCGCCAAGGGCGCTCCGAGCGCTTCCGCGACCTGCTCCTCGAATCCCTCGAGGCTTCGGGCCTGTCCGACATCGAGGGCTGCGCCGTCGAGGTCGGAGAGGGATTCGGCAAACCCTCCCTGGTCTCCTTCGACGTCGTCGCGGCACCGCCCTCGTCCTTCGATGACGCGGTGAGGATCCTGGAGACGGCCACGCGCGCCGCCTGGGACAACCCCGAGCTCGCCCCGATCGTGATCCGCGGTCGGGTCCTGCGGGCGGATGCGAGCGCGGGGAGCGACGAGGGCGGCGCGGGGAAGAACGCTCCGGACCTCCCCTCGCGACGACTCTTCGCCGACATGACCGCCCTCGGCTTCGCCGATGAGATCGCGCGCCCCGACGAGCTGTACGCGAGCTTCGGCGCTCCGGCATCCGACCCGACCTGGCGGCCGTGACGGCGCAGCGCGGCTGAGCCGAGCAGATCCGCCGCTCATCCGCCGCCCGAAACTGCGCTCGAAGGTCGAAACGGCGCCTCGGCCCCGAAAGGAGAGGGCTCAGGCGGGCGCGCTCCGGGTGAAAGGAGTCGTCCCCGTGACCGCGACGAGCCCGGCCCGCTCGAGGATCCGCTTCGACATGGGCGTCGAATCCGAATGGAGGTACTTCTTCCCCATCCGCAGGGCGGCCCTCGCCCTCGCCGCCGTCAACGCGCGGTAAATGCCGCGTCCGCGGAACTCCGGATCGGTGACGCCGCCCCACAGGCCCGCGCACTCCGTGCCGAGCACCGGCTCGACGCGGCCGCAGGACACGATCCGATCCCCGACCCGCGCGACCCACACCTGAGGGTCGGGGATCCCCGCCGAGCGCGCGTGCGCGATGTCGTCGAGGACCTGCTGCGCCCGATCCGCATCGGGGGCGTTGCCGAAGAGGCGGTCGGCCGTCTCAAGGGCGTCGCGGATCTGAGCCGGGCCCTCCAGCATCGCAAGCTCCACGCCTTCGGCGTCGGGCGCTTTGGCGAGGGCCTCGGCTGATCCGATCATCACGGTCTCAGGCTCCTCGGCGGAGAACCCCGCCTCCGTGAGCGCATCCACCAAACCGGGGGTCTCGTCATGCGAGCGGGTCTTCCACTCGATCGACTTCACCCCCGCGTTCTCGAAGGCGGCGAGAACCGAGGGCAGCAGGCGCAGGAGCGAGACCGCCTGCTTCGCGTCAGGGCGGCCGTAGGTGACGAAGCCCCTCCTTCCGGGGAAGACCGCGCAGTGGAGCGGACCGATCCTCCACACGACCTGAGCGCCGATCGTTTCGGCGCGCGTCCGCAATTGGTCGTCGTAGACCTTGAGCAGGGCACTGGCGAACATGCGCAGAGTCTACGTCCATCGACCCCATTTGACATGGGGAAATCAACGTTATTCGATCGGTGCGAAGCGAAGAATCGGGATGGATCCGAGCGACGAGGGGAATGTGCAGTGAGTCACTTGAAGGATGGGGAGTCGGGCGCCTGGTGGCGCAATGCCGTCGCCTACCAGGTCTACGTCCGCTCCTTCAAGGACTCGGACGGCGACGGCCTCGGCGACCTCGCGGGAGTGACGCAGGCCCTGCCCGACCTCGCCGATCTCGGCGTCGATGCCGTATGGCTCAACCCCGTCTACCCCTCCCCTCAGCACGACCACGGCTACGACATCGCCGACTACCGGGACATCAACCCCGAGTACGGCACCCTCGAGGGTTTCGACGCCCTCGTCGAAACCGCCCACGGGCTGGGCATCAAGGTCCTCATGGACATCGTCCCGAACCATTCCTCCAATGAGCACGAGTGGTTCCGGGCGGCGCTCGCCGCCCCCGCGGGCTCCCCCGAGCGCGCCCGCTACATCTTCGCCGAGGGCGAGGGGGCGGGCGGTGAGGAGCCTCCGAACGACTGGCCCTCGATCTTCGGCGGCTCCGCCTGGGACCGCGTCGATGACGGGACGGACGATCCCCAATGGTTCCTCCACCTCTTCGACTCGACCCAGCCCGATTACAACTGGCGCAATGAGGAGGTCCGCGAGGAATTCCTTTCCGTCCTGAAGTTCTGGTTCGACCGGGGAGTCGACGGATTCCGCATCGACGTTGCACACGGCCTGGTCAAGGCCTCTGAGATCCCCCGAGGCGCGGGCGCCGACGAGTCGGTCCTGTGGACCCAGCCCGAGCTCTTCGAGGTCTACGCCTCCTGGAGGCGGCTCGCCGAGAGCTACGACCCGCCGAAGTACTTCGTCGGCGAGGCCTGGGTGAAGGACCCCGAGCTCCTCGCCCGCTTCACCGCCCCGGGTGAGCTCCAGCAGTCCTTCGCCTTCGACCTGCTGGTCCAGCCCTGGTTCGCCCACCGCCTGCGCACCTCGATCGAGCGCTCCTTCGAGGTCGCCGGCGCCGAGGAGGGCCCGGCCTGGGCCCTGGCGAATCACGACGTCTTCCGGCTCGTCACACGGCTCGGTCAAGTGCCGATCGACAAGGATCCCGACCCCTTCGACATGCTCGCCGATGCGCGTCGCACGACCGAGGTCGACCTCGCCCTCGGGACCCGTCGGGCGCGTGCCGCCGCCGCGCTCATGTTCGCACTGCCGGGCACCGTCTACGTCTACCAGGGCGAGGAGCTCGGCCTCGATGAAGTGCTCGACCTGCCCGACGAGGCGCGCCAGGACCCGATGTGGCTGCGCACGAATGGCGCGGAACTTGGCCGTGACGGCTGCCGCGTGCCGCTGCCGTGGAGCGGTGGGGGGCGAGACGATGGGGTTCGGCCCCGAGGGCGGGGCTCGCGCATGGCTCCCCCAGCCCGAGCGCTTCCGAGCGCTGGCCCGCGAGGTCGAGGCGAGGGATCCGGACTCGATGCTCTCCCTCTACCGTGAGCTCGCGCGCCTGCGCAAGCGGCTCCTCGACGATGCGCACCGGGTCGAGTGGATCGAGACGGGGGATCGGAACCTGCTCGCCTTCCGCGCGGGTGCGCTCGTCTGTGCGACGAACACGGGTGACGAGGACGCCCTCGTCGCGCTGCCCGCAGGAGCGCGTCCCCTCCTGTCCACCGCCTCCTCCCCCTCCGTCGAGGTCATCACTTCTTCGCGTCGAGGGGATCTTGTTGACAATGCGGTTCCGGCGAATTCGACCTCGTGGTGGGAACTCGTGCCGCGGTCCTGAGCAGACGCCGACACTCTGCCCGAGCATCCGAGAAGGCGGAAGGAGGAGCGCATCTCCTCGATGCACAAAGGTGATGACCTCGACGCGAAGAAGTGATGACCTCGGCGAAGAAAGGTGATGACTTCGGTGAATCGGGGGCGAGACTCTACCCTGGTCCGGTGAGCTCGCGCCCGATCCTCCTTCCCGCGCTGGCCCTCACTGTCATCACCGCGGTGTGGGGCTCGACCTTCTTCATGGTGAAGGACATCGTCGTATTCACGACTCCGCTCGACTTCCTCGGCGTGCGCTTCGCGATCGCGGCGCTCGCGGTTATCGTGCTGCGAGGGCGCAGGCTCCTCACCTGTTCACCCACGACATGGCGCAGGGGCCTGAGCGCGGGGGCGGTCTACGCCGCCGCGCAGATCGCCCAGACCTACGGTCTGAAAACGGCCGACGCCTCCGTCTCCGGCTTCATCACGGGGATGTACGTCGTCCTCACCCCCGTGATCCTCTTCCTCGTGTTCCGCGTCTCGACCCCGGCGCGGGTCTGGGTCGCGACCATCCTCGCGACCGCCGGACTGGCCGTCCTCAGCCTGCAGGGCCTCGCCCTCGGAACCGGAGAAGCCCTGTCGTTCCTGGGAGCCGTCCTCTACGCGATCCACATCATCGTGCTCGGCCGATGGGCCGGACAGGAGAAGGGGCTCGACCTCGCGGCCATCCAGATGATCGCGATCGGAGCGATCTGCGGCGCCGCGGCACTCCCCGGAGGGATCGGCTTGCCGAGGGGCGTCATCCCCTGGGCCGAAGTGTTCTACATGGCCCTTATATCCGGCCTTCTCGCCCTCATCGTCCAGACCTGGGCGCAGGCGCGCATCCCCGCAGCCCGGGCCGCGGTCATCATGACGACCGAACCCGTCTTCGCGGCCCTCTTCGCGATCCTCTTCGGCGGTGAATCCCTGAGCGGCCGCCTCCTCCTGGGCGGAGGACTGGTCCTCGCCGCGATGCTCCTCGCCGAACTCGGACCGACGGCCTCCCCGCGCCCCGCGCGGGACGGGCGACGAGGGCGCGACGCCGCCGGCGAACGGTAACGAACGGTAACAATCGAAGCGGAGGCGGATCCGGGCCTCGATTCGAAAAGCCCCTTCGGAATAAAATGCTCTCCCCGTCATCGCAGTCGAACAACACATGAGGAGACACCGTGGTCCCTGAATACTGCGTCGAGAATCTCGCCCGAACGGGCGGTCCCGTCGCCCTCGTCATCGGCATCGCCCTTGCCGCAGCTGTCGTCGGCTCCCTGCTCGTCACCCGCAGGAGGCACGGCGGCATCGTCGCGCTCGCCGTACTGGCGCTCGTCCCCATGCTCGCCCTCGTCCCCGGCAGGGCCGAGGCCTCCGCCTCGAAGACCTGCCCCGATGGCTACCACTACGTGGCGGCGAAGGACCGCGCCCCTGGAGCCGGACAAACGGTCGTCCCCGCGCCCGGGCCCTTAGAGGATCCGGAGAACCCCGCCCCCGAACCGCCCCCGGCGCCCGAGCACCGCTCCGACTACGACGAATCGTGGATGACGCCGCGCACGCGCTTCGTCCTCGCAGCGGACGGGAGCAGCGGAATCGGCGCCAGCGGTGAGGACCTGCCCAACTGGGACATCGCGCGCAACACGATCCGCGCCTACATGAACGCCGGTCGTGACGGCATCGCGAACAAGACCGAATCGCCCTACATCACCGACGTCACCTCCATCGCCGCCGCCAAGGCGGAGGAGATCGCGGCCGACTGCTCCGCCGCCAAGGCCGCGGGCAAGAAGCCCGCAGCGGTCTTCGACGCGGACGACACGACCCTGTGGACCTACGACATGGAGGACGGCGCGATGCACTTCGCATTCACGCCCGCCAAGCAGCAGGAGTGGTTCGATCACAACCAGATGCCCGCCACCCCGGGCATGGTCGCCCTCGTGAAGAAGGTCCACGCAGCCGGATGCGAGATCATCGGCCTCACCGGGCGCAACGACGCGCAGAAGGACTACACGATCCAGAACCTCACCGATGCCGGCTACGTCGACGACGGGGGAGCGCCCCTCTTCGCCGCCGACAGGTACTTCACGAAGTTCCTCAAGACGGCGCCGATGCCCGACTACCTGAAGGCCCAGGGGCGCTGCGACGCCGCCGCGAACAAGTGCACGACCGTCCAGTTCAAGGCCGGAACGCGTCAGCACATCATCGAAGACCTCGGCTACACGATCGTCGGGAACTTCGGCGATCAGTGGTCCGATCTGCAGGGGGGCTACGCCGACAAGTGGATCAAGCTGCCGAACGCCACCTACTACCTTCCCAGCCCGAACTTCCCCGAGACGGAAGCGGCGGATGCCGCGGCCGGAATGGCCCCGGCGCAGAGCGCCTACGACCTCGTGCCCGACGGTTCGAGCGGGAAGGCCGAGGGCGTCAAGGACTACATGGTCCCGAACATGGACGTCGTGAAGGCGACCATCCGCGCCTACTACAACGCGAGCCCGGACGCCGCGCTGGGGCAGTACGTCGCGAACAAGACCGAATCCTCCTACATCAGCGACGTCACCGCGGTGACCGCCGCCGCGAAGGAAGAGGTCGTCGCGAACTGCAAGGCCGCGGTCGCCCGCGGTGACAAGCCCGCGATCACCCTCGATGCGGACGACACGACCCTGTGGACCTATGACATGGAGGAGTGGCTCGAGTTCAACTTTTCGCCCGAGAAGCAGATCGAGTACCTGAAGACGAACTACCACGCGCTGCCCGCGACCCCCGGCATGGTGGACCTCGTCACCGCCGCGAAGGCCGCCGGATGCGAGCCGATCGGCCTGACCGGGCGCAGCGACGACCTCAAGGAGGTCACTCAGCGCAACTTGACCGAAGTCGGATACCCCTCGATCCCCTCGGAGCTGTACTTCACGAAGAAGTCATCGATGGCCTCCGAACTGCCCTCGTGGGTGTCGTGCGCGAAGGACAAGTGCACGACGGTCGAGTTCAAGTCCTCGGTGCGCAAGCACATCGAGAACGACCTCGGCTACCGGATCGTCGGGAACTTCGGGGACCAGTACTCCGACCTCATCGGCGGTTACGCCGATGTCGCCTACAAGCTGCCGAATCCGACGTACTACCTGCCGTAACCCGTCGTAACAGGCGCCGTTGACGTGAAGAGCTCCCCGCGACCATCCGGTCGCGGGGAGCAGTCGTCTTGATGCTCGCGTGAGGTTGATGCTCGCGTGAGGTTGATGCTCGCGTGAGGTTGATGCTCGCGTGAGGTTGATGCCTGCGTGAGGGGGATCAGTCCGCGTTCGTCCCGGCCCGCTGCGCCCAGCGGGCGATCTCGGGCGAGAGGCCGATGTAGCTCGCGGGCTCCAGGTCGAGGAGGCGCTCCTCGACCTCGGCGGGAAGGCCGAGCCCCGCGATGAACCCGTGCATCTCCTCGGCCCCGACTTCGTGGCCGCGGGTGAGCTCCTTGAGGCGCTCGTAGGGGTTGGCCATGCCGGTCGCGCCCGCGATCGCCGCCGCCCGCATCGCCTGCTGGACCGCCTCGCCGAGCACCGCCCAGTTCGCGTTCAGGTCCTCGGCCATGCGGGCCGCGTTGATGTCCACGCCGTCGAGGCCGCGCACGAGGTTGTCGTAGGCGAGGATCGAGTGGCCGAGCGCCACACCGATGTTGCGCTGCGTCGTCGAGTCGGTGAGGTCGCGCTGCATCCGGGAGGTCACGAGGGTGGCGGCCAGGGAGTCGAGGAGGGCGGCGGAGACTTCGAGGTTCGCCTCGGCGTTCTCGAAGCGGATCGGGTTCACCTTGTGCGGCATCGTCGAGGAGCCCGTCGATCCTTGGGCGGCGAGGTTCTGGTGGAAGTAGCCCATCGAGATGTAGGTCCAGCAGTCGGTCGCGAGGTTGTGGGCGATGCGCCCGGCGCGCGCGACATCCGAATAGAGTTCGGCCTGCCAGTCGTGGGATTCGATCTGGGTCGTGATGGGGTTCCACGTGAGTCCGAGGCCCTCGACGAAGGCCTTCGCGATGCGCGGCCAATCGGCGCCGGGGACGGAGACGACGTGGGCGGCCCAGGTGCCGGTCGCCCCGTTGATCTTCCCGAGGTACTCGGTTGCTTCGACGCGGGCGATCTGACGGGCGAAACGGCGGGCGAAAACGGCCATCTCCTTGCCGATCGTCACCGGGGTCGCGGGCTGGCCGTGCGTGTGCGCGAGCATGGGGACGTCCGCGCCGGCCTCGGCGAGACGGAGGAGGCGGTCTTCGAGGGCGCGGGCGGCGGGCAGCCACCCCTGCTCGATCGCCGCTTTGATCGTGAGCGCGTAGGCGAGGTTGTTGATGTCCTCGGAGGTGCAGAAGATGTGGACGACCTCGCGCAGCCCCGGCAGGGAGGATTCCTCGCCGAGGGCGGGGGCGGCGTTGGCGAGGTGTTCGCCGATGAGGTACTCGACGGCCTTGACGTCGTGGCGGGTCACGGCCTCGAACTCGGCGAGACGGGCGATGTGGGCCTCGGAGAAGTCGCGGGGGAGGGCGCGCAGGTATTCGCGCTCGGCGTCGGTGAGCATGGGGGCGCCCGGCAGGACGCGGTGGTCGAGGAGGTGGATGAGCCATTCGATCTCCACGTGGACGCGGGCCCTGTTGAGGCCCGCCTCGGAGAGGTGATTGGCGAGCGGTGCGACGGCCGAGCGGTAGCGGCCGTCGAGGGGGGACAGGGGTTCGCCGTGCGCGGCGAGGTCGGCGTAGCCGTGATTCGGGGAGAAGAGGGAGGACCAATCAGCGCTCATGGCCCCATCATTCCAGAATCCGCCCCCATTTCGGTCCGCCTTCCGCCCGATGCGCTCGGAGTGCTCGGGGAGGCTCGCCGAGGGCGGGGCGCGGAGCGCTTCAGGTGAAACGACGAACGATCCGCATGCAGTCGCCGACGTAGGCCCCGCCGAAGAGGAATGCGTGCACGAAGAGGATGTGCAGGCGGTGGAGGTCCACCCGCTCGGCCCGGCCCGCTTCGAGCGGTGAGGCCTCGTCGTAGGCGGCGAGGATGCGCTCCAGGTGGGGGCAGCCGAAGAGCCCGAGAGCGGCGAGGTCCTCTTCGGCGTGACCGCCTTGAGCCGCCGGATCGATGAGGACGGCACCGCCCTCGGTCCACATGACGTTCCCCGACCAGAGGTCGCCGTGCGTGCGCGCGGCTCGCCCGCTCCTGCTGACGAGTGCCGGTTGGGAATGATCGAGCTCTCCCGATGCGAGGCGTTCGCAGAGTCTGTCGATCGCGATGCGGTCCGCGCTGGTGAAGGGCGCGCCCTTCACGTAGGGGAGGAGGCGGTGCTCGGCGTAGAAGGCGCCCCAGGAGCCGGTGGCCTCCTCATCGAGGAGGGGGAGCGGCGCTTCGCCCATCCATCCGGCGCCCGTGTAGCCGGGCGGCGGCGCCCCGAGGTGCGAGGCCCCCGCGGCGTGCGTGCGCGCCAGGGCGCGCCCGAAGTCCTCGGCGGCGGTCCGGGTCGGGGGTGCGGACACCAGGTGCTCTTCACGCAGGCGGGTCGGTGAGCTTTCGAGCACGCGCACGACTTTCGCGCCCTGCGGGCCCGCTTCGGCCAGCCAGGCGAGCCCCGAGGCTTCGAAGGCGATGCGCCCGGGCCGTTGATCCGTCTTCGTCCACTGCCGCATCGTCCCTCTCCCTCTTTTCAGTGATGGCGCCCGGCCCATCGGGCCTCCCCGGCCTGCCCCGACTTCTCCGGATTTCTCCGGCGTCCCCGGAGCTCCGCGTCCACAGGAGCGCGGGCAGCGGCGGAATCCACATTCTCTCATCGCCCGTGCGCCTCCTGAAGGGGCGCGCCCCTACGGTCGCTGATATGAAGGATCACTCGGACGAACGGGGGGACGATGAGCCTCGCGATCCTCAATGCGCAAGAAGCGCTGCGCCTCATGAGCCTCGTCGACGATGAACTCGCCTCCGTGGCGGCGTCGCTCGCCGCGATCCGCCTCGACTCATGGGAGGGAAGCGCGGGCGAGGGGGCGAGAACCGCTGTTTCGGCGGTATGCGCCCAAGTGAGCACGGCACAAGCTTCCGTGCGCCTCGCCTGCGCGGCCCTCGCGGGGGAAGTCAGCTTCCTCGAGACCGTGGAGGCACAAACGTGCTGGCGGGCCGCGGCGGCGACCATGGATCCCTTCCTCACCGCGCTCGGGTCGGGGAGCGGGACGGGCGTCGCGGGAGGCGGGGGGCTTGAAAGTGGATGGTGATCTTGAACGGGTCCTCGTCACGACGGGCCGCGTGCGGGTCGACACGGAGGAACTGCGCCGCGCTGCGATGCGCCTCCGGGAGATCGTGGCGGAGCTGGAGCATCTGGCCGCGGGCTGTTCACGAGCGGAGGAGCTCGCCTCGAGCAGCGTCTCCCTGGTTCCGCAGGCGTCGAGGGCGGCGGTGGACGCATGCGGATGCGCGCGCACCGACGTGCTGCGCTTGCTGCGCATGGCGGAGGGCGGTGCTGAACGCCTCGCATTCGCCTCGGCGATCCTGGACATCGCAGAAGGCGAGGCTCTCCGGCTCTTCGCGAGCGATGGATCACTCAATGTCCCGGATTTGAGCGGCGGGGCGTGGGGCGCACGCCTCGATCCCCTCGTGGCGCTCCTCCCCGGTGCGCGTCTCCTTGAAGACCGGGTGCTGATCGCCGATCTTGGGCTCGCCGTCTGGGCCTTCGCCACCGGCAAGGGCGATGGGATGGTCGGGCCGCGATTCGAGTGGGACGCCCTGCTCCTCGGGGGGAGGATCGCGGGGCCGGGGTGGTTCGGGCGCGGTGGAGGGGGGACCCGGCGGGCCGCTCGAGTGGCCGGCGCGTGGGCCCTCGTCGCGGGGGCGCTCGTCCATGGGCGGAGCCGTGGCATCGAAGTCATCGGACCGATCTCAGGGCCGAGTGCGAGTCGTGGCGCCGGCGGATCCCCGGAAGGCGGATTCGGGGGAGGGGCGGAGTCGCCGGTGTTGGGCGCCGGCGGCGGGTTCTCAACGGGGGCGCCGGAGGCGTCCGATGCTCGTGTGAAGGCGAGGGGATACTGGACGGGAGTTGGAGCCGTTCCCCTCGTGGCGCGCTTCGTCGTCTCTCGCATGCTTCCCCGCGAGGTCGTTCTCGTGGGCGCGAACGTGTCGGATGGGGCGTCGCCTGCTCCTGCGGCGCCGACCGGGCACGCCACTCCTCGCACTCCCTCGGAGCTGCTCGGCGAGCTTTCGGACCTCCCTTCGGGCGGTGAGCGGGGCGGCTTGAAGATCCTCAAGCATGAGACGCCCCTCCCCGATGGCCGGATGCGGACCTCGTGGAGCGTCGTCATCCGCGGTACGCAGAGGTGGGGTGCGGGCGGATCGAATCCGCAGGACATGCTCACCAATCTCCAAGAGGTGGCCGACGTCGAGTCCGATCAGTCCCGCGCTGTCCTGCGGGCGATGGAGATGGCCGGTATCGGCCGGGGTGAGCCCGTCGAATTCGTGGGGCATTCCCAAGGCGGGATCGTGGCGGCGCGCCTCGCCTCCGACCCTGCGGTGGGTGCGCGCTATTCGGTCGTTTCGGCGTTGACGGCGGGATCGCCGATCGCCGCTTCCTCGCCTCCGGCGGGCGTGGGTGTTCTGGCTTTGGAGAACACCCGGGACATCGTTCCCGCCCTCGACGGCGCGGGCAATGCCGAGGGCGTGGTGACGGTCCATTTCGACGGGCGAGGGCGTTCCGGCGGGAGTCCGGGTGTGCCCGCGGCCCATGACCTTGCGACCTACAGGTCGCTCATGGCCGATATCGAAGAGGGGTCGGGGGCGAGTGGGGAGGACCCGTCGTTCGCCCCCGTGCGCTCGTGGGAGGCGGCGAGGGCGGAAGGGCTCGGCTTGAATGATCGGACGAGGACGACCGAATTCCGCTATGAGACGCGACGGATCCTGGACTGAAGCCGTTCAGTCGTTCTTCCCGGCGCCGACGAGCGAGGCGATGATCGAGGACACGATCGCCGTGATGAGCGCGCCCGCCAGGCAGGAGAGGAAGCCGCCGGTCGACAGGGCGAAGCCCAGCCTGGTCGACAGCCACCCCGTCAGCATGAACATGAGGGCGTTGGTGACCAGGGCGAAGAGCCCGAAGCTCAGGAGGTAGAGTGGGAAGGCGAGAGTCTTGACGACCGGTTTCACGATCGAGTTCACGAGCGTGAAGACGAGGGCGATCACGGCGAGGGTGAGCAGGTTGGCGCCGGTCGTCGAGCCGGTGGCGAAGGCGATATCGGGCACGATCAGGGTGGCCGCCCAGATGCCGGCCATGGTCGCGATGAGGCGGAGCAGGAATTCCATGCCCCCAGTCTTCCCCAGCATCGCGGAGCGCGCACGCGATGGCGCCCGGATGATGCGGGGGCGGAGGGGGCCGCAGTGCGAATACCTCGTCCTTCTTCGCCGAGAGTGCGGTAGGACTGAGTCATGAGCGAGCTCAAAGTTCCGATCCGACCCGCGGTCCGGGCCCTGCCCCGATACGCGCCCGGCAAGAGCGCCGAAGGCGCGGTCAAGCTCTCCTCGAACGAGATGCCGCTACCGCCCTCGGCGACGGTGACGGAGGCGATGCGGCGCGCCCTGGAGGCGGTGAATCGCTACCCGGATCTCACCGCGGTCGCGCTCCGCGGGGCCATCGCCGTGCGGCACGGCGTCGATCCCGATCAGGTGTGCATCGGGACCGGTTCCTCGGCGCTCCTCGTGGCGGCTCTCGGCGCGGTGTGCGAGCCGGGCGATCGCGTCGTCTACCCGTGGCGTTCCTTCGAGTCCTATCCGATCGCGATCCCGGCGAGCCACGGGGTCGGAGTTCCGGTGCCCCTCGACTCCGAGGG